>JAFVSK010000015.1 GCA_017503785.1 Clostridia bacterium
AAGTGGTATTTCCTGAACGCTAACGGCTATATGGTAGCTAACGCGTGGAAAAAGGATAGCAAGGGTTGGGTCTACCTCGGTTCAAGCGGTGCTATGATGACCAACGCCTGGGTGCGTGACAGCGTGGGTTGGTGCTACGTGGGCGCCGACGGTTATGCCGTGACGAATTGCTGGAAGCGTGACAGCGTGGGCTGGTGCTACTTAAACGGCAACGGCAGCATGACCAAGTCGCAATGGTTGTACGATGGTGGCCAGTGGTATTATCTGGATGCCAACGGCTACATGGTGACCGGCACGCGCGTGATCGGCGGCAAGACCTACAAGTTTAACGCCAGCGGCGTGTGGATCGGATAAATTGAACAGATAGCAAAGCACCGCCGTCAACCGAAAGGTTGGCGGCGGTGTCTGTTTTCTCTCCCTCCGTCACGGCGATGCCGTGACACCTCCCTCGTCAGAGGGAGGCAAGGGGCTGGTTTGTTGCTTTTGGGGGATTGATTTTGCCGGAGCGTTGTGGTATGGTAAAGGCAAAAGGGGTGGGTGCGATGAACAATACTATTTCGTTGATTATCGACGATCCGATGCCGCATCATCATTTCTATTATTTACAATATCCCGACCGCGTGACCGCCAAGGGCGAGCCTATTGTTCCTGCGGTGCCGCACGCGTTTTTGGAAGCGTTTTGCGAGTGCATTGAGCGATACGATATTCGTGGCAAATTCAGCGTGGTGCCGTGCCCCAAGGGCTTGGGCAGCGTGGCCGACAGCATTGACGGCGTGGAGCCTGCCGTGCTGGCTCAGTGGCTAAATACTGTGAAAACGCGGGTGGCGCCGCGGTTTTCGCTTTGTCCCGAAATGCTTACGCACGCCGGCGCGATGGAACTGACCACCGGCGTGATGACCGATGAAAACGAGGCGGTGTGGTCGAATCGTCAGGATCGCACCGCGCTGACACCGTATATTGCCAAGGCATTGGCGCTGCTGCGTGAGGCAGGGCTTTTTCCCACGGGTGTGACCTCGCCGTGGAATTTCGGTGAACAGGTGGAGGACGAGTACACGGTTGCGATTGCCGAAGCGTTGGCGACGGTGTGCGGCCGCCGTGACGGATGGTATTTTTGCCGTTATTTCAGCCACGAGCCGAACGTTCAGCCATGGGTGGCGCTTGACGAAAACGGACGGCGGCTGGTGTCGATCCCCGGGACGGTTGAAGATTATTTTTGGCAGACGATCTTGTCGGGCGAGTGCTCCGAAGCCTACGTTGCCGACTTGGCCGATCACTTTATCACCGCCGACGGTACGGCAGGCGATATTCTTGAAGCGGTACGGCAGGGGACGATGCCTGTGCTGCTGACTCACTGGCAGGCGTTGTTCTCAAACGGCACGTGGGCGGGACTTCGTGTGCTGGAGGAGGTGGCACGCCGCGTGCGGAAGCATACGGCGCTGCACTGGCGGTCGTTTGATGAGATCATGCAGCGGGTGTTGACAAATCGAGAATTCTATGATAAAGTGATAACAAATTAAATAAAAATCGCAGATAGAGGCGCGGCTTTCATCAGTAGCATACGGCAGGTACGGGCAGTACGGTATGCGAAAGGGAACGCCGCCGAAGCGGTTCACGGCTGCCCGCCGTGTGCTTGCTGGGCGTGCACAGAATATGTGCACGACTGTCACGTTTTGTGGAGAGCTATCGCACTAAAAGACAACCGTATACTTTTTTAACCGAAGTAAAGTATATCGCGGCCGCTCTGTTTGTGCGTGGCCGCGATTTTTATTTGGTTAAAAAAGGAGGAAACGGTATGAGAAACAAAAAACTGTCGCGGTTTGTGGTGACACTGGTGCTGTGCGTGCTGGTGTTCGCCGTTACCGCCATGGGCATCGGTGCCACGGGCGACGATGCCGCAACCACCGACAACGGCTTTACGCTGGGGGACGTGGTGTACGATCTGTCGGACAGCGCTTCGGCACAGGAGTACGTGGACGGCTACGCCGATAATCTGGCGGCCGATCCGTCGTTTGAACAGCATTTGCAGACAGCACTGGGGACGGTGCGGCAAAGCATTCCCGCCTACGCTACCATTTGGTCGCTGCTGCCGCCGCTGATCGCCATTGTGCTGGCGCTGATCACCAAAGAGGTGTATTCCTCGCTGTTCGTGGGTATTTTGGCAGGCGGTTTGCTGTATGCCAATTTCGGCTTTGAAACCACCGTTAACCACGTGATCGGCACCGGCTTTATCGGCAGCTTGTCGGACAGCTACAACGTGGGTATTTTGGTGTTCTTAGTGATGCTGGGTGCGCTGGTGGCCATGATGAACAACGCGGGCGGCTCGGCGGCGTTCGGCCGTTGGGCGACTTCGCACATTAAGAGCCGCGTGGGTGCGCAGCTGGCTACCGTGTGCTTGGGCGTGCTGATCTTCGTGGACGATTATTTTAACTGCTTAACGGTGGGCTCGGTAATGCGCCCCGTGACCGACAAGCAGAACGTGTCGCGCGCGAAGCTGGCTTACGTAATTGATGCCACGGCGGCGCCGATTTGTATTATTGCGCCCATTTCGTCGTGGGCGGCCGCGGTGTCGGGCTTTGTGGAGGGCACGGGTGCCACGAGCGGTATGGCGTTATTCCTTAGTGCCATTCCGTACAACTTCTATGCACTGCTGACCATTGCCATGCTGATCTTTTTGGCGCTGACGGGCATTGACTACGGCCCGATGAAGAAGCACGAGCAAAACGCGAAAAACGGCGACTTGTTCACGGTGGAGACCCGCGCAGCGGTGGAGGAAATGCAGGTAAATCCCCGCGGCCGCGTGTGCGATCTGGTGGTGCCGATCGTGTTTTTGATCGTGGCCTGTGTGGTGGGGATGATCTACTCGGGCGGCTTCTTTACCGCGGGCAGCGACGGATATGCTGATTTTATTACGGCGTTTTCCAACAGCGATGCCTCGGTGGGCTTGGCCTACGGTTCGTTCTTTGCGGTGGTGTTTACGGTGATCTTCTACCTGTGCCGCCGTGTGCTCAGCTTCCGTAAGTGCATGGATTGCGTGCCCGAGGGCTTCCGCCTGATGGTGCCCGCCATTATGATCCTCACCTGTGCATGGACGCTCAAGACCATGACCGACAGCCTGGGCGCCAAGATCTATATTTCGCAGCTGGTGGAGGGCTCGGCCGGTGCGTTTGCCATGTTCCTGCCGGCGGTGGTGTTCCTCATTGCGGTGGGGCTGTCGTTTGCCACAGGTACCTCGTGGGGTACGTTTGGTATTCTCATTCCCATCGTGCTCAGCGTGTTTGGTGCGCAGGACGGCGTGATCACCACGATCGCCGTGTCGGCGTGTATGGCAGGTGCGGTGTGCGGCGACCATTGCTCGCCCATTTCCGACACCACCATCATGGCTTCGGCGGGTGCACAGTGCGATCACATTGCGCACGTGTCGACCCAGCTGCCCTACGCCTTGACGGCGGCCGCCGTGTCGTTCGTGGGCTACGTGCTGTGTGGCTTCGTGCAAAGCGCGTGGGTGGTGCTGCCTGTGTGCCTGGTGCTGCTGTTTGCGGTGCTGTGGGGCATTAAGCTACTGCAAAAGAAACAAGAGAAAGCATAAAGAAAGCCCCCGCTCGGCGTTGCCGAGCGGGGGCGGTTTTTAGCTTTTTGAATTTAAGAAGCGCAGGTAGATGCGCCAGTCTTCACACGCGAAGAAGTGGCTGCCGGCACGCAGGTGATAGGCCACGTTGCCCTCCTGCAAGGCTTCGCCCACCTTGGGCATGCGGTTGGGAGTGACAAGACCGGGCACGCCCAGCAGCTCCCACGCCTGCGAGGCCCACAGCGAGGTGAGGAACTCACTGTCGGGGTCGGCGCCGCGATCCTCCACCGCCGAGCCGACACACAGATACCGCGGGGCGATGAGAGCAAGCAGATACGCTTGGTCGTAGGGCTTTTGGTCTTCCTTTTCATCGACGAACTGCTTGAAGTTTTCGCAGTACCAGTCCCAGCTGCCGCAATTCAGGAAATCACGCACGCGCTCGCCGTTGCCGTGCTTGGAGGTGGCGGCGCCGCCGTAGCCGGAGTTGTTGGAGATGGCGCACCAGAAGCGTTCGTCTTGTGCGGCAGTCCACAAGGCCGTTTTGCCGAGGCGCGAGTGCCCTGCCACCGCGGTGTGGGCGGCATCGAGATCGTCACGCGTGAGCAGGTAGTCCAGCACGCGGCTGGCGCCGTAGGCCCACAGGCCGATCTTGCCCCATTCCTCGGGGCCGCGCTCCTTGGTGACACCGAAGTAGGCGGCCAGACCGTCGGAATAATCGCCGTTTAAGCGGTCGTTCACCACGTCGCCGTAGGCGAGGGAGAGCAGGGCGTAGCCTTCGTCTAAAATATCCTCCACCGGCACGCGGAACGTGGGCGGCATCGTGTTCGGCAGACCGTAGCGGAAATGAATGTTTAAAATGACACGCGGCTTTTCCACGTGCTTCGGGCGGTACAGCCAGCAGGGGAACGAGGCGACACCGCGTTCGGTTTCGAACGAGATGAGCAGTTTTTCCTCGGTGCCCTTGTTGGCGTAGGCGACTTCTTGCTTGTCGATGACCTCGCCCCACACGCGGGTGGGGGCGGGCAGCGTGTGGCCGTAGGAGTAGACCTCCAGCGCCTCACGCATTTCGCGGCGACGCTCCTCCCAGTTTTCGCGGGTGACGGGCGTGCCGTCGTTCATGGTGAGAATGGGCAGCAGGTCGCGTTCTTTTAACAGTTGGTTTAACACGGTGCATCACTCCTTAACGTTACAATACGCCATTAGTATACAATGCCGTGAGCCAAATTGCAAGGACTATAAAAAAATCCGACCGAGAATTTCTCGGTCGGATTTTTTTTACGCAGCAATGCGGTGCTTGTCGAGATAATCGCGCCACACCAGATAGCCCTTAGCTTTAATGTGAATACCGTCGCCGGCGGCGTAGTCGGTGGACAGGTGACCGTTCGCATCGTCAAACGCGGGGTTCATGTCCAAATAGAAAACGCTTTGGTTATCGGCCAGCGCCGCAATGAGGTTGTTGAAATCGTTGATGCGGGCGTTGGTGAAGATCTTTTTGCTGCCGCTCGTAATATCGTTGCAGGCTTTGGTGACGTGCAGCGTGGAATTGATGACGAACGTGGCGTTCGGCTGCTTGGCACGCACACCGTCGATGAGCGCTTGGTATTTTTGCGCGGTGGTGCTTAGATCGTAGCCCAGCTCGTTGATGCCGAGCATGATATACACCTGCTTAAACTGCTTGTTTGCCAGCACCTGATCCAGTGTGACCTTACCCATGCCGGGAACGTCCACCGCTTCCTTCCACACCTTGTAGGCGTTGAGACCCACGCTGCAGAAGAAGGTGGCATCGCTCAGCTTGCCGTATTCCTTGAGACCAACCGAACGCGAATCACCGATGAACAGTGTGTCGGGGAACGAAATGACGGTGCCGGCATCGGGCGTTTGCACGGTTTGAGAGGGAGCCTTGGTGGCTGTGGATACCGTGGTAGTTGTTGTGGTTGTTGCGGTGGTCGTGGTAGTCGTGGTAGTCGTGGTCGTGGTGGTTGTGGTGGTGGCTTCGGTCGTGGTGGTTTGATTCGACTCGATCGCCTCGCTAATGCGGCAGGCGGGAACTACGATCAGGCACGACAGCACCAACAGAATGGTAAAGGAATAGCGAAGAAACGTTTTCATAATACAGCCTCCTTAAAAACGGAAATAGAGGAACGGATCGTTCAGACCGAGATACAAGCAGTATACCGAGCCCCAGAAAACAGCCAGTAATACCAGTGTGCCCCAAATGGTATCTTTAAAACGGTGGTACAGCTTTTCGGGCCATTCGGTGGAAAACGCCAGACCTACCAGCAAGAGTATACCGTACATTTTACCGTATTTCAACCAGTCGCCCGCGAACACGTTGATGGGCTCGCCCGGCAGGAATGGGAACAGCCGTTCAAAGTAGATGGCCATTTCCGAAAAATCGGTTACGGCGAAGATGAGCCACGTGAGCGGGATGATGAGGATCATGTAGGCGTGGCCGAGCACGGGGTATTTGTTGAGCCATTTGCCGATGAGGAATTTTTCCAGCATCAGCAGGGCGAACAGCACCGCGCCCCACAGCACGAAGTTCCAGCTGGCACCGTGCCACAAGCCGGTGAACAGCCACACGACCAGCATATTCCGTACCGTGGCAAAGGTTCCTTTACGGTTGCCGCCCAGCGGAATGTACACGTATTCGCGGAACCACGTGCCCAGTGTGATGTGCCAGCGCCGCCAAAACTCCGTCATGCTTTTTGACACGTAGGGGTGACGGAAGTTCTGCGGGAAATCGTAGCCCAGCAGCTTGCCGAGACCCACCGCCATGAGGGAGTAGCCGTAAAAGTCGAAATACAGCTGGAAGCTGAAGGCCACAACGCCCATCCAGGCCAGCGGGGTGGAGATGCTGTCGTACCCGATGGAGGCCACGTCGGTCCACAGATTGCCGATCTGGTTGGCCAGCAGCACCTTAAGACCCAAGCCGTAGGTGAAATCCTTTAAGCCTTCATCGACCTTGGCCACCGAAAGTGTGGGGCGGTCGAGTTGGTCTTTCATGTGGGAATAGGTAACGATGGGGCCTGCAATGAGCTGCGGAAACATGTACAGATAGGTGGACACCTTAAGCCACGACCGCTCGGCCTCGTAGGACTGCTTGTACACGTCGACAATGTACGAAACGATCTGGAACGTGTAGAAGCTGATGCCGATGGGGAGGACAAAGTTGACCCCCGGCAGGGCAATGCCGACCGTGGGCACCACGGTATCGAGCAGGGCTTGTACCGACGAAAACAGGAAATCGGCGTATTTGAACACGAACAGCCAGCCGAAATCGTACACGAGGCCGACAATCAGCCACGCCTTGCGGTGCTTGCCCGCTTGGATGCGCAGACCCACGAACCAGTTCACCAGCGCCGAAGCCAAAAACAGCAAAATGTAGAGCGGTTGATCCAGCGTGCCGTAGGTGTAGAACGCGATGCTGCCGATGAGCAGGCACGGATGGCGGAACTTTTGCGGGAGAAGATAATAGAACACGAAAAAGACAGGGAGAAACACAAACAGAAAATCCATACTGCTGAAAACCACGGTGCATTTCTCCTTTCTTTTAATCGTTATATAGTGTCAAACATTAAGTATAAAGGAATTTGCGCCGCATTGCAACCCCTGTTTTGGTTTTTGGAAAACATTTTTTGGTTGCACGCGGGTATATTTTGTGGTAGACTATAAAAAGAACGCAGCAGGGAGGTGTGCACAATGAGCAAAAAAACCGTGGGTATTATCGGCGGAATGGGCCCCGAGGCCACGCTGGATCTGTTTGGAAAGCTGATTCGGCACACCGATGCCGCGTGCGATGCCGAGCACATTCGCGTGTACATTGATTGCCACACCGGTATCCCCGATCGCACCCGCGCCATTTTGGCAGGCGGCGAGTCGCCGGTGCCGTATATTGCCGAGTCGGCACAAAAGCTGGCCGCTATGGGGGCCGACTTTTTGCTGCTGCCGTGCAATACCTCGCATTATTTTTATGAGGAGATCGCGGCGCTGTCGCCCGTGCCGGTGGTGAACATGATCCGCACCGCCGCCGAGGCGCTGGCTGCCGAGGGTGTGACCCGCGTGGGCATTCTCGCCACCGACGGCACGCTGCAAGCGGGGGTATATCAGCAAGAGTTAAAGCGCTGCGGCGTGGATGCCGTGTGCCCCGAAGGCGACGACCAGCGTGCCGTGATGCAGCTGATCTACGACGGCATTAAAGCGAACGCCCCCACGTTTGACACGGCGCCCATCGAACGCGCGCTGGAGGCGCTGCGGCGGCAGGGTGCACAGCGGATCGTGCTGGGGTGTACCGAGCTGCCGGTGGCGTTTGTGCGCTACGGCATCGACACCGCCGACACGGTGGATGCCACCGACATTTTGGCGAAGGTTGCCGTACAAATGGCCGGATATCCTGTGAAATAACGATAAACACCGCCCGTGGGCGGTGTTTTTTTGTTGAGAGGAACTCTCCCGGGCGCCGGCCGCGGTTGGCAAGAAATGTTTTTAAGAAAAGGGTTGACAGCGCAAAAACCGTGTGCTATAATCCCTGTAAAGGAAAAACCTTTACACCAAAACAGCGAGAGGAGGGACGGATCGTGCCGAAGGATATGGAAATTGCCTGGCTGTTTGATTTTTACGGCGACATGCTCACCGAAAAGCAGCGGCAGGTGGTGGAGCTGTATTACGAGGAAGATCTGTCCTTAGCCGAGATCGCTGAAAACCAGCATATTACGCGTCAGGGCGTGCGCGATTCGCTCAAGCGTGCCGAAGCGCAAATGCTGGAAATGGAAGAACGGCTGCAGCTGGCAGGGCGGTTTCGCGCCGTGCGCGACGGAATCGATGCCATTTGTGCAGCCGCGCAGAACATTCGCGTGGTAAACGAACGGCAGCATCACTCGCCCGAAATCGACGAGCAGGCAGCCCGCATCGTGGCCCTCGCGGAGCAGCTGAGAGAGAGGTAACGCCGTGGCTTTTGAAGGGCTGTCTGAAAAACTGTCGGCCGCGTTCAAACGGCTGAAAAATAAAGGTAAGCTCACCGAGGCCGACGTTAAGGAGGCCATGCGTGAGGTGCGTTTGGCGCTGCTGGAGGCCGACGTTAACTACAAGGTCGCCAAGGATTTCACCGCCACCGTGGCCGAACGTGCCGTGGGCGAAAAGGTGATGGAAAGCCTGACCCCCGCCCAAATGGTGATCAAGCTGGTCAACGATGAGCTCACCCAATTGATGGGCGGTCAGGCCAGCACGCTGACACGTCCCAACCGTCCGCCGTGTGTCATTATGATGTGCGGTTTGCAGGGCTCGGGTAAAACCACCCATTCTGCGAAGCTGGGCAAAATGCTCAAATCGCAAGGGCATCGCCCGCTTTTGGTGGCGTGCGACGTGTACCGTCCGGCCGCTATCAAGCAGCTGCAGGTGGTGGGCGAGGGTGCCGGTGTGCCGGTGTTCGAGCGCGGCACCGCCAACCCCGTTGACATTGCCAAACAAGCGGTGGCGCATGCGCGCGATCACGGCAACGATTACGTGATCCTCGATACCGCCGGCCGTTTGCATATTGACGAAGAGCTCATGACCGAGCTGAAAAACATGAACGCCGCCGTGCAGCCGCAGGAGATCTTGCTGGTGGTAGATGCCATGACCGGTCAGGATGCCGTGAACGTGGCGAAATCGTTTAACGAAACGCTGGAGATCAGCGGCGTGATCCTCACCAAGCTCGACGGCGACACCCGCGGCGGTGCGGCGCTGTCGGTGCGTGCGGTAACGGGCAAGCCCGTGAAGTTCGCCGGTGTGGGCGAAAAGCTGGACGATCTCGAGGTGTTCCACCCCGAACGCATGGCTTCGCGTATTCTGGGCATGGGCGACGTGCTGTCCTTCATTGAAAAGGCACAGCAGCAGATCGACGACCGCGAGGCCGAGGCCTTGGCCAAAAAGCTGCAGGAAAACAAGTTCGATATGAACGACCTGCTCGACCAGTTCCGTCAAATTCAGAAAATGGGCGATATCAAAAGCCTGCTCGGCATGATCCCCGGCATGGGCAAGCAGCTCAAGGACGTGGATATTGACGAAAAGCAGTTTGCCCGCGTGGAGGCCATCATTTTGTCGATGACCAAGCGTGAACGCGAAAAGCCCGACATCATCAACCCCTCGCGTAAGCGCCGCATTGCCGCCGGCTGCGGTATGCGGGTGGAGGACGTGAACCGTCTGCTCAAGCAGTATGAAACCATGCGCAAAATGATCAAGCAGATGAAAAACATGGGCAAAAAAGGCGGCCGTGGCGGCATGGGGCTTCCCCCCGGCTTCGGTGGTCGCGGCGGCAATCCCTTTGGACTTTAACCGTATTCAATACAGACCGCTTGCGGTCGGGTTTGAAGAATAAAGAAACATTAATTTTTTGGAGGTACCAACAATGGCAGTAAAGATCAGACTGCGCCGCATGGGCGCAAAGAAGGCTCCCTTCTATCGTATCGTGGTGGCAGATTCCCGCTATCCCCGTGATGGCCGCTTCATCGAGGAGATCGGCTATTACAATCCGCAGGAAGAGCCTGCCGTGGTGAAGGTCGACGTGGAAAAGGCGAAGAAATGGATCGCTAACGGCGCTCAGCCCACCGATACCGTGAAGGCTCTGCTGAAGAACGCCGGCGTATAAGCTGCGTTTGTCAGTAGAAAGGTAGGTCACTATGGAAGAATTGCTGTTGACCATCGCTCAGGGCTTGGTTGAAGACCCTGCCGCGGTTAAGGTCACGCAGGAAGAGCCCCGTGAGGACGGCACCATTGTGTTCCATCTGAACGTGGCGGCGGACGATATGGGCCGCGTGATCGGCAAGCAGGGCCGCATTGCCAAGGCAATGCGCACCGTCATGCGTGCCGCGGCATCCCGTCAGGATGCCAAAGTGGTCGTTGAGATCGACGATTAACGACAGTACCTCTCACAGTTTCTGTGGGAGGTATTTTCGAACGGAGGGGCAGTATGCCGAAAAAACGCTATCTGGAGGCCGGTGAGATCGTGGGGACCCACGGCGTGCGCGGCGAGGTGCGCGTGTATCCCGAATGTGATTCGCCCGAGGTGCTGGCAGGCTTGAAAAAGCTGTATTTCGACAACGGCGCCCGCGCGGTGCGCATTAAGGCGCGTGCACACAAGAATATGGCACTCATCAAGCTGGAGGGCGTGGACACCGTGGAGGCCGCTGCCGCACTGCGCGGACAAATGCTGTATCTCGACCGCCACGATTTAAAGCTGCCTCGCGGCACGTATTTTATTGCCGATCTTATCGGCTTGTCGGTGGTGGACGATGACAACGGCACGGTGTACGGTGAATGTACCGACGTGAGCCAGACCGGCTCGAACGACGTGTATCATCTGCGCACGCCCGAGGGGCGCGAGGTGCTGATCCCCGCCATTCCCGAGGTGATCCGCAAGGTAGATGTCGACGGCGGCGTAATTCGAATTTTTCCGATGTTGGGGCTGTTTGACGATGAGAATTGATCTGTTAACGCTGTTTCCCGAGGCGTGCGACCGCATGATGGCAGAAAGCATCATCGGCCGTGCGCGGGCACGGGGAATTCTGGATCTGCGCTTTCATCAGATCCGCGATTATACCGAAAATCGCCAGAAGCAGGTGGACGATTATCCCTACGGCGGCGGCATGGGCATGGTGATGTTTGCCCAGCCCATTGCCGATTGCTATCGTGCCGTGTGCGACGAGCTGGGGCATCGGCCGCACCTCATTTATTTATCGCCGCAGGGCAAAACACTCACGCAGCAGCGCGCTCGCGAGCTGGCGCAGCTGCCCGATCTTTGCCTGCTGTGCGGCCACTATGAGGGCGTGGACGAGCGCGTGATCGAAGCGCTGGTGGATGAGCAGATCTCCATTGGCGATTACGTGCTCACCGGCGGCGAGCTGCCCGCCTTGGTGCTGACCGACTGCGTGGCGCGCATGATCCCGGGGGTCTTGTCCGACGAGCAGTGCTTCACGGAGGAAAGCCATTTTGCGTCGTTGCTGGAATATCCGCAATACACGCGCCCTGCCGTGTGGGAGGGCCGTGCCGTGCCCGACGTGCTGCTGACAGGACACCACGCCAACATTGCGGCGTGGCGGCGCGAGCAATCGCTGCTGCGCACGCTGCGGCACCGTCCCGACATGCTGGAGGGCGCGGAGCTGACGGCGCGCGAACGGCTTTTTGTGGAGGAGGAACGCCGCAAATTGGAGGAACCGGCCGCGCAAGATGACTAAAATCTATTCACAGATATGGTCAAATTGTACAAATCGGGGACGAGCTTTTTCTCCAAAATAGGGCAGGCAACCAAAATTGCAAAAACGGCGGTTTTTGTCGCTATTTTTGTTTGACCCAAAGCAAATTTGTGATATAATATATACTGTCGAAATAATTCAACCACGCAACGTGTGATGAGAGGAGTATTCGTATGTATGTAAAAGAGGTACTGGTACAGAATCAGGTTGGCTTGCACGCACGTCCGGCTACCTTTTTCATTCAGAAGGCGAACGAGTTTAAGTCGTCCATCTGGGTGGAAAAAGAAGAGCGCCGTGTAAATGCCAAGAGCTTGCTGGGTGTTCTGTCGCTGGGTATCGTGGGCGGTACGAACATTCGCATCACGGCCGACGGTAACGACGAAGAAGCCGCTGTGGATGCACTGGTGGCGTTGGTCGAATCCGGTTTTGCCGAATAATATTTCGTTAGAGGGTTGTTTTGAGCGGGGGTTTCACGGGCTGTGAAGCGCTCGATACGCAGTCGCGCCGTGCGACTGCGTTTTTTTGTAGGAGGTGATGAGGTGACCGAGAAGATCAAGCAGCTGCGGCAGCAGGCCATGGCGTTGCCGCTGCAGCCCGGCGTGTACATTATGAAGGACGAACGCGGAACCGTGATCTATATTGGCAAGGCCAAGCAGCTGCGCAACCGCGTGAGCCAATACTTCGGTTCGGACACCAATCACACCGAAAAGGTGCGCCGCATGGTGAGCTGCGTGGATCGCTTTGAATACATTGTGGCCGGCAGCGAGTTCGAAGCGCTGGTGCTGGAATGTTCGCTGATCAAGCAGTACAGCCCCAAGTATAACATTCTGCTCAAGGACGATAAGGGGTATCGGTATATTCGCGTGTCGCCGCCGCCGTATTCCCGCATTACCGAGGTGAAACAGCGTGCCGACGACGGTGCACGCTATATTGGGCCGTATATGAGCTCGTTTGTGCTCAAGCAGGCGGTGGACGAGGTGAATCGGCTGTTTCAGCTGTCCACCTGCAAAAAACCGCTCGCCTATGGCAAACGGTTGGAACGGCCGTGCCTTAACCATCATATCGGGCAGTGCTGTGCGCCGTGCAGCGGCCGTGTGAAGGAGGCCGACTACGCCGAGCGTGTGGAGCAGGCGGTAACGTATTTAACGCAGGGCAGCGCGAAGCTCGCGGTGCTGTTGGAAAAGCGCATGAACGAGGCCGCTGAAGCGCTGGATTTTGAAACTGCGGCGCGGCTGCGCGACCGTATTCGGGCGCTGCAAAAGCTGGGTGAAAAGCAAAAGGTGGTGCACTCCCGCGTGCCGCGGCAGGACGTGATCGCCCTGGCACAAGCAGGAGATACCGCGTGCTTCGAGGTGTTCCGCTTTACGGCGGGGGCGCTGTGCGACCGCGAGGAGTTTTTGACCGAGGCGGTCGACGATGCACCCGTGGCCCGCGCTGAGTTTTTGCGGCGGTATTATTCGCTGCGTGAGTCGGTGCCGCCGCGCGTGGCACTGGACGGCCCGGTGGAGGACGGTGAGCTGCTGGAGGCGTGGCTTTCCGAGCGTGCCGCCGCTGCGGGTGAGCGGTACCGCGTGAAGCTGGTGTTTCCGCAGCGCGGCGAGCAAGCGCAGCTGTTGGCCATGTGCCGCGACAACGCCGCCGAGCGGGTGGCGCGGCAGCTGGAGATCGGCGGCCGCGACGTGAAGGCGCTGGAGGAATTGCAGCAGCTGCTCGGCTTGGCGGATACGCCGCATCGCATTGAAAGCTACGATATTTCGCACCAAAGCGGCACCGACGTGGTGGGCGCGATGGTGGTGTTTTGCGACGGACGACCCAGCCGTCGCGATTATCGGCGGTTTGCCATTCGCACCGTGCAGGGGCAGGACGATACCGCCTGCCTGCGTGAGGTGCTCGACCGCCGCTTGCGGGAATACGCCGAGCAGAAGGACAGCGGCGAGGGCTTTGGCGTGCTGCCGGATCTGATCTTGTTAGACGGCGGTAAGCCGCAGCTGGAGGCGGTGAAGCCGCTGGTTGACAGCTTTGGCTACGACATTCCGGTGTTCGGCTTGGTGAAGGACGGCCATCACCGCACCCGCGCCATCACGGCTGCGGGCGGCGAGATCGCCATTCAAGGGCGCCGTGCGGCGTTCACGCTGGCCTCGTCCATTCAGGAGGAGGTGCACCGCTTTGCCATCGGCTACCACCGCCAAAAACGGCGGCGGGTGATCGGCAGTACGCTGACGGGAATTCCCGGTGTGGGCGAAAAGCGGGCGGCCTTGCTGTTGCGGTATTTCGGGTCGGTCACGGCGGTGCGAAACGCCGACGTGGAGCAGCTGGCGGCGGTGAAGGGCATGACTCGTCCTGCCGCCGAGGCGATCGTGAGCTTTTTTGCCGAACAGCAAGAAGAATAGCAGCAGCTATTGAAATTTTTTCCAAAAAGGGATATACTATAGCCGAAGGGAGTCGAACTCCTAACCGCCCATAGGGCGGCTTTTCGGCATAAAGCTTGTTTCGCCGCTTGAAATACGCGCGTATGTCGGCGCGGCTCAACTTCGTTTCTGCACGAAAAGCCGCGCCTATGGGTTGCC
>JAFVSK010000040.1 GCA_017503785.1 Clostridia bacterium
GGAGGCGGCCATGGATCAGCTGGAGGCGGTGGGGCTGATCGAGCGCTACACCGTGGACGGACAGCCCTATCTGCAGCTGTGCACGTGGGACAAGCACCAGCGGATCCGGGCGCCGCGCGTGAAATTTCCGCCGCCGCGCACGTTGTTTTAGCGTGTGCGTGTGGAAAAAACGGTGGAATTATGTGGAAAAATGTGAATAACTATGTTGACAACTGTTTGCAGCAAGCGGTTGCAAATGGTGTTTCCAATCCAATCCAATCGTAATCCAATCTTATTTTGAATCCGAATCCAACTGCAAAGCGGCTGTGGAAAACTTTTCACAATCGGTGGACAAACACGAAAGAAAGGCGAAGGAATGTGTGACTTGTGCGGATTGTTGTGGTGTGCGGAGGGGTGTCCGAATTATCGGGCTGCCGAGGATCCGCTGGTGATGGCGGTGTGCCCGCTGTGTGGCGAGGCCGTTGACGAGGATGAAGTGTATTGTGTGTTGTGCAAGGAGGGCATGTATGGCGATGAGTAAAACGGCAGAGGCCGTAAAACGGGAGATGATGACGGCGGTAACGCTGCGGCGCGAGCTGGAAGCGCTGGAACAGGAATGGCGCGACCTGCTGGAGGCGCTGGAGAACAGCGTGATCGACGACGAAGGGCTGGCGCTGGCCGAGAGTGTTAACCGCGAACGAATGGCGCTGCGGCGGGCGTTTACGCGGCAGCAGCTGAAAAACTGGGCGCGCGTGCGCGCAGGGCGGCTGACACCGCTGCAAAACCGCATTTTGGGGCAGCGATACGTGCAAGGGTGCACGTGGGGTGACATTGTGGCACGGCAAAAAAAGGCCAAGCAGTACCTCCTGCGAGAGCACAATAAGGCTTTGGAAAAGCTGGCTGAGCAGGTGTTTCAAAACGCCAAAAAAAGTTTGGAAAAGTGACTTGAAGGTGACTAGCCCCCCTGTGCTATACTGTGGACACTTCGGACGGAGAGGGGCTTTGCCACTTCGGAGGGAGGGGGTGTGTGCGGGGGAACCGTCAGGGGTTCCCTGCGCGTAGAGCGAGCGAAGCGAGCGGAATCTCGCCGCAGCGACAAGCCCCTCGGAGAGTGGCTTGGACACTTCGGAGGGAGGGGGTGTGTGCGGGGGAACCGTCAGGGGTCCCCTGCGCGTAGAGCGAGCGAAGCGAGCGGAATCTCGCCGCAGCGACAAGCCCCTCGGAGAGGGGCTTGCGTTGATCTTGATTTGTTTGGGGTGGGGTATGAAACAACTGGGAACGTTAAAGGACATTGAACACGCGGTGGCGGCGTGTCGGGAGGCGTGTGCCGCGGCAAATACGCCGTTTCACGCCGATGCGCTGGCGGCGGCGCTGGGCATTTCCTACGAAACGCTGCTGCGCTACGCCGAGGGTCGCGGCAGCATGGCGGCACTGCTTAAAAGCGCGCTGCAGGAATGTACCGCCTCGGTGATCGACCGCGCCCTGCAGGCCGACCCGAAGGCCCACGGACTGTGGATGTTTTACCTGCGCAACCGCGCCGGCTTTGCCGATAAGGGCGAAAAGCCCGAGCTTAAAACCGAGGCGGGCGGCGTGACGTTTGTGGGGGAGGAGCGCATTTGAGCAGCAAAACCGTCGATCTAGCCGCCGTGGTGGGCGGCGGATACCGCGAATTTTGGAACAGCCGCCGTCGCTATCGCGTGCTCAAGGGCGGCAAGGCCTCCAAAAAATCCACCACCGCCGCGCTGAATTTCATTGTGCGGCTGATGCAATATCCCGAGGCCAATTTATTGGTCATTCGCGCCGTGATGGACACGCACCGCACCTCCACCTTTGCACAGCTGCGCTGGGCGGTGGAACGGCTGGGTGTGTCGCATTTGTGGCGCGCCACCACCAGTCCGCTGGAGCTGACCTACCTGCCCACGGGGCAAAAGATCTTGTTCCGCGGCTTTGATAACGTGTATAAGATCGCCTCCACCACCGTGACACACGGCTATTTGTGCTGGGTGTGGGTGGAGGAAGCGTTCGAAATAGCCGACGAGGAGGAGTTCGACACGTTCGATCTGTCGGTGCCCCGCGGTGAGGTGCCGCCGCCGCTGTTTAAGCAGACGACGCTCACCTTTAACCCGTGGAGCGATCGGCATTGGCTGAAAAAGCGCTTCTTCGACCGTCCGCCCGATAACGCCGATGTGTTCACCACCACCTACCGCTGCAACGAGTTTTTAGACGATGCCGACAGGGCGGTGTTTGAGCGTATGCGCCGCGACAATCCGCGCCGCTATGCGGTGGCGGGGCTGGGGGAATGGGGTGTCACCGAGGGGTTGATCTACGAGAACTGGGAGGTTGCCGAGTTCGACCCCGACACCCTGCCCGAGCCGTGGCGCTACAAGCGCGTGTATGGGCTGGACTACGGCTACGCCAACGATCCCACCGCGTTTATCGCGGCGGCGGTGGATCCGTTGGGACGGCGGTTGTACGTGTTCGACGAGTTTTTGCAGCAAGGCCTGCTGAACCGTGACATTGCCGACCGCCTGCATCGGCTGGGCTATGCCGGCGAGCGTATTCGCGCCGACAGCGCCGAGCCGAAATCCACCGAGGAGCTGCGCCGCGAGGGAGTGCACCGCGTACTGTCGGCCGACAAGGGTCCCGGGTCGCTGCTCTATGGCATTGCGCGGCTGCAGGAATATCGCATCATCGTGCACCCGAAATGCAGGCACACGGCGGCGGAACTGTCGAGCTACGCGTGGGAACGCGATACCGGCGGTCTCCGCAGCCGCCCGCGCGGCGGGAACGATCATTTGCTGGATGCGCTGCGGTATGCGATGGAGGATATCACCTATTTTCGCCCCGTGCCGCCCGCGCCGCCGCCGCGCAAAGCGTATCGCGGCATCCGCGCCGAGGACGTGCAGGGGCACTGGGAATGACGAAAGGAGTACAACATGACGTTTATTTTGGGAGTGATCGTTGGCTGTTTGGCCATGGCAGTGCTGCAGCGGCTGCGCAAGCCCGCGACACCGCCGCCGAACGAGGCCGAGCAGCGCCGCCGTCAGCAGGCGCTGCGCGAGTATCGCAATTTCATGAACTACGACGGCTATACCGAGCAGGAGGACTAAACGATGGATGAACCGGTAACAACGGCGCCCGACACGCAACCCGACGTGTCAACCGAGGCTGCCGCGGATACAGCGGCCCCTGCGGCCGACGAGGGTCTTGAGGTGAAATTTAACAAGCAGACACACCGCTTATCACGGGAGGATGCCGTGCGCTATGCCCAGATGGGCATGAAGTACGATTCGGTGGAGCCGCTGTTTAAAACGCTCAAGGCGCTTGCCGCTGCCGAGGGAAAACCGCTGAACGAGTGGGTGGAGGGTCTTAAAAGCCGCCCTGCGCCCACGGCCGACGAGGCACTGACACAGCGCCTTGCCGACGAATACGAGGCTTTGTGCCGCGAGGTGCCCACCGTGGGTGCGTTCGCCGCGTTGCCCGAGGCCGTGTTGCACACGGCGGTGGCCGACGGCGTGCCCCTGTTGGATGCCTATTTGCGCTGGGAGTACCGCGAGCGCTGCCGTACCGAGGCAGAACACGAAGCGGCACGCACAGCAGCGGCAGCCACCACCGGCTCGCTGGCAGGCGAGGCGGTGAGCACAGCAACGGCCAGTGAAAGCGCCATGCTGCGCGGCATTTGGGGGAGAGGCTGACACGCCTTTGCCGTCCTATGTCGGACGGAGTGGCGTGTAGGGACCGACATCCTCGGCGGTCCGCCGAGTCTTGTACCAATGCGAGGAACGGGGCGATGTGAGTATCGCCCCCTACAACAAAAAAGGAGTAAACAACTATGGCAAATTCGATTTCTTATGCAACCAAAATGACCGAGGAGCTGGACAAGCTCTTCGTACAGAGCGCCGTTACCGGCTTTTTGACCGATAACGCGCTGCGCGCCAAATTCGTGGGCGCACACACCGTACTGGTTCCCGATATGGAGCTGTCGGGCTTGGGCAACTACGACCGTACCACCGGCTTCGCCGAGGGCTCGGTGAACGTGTCCAACACCGCGTTTGAGCTCACGCAGGACCGCGGCCGTTCCTTTATGCTGGATGCCCAGGATGAGGACGAAAGCGGCGTGGCCAACCTCGCCGGCCAGGTGCTGGGCGAGTTCGTGCGCACCAAGGTGGTGCCCGAGGTGGACGCTTACTGTTTGTCTAAGCTGGCAAAGCTGGCTACTGACGAGGGTCAGACGGCCTCGCTGGAAAGCGGCGAAACGCTGGACAACAACGTGCTGGCGCTGATGCGCCGCCTCATCAGCCGTGTGCGCGATGCCGTGGGCTACGACGAGGCGCTGGTGGCGTTCGTGGACCAGACCGTGTACGATGCGCTGATGGCCACGCCCGAGATCACGCGCTACGTGCGCATGGACGAGTTCAAAAAGGGCGAGCTGTCCACCTGCGTGCAGCACATTGACAACGTGGCCATTTTGCCGGTGCCGTCGTCCCGCATGAAGACGGCCTACACCTTTAAGGACGGCGTTTCCGCTCCCGAGGGTGGCTTTGCCGAAGCGGGGGATGCCGCGTCTATCGGTGCGTTGGTGATGCCCAAGAAGGGCGCTTCGCTTATTCGCAAAACCGAAAAGCTGCGTGCGTTCAGCCCCGACCAGAACCAAAAGGCCGATGCCTACAAGTTCGACTACCGCTTGTACTACGACCTGCTCGTGAAAAAGAGCCAGCAGGACGGCGTGTTCGTGTATACGTATTAACGCCGTGCGTTAATACGTGCCGCTGTGGCGGGATTCCTATTGAAATTGCAGTAGGGGACGATGCCCACATCGTCCCGCCGGGGGCTGCACAAACGCGTGGGGAACTCCCTCCGTCACGGCGTTGCCGTGACAGCCCCCTCGGGGAGGGGGCCTTTTCGCTACATTGCCCCCTACGGTGTTGGTTTGGGGTCGTGTGGGTCGTTCCCTACGTGGCCGGCAATCCGCATCGTAGGGGACGATGCCCACATCGTCCCGCCGGGGGCTGCACAAACGCGTGGGAAACTCCCTCCGTCACGGCGTTGCCGTGACAGCCCCCTCGGGGAGGGGCCTTTTCGCGACGGAACGATATACAGGAGGTAAGACATGAACAATTGGTGCGATCCCAAGCAGGTGTTCGCCGAGTACGAACAGGGTGTTTCGTACAAGGCGGGACTGGGTGCTCGGGGATTATACGAACAAAACCGCGTGAACGAGCGGTTTATGGTGGGCGACCAATGGCACGGTGCCCGCTGTGGTAACGATCGGCCGCTGGTGCGCCACAACGTCATCAAGCGCATCGGCGACTACAAAATGGCGGTGGTGGGTGCCGGTCCTGTCACCGTGAACTACTCCGCCGAGGGCGTGCCCAACACGCTGGAGCTCAAGCACCGTGTAGGCGAGCTGCGCGAGCAGTTTTTGCGCGGCGAGCTGCCCTCGGTGTCCGGCGACGAGGAGCTGGCGCTCGTGATGTCGGCACTCACCGACTATTTCCGCGTTACCGCCGAGCGCGTGGGCTTCGACTCCCTGCGTGAAGCGGCTCTGCGTGACGCCTACGTGACCGGCACGGGGCTGCTGTACACCTACTGGGACGAAAGCGTGCAGACCGGCTTGTACGCCGACTCCGCCCGCCGCGTGCCCATTTGCGGCGATCTGCAGTGCGAGGTGCTGGACGTGGAAAACGTCTATTTCGGTGATCCGTCGTGCGACGATATCCAAAAGCAGCCCTACATTATTCTGGCGCAGCGCCGCCGCGTGGAGGATATTCAGCGGCTGATGAAGCGCCACCACCGCCCTGCGGCCGACATTGAGACCGTGCGCGCCGACAACGAAAACGGCTATCAATCGGGCGATTACGGCACGGTGGAGCAGGACGGCAACCGCCGTGCGCTGCTGCTCACCAAGCTCTGCCGCCACCACGGCGACGACGGCCGCACCCACATTCGCGCGGTGCAGGTGTGCCGCGGTGTCACGGTGCGCCGCGACTGGGATCTCGGCGTGCGGCTGTATCCGCTGGCCAAGTTCACGTGGGAACGCCGCAAAAACTGCGCCTACGGGGAAAGCGAGGTTACCTACCTCATTCCCAATCAAATTGCCATCAACCGCATGCTCACCGCCTCGGTGTGGGCGGTCATGATGATGGGCATGCCCATGCTGGTGGTCAACGGCGATCTGGTGCAGCAGCCCATCTCCAACGAGCCGGGACAGGTGGTGCAGGTGTACGGCGGCGCCACCGACGTGCAAAATGCCATGCGCTATGTCGATCCGCCCGCGTTTGCGCCGGCGTTCGACAACAACATTGCCTCGCTCATTCAGAACACGCTCACCCAAAGCGGTGCCAACGACAGCGCGCTCGGCGACGTGGACCCGCACAACACCTCCGCCATCATTGCGGTGCGTGAGGCGGCCATGATGCCGATGCAGACCGTGCAAAACCGCTTTTATGCGTTCTTGGAGGACGTGGCGCGCATTTGGGCCGAGTTCTGGGTGAGCATGTACGGCGAGCGCAGCCTCAAGGTGGAAACCGCCGAGGGCGTGTGGTATCTGCCGTTCGACGGCCGCCGCTACCGCGAGCTGCTCATCAGCGCACGCGTGGAGGTGGGAGCCTCTACCCTGTGGAGCGAAAGCGAGTCGATCCGCACGTTGGATAACCTGTTTGAACGGCAGGTCATCACCCCCGTGCAGTACCTAAAGCGCCTGCCGCGCGGCACGGTGCCCGAGGTGAACGGACTCATTCGCGATCTGGAGCAAGCCGCACCCCCGCCCGATGAGGGCACGGTGCTTGACGGCTTAGACGAGCACAGCCGCGCGGTGTACGACGCCCTCCCCGAGGAACGGCGTGCCGCATTGCTGCGCGAAGCGTTAGGAGGCGGCGTATGACGGTAAAAGACTGTTTGCGGCAGGCGATGCGCCTGCTCAATTATCCCGATCCCCACGCCGCCGGCAGCGTACCTGCCGGCGATGGGGTGTACAAGCAGGGGTTGGCGGTGGTGGATCAGATCACGGCCGAGCTGTGGTACGTGGAAAACGACACGCCCTACACGCCGTTTATCGCCTTGTCGGACGAGATCCCCTTGTCCGACCGCACGGCGCAGACCGTGCTGCCCTACGGCGTGGCAATGCTGCTGGCACAGCTGCAGGGCGATGCGGATAATCAAACCGTGTACGCCGCCTTATACGATCAGCGGCGCTCGGCGGTGCGGCAGGCGCCGCGCCGCATACACGACGGCTTACCGGGGGTGAGAGGATGAAGCATCCCACCCTGGGGCGCCGCGCGCGTCGCGTAATGACGGTGGGGGAGCTGACGGGCGGTATCGACGTAACGCTTCCGCCGCACCGCATTGCCGATGATCGCCTGAGTGAGGCGTGCAACCTGTGGCGCAAAAACGGCGTGCTCACCACCCGCCCCGCCGTGTGCGAGGCAGGCACCTTTACCACCGATCCGCGCACGGCGTATACGGTCACGCCGCTCGGGCGCTACGCGTTCGTGCACGGCAAGGGGCCGCAGCAGCACCTGCTGGCGCTGGCCGATCAAAACGGCACGCTGCGCGGCAAATTTGCCGATCTGCCGGGCTATCGCGCGCTCACGGCGGTGCCCTCACGCGGGGATATCGTGAGCGATGACGGCCGCGAGGCGGTGGTGTATCTCGACAGCGACGACACCGATATGCGCGGTGCCTACGAGCTGACGGTCGATGGCTCACTTGTGCAGCAGCTGCCGCACGTGCCTACCGTGCTGTCGGCCGCACGGCCTACCGTGCCGAAGCATCATCAAGACAGCGGTGCCTATCTGGAGCCGTTTAATCGGCTTACCGAGATGTTTCGCTGTCGCTACACGTCCGACGGCGAGGGCTTATACTACTGGCTGCCGCAGGGCGTAACGCTCGACATGAACGCCGCCTTATCGGTAACCTACGTGGATATGCTGGGCGGCGAGCTTCTGCACACCGTGAACACCTACAAGGGCGACGGCGTGTGGTATGAGAAATACGCCACGGACGAGGAGATCCCCGTGGACGAGCTTTCGCTGCACGTGGATACCGTGCGCGGCTGCTTTTGGTTCGAATACGCTCACAGCGGCGGCCCGGCTCCGCTGGAGATCACCGTGGCAAACAACGTAACGCTGTTTGCCTCACGCACCGACAGCGGCAACCTGGCGCTGGTGTGCGGCATGCGCTTCGGCACGTGGTTCGGCGGCGGTGCCGACGGCACCGTGGGCGGTACGCGCCTGTTTTTGAGCGGCAACACAAAGCACCCCAATCTGGTGCAGTGGAGCGCCCTCAACGATCCGTTGTATCTTCCCGAAAACAACTACGCCTACGTGGGCGATTCGTCGTCGGCGGTCACCGCCTTCGGCAAGCAGAGCGATATGCTGGTGATCTTCAAGGAGCGCGAGGTGTACGCCACGCAGTACCGCCTTGGCGGCACGGTCACCGCCGAAGCGCTGATGAACGGCACCGTTACCGACACCGAGACCGCAGCGGCGGTGTTTCCCATGCAGCTCATCCACCCCGAGATCGGGTGCGACTGCCCGAACACCGTGCGCCTGTGCGGCGATCGTCTGGTGTGGCTGTGCAGCAATGGGCGCGCCTATGCCCTGTACAGCAGCGGCGCCTACGACGTGCGCAGCGTGCGCGCGGTGTCGCAGCCCATCGAAGCGGCGCTTGCCGATTGTACCGAGTTCGCCCTGCGCACCGCGACCGCGGTGAGCTGGGAGGGGTGGTATCTGTTGTGGCTCGACGGCACGGCCTACGTGCTCGACGGCAGCTCCACCGGCCTTGCGCATTACGGCAGCTTCGCCACCGCCGAGGGTGCGCAGGCGGCTATGGCGTGGTATCGCTGGGAGCTGCCGCTGCGCGGTATGCTCACCGATGCAGGCGGCGTACCGCTGTTTTTGGTGCCGTCGGGGCAAACACTCGTCGCCCACACCTTTGGTGAGGCGGCGCAGGATACGGTGCTGGGAGTGCAGTACCCCCTTACCACGCGGCTGAGTACCAAGTGGTACGAGCTGGGTGCGCCCGAGCAGTATAAGCGGCTGTCGTTTTTGCGGCTGTGGCTCACGGGAGATGCCGACGAGCAGGTGACGGTGTCGTTGTGCGACGGTGATCGTCGCGACGTGGCGGTGCTTCGCCTGAACGGTGCTCCGCTTTCTGAAGCGGCGGTGCGGCTGGTGCCGCTGGGTACGGCCCGTGCCCGTTATGCGGCGGTGGCACTCACCTGTACCGGGCGCATGACGGTGGATCGGCTGGAGATCGGTTATCACAGAATGGGGGAGATACGCGAATGAGTAAGTATATTACGCAGGCTGCCGCCGAGGCGGATGCGTATGAAAAGCAACGTAAGCAGCAGGCGGCGGCGAACGTGGAGCAAATCAACGCCGCCTACGAGCAGGAACGGCAGGCGGCGGTGGACGTCACGGCCGATGCCATTCGTGACGAGCAGCGCACGGCGCTGTCGCAGCAGGATATGGCCGCGGTGCAAAAGCAGATCACCATGAAGCAGGTGCGCGAACGGGTGGCCAATCAAGGGCTCACGGCCTCGGGCTACGAGCACGCAGGCGAGCAGGCGGCCGCCGTCACGGCACAGCGCCGCACGCAAGCGGCGGAAAACACGCGTGACGAGGCGGTGCGCAAGCTCACCGAAGCTCTTGCACGCGAAGAGGCCGCGCTGGAAAGCAAGCGCGCCGCCGCGGTGCTGAAGGAAGAAAACGCCGCCGAAAAGGACAGCGCCGACAACCGCGCCGCCCTGATGAAGGCCGCCTACGCCGCCGATGCCAAGGCACAAAGCGGCGGCGGCAGCGGTGGCGGCGGTGGCAGCGGCAGCGGTAGCAGCGGTAGCAGCGGTAGCAGCAGCGGTGGCAGCGGCAGCAGCGGTAGCGGCAACGGCATCAATGCCGGCAGGGCCGAGGAAAACCGCCGCAAGGGTCTGCTCACGCTGTACGAGGAAGGCGCTATTCCCCTGACCATGTACACCCTGGCGTTAGACCAGGGCTGGTCGGTGGAGGAAACGCTGCAGCGCAAGGAGGAATACGTGCGCACCAACACCATCGTGAACCGCGCGGTGGAGATCTTCACGAAGGACGGCTTCGAGGCCGCCATGCGCTCCGTGGCGCCCTATCAGCTGAACGACGAGCAGCGCAGCGTGCTGTGCAAGGCGTTAGGTGTGCCGCGCGTCCGCATTGATGAGTGGCTAAACGGCTATCAAACGTTTATTGACGGCAACCCCAAGGTGCAGGAGGTCTTGGGATTGTTCGAGGAGGAGGTACCGTATGGACAAGCATTGTATTAAGTATCACTTAACGGTGCAGGACACGGCCATCACGCCGCGCGGTCCACTGCCGTGCGGCACCGAGGGCGACGACAAGGTGGCACAGCTCACGTTCGCCGGGCTTGCCGAGGGCTACACCTACCGTTTGGAGCTGGTGACCGGTGCAGGGCAATACGATATCACCGCGCCGCTGGCAGTGGCAGACGGCACCGCCACGTGGGACATTCCCACCGCGTGGACAGCCGCAGGCACCGCGGCGTTGCGCTTGATCCGCTTGGAGATCGATAGCGGCAATGAGGTGTCGCGCTTTTATTATCCGCCGGTGCTGCTGCGGTTCGACTACCGCGACGAGGGCAGCGGCGGGGTCACGGCGGCACCGCTGTGGCAGGAATATCTCACCCGCGCCGAGCAGGCCATGGATGAGCAGGCTGAGCTTACGCTGCGCGCCGAAGCCGCCGCCACCATGGCAAGGCCCTTTTCACAGGCGGCCGCCGAGTCGGCTTCGGAGGCCAATCACCACGCCGACCGCGCCGAGGCCGCTGCCGCAGAGTGCGGCGAAACGCTCGCCGCCGTGGAGGAGCTTTGCGGCATCACCGCTTCCGTTATAAAGGTGGTGAGCGGATGAGCCTGCGCGACGATCTTATCAATATCAGCAACAACGTCAGCGCCGTGCTGGACGGCTGTAACGGTGTTTTACGGCGCCCTGTCGCAACACTGACGGAAGTGCCGCCGTGTATCGAAGAAACACGCGACGCGTCCTACCACGAGGGTGAGCAGGCAGGCCACAGCATCGGTTACGATCTGGGCTACGGCAACGCGCAGGATGCATGGTGGGATATCATCACCAACCACGGACAGCCCACGAGTTACAGCAATCTTTTCAGGCTGTCCCGCCTTTGGAACGACGAGACCTTTACGCCAACCTACCCCCTCGTACCGACGAGCATGTACATGACGTTCTACGGCAACCGATCCCTCTCGCGGTTGCCCGTGGAGTTCGACGGCTCGCAATGCACCGACTGGAACTATGCGTTTTGCTCCTCGGGCTTTACCGAGCTTCCCGTTGTGGATATGCGCGGTGCGCCGAGTACCACCAAGCAGCAATCGGTCTTTTACGGAATGCCGTATCTGACGCGCATTGAAAAGGTGTATCTGCACGGCGGCAACGTGGGTGACAGCTTTCAAAACATCCCCAATCTCGTCGAGATCCGTTTGGAGGGCGAGCTGGTGTCGAGCGTGGACGTGTCGCAATCGACACTGCTCTCACGCGAGAGCATTGCGAGCCTTGTGGCGGCGCTGTCCGATACCGTGGCAGATAAAACGCTCACGCTGTCGTATGCGGCGGTGGAAGCCGCCTTTGCCCCCGAGGAATGGGGCGCACAGGTTGCCACCAAGCCGAACTGGACCTTCACGTTAACGTAAGGAGGGCGCTATGGCAAGCAGAATTTTACAAAAAGGAACCAATCGCATCACACAGGGCTACAAGGTCACCCATAAAGGGGTGGACCTCGGCCGCGTGCACGCAATCGGCGAGCCGATCATCGCGCACTCCGCGGGCGTGGTCACGCTGGTGCAAACAGGACAGAAAAACAACAAGGGCAGTAAGGGTACTGCCAGCTACGGCAATTTTGTGAAGGTGGACCACGGCGACGGCTACGAAACGCTGTATGCCCATCTCGCCTCAGTGAACGTGAAAAAAGGGCAAGCCGTTTCGCGCGGTGAGATGCTGGGCACCATGGGCAACACCGGCAACAGCTACGGTATTCACCTGCATTTTGAGGTGCGGCGTGACGGTGTGCGCGTGGATCCCACGCCGTATCTGGAGGCCGATCTGCCCATCACCGAGCGGATCGACGTGCGCTACCGCGCCTACAGCGGCCGCCGTTGGCTGCCGTGGGTGCAAAACTGCGGCGCCGGCGCGAGCGGCTATGCGGGCGTGTTCGGACAGGCAACGTCGGCGCTTCAGGTGCGTCCCGAGCGCGGCACCGTGGAGTACCGCGTGCATCAGCTGGGCGGCGACTGGCTGCCGTGGGTGACCAGCCAAAAAAGCTGGGCGGGCGTGCGCGGCAAGGCGATCGACGCGCTGCAGATGAGGCTTACCGATCTGCCCGACTACACCATCTGCTACCGCGTGACCTCGCTCAAAACCGCCGATTGGCATCAGTGGTGCGAGGGCACCGCCGACCCCACGGGCGACGGCTACGCCGGCGTGCTGGGCTACGCCATCGACGGTGTGCAGATCGAGATCGTAAAGGCAGGTGCGTAGCGTGGACGAGGTAAAGCTGGAGCATCGGCTGTCGGCCGTGGAGAACCGCGCCAAATCCAATACGCACCGCTTGGATGACGTGGAGAAAAAGCACGGCGAAATGACCGAGCTGGTGCAGAGTGTGGCCACCATTGCGCAAAAGCAGGTGGACATGGACGGCGACGTGCAGGAGATCAAGCAGGACGTTAAGGGCCTTTTGGCCGTGCCGAATAAGCGGTGGAACGCCGCCGTGGAATGGCTGGTGAAAGGGACGGCGGGGGCGCTGGCAGGCGCCCTTGCCGCCCTCCTGCTCAAATGATGGAGCGTGCCGCTGCGCGAAAAGGCCCCCTCTTTGAGGGGGCTGTCACGCCTTGGTACCACCCTCGGCGGGACGATGTGGGCATCGCAGAATGACCTATTTCACATCAACAAAAAAGGAGAACGACGTATGAAACGCTTTTTATCCCGCTTTCGCTCGTGGGCGCTGTGGCTTTCGCTCGGTGCGCTCACGGCGTTTTGCGTAAAGGAATTTGTCGGCATCGACATCAGCACCACCGTGGACGGCCTGTTAAACGTGCTGCTGCCGGTGCTGGTATCGTTCGGCATCGTTAACAACCCCACCGACAAAACCGGCATCTGAAGTCTTGTATTTGGCAGTAAAAGATGATATACTG
>JAFVSK010000041.1 GCA_017503785.1 Clostridia bacterium
ATAGGCGCTGGCGATCAATGATCGCCCCTACAGTGATTCTTTTGAGGCTTTGGTATCACAAAATCCCAACGTACACAGTTGTAGGGGCGATCATTGATCGCCAGCACCTACAGCAACAAAATATTTATGCCACAAATTTTCAACCCGATTGCCAACCTTTTTGCGACTTTTCTTGTCATATAGACAAACCCGAAATGTTTTTTGAAAGGAGTCGGATGACGATTTGATGAGTGAATATAGGCTATATCTCAGAATGCTTGCCGCAGGCGAAACCTATTCTATTTTTATATCCAAAAGGCTGTTATTGCGCACCGTGCTGCCCTTTTGGGTGCTCCTGTTTGCGATTTTTATGATCCCCAATCCCGTTTTTTTCGCCATGGTGGGAATTCCCTCTTTGATTTTATTCACGATTTATCTGGTTGATCTTTATCACTATTGGAAAGCATGCAACATATCCAAAAGCGCGTACACCGTTTTTCACGTGTCGGCAATTCTGATACTGCGCATCATCACTGCGATTTTGATTGCACTGTTGGAGGCTATATGGATTTTATGTTTTTGAGCACCTCGGATCAGACGGTTTTGAACTTTGACGCAAGAGCCGAAATTATTTCCAAGGATCGCTTTTTTGACCGCGCAAAAAAATATATCAGTACCGATCCCGAAACGCTGCGATACAGGCAGGAGCTCTTTTGCGACCTTTTGAATTCTGAAGAAATTTCAAGGTTCTTGAGCGATTTTTCCGAGCGGTTAAAGGAATACTCGTCCTTGATGCAGGAGCAGCCCGGCACAAAGGACGGCGAGCAAAAAATGCACAATATCTTAGTGCCAACCGTCTACGTGGAAATGACTCGATTTATCCACAATTCTCTCTCCCCGCATATGCAGGCGGCAAAATCGGACGCGATCAAAGCGCTGTTTTCGCTTGTGAGCAGTGATATGGAGTCGGATGAATTCAAGCGGCTGTCACAGTTTTACGAAACAAACGCAGACAAGCTGCGCGCGGTTTCCAGCGTGACGATCGGTGTCAATCTCAATGCAGTGCTCGAGCCCAAGGAGGCGGGGCTGGTTTCGATCAACAGCGAACAATATAAATCGGGTGATCTGCTTGACCGTATTTTACGTATGGATTTTGAGAAGGACGAGTTTCATTGCCTTGCCCCGCTTGTGACCTTGGATAAAAAGCTCGGATACCAGGACAGCCAAAGGGTCAATTTCGCTCTGCTTCGCGCTATGTCGCAGGTCATGAACAGCGGCCTTGCGCATTGCAACAGCCAATGTCTGCGATATGCGCAGAAAAAACTGACCGCGTATTACGAAATGGCGGAATCTTTGGCGTTTGTGGTAGAGGCGATCAAGCGTCTGCGCATATTCAAGGACAAAAATATTCCCCTTTGTTTTCCGGAAATCAGCGAGGACAGAGGCATGCATTTCGTTTCTCTGTACGACGACGGCCTATGTCAAGCCAAGCCAAAGGACGAGATCGTTCCCAATACGATCAGCCTTGAACCGGGCGTATGCTGCTACATACTGTCGGGCCCCAACAGCGGCGGAAAAACCGTATTCTTGAATTCGGTGGCGGTAGCGCAGTATTATTTTCAGCTCGGCATGCCTGTTCCCGCCAAAAAAGCCTCGCTGCCGATCTGTGACGCAATCTTCAAGGTGTCCGTTGAAGAACAGGCAAACATCACCCCGGTTGGCAGATTCGAAAAAGAATGCATCACGCTCTCCGAGGTGCTCGGACAGTTTACAGAAAACAGCCTTGCCCTGATCGACGAGGCTTTTACCTCTACCTCCGCCTCCGAGGCAGTACCGATTGCTGCCAATTTCATCTACGAGCTGTGTCGCGCAGGCGGCAAGTGCGTATTCATCACACACCATCACGAACTTTGCGACGCACAACCCGGAATCAAGCAATGTGGCAGCAAGGTAGGATATCTGCATACGCAAGCGACAGATGACAGGCGCACCTTTACCGTGCACCAAGGCAAGGCGGACTCGGGCAGCTACGCGCAAAGCATTGCGAGAAAATACGGGCTGCTTGGGGAATCAAACTAACGCACCTCATATTACAAAAGGCAGGATCGCTGATCCTGCCTTTTTGACTTATAATTATTGACTTTCGATCACCTTTTCGCCGCCGGGCCAGATGACACGGAGCTTGACGGGGGTGTCGCACTTGATCGTGATCTGCGGCTCGTCGGTCGCGCTCTCGCGCGCTGCGCACACAAAATCCACACTCTTGCCGTCAAACGGATAACGCTCCATACCGTGCTGCTCGGTCAGGCTCACGCGCCACACGATCTCACCGTTTTGCGCGTCCGCCTTGATGCCGAACACGTACTCGATCAGCACCGCGATCGGGATCAATCCCGTCCAGCCCACGAAATCCGACTTGGCGGGTTTTCCGGGGCACTCATGCTCGGATGAATAATTCTCCCAGACCGTATCGGTCTCCAGGAACACCTTGACCACGTTTTCCAGCGTATTACAGCCGATCTCGTGTGCGAGATCGTGATACCCTACCCTTTCAAGGCCTTTGAGCACCATGTAATTGGTGGGTGCCCAGACAGAGCCCTTCCAGTAGCCGCCGTGCTCGTTGTAATCGGGGTGATCGGCAGACAGCGTGGGGACGCGGTGCGGACGCTTGAATTCTGCGGGATTTTCGAGGTGTGCGATCAAGCGCGGCAGGCGCTCCGGGGGCACGATGTCCGCAAGCAGCGACCAGTAAGCACCGATCGACTTGACACCCGACAGTCCCGAACGCCACATGTCGTAGTAAAATGCGTCCTGCTCGCTCCAGAGCTTGTCGTTGATCAGCCCTGTCAGCATTTCGACCTCGCGCACAAGCCACTCGGTATCCTGCTCGCAGCCAAGAACCTTGCCCATCTCGATCAGCACCTTACCGCTGATCACCATCTGGATGCAGGCATCTACCCATATGCCGTGTCCGTGCGAGGCGTGCTCGCAGTAATGCGACTCTACGCGGGGCTGGTTATCCATCCCGCAAGCAAGGCCGCAAGACCAATAGCTGCCGTCGCGCCAGGTGCGGTTGAGCTGCAACCATTTATGGTATGCAAGCAGCGGATAGAACACGCGCGAAAGACGGTCTTTATCGCCCGTCAGCCGATAATACTCCCACTCGCACCAGGGCATGATATTGGGACCCGTGGACGCGGGGTCGTCGCGCTGAAACTGCTCGCCCGGCTCGCTCTCGCAGATCTCGCGGCAGATAAAGCCGTCCTTGTGCTGATGCGAATAGAAATTGTCCAGCGTTTTTTGGAAATTGAACACGTGCGAGCCGTACCTGCCAAACATGACGATAAACGAGGAATCCCACATGAACAGATAGCCGTTAAACGCCGTATCGATAAAATTGGACACAAAGCCCGCCGCAGCGTTGGGCTTGCGCAGATTGCGGAAAGCGATCTCCCACACCTTATCGTAACACGCCAGCACGTCATCCCTGCCCTGCCATACAGGCCGCGGCAGCATGTCCTTGGCCTTTGCATAGGTCGGCAGCGGTGCGTCCTCTACCTCTGTGTGCAGATATGGATTTTTGAGGACGTATGGGTTATGCGCGTAAAACAGCGAATCGTTGACAAGATAATGCTTTCCCATGGGATACCTCCGATTGATCAGATGATTTATTATACCATATTGGGGACAAGTTGTCTATAATCCTATGTGAAAAAAACGGAAATCCGCCAAAAGCATGGCGGATTTCTTTCATATTATCCCAGGGTCAAGTCCTCGTCGTAAAGGTATCTTGTTACCAGCCTTTCCTCTCCCTTGGCGTTTGTGAGAATGATCTGCACCATCACGCCTGGGCGGGTCATCAGGGCTATCGGGCGGGAGGACTCCAGGCAAGCGTCCCACAACTCTGCGGGAACAGGCTCGGTGGCCAGCACCACATTATCCTTGATCCCCCTGCCGTCAAAGCTATCCGGCAGTCGGATCTGCACCGTGTTCTCGCAGGAGAAGAAAACGTAGGACGCTGCCATGCTGTATCTGTTAGGCGCATAACGAGTCGTATAGCGTTGATAGCGCACGTCGGTGATGGTATAGTCGCCCTCAAAATGAACATCCAACCCCTTCTCCCGGATAAACGCCAGCGTATTTTCCCATGCTTCGGTGATATAGTAGGTTTGGTATTGTCTGTCAAACGGGTGCATCCCCAACATAGAATTTTGAGCAACGCTTTTTACACGGATGATTCCAATGACTCTCCCTTGTGCATCCTTTGAAAAGTAGCGGTCATTAGCACCCAGCATGGCGTTATCCTTGTCCAGCGCGGTAGCCAACGCCACGCGATCGTCATCCGAAAGCGTCACCGCGGTGAAGTTGGCAAAAAACGGATCACCGAATTCAAAGGAATCGGCATCCACAAAATAGTTGTTTGCATGCGACTTTGCAATCTCCTCACAAAAGGCTTGGGTATCCTCGACCTCTACCGTTTTCTCCAGCGTTGCAAGGCTGAGATACTCATAGTACCTCTCCAGCGTTTTGCCGTTTTTAAGGGTATAAATTACACGATAAAAGACAGGCACGACAGACTCCGCATGCTCGTCGGAGGGGTTACCCGTATACGTCTGCTTTCCGTCTGCGATCACGGCCTCGTGGATGGACAGTACAGTCTCAATATCCTCGGGAGAAGTCAGCTTCGGAAGCCTATCCTCATCCAGGGAGATGCCATAGGCATAGAGAAATGTATAATAGTAGGGCGAGCCCTCATTCGTCCCCGACATGCCTGCACCCTTGAAATCAGGCGCATGCGCCCCGGAGAATCTGCTCTGCCCCAGGTGAGAAAACAGCGCGAAGTTTTGGTTGTACGTCACCTTGACAGACTGCACTTCCATGGGATCGGGGAGATAGGTTGCATAGCCGAACCAGCCTGTGCCGAGCAGGATAGCCAGCACCAGGCCGACCGCGCCCGCACCACAGGGGATATAATACTGCTTGAGCACACCCTTGAAATTCCGCGTCAGAATCAAGCGCAGCAGCGCTGCAGCAAGGATGAACGCGAGAACGAACAAAGCGGTCAGGATAGCAACGCCAAAGAATCCTTCCGTGGGGGCTTTGAGAGTCAGCACAAGCGCAGCGATGCAAAAGCCGTCAGCTACGGCAACGGCGTGCGACAGGATGGGATGCACGTATGCCTTTCCTGCATGCTCGGCAGGACGTTGGCAGTAGACAAAGCAAGCCAAAGCCGCCAGAGCAATCATCAGCACAACCAGAAGCGTGGTACGTGCTACGGGGAGCGTGGCCAATTCCGCCTTATAGTTCTCGGCAACCGTAAGGCCGCCGCTGTTTGCGATTACCCAATAACGGTCAAGCAAGGACTTGGAAAATTCAACGTATGCCAGCTGCTCACTGTACATGGTAAACAGTCCTGCACCAAGGTGATCAGTAAGCAGCGTTCTGCCAAGGGGCGTGCCGAACAGATAAAAGCGCAGCATGGTCTGGCTGCCCCACAGCACAGCATAAGGCGCGCCCAGCACGCCGGCAGTTGAGAGCAGCGCACCAAGGAAGCTTCCGCATAATGTTGCGATCAGCACAGCTACGGTATAGGCAAGCAAGGCAATCAGCAAAAGGCTTACCACGTAAACGGTGGTATAGTGGGCGCACAGGCCGAAATAATCGTCACCCACCTCGGCAAGCTCGGTGTAATAGGTGATCAAAAACGGCACAAGAATGCCCACTACTACCGAAACAAAGCCAAATACATAGCGCAGCAAAAATTGCTTTGCCCGAGAAGTGCCGACCGAGAGATACAGCATGCTCTCCCGACGGCTCCAAAGAAATCGGAACATACAAAAGGCGGCCAAAATACCGAACAGCACAGCCGCTATCGGCATGAGCACTTCAAGATCCTGCACGATGAGCGTGAAGGTATTGGGCTGGTTTCCCTCCAGCCGCTTGCCCGCGATCGTAAGCAGGGAAAACAGCAGCATGCCCGATAATGCCAACCACCAATAACGGCGGACAGTCCAGAGCAGCTCGTGAAGCGTGGGAGTAAACTTACGTTTAGTTGCCGAAGAGACCTTCGATGTCATAGCTCTTGCCTCCCTTCCTCATTTCATATTTGAATACATCTTCCAAGGACATGGGATAAGTCTCGAACAAGCAGAGTCCGCCAAGATTTTCCAAGTGCTCTTTGACTGTGTCGGCGTCCGTCTCGCTGATAAATGAGAGGACTTTGCCGCCAATGCTCAGTTCCCCGTGAGGAATGTCGGCAAGCATTTCCTCGCTTGCCTCGCGGTCAAATCCCGCGCGGATGCGAACGTACTGCTCCTTGATGGTGTCGATCTCACAGCTGTAAACGATATGGGTGCCGTTGAGCATACCCACGGTGTCGCAGATGTGCTCAATCTCGTGAAGATTGTGGGAGGCCATGATGATCGTTGCCCCCGTTTCGGCCATATATTCCAAAAGCAGATCGCACACCGTCATACGCACAGTGGGATCAAGGCCGTCAAAGCTCTCGTCCAAGAGCAGGTAGCGGGCGCGTGAGGACAGTCCCAGAATGAGCGCTGCCTGACGCTTCATGCCCTTGGAAAAGCCATTGAGCTTCTTTTTGGAATCAAGCCCGAAGATCTCGGTGAGCTTGCCAAAGGTCTCCATGGAAAAATGCGGATAAAAGCCGCGATAAAATGCGGCCATGGTATTAAGACTTGCTTGGGGCAGGATATAAGGATCATCGGGGATCAGGAAAATATCCCGACGGGCGGCCTCACAGGCATATACGTTGAGCTTGCCGCCGATCCCGTGAATTCCTTCAATATCTGCCGTAACGTTGCCCCGATCGGGGGCATACAGGCCTGCAATGAGACAAAGCAGAGTGGTCTTTCCCGCTCCGTTGTAGCCTACAAGACCGTAGATAGAGCCGTCACAGACCGTTATATTGACGTTATCCAGCACAGTCTTGTTCCCGAAGGACTTACTGACGCAGTTGATCTCGATCATGAGAATGGGTTCCTTTCATAAAAAATGCGAAATTCGGACACGTTTATTGCCCGAACGTTTCTGCCAGGATTGCTTCGGCCGCCTCCTTCGAGACGCCAGATGCCCTGGCAACGGCCATCGCTTCGCGCAAAGCGACCTCGGCCTTGTCCTGTACGGTGCGGTTATCCCTGGCGGTATCCGCGACAAAACAGCCCTTGCCCTGCACCGTGATGATCACACCGTCCGCCTCAAGCTGAGCAAACACCTTTTTGATGGTATTGAAGTTGAGCGATAGATCGGCGGCCAAGGTACGCAAAGAGGGGAGCTTGTCACCCGGGGACAGCACGCCCGAGGTGATCAAGGACAAGATCTGCACCTTGATCTGCTCGTAAACAGGCGTTTTACTGTTGTGGTCAATAATGATCATGAGAATTCTCCAACTGTGATACTTGCTATAGCACAGTCATTATAGCACAGCCTTACCGGGATGTCAATAGGTTTTGAAAAAATACATTTTCAGCAAGAAAAAATCGATAAACGTATTGAACAAAAACACCAAATGTGCTATAATGATAAATTGTAGACGTATGCTCTCTGCATTTCACATACCGAAGCATACACATAAGATCGAATGCAATGATAAGGAGAATATAAATATGAAGCTTGGTATTGTCGGACTTCCCAACGTGGGAAAATCCACCTTGTTCAACGCCTTGACCAATGCGGGTGCCGAATCCGCAAACTACCCCTTCTGCACCATCGAGCCCAACGTGGGCATCGTGCCCGTGCCGGACAAGCGTCTGGACGTGCTGGCAGAGATGTACAAGCCCGAAAAGCTGACCCCCGCCGTTTGCGAGTTTGTGGACATTGCGGGCCTTGTCAAGGGCGCATCCAAGGGCGAGGGCCTTGGCAACCAGTTCCTTTCCAACATTCGCGAGTGTGATGCGATCCTGCACATCATTCGTTGCTTTGAAAACGACGACATCATTCACGTAGAGGGCAGCATTGATCCCATGCGTGACCTTGAGACCATCAACATGGAGCTCATCCTTTCCGACATGGAAATGATGGAGCGCAGAATCGAGCGTACCACCAAGGCTATGCGTGCCGACAAGTCGCTGGCCGCTCAGATGGAGGTATTCAAAAAGATCCTTGCCGCTCTTGAAGAGGGTCTTTGCGCGCGCACCGTGGCGCTGACTCCCGACGAGGAGGAGCTTTTGGCCGACACCCACCTTCTGACCCGTATGCCCGTCATTTACGTGGCAAACGTCAGCGAGGACGAGGCGGGCGAGGAGCCGCTCGGAAACCCCGCATACGTAGCGCTCAAGGAATACGCCAAGAGCGAGCAGAGCGAGATCATGTGGATCTGCGCAGGCATTGAGGCAGAGATCGCAGAGCTGGACGCTGAGGAAAAGGCTATCTTCATGGAGGACATGGGCATTGAGGAGAGCGGTCTTGACAAGCTGATTAAGGCAAGCTATTCCCTCTTGGGTCTGACCTCTTACATGACTGCAGGCCCCAAGGAGGTTCGTGCATGGACCATCACCAAGGGCACCAAGGCGCCCCAGGCAGCAGGCAAGATCCACAGCGACTTTGAGCGCGGCTTTATCCGTGCCGAGGTGGTCTCCTACGACGACCTTGTCAAGCTGGGCAGCATTGCCGCTTGCAAGGACGCAGGCCTTTACCGCAGTGAGGGCAAGGACTACGTCATGCAGGACAGCGACATCGTGCTGTTCCGCTTCAACGTCTGATCGATACTTTGCATAAGAGGTAGTTCCCATGAGAATGAGAAGAAAAAAGCACGGTGCCGAGAGAATCGCCGCCTGCTCTGCCCTGCTGATTGAGCATCCCGAGCTGCTGATGGCTGACCCGTCGGCCGCTTTCCCCGAGAAAAAGCCGCTGGCTTTGGAGATCGGCTGCGGCAAGGGCGCATTTGCCTGCGGCACGGCTGCGGCAAATCCCGACGTCAATCTGATCGCCATGGAGCGCGTGGCAGACGTGGCTTGCCTTGCGCTGGAGAAGGCGACCGAGTGCGCCGACACGCGCCCCGACAACCTTCGTTTCATCATCGGCAATGCGGAAAATCTGCCCGAATGGCTGCCCGCGCACTCGCTTGACACCATTTATCTCAATTTCAGTGATCCCTGGCCCAAGAGCGGCTACAAAAAGCGTCGCCTGACCCACCGCGGATTCCTTGAAAAGTACCGCGAGCTGCTGGTCCCCGGCGGCATGCTGAAATTCAAGACCGATAATCACGATCTGTTCTTCTTCAGCCTGGAAGAGTTCGAGGCTTGCGGGCTTGAAATCGTGTGGAAAACCGAGGATCTGCACGCAAGCGAGCTGGCAGCAACTAACGTCATGACCGAATACGAGGCAAACTTTACCGCAAAGGGCATGCCCATCTACTCGGCGCACGTGCGCTTTCCCGCATGAGTGCACCGCAAGTGGAACCGAGCGGCATTCTGCTGATCAATAAGCACGCGGGCGCGACCTCGCACGACATTGTCTACAAGGTACGCCGCGCTTTTCACACAAAACGCGTAGGCCATACGGGCACGCTTGACCCCATGGCGACCGGTGTGCTGGTCGTTTTGGTTGGCAGAGCAGCCAAGGCTTGCGAGTACGTCAGCCATGACCGCAAGGTGTACAAAGCCACGCTGCGGCTTGGTATTACCACCGACACCGAGGACACCACGGGCACGGTGCTGACTACCTGTGAGGCACTTCCCTTGCCCGAGCAGGTCAAGGAGGTGTGCGCGAGATTCGTTGGAAAGATCAAGCAGATCCCGCCCATGTACAGTGCACTCAAAGTAGACGGCCAAAAGCTTTGCGACCTGGCGCGCAAGGGCATTGAGGTCGAGCGAGAGGCACGCGAGATTGAGATTTTTTCCCTTTCCTGCGAGCCGACCGACACAGAGAGCGACTATATTTTAACCGTGGATTGCTCGGGCGGTACCTATATCCGCACGCTTTGCGCCGATATTGGCGCGGCCTTGGGCTGCGGCGGTGCGATGGCGAGCCTGGAGCGCATCTGGGTAGGCGGGTTTTCGATTGATGAGTGCCTCACAACCGCTGAGCTGGAAGCCCTGGATGACGACGCACGCATGGCACTTTTGCGCCCTGTTGATGTGCTGTTTATCAGGCACCCTTACGTGCTTTTGCCTGCCTTTTACGAGCGTCTTTGCCGCAACGGCTGCGAGATCTATCAGAGCAAGATTCACACGGATTTTGCCACAGGCACACGCGTGCGCATCTGTGACGCCGAGGGGCATTTCTTCGCCCTTGGCGAGGTGCGCGAATACGAAAGAGGCACAGCTATTGCCATGATCAAGCTGTTTGAGCTGGAATAATTCGTGCGGCGTTTACTCCCACCGTTACGCTGAAAAATCGTAGGGCGGGGGTTCACTCCCGCCGCTTACATTCTCGGCAGGAGCAAGCCCCTGCCCTACATTCTCGGCAGGAGCAAGCCCCTGCCCTACAAGGAAGGAGTTACTATGAAAAACACCAACACCTGTCCCAAGTGCGGCAAGCACAACATCGTGCGATTTGACGGCTATACCGGTGCTTACGGCTCGGGCAACAACGTCATGACCGGCGCGACCGTATTCTCGGGCGTCAACGTCAACCGCTATATCTGCTGCGATTGCGGCTTTACCGAGGAATGGATCGACACCTGCGATCTTGACAAGATTGAAAAAAGCAAAAAGGCGAAAAGATAATCAAAAACGGGCGCACTGTGTGCGCCCGCTTTTATTTTTTCAGAAATGCGACAGAGCGTCGGCCAATTTGATATATGCCATGACAAACGGCAAGACAAGGCCGATCACGGTCACGACGATATCGGGAATTTTGAACTTAAAGCCCCTTCTGTAAATCAGGTAGCCCGAGAGCATGATAATCAGATACACCACCAACGAAATCGGAATATAGATACCAAACGGCATCATCATAAAGCAATATCCGTAGACCGGTATAAGCAAGGCATACCCAAAAGGAGAATTTGAAATCTCCCCTGCCTGCTCCGCGCCCTTTTTGACAAAGCTGATCAGATACCCGTTTGCAGCCGCAAGGCCGACGGCCCCCCAGATAAAGAACATGTACCAGCGATCCGTGATCTCTTCCACCCCACGTCTCCAGTAGTCCGGGCGATTGATCTCAACCAGATCCTGAAAGAGCACGGTCAGGTTGTTCATGGGAGTATACATAATTCCCCAGCCGGCCAAATTATCAGCAATCTTGCTGTCAAACACCCAGGATGCAGAAAGTGCCACAATGCACGGCAAAAAGATCCACAAAGCACAGAACAGCACGCCGTCCGCGACCGTATTAGCTTGCATGAACAAAAAGCAATAGATGGAATAGATGACAAATGCAAGCAACAGCGACAAAAAATAATACGGGATCATATACACAAGCGCGAAATAGTCGGTATTGAGCGCAAGCCAGAGATAGCTTGCTCCCCAGGTCACCGTGTAAATAGCCACCACCTGCACAAGTCCGCTGACAAAGTGCACCATGGCCATTTTCTCTCGCTTAATCGGAAAGAAATACAGCGTATCCAGATTGCGGCGGTTTTTGAGCCCCGAAAGTTCAAAGAGCGGCACGACGCTGGCCGTGATGCAAAGCGCCGTTGCAAGCATGTAAAGGCCGCTTTGGCAATACTTGATTTTCTCAGCGGTGTTTCCCTCGGAAATGCCGATTAAGCAAATGGCAACCGAAAGAGCGGTAAAAATCAGCGTGCGCAGCGCGCTGATTTTGAGTCTGTACGACAAATATCTGAAAAAGATCTTCATTTCAAATACCCCCTCTTCTCTACCTCGTGGATAAAGACCTCCTCAAAGTCCATGCGCATCTCCTCCAGCACAGCAGGACCCAATGCCTGCAGCTGCGGCAAAAGCTCGGCAGCGTTGCCTTGCAGCACCACGCGCACAAACCGGCCGCTCTTTTCCAGCGAGGTCACGGGCAGGTGCGCAAACGCCTCGTCGGGAATCTCCTCCGGGAAGGCAAGCTGGAACTTGCAGAAACTGTTG
>JAFVSK010000042.1 GCA_017503785.1 Clostridia bacterium
CGTTCTTCGCGGAAGTAGGGCAGGCCCAATCCGGCAGGGGGTTGATGCTCGCGTTTTTTGCGCATGCTGGTGATGACCAGCACGATGATGGTAACGATGTACGGGAGCATGTAGAACAGTTCCTTGCTCTTGCCCAAGCCCTCGGCGTAGAACGTGAGGTTGCACAGAGCGCCGAACAAAAACGAGCCGAAAATAGCCATCAGCGGTTTCCACAGAGCGAAAATGACCAATGCGATAGCCATCCAGCCGCGGTCGCCGAACGCATCGTTTGACCACACGCCGTTGGCGTAGGCCATAACGTATTGCAGGCCGCCCAGGCCGGCAATGGCACTGCCGATGCAGGTGGACAAATACTTATACCGCGTAACGTTAATGCCGGCGGCATCGGCGGTGGCGGGGTTTTCACCCACCGAGCGCAGGTTCAGACCCACACGAGTGCGGTTGAGTACCAGCGACGTAATGACGGCGAACAAAATGGATGTGTAGGTCAGAAAATCGTGTGACAAAAAGATCTGGCCGAACCAGCCGAGGTCATCGGCAAACGGCAGGCTTGTGCGGAAAAACGAACTGGTTTTGGTGAGGATGATGGAGGGCATATCGCTATCCACCAACTTGATGAGCGAGCCGCCGAAGAAGTTACCGATACCGATGCCGAACGTGGTGATTGCCAAGCCGGTAACGTTTTGGTTGGCACGCAGCGTGACGGTAAGGAAGCAATAGATAAGGCCCATCAGCACCGAACCCAAAATGGAAGCAAACAGCGGGATGAGGATCGCCAGAGCGGGATTCATATTGGCGAGATCGTTGCCGCACGCATTCTCATACAAAAACGCGCCGATAACGCCGCCGATGCCGCCCACGTACATGATGCCCGGAATACCCAAGTTGAGGTGGCCGGATTTTTCGGTGATGATCTCACCGGTGGAGCCGTAAAGCAGCGGTACGCCCAACGGAATAGCACTGCTGATAAACGAGGCGATCATACTTCTCCCCCCTTCTTGGAATGGCGGAATTTTACGGTGTAGCGAATGAAGAATTCACAACCTACCAGGAACAGAATAACGACACCCGACACGATATCGGCCATAGAACTGTTGAGGAAGAACGTGTCGGCTACTTTGGCGGCACCCGTTTCCAGGAAGATGACCAAGGCAGACATGCCTGCCATAATGAACGGATTGAACTGGCCCAGCCACGAGATCATAATGGCTGTGAAGCCCTGACCGCCAACGGTGTTGGTGTTGATGGAATGATCGGTGCCGGCCACAAGCAGCATACCGGCAATGCCGCACACCGCGCCCGAGATAAGCATGGTGCGGATCATTACGGTTTTTACGTTGATACCAATGTACTTGGCGGTGTTGCGGCTTTCACCCACAACAGCGATCTCATAGCCGTGCTTGCTGTATTTCAAATAGATGAACATGGCAACGGTGAGCACCGTAACGATCAGCACGTTCAGCAGATACGGCAGATTGCCGATGATCGGCAGCGCGCCGGTGGAAACCGGTTGAATAACCTGCGAGCCACCGCTGGAAATGTCGACGTAATAGGAAACGATCTGTGTGGCTACGTAGTTCATCATCAGCGTGAACAACGTTTCGTTCGTGCGATACTGCGCACCGAACAGAGCGGGGATCAAGCCCCAGATAGCACCTGCCACAATGCTGGCTAGCACTACCACAACGATGAGTAGACCGTTCGGCATGGTACCGCCGAGCTTCATCATGCACACCATAGCGGCCCAACCGCCGATGAGTGCTTGACCCTCGGCACCGCAGTTCCAAAATTTCATTTTAAAAGCAGGGGTGACTGCCAAGGACAGGCACAACAGAATGGCGGTTTGTTGCAGGAAACGCCACAGCATACTGGTGCGGCCCTGAAAAACGCGCCCGAAGGTGCCGCGGAACATAAGACCGTAGGTTTCAAAGAAACCGGCACCGGTGAGCAGGGACGACAGAATACCGACAATGAGCATGCCGATGAGAATAGCAGCAAGGCGGATCAGCCACGCTTTCCACCACACCAGATCGTCACGCTTGGCAAGGTGAAACAACGGCTCGTGACGATGCTTGTTAACGGTGTTTTCAGCCATTCTGTTCACCTCCGTTTTCCTCTAAGGCTTCGGTTTTAGTCATCAGCAGACCGATTTCTTCTTTGGTAGCGGTGCGGGCATCCACCAAGCCGGTGATCTTACCCGAGCCGATGACCAAAATACGGTCGCACAGTTCAAGCAGCACGTCCAGGTCTTCGCCAACGAAGATCACGGCGACTCCGCGTTCCTTCTGTTCGTTGAGCAGATTGTAAATGGTGTAGGACGAGTTGATATCCAGTCCGCGCACGGGGTAGGCGGCCATCAGCACGGTGGGAGCGGCAGCGATCTCACGGCCGACCAGCACCTTTTGCACATTACCGCCCGACAAGCGCCGCACGGGGGTGTTGGCGTTGGGGGTAACGACCTCTAACTCGTTAATGATATGATCGGCGAGATCGCGCGGGGCTTTACGCTCCAAGAACAAGCTTTTGCCCTTGCGATAGCTACGCAGCATCATGTTATCCACAATATCCATGTTGCCGACCAAGCCCATGCCCAAACGGTCTTCGGGGACGAATGACAAGCGCACGCCCAGCTCACGGATCTGAAGGGGAGTTTTATCTCGCAGGTCTTCCACGTTGCCGGTTTTGGGATCGTGGTAATAGATATCACCCTCAGTGAGGTGCTGCAAGCCGGCAATGGCTTCCAGCAGCTCGCGTTGGCCGGAGCCGGCAATGCCGGCGATACCTAAAATTTCACCTGATCGAGCGGTGAAAGATACGTCGTCGAGCACGAGAGCGCCTTGACGGTTGACACAGCTGATATCTTTCACAACCAGACGGTCGGCAGGCTCTTTTGGCTCGCTGCGGTGAATATTAAGGCTGATCTTCTTGCCGACCATCATTTCCGTAAGCTCGGATTCGTTGGTTTCAGCGGTGTTGACGGTTCCCACGTATTCGCCCTTGCGCAGCACGGATACGCGGTCGGAAAGGCTTAATACCTCGTGCAGCTTGTGGGTGATGATGATGATCGCCTTGCCGTCGTCACGCATACGGCGCAGGATGGCAAACAGTTTTTGCGTTTCCTGCGGCGTGAGCACGGCGGTAGGTTCATCAAGAATGAGGATATCCGCACCGCGGTACAGCACTTTAATAATCTCGACGGTCTGCTTTTCCGATACGGACATGGTGTAGATCTTTTTCTTGGGATCTACCTCAAAGCCGTAGCGGTCGCAGATCTCTTTCACACGGGCTTCTGCTGCTTTCAGGTTATATTTTCCTTCTTCTTTGAGGCCAAGTACAATATTTTCTGTGGCGGTGAACACGTCTACCAGTTTAAAATGCTGGTGGATCATACCGATCTTATAATCGAACGCATCCTTCGGGGAAGCGATTACCGCTTCCTCGCCGTCGATAAAGATTTGCCCCTCATCGGGAAAATAGATACCGGAGATCATGTTCATTAGGGTTGTCTTGCCGCTGCCGTTTTCGCCCAAAATCGACAAGATCTCGCCCCGATTGGCGGTGAGGTCTACGTTTTTGTTGGCGACCACGCTGCCAAAGGTTTTGGTGATACCTTTCAGCTCAATTGCTGCTTTGTTTGCCACCGGATACCCCTCCTTTTCCTAATTTTCAAGATTACGCTGTCGTCGGTGACAGCGCAATATTCAAAACTGGAATTAAAATAAGGCGGGGCGGAGTGCGCCCCGCCTTATTTTGCGGGTTACTAATTACTGAGATCAGCCGTAGTTGCGATCCAGCAGGGTGATGCCATCGATTTCAATGTCGAAGTAGGGGCCCGAACGATGCTTGGACTCGTAGAACACGCCGTTCTCGATCGCTTCGGTGTCCTTAGCGTAGTCGGTGTCGAAATCAACGTCGGCCATGTAGCTGGTCAGCTTCTTGCCGTCCTTGGTCCAGTTGGCGGTGTCGAACACGTTGATGGAACCATCCTTCAGACCGGCTTCAACAGCAGCCAGCTTGTCAGCGGTACCGGCAGCAACGTTCTTGCCCAGCTCGGTCAGCATAACGGAACCGGTTTCGATGGTGCCGGTCCAGTCGGTGGCGATAGCCTCACCGTTCTTCACCTGGGTGATCATGTACTTGAAGTAGGGCACCCAGTTGATGCGGGAGGATACCAGGAAGGTTTCGGGGCAAGCAGCGGCGGTGGAGCCGTTGTAGGAAACGTTGGGAACCTTAGCGTTCTCGCAAGCGGTGGGAGCACCCATCGAGTCAGCGTGCTGGCTGATGAGGACGCAGCCGCCGTCGATCAGAGCCTGAGCAGCCTGCTTTTCCTTCTCTTCGTCGTACCAGGAGCCGGTGAACTTAACGTCCATGGTGACTTCCGGAACGATGGACTTCGCACCCAGATAGAAGGAGGTGTAGCCCGAGATAACTTCAGCGAAGGTGAAAGCACCAACGTAGCCCATCTTGGGAACGATGGTCTTGTCGGCATCCATCATTTCCTTCAGCTTCAGACCGGCAACAACACCGGCCATGTAGCGGCCTTCGTAGATGGAAGCGAACGCGTTGTGGAAGTTGGCCAGGCCGGCGGTGTGAGCCTGCGTGCCGGTGGCATGGCAGAACTGAACATCCGGATACTCCTGAGCAGCCTTCATCAGGAAGGACTCGTGACCGAAGCTATCGGCGAAGATGATGTCGCAATCTTCGACTTCGATGAGTTCTTTCGCAGCTTCGTAGCACTCGTTAGACTCGGGAATCTGAGTCTTCTGTACCATCGTGACGCCCATTTCGTTGCAGGCCTCAACAGCGGCGGTAATGAAGTTCTTGTCGTACGTGGAGTTTTCGTCGTGCAGGAAGATGAAGCCAACCTTCATCTTGTCGGCCCCGTCGTTGTTCTGAGCGCCGCAAGCGGTCATGCCCAGGATCATGACAAGAGCCAGGAGAAGTGCCAGGATCTTTTTCATTGTGTTTCCCTCCATTTTTTCTTTATTACAGTTGCCTTACGCAACAGTGTAACCGTTAATCTTGAACGAATTCAATATTGGCGCCGTCCATTTTAGCGATGCGTGCCAGCGATTCCACGCGGATGCCGCGGCTGCGAATGAGATCGCCGCCCGGCTGGAACGCCTTTTCGATGACGATGCCCGCGCCCACAACCGTGGCGCCGGCGCTTTCGACCACTTCGATGAGGCCGTTCAGTGCTTGGCCATTGGCCAAGAAATCATCAATGATGAGCACGCGGTCTTCCGGCTGCAGGAAGCGGCTGGATACGATGATCTGGCTGGTGGTGCCGTGGGTGTAGGATTCCACCTTGGCGGTGTATACGTCGCCGAAAATGTTGGTGGTTTTGGATTTTTTGGCGAACACCACCGGCACGTTGAAGTACTGTGCCGTGAGACACGCAATGCCGATGCCCGAAGCCTCGATGGTGAGGATCTTGGTGACGCCGGAATCTTTAAACAAGCGGGCAAATTCTTTGCCGAGCTCGCAGATGAAAGCAACGTCGATTTGATGATTTAAGAAGCTATCGACCTTTAATACGTTTCCGGGCAAAAACTGACCGTCACGCAGGATGCGATCTTCCAGCAATTTCACGATGAGGCCCCCTGTCTATTAATAGTATAATTGTAAACTTTTTGCAAATAAATGTCAATATCCCAAGAGCGACAAAATAAAAAAGGCTGAAGTATTTTCAGCCTTTTTTGTTTACTTATTGAGATATTTCGCAACCTCGGCCGCAACCAGACGGGTGAGGTATTCCATATCCGTTTCCGTGTTAATGCGGGAATCGGCCTTGCCGGTGCTGCTGAACAGTTCCATTTTTTTCATGCTTTCCTGTTTTACAGCTTCCACAGCGGCAGGGATCAGGTCGATGAGGCCCTTATCCATGCTGGAGAACTTCTTGAACTCGGCTTCCACGGCGGCAACGTTGATATCGGTGAAGATGTTCACCTTGCTGATGCCTTCTTGGATGGCCTTTTTGAAGTCGTTATCCGTGAGACCCGAGCCACCGTGCAGCACCAGCGGAACGTCAACCGTTTTGGCGATGGTACGGATGCGCTCGAAATCCAGCTTCGGGGGCAGTTTATAGGCACCGTGGGCGTTACCCACTGCGATAGCCAGCGCATCGACGCCGGTCTTGTCGACGAAATCCTTAGCCAGTTTGGGATCGGTGAAGAATTTGGACGGGTCGGCCAAGTGCGAGCTGCCCTCTGCCGAACCCTCGTTATCACCAACGTGACCGAGCTCACCTTCGATGGTGGCACCGTAGGAGTGGGCGATATCGGCCATCTCCTTAACTTTGCGCACGTTTTCCTCATAGGAATCGGTGGAGCAGTCGTACATGATGGAGCTGAAGCCCAACTCCAGCGCTTTAATGCAGGTGTCGTACGACAGGCCGTGGTCGAGGTGCACAACCACCGGTACCGAGGCTTTCTTCGCCATGGGCAGCAGGTAGTAGGAAACCTCTTCCAGCGGACCGTAGGGCAGCAGCACCTCGGCGGTACCCATAATTACGGGAGAGCGAGTGCTTTCGGCAGCGTTGATGATACCGCGCGCCAACTCCAGATTCACGGCATTGAACAGACCGACGGCGTATTTGTTGGCTTTTGCCGGCCGCAGGACTTCGTTCATATTCACTAACATAGTGTATTCCTCCTAGGCGGTGAAACTTACTTCAGCGTGGGCAGAATCTTCTCCACATCGCTGTGCGGGCGCGGAATCACGTGCGTAGCAACGATCTCGCCCAGCTTGGTGGCAGCAGCGCCGCCGGCTTCAACGGCAGATTTTACGGCACCGACATCGCCGCGCACCATCACGCTCACCAAACCGGAACCGATCTTTTCGGTGCCGATGAGCTGAACATTGGCAGCTTTAACCATAGCGTCGGCAGCTTCGATAGCAGCTACCAGACCTCTTGTTTCGATCATACCTAAGGCTTCCTGTGACATAGTGTTTTCCTCCTAAAAATAATTTAATTGGTTACTGATTTAAATACCGAATCAGGTCGTTTATGCCGTATCCGGTAACCGAATCAACGCGGAACACCTGCTTGCAGCCGCTGAGGCGCAGCCAGTTTTCCGCTCGGTCGGGATTGGCGCCTTCCTGTTCGGATTTGGTAACGATACCGATGACCTCACGGTTGACCATACAGGTCACACACGGAGGGAACAGCGAATACGGTTCGGTGGCGCTGATGAGCAGGCCGACGATATCGGCCTCATACGAGTACAGTGCCAAAGCGCGCCCCAAGTGTTGGGTTTGTGCGTATTCGCCGGGCGTGTCGATCAAGTTGTTTTCAAACTTGATGTATTGCGTTTTATCGTAGGCGATTTTTTCGCCGCGCAACACCTGCGTGAGTGTGGTTTTACCGCTTTCGCTGCGGCCCATCAGAATTAAATTTTTCATTATGTTTTGGTGATGGGGCACACGGTAAAGCCCAGCGTATCACGGCAGTAGTCCACCAAGGCGTTCAACGAGGATTCCACGTCGGAAACGCGGCCGGTGACGATGAGCGTGCCGCTGAAGCGGTCAACAAAGCCCAGCTCCACACCAGAGGATTTAATGGCGATATCACCCGCGATAATTGCCGTTTCGGCAGGGGACATCGTGACGATGCCGATGGCGGTTTTGGAGTAGTCCACAGCGGGATCCAGGCCCAATTTTCTGTACAGAATATCATCGGGGTTGGCGATGATATGGGCAATGGTGATCTGTTTGCCGGGAACCAGTTCCTGTACTATGCGCATTTTATCCTGCATAGTCAGTTCGTGCAGATCCATCGTGTTATCCTCCTATCTTGCAGGTTAATCCGTAGCGTTCGGCAACGGATTTGAGCTGTTGCATTTGCTCGTCGGTGGGCGAGGGGAGATCGCCCATCAAATATTCGCGGTTCAAACCGTCGTACTTATCCTTGCCGAACCGATGGTACGGCAGAAGGTTGATCTCGGTAACGCCCTCCAGCGAAGCGGCGAACTTGGCAATATCGCCGATTTCTTCGGGAGTGTCGTTAAACGTGGGGATCACCGGTACGCGGATGATGAGTTTTTTGGCGTTTTTGGCGATCTTAACAGCATTTTCAAGTATCAGTTCGTTCGGCTGTGTGGTGAAGGCCTTGTGCTTTTGGCTGTTGGTGTGTTTAATATCCATCAGCACGGTGTCGATATGCGGCAGCAGCTTTTCAATCACCTCATACGAAGCAAAGCCGGTAGTTTCCACTGCCGTGTTGATCGCTGCTTCCTTGGCACTGCGCAGGAGCGCGTAGGCAAAATCACTTTGGCACAGCATTTCGCCGCCCGACAGCGTGAGTCCGCCGCCCGAACGCCGATAGTACGGCATATCCTGCCGCACGATCTCCAGCACCTCGGCTACCGTAACGTCGCGGCCGATGGTTTTTTCTTTGCCGTTTTGCAGCATCGTCTGGATCTCGTGCTTTTGCGATTCCGGATTACAGCACCACTTGCACCGCAGGGCACAGCCCTTGAAAAACACAATGGTGCGAACGCCGGGGCCGTCGTGCACAGAGAACTTCTGAATGTCGAAAATTCTGCCGGATACGTTTAAATAGTCCGACATATTCTCTTAAAACCCTCCTTGCTCGGTACGGTTGATGATATCATCCTGCAGCGAGCGGGACAGGGTGGTGAACAGAGCACTGTAGCCGGCCACGCGCACCACCAGGTTTTTGTAGTTTTCGGGGTGAAGCTGTGCATCGCGCAGCGTTTCGCGGCTGACCACGTTAAACTGCATGTGCATGCCCTTCTGATCGAAGAAGGCGCGGATCAGGGCGATGAAGCCTTCAATACCCGAAGCGCCCTTGAGGGCAGAGGGATGGAATTTCATGTTGAACAGCGTACCGTTGGAGGCAATGCCGTGGTCGAGCTTGGCAACCGAGTTGGCTGCTGCCGTGGGACCGTTGACGTCGCAGCCGGCCGCAGGGGACACACCGTCGGCAATGGGGGTGCCTGCCAGACGGCCGTCGGGTGTGGCACCGGTCTGCAGACCCAGCGGAACGTTGGCCGACACCGGATACAGACCGGCATGATATTGGCCGCCGCGGGGGTTGCGGTACTTTTCAACCGGCTTGGTGTAGGTGTAGGCGGCTTCGCGGCCGAACAGATCGACCTCGTCGAGGTCGTTGCCGAACTTGGGCAGTGCCTTAATGGTTTCAAGCAGTGCCTGATACTCCTGCTTTTTCGCGGCGCCCACGTTGTTTTCCTTGATCTGATTGAAGATTTCGGAGATCTGCGCACCGTCTAACTGGTGGCCCTGCAGAGCGATCGCCTTAACGACCTCCACCGTGAGATTTTTGGCATAGGCCTCGCTGTACGGCATACCGAAGTTATTCTTCAGTGCATCGGCATACTGTTGCAGTGTAACCTTTTTGGTTTTGTAAACCAACTCGTTGATGGCGTACAGCGCATCGGCTACATTGGCGATACCGAAGCCCTGCGGGCCGGTGAAGTTGTATACCGCGCCACCTTCTTGGGCCGATTTGCCTTTGCCGATACAGTCGGCCACCATGGACGAGGCGAACGGCAGCGGGCAACGCTCCATGTGAGCGGCATCCACCGCGTTATCGGCGTTGACCATCAATTTGATGGCGTAGTCCATCTGCTTCTTGTAGGCCTCGAAGAACTTTTCATAAGTATCCAATTCGGCCAGCTGACCGGTGGGCAGGCCTACCTGCACGCCATTATCGACGCCGTTGGAGAACACGAGCTCCAGAGGACGGCACATGTTGAAGAACGCCGCATCGTGCCAGCCGTCGGTCTTGCCCGGGGTTTGGGGCTCCACGCAGCCGATAATGCAATAGTTACGGGCATCCTGCAGCGTTAAGCCGCGGGAGATCAGTGCGGGAATGATGATCTCATCGTTATAATACGCAGGCAGACCGATACCGGTTTTGGTGAGCTCGGCCGCCTTGACCAGCAGCTCGTGCGGCGTGCCGTTCCAGACACGCATGGACAGCGAAGGCTGCGGCAGATTGACGTGCATGGAGGCGCTGATGCACATGAACGACAGGTCGTTGGTGGCATCGATGCCGTTGATGTCCTGACCGCCGACGATGAGGTTCTGGAACATGCTGTAGCCGGCAAAGCCTTCGGCCGACAGGGCATCGCGAACCTTATTCAAGCTGTTCAGCTTGACCCAGACGCAGTCGATCAGTTCTTGTGCTTGCTCGCGGGTGATCTTACCGCTTTCGATATCCTTAATGTAGTAAGGATACATATATTGGTCGAAGCGGCCGGGGGAGATGGAGTGACCGCTGGCTTCGGTTTGAATGAGCAGCTGCACGAACCAGAACGCCTGGCAGGCTTCGTGGAAGCTCTGCGCTCCGTTTTCGGGAACACGGTCGCAGTTGGCGGCGATGGTGAGCAGCTCCTCGCGGCGTTTGGCATTGCTGCAGGAGGCAGCCATCTCACGCGCAGCGGCAGCATACCGCTTAGCGAAAATGATGGCGGCTTCACAGCTTTCCATAACGGCGCTGAGGAAGTTGAAGCGCGTAGCGTAATCGCTGTCGTACACGTGGCACTTGTCGCGCTCGGATTTGGCGTATTCGTAAATGCCCTTAAAGCCGATCTTCAGCACCTTGCCGTAGTCGACACTTACGTGGCCGACACCGTTGTAGTAGTAGTTACCTACGGTGAAAATGTTGTGCTCAATAGCGGTTTTGGCTTCGGGCGCCATGTAGGAGGTGGCCAGCTCGCTGGTGGTGCGGCCCTTCCAATATTTGTGGATCTCCGTCAGCTTAGCGGCCGCTTCTTCCGAAATGTAGAAGGGGTCGGCGCTGCGGTTGGCAATTGTTGTGAACTCTTCCTCGAGCCATGTGTTGGAAAATTCGGGGAAGGTGGGGCAGCCGCGGCGTGCCACACAGTTGCAGCCGACGATCAGCTCATCGTCGCGGATGACGACCGGCAGTTTTTCTGCCAGCGCACGGAATGCGTGCGATTTCCGCAGGTGGATGGGCAGCTCCTCGGTGCTCTTGAAGCTTTCCGTAATGATCTCGGCACGAGTGGATTCAATGGTGGGTGTGCCGGAATACAAATCGTCGATCAGCTTTTGAATGCGATCGGTTTTAGCAATGTCAGCAGTGTATACGTTTTTCATTTTCTAAACCTCCTGCTATGATGACTCTATCATACACCATAACAAACGAAAAAGTCAACACTTTTTACGCAGAAAATAACAAAAACACAGAAAAAATTTACAAAATACCACAGCAACATTGGAAAACAGGGCTAAAATATGTGGTTTTTCTTTGTTTTGGCAATGAGAATCGTTGTTTTCGAAAAGTAGTGACTTGCGCGCACATATAAAAAGGTGTATAATAGGCGAGCAAAAAAAGAAACCGGTTACCGAATAACTACGGTTGACTAATTTTTGCGTGAGGGGTTCGAATCCCCGATAAAAAAAGAACGCCACCGCCCTAAAGGGCAATAGCGTTCTTTGGTGAACCATCGGGGATAAA
>JAFVSK010000043.1 GCA_017503785.1 Clostridia bacterium
CAGCTCCCTTTTTCGTTTATGTGAGAAAATTGCTTCCGTTCTTTTTGGCAAAATTGCCGCAAAAAGAACCAAAAACGGCGTTTTTTCGGGGCGTTGCCCCGAACCCCAGTCGCTTTTTGAAAAAAGCGACGCAAAAACTTTCATGAGTTGGGGCGTCCGAATTTATTGCGCGTCCTTTTGGATGAGGATTTTGAGTGCCTCGATGGCGGTTCTGATGGCTCTGTCCGTGTCATGCTGCTCGGCGGATTCATCCTCGCTGTCCATGCCAAGGTTGGCTCTCTCCTGGTTCCAAACCACGGAGAAGCATGCGCCCGCTCTGACGCCCAAAGATGCCGCAACCGTGAACAGCGCGCCCGATTCCATCTCGCTTGCCAGCACGCCCAGTCGCTTCCAAGCCTCCCATTTTGCATTCAGCTCGCCTGCGATCGGCATTCTGTTCGGGGAATGCTGGCCGTAGAACGAATCCTTGGCCTGCACCACGCCTGCGTGCGAGCGCAGACCTTGCGCGTCTGCCGCCTGCATCAGCGCGATCAATACCTCGGGATCCGAAACGGCAGGGAACTCAATGGGCGCATACTCGCGTGACGTGCCGTCCTGGCGCACCGCACCCGTGGCGATGACTACGTCACCCGCCTGCACCTTGAGATTGATGCCGCCGCAAGTGCCCACGCGGATAAAGGTATGCGTGCCGCATGCCACCAGCTCCTCCATGGCGATAGCCGCAGAAGGGCCGCCGATGCCCGTGGAGCAAACGCTGACGGGCTTGCCGCAAAGCTCGCCTACCCAGATGTTATATTCTCTGTTGGTCACAAGGTGTCTTGGATTGTCAAAATATTTCGCGATCTTCTCGCATCTGCCGGGGTCACCGGGGAGGATGCAATAGCCGCCTGTCTGGCCTTCGCTTGCCTTGATATGATATTGCTCTGTATGCGTTGAAAGCATAAAAACCTCCAAAAAATTCAGTATTCTTCAGATATTCCCATCACCATTGTAACACATTTTCGGGCATATTGCAAGAGGGAGTGAAAATAATACTGTTAGTATGTAATTTTGGGGTGATTTTATGAAAAATGGATTATTTGAACTGGATGCCGCCATTCTGTGCGCGGGCAGCGTGGTGGGCTGCAAGGAGCGCGAGGGTCCGCTTGGGAACTTATTTGACATGCATGACACGGATGACAGATTCGGGCAAAAGACTTGGGAGAAGGCCGAGAGCGAAATGCAGCGGCGCGCGCTTGGTGTCGCACTTGCCAAATGGGGCAGAGACCGGGATAGCCTTGACGCGATCCTTGCAGGAGACTTGCTCAATCAATGCATCGGCTCGGCGTACGGCCTTTTGGATTTTGGCGTGCCGTATTTCGGGCTGTACGGTGCTTGCTCTACAGCAGCGCTCGGGCTTTTGCTCGGCTCTGTGCTGGTCAGCGCGGGATACGTGCGACACGCCGCGGCCGTGACCTCGTCGCACAATTCGTCTGCCGAGCGTCAGTATCGCACCCCCTTGGAATACGGTGCGCAGCGTACGCCCACCGCACAATGGACGGTGACGGGCTCGTCCGCCTTTATTTTGGGCAGCATCAGGGAAGGCGGCGATCCGTGTGCGCAGATTGTGCAGGCCATGCCGGGTATTCCCTTGGAAATGGGCATTCGGGATGCTGCCAACATGGGCGCAGCCATGGCCCCTGCCGCCGTGGATACGCTGGAGCGGTACTTCGAAGCAAGCGGCACGGCACCTACGGACTTCGACGCCATCGTCACGGGTGACCTTGGCTGGGAGGGCAGCGCCATTTTTCACGATCTGTTGTATGCCGACGGCATCGAGACAGCCCCAATGTATACCGATTGCGGCACCATGATTTATTCGCGTCATATGCAGGATACCCACGCGGGCGGCTCAGGCTGCGGTTGCTCGGGCGTGGTCACGGCGGCGTATTTTCTGCCCAAGATCATAAGTGGTGAGATCAGGGATATGCTGCTGATCGGCACGGGGGCGATGATGAGCCCCGACGCGCTCAAGCAGGGGCAAAGCATTCCTGCCATCGGGCATCTGGTCAGAATCAGAAAGGGGAATTGATATGGATTGGATCTGGAATTATATTTGGGCATTTGCGGTCGGCGGCGCGCTTTGTGTGATCGCGCAGCTGCTGATCGACCTGACGCGCCTGACCCCTGCAAGGATCTTGGTGCTTTACGTGGTCGCAGGCGTGATCTTGGGGGCTGTCGGCCTTTACGAGCCGCTGATCAAGCTTGCGGGGGCTGGGGCAACAACCCCTCTGACAGGATTTGGATATCTGATCTCCAAGGGCGTGCGCGAGGCGGTGGACGAGCAAGGACTTTTGGGTGCGCTCACGGGCGGGCTCAGGGCCGCAGCAGGCGGCACGGCGGCTGCCTTGGTGTTCGGATATATCGCGACCTTGTGCTTTTCGTCAAAGCCCAAAAAGTGATTTTTATGCGGGCGATCACTGATCGCCCCTACAGTATTAGCTATAGATTATCAAAAAATCTATCATTAACACTCGTAGGGGCGATCAGTGATCGCCTGTACTTACGTAAAGAACTCTTTTGTATGGACCGGCATCTCCGACGGTCCATAAATTTATTCCCCAAACGCCTTGCGCAATTTTTCGAGAGCACTCTTTTCGATCCTTGATACGTACGAGCGCGAGATCCCCAGCTGCAGCGCGATCTCCCTTTGCGTCATGGGTGCTTTGCCCGAAAGCCCGTAGCGCAGCACGATGATCTGCCTCTCGCGGTCGTCCAGCAGCGTGTTGACGTAGCGCAAAGCGCGTGTGCTCTGCATCTCGCGATCCAAAAGCTCTGCCATGTTGTCCTCGGTGGAGATCACGTCAATGTAGGTCAGGGGATTGCCGTCCCTGTCCACGTCTATGGTCTCGTTGATCGAGATCTCGCAGGCAAGCTTTTTGCCCGAGCGGAAGTGCATGAGAATTTCGTTCTGAATACACTTGGCTGCATACGTGGCAAACTTGGTGCCGTTGCCCACGTTGAAGGTATCCACCGCCTTGCAAAGCCCGATCGAGCCGATGGAAATCAGATCCTCTTGATTCTTGCTTGACGAATAATACTTGCGCACGATGTGAGACACAAGGCGCAGGTTGTGCAGTATCAGCAGCTGCCGCGCGTCCTCTGCCGCTTGCCCCTTGCCGTTTGCCATGGTCAGAAAGGCCTCGTGCTCCGCCTCGGCAGACAAAGGGGGAGGGAATTGCTGCGGTGTCCCGATCCCTAATATGACGTGAAAAAAGTAGGTAAACAGCGAAAGCACGTTGAACAAAGCAAAAGCCCCCCTTGCGGCGTAATAGTACATTCTATGTTTGTCAAGAATCAAAAATTCTTATTCAAAGAAACTATCCACGTTCGCGCAGCGAACATTTCACATTTGCGCAGCAAATATTTCACCTGCCGTAAGGCAGATTTCACCTGCCTGCAAGGCAGATTTCACTGATCTAAATCAAAAATAAAGCGGAGGCGCACTTGCGCCTCCGCGATTTTTGATTTGGATCAATACATACCGCCCATGCCGGGTGCGGGAGCAGCAGCGGGAGCTGCGGGCTCGGGCTTGTCGGCAACCACGCTCTCGGTGGTCAGAATGACGGATGCAATGGATGCTGCGTTCTGCAGCGCGCTTCTTGTCACCTTGGTGGGGTCAACGATGCCTGCGCTCATCATATCAACGTACTCTTCCTTGTAAGCGTCGAAGCCGTAGCCGATCTTGCCGGAGTTTACGATGTTATTGACGATCACGCCACCGTCAAAGCCAGCGTTTGCAGCGATCTGACGTACAGGCTCTTCAAGTGCCTTGAGCACGATGCGAACACCGGTGCGCTCGTCGCCTTCGGTGGTCTCCAGCAGCTTCTGCACTGCGGGAATGACGTTGAGGTAAGCAGTACCGCCGCCTGCAACGATGCCTTCCTCAACAGCGGCCTTGGTTGCGTTGAGTGCGTCCTCGATGCGCAGCTTCTTTTCCTTCATTTCAGCCTCGGTAGCAGCACCGACCTTGATCACAGCCACACCGCCTGCAAGCTTTGCAAGTCTCTCTTGCAGCTTTTCGCGGTCAAATTCGCTTGTCGTAGTCTCAATGCCCTGGCGGATCTGTGCAATTCTGCCCTTGATCTCATCGGGGTTGCCGTTGCCGCCAACGATGACGGTGTTTTCCTTGGTGATCTTGACCTGTCTTGCATAGCCCAGCTGATACATCTGGGTATCCTTGAGCTCAAGACCCAGCTCGGAGGAAATGACCTCACCACCGGTCAGGATGGCGATGTCACGCAGCATATCCTTGCGGCGATCGCCAAAGCCGGGAGCCTTGACTGCAACGCAGGTAAACGTGCCGCGCAGCTTGTTGAGCACCAGCGTAGTCAGTGCCTCGCCCTCAACGTCCTCTGCAATAATGACCAGCTTTCTGCCGGACTGCAGCATCTGCTCAAGCAGGGGCAGGATCTCCTGGATGTTGGAGATCTTCTTATCGGTGATCAGGATAGCGGCGTCATCAATGACAGCCTCCATCTTGTCGGTATCGGTGACCATGTAGGGGGAGAGGTAGCCGCGGTCAAACTGCATGCCCTCAACCACCTCGGAGTAGGTCTCTGCGCTCTTGGACTCTTCGATGGTGATGACACCGTCCGAGGTGACCTTTTCCATAGCGTCTGCGATCAGCTCGCCAATGACCTCGTCGCCTGCGGAGATGGTGCCGACGCGTGCGATGTCTTCCTTGCCGTTGACCTTCTTGGCACTTGCAGCCAGCGCGTCAACTGCTGCGTCAACAGCCTTCTTGATGCCCTTGCGCAGCACCATGGGGTTTGCGCCTGCGGTCACGTTCTTCATGCCCTCGCGAACGAAAGCCTGAGCCAGCAGCGTTGCGGTGGTGGTACCGTCGCCTGCTGCGTCGTTGGTCTTGGTAGCAACTTCCTTAACAAGGGAAGCACCCATGTTCTCGGCTGCATCCTCCAGCTCGATCTCCTTGGCGATGGTCACACCGTCGTTGGTGATCAGGGGAGAGCCGTATTTCTTGTCAAGCACGACGTTTCTGCCCTTGGGGCCCAGCGTGATCTTGACCGTGTCTGCCAGCTTATCAACGCCGCGAACCAGGGCGTTTCTTGCTTCAATGCCGTAAAGAATATCCTTTGCCATGTGTTTTTCTCCTTACTATAATAATCAGTCTACAACAGCCAGCACGTCGTCCTCGGAAACGATGACGTATTCGGTGCCGTCCAGCTTGACAGAGGTGCCTGCATACTTGCTTGCGATAACCTTGTCACCGACCTTAACGGTCATAGCACTGAATCCACCGTTTTCGGAGGGCTTGCCGGGGCCTACTGCCAGAACCTCTGCGATCTGGGGCTTTTCCTGTGCGGATGCTGTGAGAATAATACCTGTTTTGGTCTTTTCTTCCGCTTCGACGAACTTGATGACGACGCGGTTGGAAAGGGGCTTGAGAGTCATGTTTGTGTTCCTCCTTATGAATGCGCGCGAAAAATCGCGGCCTAAATGATACAAATGTTGAATGGCGGGATAAATCCACGAATTAGCACTCTTTCTTTGCGAGTGCCAAACCACAGTACATATTGTACACCAATTTCAGGAAATATCAACCCCTTACGCCCATAATTCACATATAATTAACAATTTTATTGTTATCGGAACGGGACTGTCTGCTAAAAATTCGCTCTGCACAACAAAAAAGCCCCATCTGTCGCATATATTGAAGCAACAGTGGGGTGAGAAGACGATGGAATGGATCAATGCAAACCTTTTGGGAGTGGGCGTGCCCGTGGCTTTGGTGGCGGTGGGGCTGTTTTTTTCTTTGCGCGTGGGTCTTGCGTGCGCTGCGCATCCGTTTCGCATGCTTGGCGGAATGCTGCAAAAAACGGGCAGCGGGACCTCGCCCGTGCGAGCCTTGACGCTGGCGCTTGCGGGCACGCTGGGCGTGGGAAACTTGGTGGGCGTGGCATCCGCCATTTACTATGGCGGCCCCGGCGCGGTGTTCTGGATGTGGGCAAGCGCACTTGTAGCCATGTCGCTCAAATATGCCGAGGTGGTGTTGGCGGTCGCGCACAGGCGCACCGATGCGGACGGCAAGCACCGCGGCGGGGCTATGTACTATATTGTAGACTGTTTTGCCTCGCGCGGCCTTGGCGGCCTTGGTCGCTTTCTGGCGGCTGCCTTTGCGCTTTTGTGCGTGCTGGACGGCATCAGCATGGGCTGCATCATTCAGACCAACGCCATTGGCGGTGCGTTTGAGGGGATCTTGGGCATTCCCGCGATGTGGACGGGAATCGCCCTTTGCGTGCTGACCTTTGCGGTCATGCTCGGGGGCTCGGCGCGCATTATGCGTGCGACCGATCTGCTTGTGCCGGTCATGACAGGCGGCTTTTTGGTGCTTTCCTTGGCGGTGCTGATTTTGCGGGCAGGGCAGATCCCGGGGGTTTTGCAAAGCATCTTTTCTGCGGTATTTTCTCCTAAAAGCGCGATCGGAGGCGTGGGAGGCTTTGCCATGGCAAGAGCCTTGCGCTACGGCACCATGCGCGGCCTTGTTTCCAACGAGGCAGGCTGCGGCACAGCTCCCATCGCGCACGCCTGCGCCGATACCGACCACCCCGCCAAGCAAGGCTTTTGGGGCATTTTCGAGGTGTTTGCCGACACCTTGGTGCTGTGCAGTATGACCGCACTTGTCATCCTTGTCAGCTACGACAAGGTCGCATGCTACGGGGAGAATTCGATCATGATGACCGTGCGCGCCTATACCGAGGTGCTGGGGAATTGGGCAGGGTACTTTTTGTGCGCAATGGTGCTGTTTTTCGGATTTGCCACCGTGGTGTGCTGGGGGCATTACGCGCTGGAGGCCTTGTCGTACCTGACGCAAAACAAGGGCGTGCGCCTTGGCTTTGTCTGCCTGTTTGCGCTCGGGGCAGCGGTGGGCACGGTTGCCGCACCCACCGTGCTGTGGAGCATTGCCGATCTTGCCATTGGACTGATGACTCTGCTCAACCTTGGCGTGCTTACGCTGATGCAAGGCGAGGTCAGACAATGGACGGTGGACTATTTCTCGCGTTAGCTATACATGCCGTTGGCGTTCATATAAGCGTACAGCATCTCGCCGTGCTGCTGCTCCTCGGCCTGGATGTGGTTCAGCATTTTTCTTGCCTCGGGGTAGGTGAATTCAAACACGCAGGTATTGTAGAGTGCGGACGCGTGCTTTTCGGTCGCAAGCAGATCCTTGCAAAGAAAGGCGTCAGCCTCCTTGTCCGCAGGGCTTGCGTAGGAAACGGCAACGCAGCTTGATTTGTCGGGCGCGGGGATCTGCGAGGGGACCGTGCCCAGCTTTCCGCTTTCCATGTCGTTCAGCGTTTTCAGATGCTCCTGCTCGGTGGTGGCAATGCCCGAAAGCAACGTCTGCAGCTCGGGTGCCTTGGCCTCAGCCGCGTATTTCTGATATTTTGCCACACACAGCTGCTCCTCGCCCTTGAGGTCCTTGAGCAGACTCGATTCCTTGGGTGTAAGTGTCATATTTACCTCCATATAAATAATTTGGGTATGGAGAGTGTTGACCAAAAAGGGGAGGGGTATTCAAGGAGATGATTTTCCACATATATTGTTGCTGCAAACGCTGGCGATCACATATTTCGGCAAAGCCGAAATTCTCGCCCCTACGGCGTAACCGTTGAGATTTTGGTATTGTAAAATTCCAACACACACAGTTGTAGGGGCGATCATTGATCGCCAGCGCCTACGGCAACAATTCATAAAAAAGCAAACAAGGACTGTATCAACGTGATACAATCCTTGTTTTACGCGAATGTCTCCGCTAATTTATCGATCCGATTGAACTGCGCTTCTTGTATTACGCCAGCACTGCTTGCTTGAACGCTGCGTATTCCTCATCTTCACCGAAGAATGCGTCAAGCATCTCGCGCGGGCTAAAGAACTTGTTTGGTAGATGGACAGTCGAGAACGCCATTGCCTACCGAGTAAGCCGCTTGAATAGGATTATTGAACGCGCCTAATTAACTCCTAAAAATAACAGAAGATGCTACAATGCCAATTAAGATAAAAGCAATTGTAAGGATAATGAACCATATTAAAAACGGAAGTTTTTTTCGTGTTAAACAAAAATATTCATCCAAAACACTACTCATAGGGAGACAGTTGACTAATATGCAAGGAAATACCGTAATAAACCAAACCTCATATGTATATAAAGGAATCGAAGATGCTAACAGAACGCAAAAATATGTAGGAGATAAGGTACTCAAAGAAAACAATAGTATTTTTGAATAGTCATTTCGAGTCAAGCCAAAATGTATGAGTTTTTTATCGTATTTTTGTAGTTTTTCCATGCTTTTCGCGCACAAGCCCATGCAAAACCCGTACAGAGAAAAAATTGGAAAAAGAGCACAAATAGCGAGGATTGATATTTTGAATAATTCTAAATATACGAAACAAACAATAGTTAAAGTTAAGACAAACAAAATAATATTGTTTACAATGCGTTTCATGTTGTATGAGTGTTCATAATGCATGTATCGAAATTTTTCCTCGTGTCAAGGTGGCACAAGTATTTATTCCTGGCATAATTTTATTCAATTGCAATTTTCTTGAGCCTGATGTATTCTTCATCGCAGCTAAAAAATTTGTCAAATGACGAAAGCATTGCTTCATAAGGAATCCTTGAAATATATTCTTCCATTGCTTCGCAGTCATTTATGTTGGAAAAATACAGAGGATTGCGGGCGGAAATATGAAAGTCCCGATTTGTTTCTGCAGAATTGATTTGTGTGCCATAATGAAATACTTGCTTAATGGCTTCCAGACAGTTCGGCTTATCTTCAAGTTTTCTGTAATTATGAGCAAGTGCCAGTGCGGCGAAAAATTTATGTGTAGAATAAAAATCATGACAACCATCATCAAAAACTGACAGCAGTTTTAAATGTAGTTTGCCAAACTCGGCTGATTCAGTATATCGACCGATTTCTGACAATCTTGATGTAAGTAGCTGTAAATTCAAATCTGCAGCCAGCCAACAATGAAATAGATTTTGTTGAGTAAATTGTTTTAAAGCAGAATCATTGTGTTCGTATCCGTAAGTTCTTGCAGTTCCGACAACTCTGAAAAAATAATTGTCTGCGCTTATTTTTTGTATGGCATCATGAGCTTTGGCATACTCGCCAGTTTCACCGTAAATTCGATTTAGCATATTAAGCGCAGTATCCACTTGCTTATTGTCTCCGCAGGTATCCACCACCTCGGTGCAGACCTTAATCGCCTTTTCCACAGCCTTGGCGCGCTCGTCTGCGTCCTCGGAGAAGCGATTGACCATGGAAAGGGAAAAGGCAAGATAGATTTTGAGCTCGGGGCTGTTGGGATAGCGCGAAAGCCCCTCGCTGATGATCTCAATTTCCTTATAGGTGTCCATGCTGTCGTCGGCCGCTTGGATGATCTTTTTGACCTCTTCGGCATAGCTGTTGTTGTGATAGCCAAACAGGCGATCGATCGAAACGCCAAAGTATTCTGCAATGACGGGGAACAGGCTGACGTCGGGCGCACATACGTCGTTTTCCCATTTGGAAGCCGCCTGCTCGGAAACGCCGATCTTTTCGGCAAGCTGTGCCTGCGTGACCTTTTTGGCCTTGCGCAGAGCGTAAATGTTACTTCCGATACTCATATTTTTTCCTCATTTCAATGTTGTTTCGTGATCACGATACCATTATAGCATGCTCCTGTATTTCTTGCAACATATCGTATGGCTTGCTTTTGAAAATAAAAATCAACCCGGGGTTGGATTTGGACTTGGAATAAAAAACGGCGGCCTTTCGGCCGCCGTAAATATTACTGTATCAACTTCTCAATTGCCTCCCAATAGGGGGAGCTTTTGAAATATGCCTCGATGGCCTCGGGGCTTTTGACCTTGAAGGTCTTGTCGCTCTCGATTGCCAGCTCCTTGAGACATCCCGCAAAGCCGTATTCGTC
>JAFVSK010000044.1 GCA_017503785.1 Clostridia bacterium
CATCACGGAGCAAGCGCCTGCACCGATCAGCAAGAGGATCACGATGCCCCAAAGAAAGACCAGCATGACGATTGACCAAACGATCACAAACGGACCTTCTCCCGCCATGGAGCTGCAAAGCCCCCAGGTCAACAGCGCGACAAATCCGCTCAAAATCAGAGCGGCCATGCCGATCATACCTCCGCCGATCAGCTGCTTTTTCATATTTTCCTGCACGATCTGCTCGCGCCATAGCGTAGTTTTTTCATTTTCCTTGTGCATATGCTCACCTCTGTGTAATTTCGTATTTGTCGGTATCGTAAAGTGCAATGATGCGGGGCTTTTTGTTCGTTGTAATGATTATATCACATTTGTCTTTGTTTGTAAAGCCAAAATTGACAAGCCATGCAGGGTGTGCTATAATGAAAATGTAATTGGCTGAAAACCCGAATTTTCTATGGATGGTAGAATCAATATGGAAGAAAAATTGCCGGTGAGAAAAAGAAATCGTTTGGAATATTTTGACTACAGTTCCTGTGGAGCGTATTTCATTACGATATGCACGTACAACAAAAAGTGTTTGTTTTGGGCAGGCAATCAGTCGGATTTCGTAGGGGAGGAATATTTGCAAGCAAATTCATCCTCCCGCCCGAAAACGTAAGATTGTCAGCGATCGGGGAAGTGGTAAAGCAATCGATTGAGTCAATTCCTGTTCATTATCCCAACATTGAATTATGGGATTATGTGATTATGCCGAATCATGTTCATATGATCCTTCTCATTCCTGATACGTGCGGGAGGATGATATCCTCCCCTACGAACAAGGGGTCGGTTTTAACCGCTGTGGGGCAAATGAAAAGATACGTTTCGAAAACAATCGGAATGCCAATCTGGCAGAGATCTTTCCACGACCACGTTATCCGCAACAGGCGTGATTACGAACAAATTGCCAAATACATTTATGAAAATCCGATCAGGTGGCAATACGATTGCTTTTACGTTGAGGATTTTTGAGAAAGGAACAAATGATGAAGCACCCCGATTACATAAAGTGGATCAGAAGCCACGTTGGCCACGAAAAGATTATACTTGTGCACGCGGGCGGTTGTATTTTCAACGACCGCGAAGAGGTGCTGCTCCAACGACGCGGTGACTGTGATCAATGGGGATTCCCGGGCGGCACGGTGGAGTTGGGTGAAACGCCGCAGATGGCGGCTGTGCGCGAGGTCAAGGAAGAGACCGGGCTTGACGTTCAGGTCGGCGATCTGATCGGAATTTATACTGATTTTGACGTGGTTTGCTCCAACGGAGATCAATTCCAAAGCATTCTGATCGCGTATGAGCTGACGGTCACGGGCGGAGAGCTGTTTTGTGATCAACAAGAAACCAAAGAACTCAAATATTTTGCTTTAACCGATGTCCCCGCACTGTTTTGCAAGCAACACAACGATATATTGAAGGATATACGTAAGAAAAAAGAACAATAAAAAAGCTCCCGATGCAATGTCGGGAGCATTCTTTATGCTTTTTTCACGTACCAAACGGGGGGTAATGCTGCTTCGTCGGAAAGCGGGTCGCGGTCGGCGCGGGACTGGATCAGCTCCATGACCTCTTTCATGATGCGCGCGTCGCAGGCCTGCACGGGCGCGTTGCCAAGAAAGCCGTCCGTGATGGCACCGTGGTAGCGGAACGCGGTCTCATATTTGGGAAAACGCGCGGAAATATCGGGCGTGAGCGTGGAATGGTGGGTATTGATGCGCCTCGTGACCACCTCGCCCGATGCGCGTCTGATCTTGACCTCGGTGGGGGTATCCGTGATGCGGTTGGGCAATTTCATCATTTCGTCCACCGCGTGCAAATAGGTGTTTCGCGCGTGCGAAACGCCCACAAGCAGCACAAATCCGCCCATCTCGTAGATCTTGCCGTAGCAGCTCTCGGGAGCGGTGCCGGATGGCGTGTCGATCTCGTCCTTGGCAAACGCCTCGGCCTTGTCGCGCTGCCCGAATACGACCATGGAATGCGTGGGGTTTTCGGTGCGGATGCCGCGCCCGTCGGCCACGGCTAAATCGGAAAATGCGCCAAGGCAGGTGTGCACGTCGCGCACGTCCAAGGTGTATTCCTTGTCAGTCGCCCAAAGGTTGGCCCAGGTGTGCGTGGGTACGCAGAATAGCCCGCCCTCGGCAGTAAAGTATTCAATCAGAACGTCCAAAAGCGCAGCTGCACCGCCCTCGATCTGCCCGATAAGGCGCAGAGACGAGTGCATGAGAAAGACACGATCATGGGGAATATGCAGCGCGTCCAATTGTGCCCAAAGCTCGGATTTTGTGTAGATGTGTGACATGACGGCCTCCTTTATGCTTGCAGAATCGCAGATTTGAGCGCGTCGTGCAATCTCTGACGAACCTCGGGCAAAAAGTCACCGTGGCCAAGGCCGGGCTGGCGGTCGTAGGTCACGTCGTGTCCTGCGTCGCGCAGCTTTTGCACGTAATCGTTGCAGAAATGCTCGGGGAACAGCACGTCGTCGCCGTCGCTGCAGATATAGTACTTGGCGCGCGGCATGTCCGCTATACGATAGACGGGGGAGATGACGCGCAGCGCGTCCTCAAGAGGCATGTCGTAGCCGCTCACCGCGCTGATATAGGTGCGCGTGATGTCCGAGCGGCAGTCAAGCTGCACAGTCGCATCCACGCCGGGGCAGGCTGCTGCCACCACGCAAGGGGTGTGACGGGAATCTGCCGCAAAGAGCAGCGCCCCGTGGCCTCCCATGCTGCCGCCGCAAACACCAAGACGCAAATCGTCCACGCCGTATTTGTCGCAGATGGCGTCCAGTACCGCGTCTCCCATACGCACAGCGCCCTTGTTGCCCCAGCTCCAGGGGCCGGGGAAGAGGTAGGCGAGCAAAATGCCGTGTCTGCCAAAATCCTTGGCATGCTCTGCATCGTAGCTGCACGGCTCGGCCGAGCCGCCAAGGCATGAACCGCCGCCAAGTCCCGGCAGCTCCAGCACCACGCCGCGCAAGGGCAGCGTCAGGAATTGTTCGTTGGTGTTGGCATAGAGGGGAATGGTGTCGCGGTTGATGTATTTGCGGTCGTCAAAGTGCTTTTGCATGGTGTGCCTCCCGTGAATGATCTTGATTCATTATAGCACGGATCTTGCGAATTGTAAAGGCAAAAAACTGCGCTCTTCCACAGCTTTTGCTTGACAAACCCGTATAAAAATGGTACACTTGAACCAATAAAAGAGGATTTTTCGAAAGGAGCAGGAACATGAAAAAACTCAATGTTGCCATCATTGGTCAGGGAAGAAGCGGACATAACATTCACGGCACTTATATGTGCAGTCCGGATAATCTGTATTATACCGTCAAGTACGTGGTGGATATGGACGCGCATCGCCGCGAGGTGGCCGAGAAAGAATACCCCGGCTGTATCACGCTTTCCGATTACCGTGAGCTTTTCTCCTTTGACGACGTGGATCTGGTAGTCAACGCGTCTTATTCCGAGATGCATTATCCCATTACCAAGGATCTTTTGCTGCACGGCAAGAACGTACTGGTTGAAAAGCCGTTTGCGCGCTCGCGCTATGAGTGCGATGAGCTTTTGCAGATCGCCAAGCGAGAGGGCGTTTTGCTGGCGGTATTCCAGCAGACCTTCCTTGCGCCCTTTTATGAATTCTGCTACGACACGATCAAGTCGGGCAAGCTGGGGCAGGTCAAGCAGATCAGCATTCGCTATAACGGATTTGCCCGCCGTTGGGACTGGCAGACGCTGCAGAAAAAGTGCGCGGGCAGCACGTATAACACAGGTCCCCATCCGATCGGTATGGCGCTGGGCTTTGTAGACTTTGACCCGCACGCACAGGTGGTGTACAGCAAGCTGGATACCGCGCTGACAAGCGGCGACGCGGACGACTATGCCAAGATCCTGATCGCCACGCCGGACAAGCCGCTTGTGGATATTGAGATCTCCTCGATCGACGCGTTTGCAAATTACAACGTCAAGATCCAGGGTACGCTGGGTACGCTCAAGGCCACACCCGCGTCCTATGAAATGGTCTATATCAAAGAGGGAGAGAATCCCGAGCGTCCCGTGGTCGAGGGCTCCTTGCGCGACGAGGCGGGCAACCCCATTTATTGCGGGGAGCAGCTGATCCGCCATCAGGAGTCGGCGCAATTTGACGGCACCGCCTTTGACGTGGGCACGGCAAAGATGTACAAGCAGATCTATGAAAAGATCACCGAGGGCAAGGAGATGACGGTCACGCCCGAGATGGCGGCTGCCGTGATCTCGGTTATTGAGACGGTGCATGCGCAGAATCCTCTGCCGCTCAAATTTTAAGGGGAAAATATGAAGAGAATTGCGATTTTAGGCTGTGAAAACTCCCATGCCAACGCGTTTTTGCGCGAGATCCGCGAGAATGCGGCATACGCGGACGTGCAGGTGGTGGGCGTGTACAGCGACGATGCCGAGGCTGCGCAAAAGCTGCACGATGCCTTTGACGTGCCTGTCATGGCGCACTATGCGGATGCAGCGGGGCAGATTGACGGCTTGATCATCACCGCGCGACACGGCGATCACCATTATGAATACGCAAAGCCGTATCTTGGCAGCGGCATTCCCATGTTCGTGGATAAGCCGATCACGGTGTCCGAGCAGGACGCGCGTGAGTTTGCCGCAGAGCTTGCAAAAAATCACGTGCGTGTGTCGGGCGGCTCGTCGCTTGGGCAGGATACGTACGTCGTGCAGCTGCGCAAGGCGGCCGTGGAGCAGGTCGGCGGCAGAACGCTTGGCGGCTTTGTCCGCGCGCCCTATCAGAGTGTCAATGCGTACGGCGGCTTTTATTTCTATGCGCAGCACTTAGTGGAAATGGTATGCGAGATCTTTGGCAGATTTCCGATTAGCGTGACCGCCAAGCAAAACGGCGACTGCATCCACGTGCTGTTCCATTACGAGAATTTCGATTGTACGGGGCTGTTTTGTGATAATAACTATCACTACGCGGCCTGTCGTATGTCCGAGTCGGGCACGGAGTGTTACGCTATCCCGAGTACCGACGAGTGGTTTGCACGCGAGTTTGCCGAATTTTACGGCCTGCTTGGCGGCAATCCTTCGCCGCTTTGCTATGCGGAATTTTTCTCGCCCGTGTTTATCATGAACGCCATTGATCGCTCTTTGCAAAGCGGCAGGGAAGAGGTCGTTGGCCGTATAGAGCTGTAAGGAGTGTGTATGAGTCAATATATCCTGTCCGCCTTTGCGGACGAGTACGCCGCGTCGTTTGAGGAGCAGGTGCGGGCGCTCTCCCGCTTTGGCATTGACTTTATTGAAATTCGCGGTGTGGACGGAAAGAATGTTTCCACGCTGACGGACGAGGAGATCTTGAAGGTTAAGCAGACCCTGGAGAGCTACGGCATCCGTGCGTCTGCCATCGGCTCGCCCATCGGAAAGGTTGCGTTGGACGCGGATATCGACGCGCATTTTGCCATGGCACGCCGCGTGTTTGCGACAGCAAAGCTGTTAGGTGCGCGATATGTGCGCGTGTTCAGCTTTTATGCGCCCGCAGGCATGGGGATCACCGATTGCTGCGAGCAGGTGCTTGATGCGCTGACGCGCCTTTTGGACATGGCGGATGAGTACGGCGTGGTGCTGTGCCACGAAAACGAGGCGCGTGTTTACGGAGACGTGCCCGAGCATTGCAGAGAGCTTGCCCGATATTTTGGCGGAAGGCTGAAGTGCGTATTTGATATGGGCAACTTTGTGCTGGAGGGTGTCGAGCCCGTGGCTGCCTATCAAATGCTGCAGGATCACGTGGCGTATTTTCATATCAAGGATGCCTTGTATGCGGGCGCAATCGTACCGCCGGGTAAGGGCGAGGCGTGCATTGCACAGATCCTTGCAGCGCACAAGAGCTATGCAAACGAGGACTTTTTCGTCTCGCTGGAACCGCATTTACAGACCTTTGACGGTTTGAATGCGCTGGTGGGGCGCGGATTTGAAAATCCTTACAAGTATCCCGATGCCAAGGCGGCGTTTGCGGATGCAGTACAGAAATTTCGGGAGGCTACGACATGAAAAGCTTCAAAACAGATCTTTTGAACGTACAAATACACGACAGCAGAGCCCTGATGGGCGCGGCTGCCGCCAAGGATATCAAGGCCTGCCTGCTTGCTCTGATGCAAGAAAAGGATAAGGTCAACGTCATTTTTGCTGCCGCGCCCTCGCAAAACGAGGTGCTGGCTGCGCTTGCAGCCGACAAAGAGATCCCCTGGAATCGCGTTAATGCCTTCCACATGGACGAGTATATCGGCCTTGCGGCAGGTGCGCCCCAGGCGTTCGGCAATTTTTTGCGTGAGCATATCTTCGGGCTTGTGGACATGGCAAGCGTGCAGTATATCGATGCCACCGCCCCCGATGCCGTGGCCGAATGTGTGCGATACTCCGAGATTTTGAAAGAATACCCGGTCGATGTGGTGGTCATGGGCATTGGCGAGAACGGCCACATTGCCTTCAACGACCCTCCCGTGGCGGATTTTTGTGATCCGTACCTGGTCAAGCCGGTAGAGTTGGATGAGGTCTGCCGCACCCAGCAGGTGCACGACGGCTGCTTTGCCGCTTTGAGCGACGTGCCCAAGACTGCCATTACCCTGACCGTTCCCGCGTTGCTTGCGGGGAAGCACCTATTCTGCATCGTGCCTGCCGCCACCAAGGCAGAGGCGGTGCGTGCGACGCTGCAGGGAGAGATCGGTGAGCATTGTCCCGCCACGGCGCTGCGCCGCCATGCAAGCGCTGTGCTGTATCTCGATCCCGACAGCAGCGCGCTTTTGTAAGGAGCGGGTATGATCAGGATCAAGAGCGAAAAAATCATACTGCAGGACGGGTATTTTGATGGCTACGTGTACGTGGAGGGTGACAGGATCGTAAGCATCAGCAAAGAGAAAATGCCCGCAGAGCGTGAATATGATGCTACAGGCTGTTACGTCAGCGCGGGCTTTATCGATATGCACACGCACGGCGGAGGGGGCAACCCCTTTGAGGGCAGCGTGGAGCAGATCGTGGCAGGGTGTAATTTCCATCTTGCGCACGGCACTACCACCATTTGCCCCACCGTCTCGGCAGCACCGCTTGCGGATATGGCGCGCTCGGTGCAGAATATCAAGGCCGCCATGGCCGACGAGCGCGTGCAGGGCACCATTCCGGGCGCGCATCTGGAGGGGCCGTACCTTTCGCGCCGGCAATCGGGCGCGCAATGTGCGGATTTTATCACCGCGCCCTGTGAGCGCGAATATCTGCCGCTGCTGGAAGAATATGGCGACGTGATCGCGCGCTGGAGCTATGCCCCCGAGAACGACGAGGGGCAAAGGTTTGCCCGGGCGCTGGCAAAGCACGGCGTGCTGGCGGCAGCGGGGCATACCGACGCGATCTATGATGAGCTCAAGCCCGCGATGCAAGAGGGCTGCAGGCTGATCACGCATCTGTATTCCTGCACGTCCACCGTCACGCGCGACCACGGATTCCGCAGGCTTGGCGTGATCGAAACCGCGTTTTTGGAAGACGACATGTATGTGGAGATCATTTGTGACGGCAAGCACCTGCCGCCCGAGCTGATCAGGCTGATCTATAAGATCAAGGGCGCGGAGCACATCGCGCTGATCACGGACAGCTTAGCCCTTGCGGGTACCGACCTTACGCACGGATTTATGCAAAGCACCGAGTTTATCATTGAGGACGGCGTTTGTAAGTTGATGGACCGCAGCGCGTTTGCGGGCAGCATTGCCACGGCCGACAGACTGGTGCGAGTCGCGGTCAAGGAGGCGGGGATCCCGCTGACAGACGCTGTGCGCATGATCACAGCCACCCCCGCACGCATCATGGGCCTTTCGCATAAGGGCAGCATCGCGCCCGGTATGGATGCCGATCTTGTCGTGTTTGACGAAGAGATCACGGTCAAAAAGGTCTTTGCCCGAGGCAGGGAAGTCAAATGAGATTGTTCTGATATGCACCGAACAGGATTTAGAACCTATGCTTGCGCCAATACTCATCCAAGCCGTTTAGGAATCCTGCGCAAGCCGTAGCCGATTTGCTCCTATCGTCGCAAAGCGGCGAGGTTCTGAATCGGTGAGGGGCGAGCACCGAACAGGATTCAGAACCTATGCTTGCGCCAATACTCATCCAAACCATTTGGGAATCCTGCGCAAGCCGTAGCCGATTTGCTCCTATCGTCGCAAAGCGGCGAGGTTCTGAATCGGTAAGGGGCGAGATAAAAGAAGAGGGGAATCCTAATAGGATTCCCCTCTTCTTTTATGGCGCACCGAACAGGATTCGAACCTGCGGCACCAAGCGTCGGAGGCTTGTGCTCTATCCAGCTGAGCTACCGGTGCGTACCGTGTCATTATATCATATTCCAATCCTTTTTGCAACCCCTCGCACGCAAAAATCCCTCGTCAAATTCCTGCAAAAACGCCCGATTTGCTGAATAAATGCAAGCTTTTTGCGGCATACTCAAAAAAGAAAAAACTTTTTGGAGAATTTTTCATTTTGGTATTGACAAATGCAAACCTTTCTGTTATAATAACCGATGTTGAAAATATTGCGGCATCGCCAAGCGGTAAGGCAACGGACTCTGACTCCGTCATTCCCTAGGTTCGAATCCTAGTGCCGCAGCCATGATTGCCGACCGAAATAGATGACGTCGGCGAAATCCCAGAACCTGCAAGGGTTTCTGGGATTTTTTATTGCCAAATTCACTATGCAAACAAAAAGATGACATCGGGTAAAAATTCGGGTTTACAAGGATTTGAACCACTGCACTAACATTTTAGGGGCAGTATTTGCGAAATTATATCGCAAATACTGCCCCTTTTTTCGTTTCATCAAAAAATAAATATGTTAATTTACTGTGTCTAAAATTGGTTTGTTAGTACGAAATATACCAAACCAAAAAACAAAACAAAAGAGGTTTGTTAGTACGAAATGTACCAAACCAAATTCTCTAAAGAAAGGATCAAGAGAGGTCAATGATGTTATTCTACCATTCAAGAGATTCCCCTACTCAAAACTTATTCAAGACAAAAATATAAAGAAAGGATAAAACCATGATAGCAATTATTTCAAATGGCGATTACACCGCCCGTGTTCAACTCCCCGTGGAACGCAGACAGCTCGCAGGTGCTCTCTCATATTTAGGTGCAAACCACGCAAGTGCGTATGAAATTAAATATAATGAGGAATCCGACAAAGGTCTCTCGTTCACGCTGGAATGCCGTGGCATCGTCGAAAACGCCATTGCCAAAGCAATCCCCACAGGCTTCAGATTCCACACATTCAATGACGCTATTGCTCTGATGCACAACC
>JAFVSK010000045.1 GCA_017503785.1 Clostridia bacterium
AGGAGCAGGCATCTCATATGGCACTCCGCTCTGCACGGTGTATTCCGTAATATCGCACTCGCCGCCGTTGGCATCTAAGGTCATTGTATACGTAACGTGCTCCCATCTTGCGGTCAGCGTGATATCCTCGTAGACCTTGTCGTTTTCAAAATCCCACAGCCTCCAGCCGTCCTCATCCTTGAACCACCAGCCCGCAAACGTGTAACCGGGGCGATAGATATCATCGGGCACGGGGACTGTGTCCTTTCGTTCCACCGTCTCGGTCTTGTCTCTGCCACCGTCATAGCCGGGAGAGAATCTGACCGTATATTCGGGCGTGTCGGCAATAATGAAAATCATAATGACCGCAAACAGCACGATCGGGATGCTGTATGGCACCCACCAGGGCAGCTTTTTCATGGTTCTTCTCCTATCTCGGGGCTTGTTCCGTTTACATAACTCTCATCGATCCACATAGCGGGGCGAACAGGCGATTGAACATCTCCTAAAGAATATGCCCACCCATCTACTTCTGTATTTCCTCGCAGACAATACCATGTTGTTCGATATACTTTTTCCTGATGCATGAGGTCACAACATCCATTTGATAACACAACACCTTGCTTGAGAAGGTAATCACTTGGAATCCCCATACGCAGTAGGACATCGACTACAGTCTCCTTAATATCCTGCTCATTCAGCAAAAACACGCGATCGGTTACACCTTCCGGCAAAGAAGTTGGAACGATATACTGCCGCTCCTGCTCGGTGAACGTGGTGTCAAAAAATTCGCCATTTAAGTAAGCACGCATCAGTGAGGTTTCCCATACAGGGTCGCGATATTCTTCTGAATACGGCATCTGCAGCAGCAAATATTTACTAATCAAATAATATTTTCCGTCCTTGTAATCCACCACGTACCATTCAATCTCCTCGGGACCATTATCAAGGTCTCCATCCTGCTCGAATCTGCCGATCTTGACTGTCATGCCAAGCGGATACGTGACCCATCTTGCTTTGACAGGTACATCATCAATGTACGGATATATGCCCTTGGTCATGTTCTGACCGCCGCAATACCAACCCGCAAAGGTATATCCTTCGCGCGTAGGAGCAGGCATCTCATATGGCACTCCGCTCTGCACGGTGTATTCCGTAATATCGCACTCGCCGCCGTTGGCATCTAAGGTCATTGTATACGTAACGTGCTCCCAACGTGCGGTCAGTGTGATGTCCTCGTAGACCTTGTCGTTTTCAAAATCCCACAGCCGCCAGCCCTTCTCATCCTTGAACCACCAGCCCGCAAACGTATATCCGGGGCGATAGATATCATCGGGCACGGGAACTGTGTCCTTTCGTTCCACTGTCTCGGTTCTGTCTCTGCCGCCGTCATAGCCGGGGGGGAATTTGACTGTATATTCCGGAGTATCTGTGAAAATGAAAATCATGATGACCGCAAACAGCACGACCGGGATGCTGTACGGCAGCCACCAGGGCAGCGAAATGCGTCTTTTTTCTTTGTTCATAAAAATCTCCCATATCATCCCTTTATATGTATAGACGACGTTTTTGTAAAATCATGACAAGATTTGCAGATATTTTCTATTTACATTCTACCATCTCAATATGGAAATGTCAAGCGATGGGATCACATGCCCATACCGCCGATGCTTCCCGGGTTTGCATTTTTCGTACTTCTGTGCTATAATAAAATAAATCCATGTTTTTTTACAATGTTTTGAAAAAATGCCGTCTATAAGAGTAGAGGATTCGGAGAGAACCCTGAAGGAGGAATTGCATGAGAGTCAAGAAGTCGGGCGCTGTGCTCAGCGACGAGCAGATCATCGATCTGTATTTTGCTCGCGAGGAGCGCGCGATCGCCGAGACAGATAAGAAATATTGTGAATATTTGCATGCCGTGGCGTATAACATTCTGTATAACGAGCAGGACGTAGACGAATGCTTGCAGGATACGTATCTCAAAACGTGGAACTCCATCCCGCCGCAAAGGCCGCAGATCCTGCGCGCATTCTTGGCCAAGATCACGCGCAATCTGTCGCTGGATCGCTATGATTATCTCAACAGGCAAAAGCGCGTGTCTGCCGTGACCTACAGCCCCTTGGACGAGGTGCAGGAGTTTTTGCCCGACCCGTATGATATGGACCGCGAGCTGCAGGATGCGGCCGTGGCGCGCATTATCACGCAATATTTGGATGACGCGTCCGATCGACGCATGTATATCTTCACCTCGCGCTTTTTCTTCTCTCTGACCATCCCGCAGATCGCCAAGCGTCTTGGTTGCAGCCAGTCCTTGGTCAGCAAGGAGCTTGCCGCCATCAAGCAGGAGCTTCGCCGGAAATTCGAAGAGGAGGGCATTACGGTATGAACAAAGAACGCTTTTTTCGTGTGATCGGACAGATCGACGATCGCATCCTTGCGCGCTATCACCAAATGGATGAGCGACTGGCGCGCAGACGAAACGCCCGCAGAGCGGTGATGCGCATGCTGACGGCCGCCGCCTGCTTTGTGCTGATTTTCGTTTTGTGCATGCCCTTGGTTCACCCCGTGGGACAGGCGGCCTTGGCGGGCGACTTTGAGCCGCTGGCAGAGCAGCTTTACGAGATCGAGGGCTATGAGCCCTGGCGCGAGCAGACGGTGGAGAAGCTGGAGCAGTTGCTGCCCGAGGGGATCACACAAAGGCTGTGGAATACGCCCATCTTTGACGCGCTGATGCGCCCGCGCTACCCCGACCTTGGCGGTGAGGAGTCCTTTGAGGACGGCGAGCCCTATCACCTGTATTTTCTTTCCAACGGTGACGGCACCTGCTCGCTGGAGTATATCACCACCGATCCCGATTATCAAGGGGAGCTTGTGCTTGAAATCCCCGAGACCTCGCCCAAGGGAGACGTGGTCACAGCGATCAGCCTTGGTCAGACAACGCGCGTCAAGCGCTCGCCGCACGCGGATTTCCCGTACGTGCTGACTGCTTCAACCATGAGCGAGCTGCTCCAAGCCGCCCAAGATAGCAATATAAGTAACTTTGATGCCAAAAAATTAACCGCTTATTTTCTGAAATTGTCGGTTGACAACTTGGATGGCAGGTACTATCAGTCCATGATTGATGCGTTCCCCATTGTGGAGCTTGGCGATATTTACGTGTATGATGGCAATGCAGGGGTAACCGAGATCGAAAAGACGTACAGCTATCTGACCGAGTACTGCGGCTGGAATCAAGAGAAGTATTTTCAGAGCGTGGAAGAGGTCGTAGCCTTGGCAAAGCAGGGCAAGAACCGCGAGCAGGTTGAGCTTTCCTTGACCGTTTTGCATACGGCGGATTTGCGCAACACCGTGGAAATGGTGATTCCGAGCACCGTCCGCTCGATCAATGCTTCCATGTGGCCCCTTATGCCGCAGCTTGAGACTATCACGATTGACAAGGACAATCCCACGCTTTGCATGATGGACGGCTGCCTTGTGAACCTTGAGACGGGTACGCTGCTGCTTTATCTGCGCGACGACGGAGGATTCCCCGAGGACGCAGGCCTTCTGACGCTGGATTCTTATGCGTTTGCGCTGAGCCGGTTGCAGCCCAACGTGGAGGGCGCACAGAATCAAGTCGCCTTGTATCTGCCCGAGAGCATTACGGAGATCAAAGACGATTGCTTTGCAGGCTTGGATATGTCGTATGAATGGACGGTACACATCTATCTGCCCAAGTCCTTGCGCTATTTCGGCAGAGAAGATCAGGAGCAGCATGGGGCAAGTCTGATCTTCCATTATCCGGGTACTCTTGAGGAGTGGAAGAGTGACGTTGCCTTTGGAGAGGCGTATGATGGTGATTATATCTATCTGCTCACAAGTGATGCAGAAGAGCCTGTCAAATTCCTCTTCCCGAAGAAATAACAAAATGAGCGGCACCGCAAAAGCGGTGCCGCCTTTAATTTCTCTTGCAAACCGTTTGCGGTTATGTTATAATAAATTAAATAAAAAATTTTTTTTCGAAAAGCAATAGACTTTTGCGATTTTTTTGCGTCTGTATAAGCAAGGGTGTTTGTTTTGACCCGAAACGGAGGAGAGTATGCAACCCTTATTCATCTGTCATCCCGATTTTGCCGCTGTTGTGCCGCAAAACCCTTTTCATAAGCAGTTTGGCGAGCATGCGCCCATGGTGCAGGCCCCCGCGCTGCAAAACAGGCACATTCTGTACCGCCGCAAGGCCGTGCTGCCCGCGTTTGAAAAGGCGGTGCTGCGCGTCTCTGCAGACGATTACTACAAGCTTTATATCGGCGGCCGCTTTGTGACCATGGGCCCTGCGCCGTCATATCCGCAGAATTATTTTTATAACGAGATCGACGTGACCGAATATCTGGGCGAGGGTGAAAATACCTTTGCGCTGCACACGCTGTACCAAGGCCTTGTCAATCGCGTGTGGGTGTCGGGCGAGGGGCGGCACATGATGTATTTCGATCTGTACCTGGACGGCAAGCAGGTGCTTGTCAGCGACACGGATTGGCTGTGTGCCGATCATACTGCCTATACTGCTACGGGTAAGGTGGGCTACGACACCGCGTTTTTGGAGCGGTATGACAGCCGCGCGCCCGAGGTGGGCTTTGCACAGCCCGATTTTGACGATTCCGCGTGGCAGCACGCTGCAATTTTTGCATCTGCCGACTACGTCATGCATAGGCAGCCCACCGCACAGCTTGACGTGTATCGCACACAGCCCGCACGCGTTTCTCCGGTAGAGGGTGGCGTACTGTTGGACTTTGGCCGCGAGGCGGTCGGGTATCTTGCGCTGAGCGTCAAGGGCTTGGCGGGCGACGTGGTGCGCGTGCGCTGCGCCGAGGAGCTTGACGGGCAGGGCAGGGCGCGGTATGCGATGCGCTGCAACTGCACGTATGAGGAGCAGTGGGTGCTCTCGGGCGGCAGGGATACGCTGGATCAGTTTGATTACAAGGCCTTCCGCTATGCCGAGGTGCTGTTGCCCGAAGGAGCAAAGCTGATCGATGCGGCCATGATCGTGCGGCATTATCCCTGCGTCGAGCGCGCAGAGTATCCCACCGAGAATGCTGCGCTAACGCGCGTTTTGCGCCTGTGCGCGGACACGGTCAAGTATGGCGTGCAGGAGGTCTTTCCCGATTGCCCCACGCGCGAAAAGGGACAATATTTAGGCGACGTGGCCATCTCTGCCCGCGCGCAGGCGACCTTGACGGGGGATACGGCCATGATCAAAAAGGCGATACGTGATTTCTGCGCCACGTCCTGTATCTGTCCCGGGCTTATGGCTGTGTCCACAAGCTCGTATATGCAGGAGATCGCGGATTATTCCTTGCAATTTCCCGCGCTGGTGTGCTGGGTGTACGCCATGGACGGCGACGTTGCATTTGTGCGCGAGGTTGAGCCGTATGCAACCGGGCTGTATCAATACTTTTTGCGCTACGCAAATGCCGACGGCTTGCTTGACGGCGTGAGCGACAAGTGGAATTTGGTCGACTGGCCTGCCAATTTGCGCGACGGCTATGATTTCGAGCTGCCCTCGGACGGCGTGCCGAGCGGTGTGCACAACGTCATCAACGCCTTTTGGTGCGGCTGTCTTGGGGCCATGGACGAGCTGTACGCCATTCTCGGCAAGCCCGCGACAGGCATGACCGAACGGGTCAAGGATGCGTTTGTCAAGACCTTTTATTCTCCCGAATTGGGGCTTTACGTGGACGCGCCCGGCAGCAGCCATGTGTCCGTGCATTCCAATCTTTTGCCGCTGCTGTTTGATATCGGCACACGGGATAAGGATTTGTGCACCCGCCTTGGCGACTTCATTGTGCAAAAGGGACTTTCTGCCATGGGCGTTTACATGGCGTATTTTGCGTTGGCGGCATTGGTGGGTCATGATCGGTATGAGGACGCGGTGCGCCTTGCCACCGATCCCGCCTGCTGGCTGCTGATGCTGGACGAGGGGGCTACAACCACCTTTGAAGCATGGGGCAAGGAGCAAAAGTGGAACACCAGCCTGTTCCACCCTTGGGCAAGTGCACCCCTGATCGTGTTTGCTGAGAATATTCGCGTGTATTAAAGCATTCAATAAAATCGTATATAAACGGAAAGGAAAAATATCATGAGAATCTATGCAAAAATCTTGTCAATTTGTCTGTGTACGCTGATGCTGATCGCGGCTGTATCCGCAGCGGTCCATGCGGCCAACGGGCCCACGGGCACGGAAAAGAGCGCGACCGAGGAGATCAAGATCCGCGGGCAGGGCACGGGCGTGTATCTGACCCAGTATGCGCTCTCCGCGGGCTCGGTGTATGCCGACAGCGTAGCGGGTCTTGTCAACGTCATTGAGATAGATCCCAATAACCCCAACGTAGCTCTGAAGGTGCTCAACTGCGGCAGCTATACCTGGGAGCGGACCACCATGGCGGACGCGGCTATGAGAGGCAACGACCGATCCTCGCAGGGCATGTTTGTTGCTGCCATGAACGGTGATCCCTGGATCGTGTACCACACCGACTACGATGGTGACGGCGTTGCCGCCACGGGACCTGCCGTCAAGCACGTTTCCGTTTCCAGAGGACTTTTGATCAAGGGCGGTGAGCTGTGGGCAACGGCACAGATCTCGGACGAGAACTATCTTGCCAAGAACGATAACGCAGAGCGCGGCACGCCTGCTGCCAACCAGCCGATCTTCGGCGTTAAGGAGGATGGCACGGCTGTGATCGGCTGTCCTTCCGTTTCTATTGAGATCGAGAATACCACCGCAGGGCAGAAGACCAAGGCCGCAGGCCTTAACCGCCTTCCCGCACCCAATTCCACCATTCTCTATAACCACCGTGTGGGCGAGTCCATGGCGTACGAGGATGCGTACGAGATCTATCTCTACTGCTCGATCAATACGCCCTTCGGTACCACCGCGTTCGGGATCGGCGATACGGTTACGGGAAAGGTCACGCATATCTTTGAGAGCGGTGATACGAGTGAGAGACCTGCGCTGGATGCGCGCACCGTGGTCATTTCTGCCAGAGGCAAGGCCATCGACGAGCAGAAGGGCAAGTATGCCGTGGGTGACACCGTGGAGTTTACGTGCTCGGTGACCTCGGACAAGATGCGCCTGAGCGAGACCTCGGAATGGTACAGCGTCAAGGAAGCGACCGGCGGCTTCTATACGCTGATCGAAAAGGGTGTGCATAAGGGACAGGAGCTGGATACCAATTATCCCTGCACCATTGTCGGCATCAAGAAGGACGGCACGATCATGCTGATCGCCACCACGACGCAGGCTGACGGTGCGCGCGCCGCCTGCCGCATGAAGAATATGCAGGAGCTTGTGGAGGAGCTTGGCTGCTATACGGCCATCATGTTTGACGGCGGCGGATCGACCCAGATGGTCACCCTGGAGGATGAGAGCTTTGTCAGAAGAACTGCAGCGTCGGACGGCAAGAACGAGGTGCGTCCGGTTATCAGCGGCCTTGGCGTCTGGTGCAGCGGGCAGGACGTCCCGGTGACCAACAGCGAAAAAGAGGGCATCAGATTCTTGGATGGCTTGGGGCTGAACTCCTCGACCGGCGAGGTGGAGGATACGAGCGGTCCGCATCTCGAGGGCGATCCTTCCTGGTCTTATTACTACGTTGGCGACGTTTCGTACGTCAATGGCAAGGGTGTGAACGGTACGGACGATCCTTACACCGAGCTTGTGGGCATGAGAAATCCGGGTTACAGCTCGGATTGGTCTGCTGAGCAAAAGGAGAGTGAGGCGCGTCAGCCCGCAACGCTGGACGGCTCGACTCTGACGCTGGGCGAGGACTGCATGCTGACCATCAGCGGCTATGCCTTTGCAAACGGCTCGCAGAAGAGAATTCTGTATTCGCTGGATCAAAAGACCTGGTATGAAGTCAAGGGCGGCACGTATGCAGACGCTCCCGCCGCGCTTGTAGAGCAGGTCATGGCCAACGGCTGGATCAAGACGGCCTCCGCAGGACATGCCATGTTTGAGAACGTGGGCGTGGATCTGAGCGAATATAAGGGGCAGACCGTGACTGTGTCCTTCGCTCTGACGCCCGGTGCGGACGATAAGGCCTTGCACTTTTTGACCATTGAAAACGTGGTCGTGCCCGCGCCTGCCGATTCGACCGAGGAGGTCACAGAGCCTGTCACCGAAGCTCCTACCGAGCAAACCACCGAGCCTGTTACCCAAGCACAGACCCAAGCTCCTGCGGTGCAGGTACCCGAGCAGAGTACCGCGCCCGAGGATAAAGGCGGATGCAATTCCGCGGTATTCGGCGGCGCATTGGTCATTGCTTGCATCACCCTTGGCGCAGTCATGATTAAAAGCGCAGAGGTT
>JAFVSK010000046.1 GCA_017503785.1 Clostridia bacterium
GACCCTGCGTGATATCTTCAGCGGAGGCAACACCACCGGTGTGGAAGGTACGCATCGTCAGCTGCGTACCGGGTTCACCGATGGACTGAGCAGCAATGATACCCACAGCCTCGCCAACCGTAACGGGATCCACCGTGGCCAGGTTCGAACCGTAGCACTTGGCGCAAACGCCGTGCTTGGCCTGGCAGGTGAGCACCGAACGGATCTTAATGCGCTCAACGCCGTAGTCGTTCACCAGCATCTTGGCAATGCGGTCGTTCATCATGGTGTGGCGGTCAACGATCACTTCGCCGGTGGCAGGATCCACAAAGTCCTCTGCCAAATAACGGCCGACCAAACGCTCGGTCAACGGCTCGATCATTTCCTTGCCGTCCTTGATATCGTAAACCTCGATACCCTCGTGCGTGCCGCAATCGTCCTCGCGGATGATAACATCCTGCGAAACGTCAACCAAGCGGCGGGTGAGGTAACCGGAGTCAGCGGTACGCAGAGCGGTATCCGCCAAGCCCTTACGAGCACCACGCGACGAGATGAAGTATTCCAAAATGTTCAAGCCTTCACGGTAGTTTGCACGGATCGGCACCTCAATGGTACGACCGGAGGTGTTGGCGATCAGACCGCGCATACCGGCCAACTGACGGATCTGGGCAATCGAGCCACGAGCACCGGAGTCGGACATCATGTAGATGGGGTTGAACGGATCCATGTTGCTGTTCAGAGCAGCGGTAACCTTGTCGGTGGTGTCGTTCCAGGTGCGGATAACCATCTGGTAACGCTCCTCGTCGGACAGCAAGCCCTGGTTGTACAGATCGGTGATCTGATCCACCGTGGCCTCAGCCTCGGCAATGAGCTGCTTCTTCTCGGGCGGGATGGAGGCATCCACAACCGCCACCGTCAAAGCACCCTTCGTGGAGTACTTGTAGCCCTGGGCCTTAATGGCATCCAGCACTTCAGAGGTACGGGCGGGACCGTGCACCTTAATGCACTTGTCAATGATCTGCGACAGCTGCTTCTTGCCAACCTTGTAGTTGACCTCATAGAGGAACAGATCCTCGGGATTTTTACGCTCCACCAGACCCAGATCCTGCGGAACGGGCTGGTTGAAGATGATGCGGCCGATGGTGGTTTCCACAATGCGCGACATCTTCTGTCCGTCGATCTCCAGCGTGCGGCGCACACGGATCTTGGCATGCAAGCCGATCACGCCGTCGGAGTAGGCCATCATGGCCTCGTTCTCATCGCGGAAGGTCTTGCCTTCGCCGGGCTCGCCGGGCTTCTCAATGGTGAGGTAGTAGGAACCAAGCACCATATCCTGCGTGGGAACGGTAACCGGGCGTCCGTCGGACGGCTTCAACAGGTTACCGGCAGCCAGCATCAGGAAGCGAGCCTCGGCCTGAGCTTCGGCCGACAGCGGCACGTGCACAGCCATCTGGTCGCCGTCGAAGTCGGCGTTAAAGGCGGTACAGGCCAGCGGATGCAGCTTAATGGCGCGGCCTTCCACCAGCACGGGTTCAAAGGCCTGAATACCCAAACGGTGCAGGGTAGGTGCACGGTTGAGCATAACGGGATGGTCTTTAATGACGATCTCCAGCGCATCCCACACCTCGGGACGCACGCGATCCACCATCTTACGGGCAGATTTGATGTTACCGGCAGCACCGGTCTCCACCAAGCGCTTCATCACGAAGGGCTTAAACAGCTCCAGCGCCATTTCCTTAGGCAGACCGCACTGATACATTTTCAGCTCGGGGCCGACAACGATAACCGAACGGCCGGAGTAGTCAACACGCTTACCCAGCAGGTTCTGACGGAAGCGACCCTGCTTACCCTTCAGCATATCCGACAGCGACTTCAGCGAGCGGTTGTTCGGGCCGGTGACCGGACGGCCGCGGCGGCCGTTATCGATCAGCGCGTCCACCGCTTCCTGCAGCATACGCTTTTCGTTGCGAACAATGATATCCGGCGCGCCCAGCTCCAACATTTTCTTCAAACGGTTGTTGCGGTTGATCACGCGGCGGTACAGATCGTTCAGGTCGGAGGTGGCAAAACGGCCGCCGTCCAGCTGAACCATCGGGCGAATATCCGGCGGAATAACCGGAATAACGTCCATGATCATCCACTCGGGGCGGTTACCCGACAAGCGGAACGACTCCACAACCTCCAAGCGCTTCAGCAAGCGTGCGCGCTTTTGGCCGGTAGCGCTTTCCAGTTCTTCCTTCAGTTCTTCAGACAGCTTCTCCAAGTCGAGTGCAGCGAGAAGCTTCTGAATGTATTCGGCGCCCATACCGGCATCGAAATCATCCTCATACTTTTCGCGCATATCGCGATAATCCTTTTCGCTCAGCACCTGCTTTGCTGCCAGCGGCGTATCGCCGGGATCCACCACGATATACGAGGTGAAATACAGCACCTGCTCCAGCAAGCGGGGAGAGATCTCCAGCAGCAGGCCCATGCGAGAGGGAATACCCTTGAAATACCAAATGTGCGATACGGGAGCCGCCAATTCAATGTGGCCCATACGTTCGCGGCGCACCTTTGCGCGCGTTACTTCAACGCCGCAGCGGTCGCAGATCTTGCCCTTGTAGCGAATACGCTTGTACTTACCGCAATGGCATTCCCAGTCCTTGGTAGGCCCGAAGATGCGCTCGCAGAACAAGCCGTCGCGTTCGGGCTTGAGCGTGCGATAGTTGATGGTCTCCGGCTTCTTCACTTCGCCGTAGGACCACTCGCGAATTTGCTCGGGGGAGGCAAGACCGATCTTGATCGAATCGAAAACGTTAAATTCCATCATAGTAATTCAGCCCCCTCTCTCAAAGATCCTCGGAATCGCCGAGGAAATCATCATCGTTGGTACCAAACAGGTCGGCACCGAAAATGTCATCAACTTCCGGTTCTTCCACGCCATAGCCGTCCAGTTCGTTTTCGTCGGTCACCGTGGAGAATGCTTCCTCATCGGCGTCGCCAACGGTCACCAGTGTCAGCTCGTCGTCGTCCTCGAAGGTCTGCTTCAGGTCGATCTCCTGACCTTCCTTGTTCAGCACCTTCACATCCAAGCCGAGCGACTGCAGTTCCTTAACCAACACCTTGAAGGACTCCGGCACGCCCGATTTCGGCACGTTCTGGCCCTTCACAATGGCCTCGTAGGTCTTCACACGGCCCACCACGTCGTCGGACTTCACCGTCAAGATCTCCTGCAGGGTGTAGGCCGCGCCGTAAGCTTCCAGAGCCCACACTTCCATTTCACCGAAACGCTGACCGCCGAACTGCGCTTTACCGCCGAGCGGCTGCTGCGTAACCAGCGAGTACGGACCGGTGGAACGGGCGTGGATCTTATCGTCAACCAGATGGTGCAGCTTCAGGTAGTACATGTAGCCCACCGTAACGGGGTTGTCAAACTGTTCGCCGGTACGGCCGTCGTACAGAATGGTCTTACCGTTGGTGTTCTTACCGGCCTGCTCCAGCAGTTCCTGAATATCGGCTTCGTGAGCACCGTCGAACACGGGGGTCATCACCTTCATGCCCAAAGCAGAAGCGGCGTAGCCCAAGTGCACTTCCAGCACCTGACCGATGTTCATACGCGAGGGAACGCCCAACGGATTCAACACGATATCCAGCGGCGTACCGTCGGGCAGGAACGGCATATCTTCACTGGGAAGGATACGCGACACAACACCCTTGTTACCGTGACGACCGGCCATCTTATCGCCCACGCTGATCTTGCGCTTTTGGGCAATGTAGCAGCGAACCACCATGTTCACGCCGGGGCTCAGCTCGTCACAATTTTCACGCGTGAACACCTTAACGTCCACAATGATACCGTACTCACCGTGCGGCACACGCAGCGAGGTATCACGCACCTCACGGGCTTTTTCACCGAAGATGGCGCGCAGCAGGCGCTCCTCGGCGGTAAGCTCGGTTTCACCCTTCGGCGTTACCTTACCCACCAGAATATCACCGGCACGCACCTCGGCACCGATGCGAATGATACCGCGCTCATCCAGATCCTTCAGCGCTTCGTCGCCCACGTTGGGGATATCGCGCGTGATCTCTTCGGCACCCAGCTTGGTGTCGCGAGCTTCCATTTCATATTCTTCAATATGAATGGAGGTATACACGTCCTCACGCACGATGCGCTCGTTAATGAGAACGGCGTCTTCGTAGTTGTAGCCTTCCCAGGTCATGAAGCCGATCAGGGCGTTCTTACCCAGTGCGATCTCACCGTTGCAGGTAGCAGGACCGTCGGCGATCACGTCATTCGCCTCCAGATGCTGACCGGCGCTCACCACGGGACGCTGGTTAATGCAGGTGCCCTGGTTGGAGCGGCCGAACTTCACCATCTGATAGGTATCAATAGTGCCGTCGCCGTCGCGGCGCACGGTCACGCGGTCGGCAGAAACCTTGGTGACGGTACCGGCGTACTTCGCCAGCACGCAAACACCGGAGTCCACACCGGCCTTATATTCCATACCGGTACCCACGATGGGCGACTCGGTCTTCAGCAGCGGCACAGCCTGACGCTGCATGTTCGAGCCCATCAAAGCACGGTTGGCGTCATCGTTTTCCAGGAAGGGGATCATGGCCGTAGCCACCGAAACGACCATCTTGGGCGATACGTCCATATAGTCGATCTTATCGCTTTCGATCTCCAGGAACTCGCTGCGGTGACGGGCGTTAACACGGTTACGTGCAAAGCGGCCTTCTTCATCCAGCGGCTCGTTGGCCTGTGCAACGATAAATTCGTCCTCCATATCGGCGGGCATGTACACCACTTCGTCGGTGACGATGCCGGTTTCCTTATCCACACGGCGGAAAGGAGCCTCCACAAAGCCATATTCGTTAATGCGGGCAAAGGTGGCCAGATACGAGATCAAGCCGATGTTGGGACCTTCGGGCGTTTCAATGGGACACATACGGCCATAGTGGCTGTAGTGAACGTCACGCACCTCGAAGCCTGCGCGATCACGCGACAGACCGCCGGGGCCCAAAGCCGACAAGCGGCGCTTGTGGGTAAGCTCGGCCAGCGGGTTGTTCTGATCCATGAACTGCGACAGGGGAGAGGAACCAAAGAATTCCTTAATGGCAGCCACCACGGGGCGAATGTTGATCAGCGCCTGCGGGGTTACCGTATCGAGATCCTGCGCCTGCAGGGTCATACGCTCGCGGATCACGCGCTCCATACGGGAGAAGCCAATGCGGAACTGGTTCTGCAGCAGCTCACCCACCGAACGGATGCGGCGGTTGCCCAGGTGGTCAATATCGTCGGTCGTGCCGATCTCGTGACCCAGGCAGTTTACGTAGTTGATGGAAGCCAAGATATCGTCCACGATAATGTGGTTGGGGATCAGCTCGGCAGCGCGGGCGATCAATTGCTCGATCAGCGCCTCGTCGTTTTCGGCAGCCTCCAGGATCTCCTGCAGCACGCTGAAACGAACACGCTCGTTGATAACCTTCTTTACCGCCTCGTAAACGGCTTCGTTCACGAACTTGGCAATGTCGACCATACCGTTGGAAACGATCTTCACCTCGTGCTGCTCGCCGTGCTCATCGGAAAGCACGTAAGCCACACACACGCCGGCATCTTCAATCTCGCGCGCACGGTCGCGGCGGATGATCTCGCCTTCCTCGGCCAGCACTTCGCCGGTTACGGGGTCCACAATGGGACGGTTCAAACGGCAGCCGGCCAAACGGTTGGCAATACCCAGCTTCTTGTTGTACTTATAGCGGCCCACGCGGGACAGATCGTAGCGGCGAGGATCGAAGAACAGGTTCTCCAAATGCTGCTTCGAGTTTTCCAGTGTCAGCGGCTCACCGGGGCGCAGCTTGCGGTAGACCTCCAGCAAGGCCTCCTCGGTGTTTTTGGTAATGTCTTTTTCGATGGTGGCGATAATGCGCTCGTCCTCACCGAAGAAATCCAAGAGCTCGGCATCGGAGCCCAAGCCCAGAGCGCGCACGAACACCGTGATCGGGATCTTGCGGTTCTTATCAATGCGCACGTAGAAAATATCCTGCGAGTCGGTTTCATACTCCAGCCATGCGCCGCGGTTGGGGATAACGGTGGAGGTAAACAGCTTTTTACCCGTACCGTCGTAGCTCATGCCGTAATAGACACCGGGCGAACGGACGAGCTGCGACACGATCACGCGCTCGGCGCCGTTGATCACAAAGGTACCGCTTTCGGTCATGAGGGGGAAATCACCCATAAAGACCTCGGACTCTTTGATCTCTCCTGTTTCCTTATTAATAAGACGAGCACGAACACGCAGGGGAGCAGCATAGGTCACGTCGCGTTCCTTGCATTCCTCCACGGTGTATTTCGGCGTGTCGTCCAGCCGGTAGTCCAAAAACTCCAGCGACAGATTGCCGGTATAATCGGTGATGGTGGTCGTGTCGTTAAACACGTCCTTGAGTCCCTCTTCCAGGAACCACTGGTATGAATTTTTTTGAATTTCAATGAGGTTGGGCATATCCAACACTTCATTGATTTTGGCGAAGCTCATACGGGTGGTCGTACCCAGCTGTACCGGTTTGATATTGACCATAGGCTTCCATCACTCCTGTTCTTTATTCCGCGGTGTTACCACCAAGTGTTCCGGCGAAGACTGAAAAAAGCACTTGCAATTTGTGAGCGTTTGTGCTACAATTTTACTGGTATCTTTTGGGGGTCTTCGCTGGTTGTGCAGTATACTATAATACAGGATTTAACTGCCTTTGTCAATGTTTTTTTGAGAATTGGCAGGTTTTTTTATATATTTTTCCGTTTTTACCCGAGCTCGCCAAAAGCTGCTTCCGCGATTTGTGAAATCTCACGGAAAACAAGGGTGTGAAACGCCCGGCTCCGTTGTTTAATTCGTATCAGAAAGAGGGTCGCCGTCTTGAAAAAACTGGTTGCCAGTGCTTGTGTGTTAGCGGTAATTTTAGCCCTGATGCTCGGCCTGTTGCTTCGCGGCCGCAAAGGTGAGCCGCAGGAGCCCGCTTTGTCGACCACCACGGTCACCACCACGGTGCCCACCACAACTACCACGCGTATGCCCATAAAAACCAGCACGGCAGCCAACAGCACTTCGCTGCTGGTGAATATGCCGGTGGAGCGGGCAGAGGCCAAGGCAGCCCTGCAACAGCTGGAGCAGCTTTGCAAAACTCACAACGGTCAGATCTCCTTTTACTACTACGACCTCGAAAGCGGCTATTCCGTTGAATACCGTGCCGACCGCGCCTATCAAGCCGCCAGCGTTATTAAAGCGCCGTATGTCAAGTGGCTGCTGGCGAGCGGTATCGACGGCTCGGAAAAACTCACCATGCTCTCGTCCGATAAGCAGGGCGGCTCGGGCGTGGTGGATAAGGAGCCGGCAGGCACGCAGTTCACCGTCGATCAGCTGATGGAGAACGCCATCCGCTACAGCGACAATACCGCTTATTATATGTTAAATAAGCGCTTCGGCTTTAAGGAGTTCAACACCTACGCCGCAGAGCTCGGCATTAAGGCCAATGCGAACAGCAATTGCGTGCTCACCTATCCGCGGCCGCGGTTTGGTTATCTGTCGGCGCGGGATATCGGCTTGTACATGGCCGATATCGCCAAGTTCCTCGAAACCGGCAGCGAAGATGCCAAGCGCCTTAAAACATGGATGACCTCCACCTCCGAGGAAAGCCAGCTGGTCGAGGCCTACCGCAATAAATACACGGTCGCCCATAAATACGGCGACACCAAAAATATCGAAAACGCGTTCCACGACGGCGCTATCGTCTACGCCGAGCAGCCGTTCGTGCTGGCGGTGGCCACCTCGCTGGAACCGTTTGCCGCCGCCTCCATGACAGCCTATCACGAATTGGCCAAGCAAATCGATATCCTTCACACCGCATTTCACGCCGACTGAAAGGGGCATGCTTCATGCGTATCGTTATTAAAATAGGTACCTCCACCTTGGCACA
>JAFVSK010000047.1 GCA_017503785.1 Clostridia bacterium
ACGGCGAACACCACCAGACCCACGGCATCATCTAACGCGACGATGGGAAGCAGGAGTTTGGTGAGCGGGCCCTTGGCCTTGTACTGGCGCACCACCATCAACGTGGCGGCAGGAGCGGTGGCTGTGGCAATGGCGCCCAAAGTGAGCACCTGCGGCAGGGTGAGCTTATCGGGAGCGATGAGGTGCACGGCATACAGGCACAGATCCACCAGCAAGGCAGCAACCAGCGCCTGCAAAATACCAACCACCAGCGCTTGTTTGCCGGTTTTTTTGAGGTCATCCAAGCGGAATTCGTTACCGATGGAAAACGCGATGAAGCCGAGCGCCACCTCCGACACCAGCGACAAGCCCTCGACGGCGTGCATGGAGTCGAAGCCGAGGCCGGGAACGCCCAAGGCACCCAAGCAATACGGGCCGATGAGCACACCGGCAATGAGATAGGCCGTGACCGACGGCAGCTTGAACGGCTTGAACAAGCGCGTCATTAACAGGCCGGCCAGCAGCGCAATGGAAACAGACAATAACACGGTAAATTACTTCTTTCTTTTTTTGAAATCGCCTACTATTGTACTGCGTTTACCAAAGAATTGCAAGAGCTATTTTAGACAAATATCAGACACCTTTTGCGTTGACAATACAGCAGGTTTGTGGTATGCTTATTGGCGACAAAAAATTGCGGAGGTTTGACTATGAAACCGCTCGTTGGTGTGGCATCGCCTGCCTTTTTATTTGAAAACGAAAAGACCAATTTGGACATATACCGTTTCAGCAACAACTACGGCAAGCGCCTGTATGAGGCGGGAGGAATTCCGGTGGGGATCCTCCCCTACGACGGCCGCGTGCCGGACGGCGTGCTGGACATGTTCGATGCGTTTGTAATCTGCGGCGGCACGCAAATGTGGCCGCATCACTTTCAGGTGGTGGAGCATGCGTTGAAGCACAACAAACCGCTGCTGGGCATTTGCTTGGGCATGCAAACCATTCACCGATACTTCAAATACAAGGATTGGGCCGATGCGCAGGGCTACACGGGCGATCTGTTTGCGTTTTACCAAGAGCACTGCAGCGACCCTGCCTACACCACGCTGGTGGAGTTGGACGGCCATTACAAGGCCATGCTGCGCGGTCGCGAGAACGAAGCCAAGCACCGCGTGAATTTGGAGGAAGGCAGCCATATTGCGCAGCTGGTGGGCAATGACCATCTGTTTGCCGCCACCGTGCATCACTACTGTGCTTTTGAGCCTTCAAGCCGGCTGCGCGTAACAGGCTACGCCGAGGACGGCACCATTGAAGTGATCGAATACGGCGAGAAGGTTTTGGGCGTGCAATTCCACCCTGAAATGGACGATACGCTGATGCCGCTTTTCTCGTTCTTGATAAACAAATAAAAAAAGCCCGCGCCTACGGCGCGGGCTTTTTACTTTAGTCTTCTTTTTTAGATTTGCGAAGCAGGCCGCCGATAAGCATAATCACCGCAAACACGATGAGGTACCATACGCACGCCATCTTGTGTGCCAGCGCGCAAGCGACCACCATAAAGGTACTGCCGCAGAACGCCAGAATGGGCATCAGGAAGCGGCGCACAAACGACTGATCCTTCTCCTTGACCATCCACATAATATACATGGGGAGATACATCGCATAGATCGTGATGATCGGCAGCTCGGTAGAGTCGAACACGAACGGACCCGACCACGTGCCGGCGAGGTTGCTGAGATAGAAATATGCCAGCCAGCTAGCGGTGACCAACAGACCGATAACAGCGGAGTTGCCCGCCATGTTGCTTTCCTTGTCGACGGAGGCGAACATCTTCGCCTTCGGGCCTTCGCCACGGGCGGCGATGGTGTACATACCACGGGACTGACCGACCATCAGACCGTTGAGCGTGCCGAGGCAGGAGATGGCCACAAACAGGTTGAGCACGTTACCGATCACGCCGCCGAAGATACGGTTGAACGCGACCGTTGCGCCTTCACCGATGAGTTCCGCGTTGGAAGCACCGCCGGCAACACCAATGAAGTACAGCAAATACACAACGACAATGATAATACCGCCAAGCACCAACGCCTTGGGAAGATTCTTTTTGGAATCCTTGATCTCGGAGTTGATGGAGGTGGCGATGATCCAGCCCTCATACGCAAAGGCCGTGGCGCTGACTGCCGCAAACAGCGGGCTGCCCGACACGGTAATCCCCAACGCATCCAGTTCGGCAGCCGAGGGCGTTGTCGACATATTCTGCTGCAGCGCACCCGAGGTGATACCAACGATAAGACCGACGACCGCCATGAGCAGCAGCGGAATGAGCTTGATCACCGTTGTGGTGGTTTGGAACTTACCTGCCAGCTTCGGAGACAGCGCGTTGATCGCGTAGCTCGCGCACAGATAGAACAGCGCCAGCACCATGCACTCGGGGCCGACAATGCAGCCGCCTTCGGCCGCAGGAATGAGCAGCGGAAATTTCGGGAACGCGTTGGTGATGAACACCAACGTGTACCGCGCCGATAACCACGCCAGCGCCGAGGTCATGCCCGGATAGTAGATGGTGGTGGCGAACCAACCCATGTAATATCCATAGGTTTTTCCCATGGTGGCTTCGGCATAGTCGACCAGGCCGTTCACCTTTTCATACTTTTGCCCCATGAAGGCAAAGGTGAGCAGGCACACCAGCATGATAGCACCGCCGATGATCCACGCAATGATACCAAGCGGCATATCGCCGCCGGTACGCTGCATAATGACTTGTGCTTTGAAGAAAACGCCCGAACCAATGACGATGCCCACGACCATGCAGATGGCGGTGAACAAGCCATACTTGCGTTCCAGTTTGTTTTCCAAAACGATCCCCTCTTTCTAAAACTTGTATTATCATTTTATCGTCTTAAAGTGCAAAAGTCAACAAAAAAAGAGCAAGCCGAAAAATTTGTTCTTTTTTTTGTTTTTGACAACGATTTTTTTGTTATTTTCCCTGCATTGCCTTAATTTTTTTCTCGGCTTCCTCGCGCATTTTGTACTTGAGGATCTTGCCGGCGGCGTTCATCGGGAAGTTATCCACAAAATCAATGTAGCGCGGAACCTTGTGGCGCGCCATGTTGGCGGCAATGTAATCGCGCATTTCCTGCTCGGTCATTTGCTCGCCCTCTTTGAGGATGATGCAAGCCATGATCTCCTCGCCGTACTTTTCATCGGGTACGCCGATGACCTGCACGTCGCTGACCTTGGGACAGGTGTAGATGAATTCTTCGATCTCCTTGGGGTAAATGTTCTCACCGCCGCGGATGATCATATCCTTCAAGCGGCCGGTAATGCGATAGTTCCCCTCGGGCGTGCGGCAGGCCAAGTCGCCCGTGTGGAGCCAGCCGTTGGCATCAATGGCATCGGCTGTGGCTTTGGGCATTTTATAGTAGCCCTTCATGACGTTATAGCCGCGGGCGACGAACTCGCCGTTGACACCGTCGGGGCAATCCTCGCCGGTTTCGGGATCGACGATCTTACATTCCACGTGAGCAAACGCGCTGCCCACCGTTTCGGTGCGCACCTCCAACGAGTCGTAATAGCTGCTCATGGTGCAGCCGGGCGAGGCTTCGGTTTGGCCGTATACCGACACGATCTCGCGCATGTTCATCCGCTCGGTGGCGGCTTTCTTCATGAGGTCGGCCGGACAGTTGGCACCTGCCATAATACCGATGCGCATATAGGAGAAATCCGTTTTCTCGAAGTCCTCGTGCTGCATCATGGCAATAAACATGGTGGGCACGCCGTTGAACGCCGTGATATGCTCGTTGTGCACGCAGGCCAGCGCCGGCTTGGGCGAGAAATACGGCAGCGGCAGCATGGTGGTGCCGTGAGTCATGGAGGCTGTCATCGACAACACCATGCCGAAGCAATGGAACATGGGCACTTGGATCATCATGCGGTCGGCTGTGGAGAGATCCATGTGGTCGCCGATGTATTTGCCGTTGTTGACCACGTTGTAGTGCGTGAGCATAACGCCCTTGGGGAAGCCCGTGGTGCCCGAGGTGTACTGCATGTTGCACACGTCGTCCTTATCCACGGCGGCGGCCATGCGATAGACCTCCTCCACCGGCACCTGCTCGGCGAGGGCTAAACTATCGTTCCATTCGAGGCAGCCCTTCTGACGGAAACCGACAGTGATGACATTGCGCAAAAACGGCAAACGGCGGGCGTGCATGGGCTTGCCGGGCTTCAAGTTTTCCAGCTCAGGGCACAGCTCGGCAATGATCTTGCCGTAGTGGCAATCCTTGGCACCCTCGGTGATGATGAGCGTGTGCGTATCCGACTGGCGCAGCAAATATTCCACTTCGTGGATCTTGTAGGCTGTGTTGACGGTAACCAGCACGGCGCCCAGCTTCACGGTTGCCCAGAACGCAATGTACCACTGCGGCACGTTGGAGCACCACACCGCCACGTGCGAGCCTGCCTTAACACCAAGGGCAATGAGCACGCGGGCAAATTCATCGACATCGTCGCGGAATTCACTGTAGGTGCGGGTGTAATCCAGTGTGGTGTATTTAAACGCGTATTGATCGGGAAATTCCTCAACCATGCGGTCGAGCACATCGGAGAAGGTGGCGTCGATCAGACGATCCTTTTCCCATACGTATTTACCGGTGTGAGCGCGGTTATAATACAGCGCCTTTTCGTTGCGCGAGGTATCGCCGAACACCTTCATGTAGGTGACGAACTGGGCGAAGATGATCTCCATATCGTCCAGCTCCTCGCACCACGTGGGATCCCACACCAGCGAGATGAAGCCATCGTAATTGACGGAGCGCAGCGCCAGCATCATATCGGAAAGCGGCAGCTCGCCCTCGCCCAACAGGCAATAGGTAACGGTGTCGCCCTCTTTGACGGCATCGTTGATGTGCACGTGACGAACGTAGGCACCGAGATTTTTGATGATCTCGTCGGCGGTTTCGCCGGCACCCAGATAGGCGGCCGCCATGTTCCACAGCGCGGCGAGATGGTCGCAGGCAAAACGATCGAGCAGGTCGCGCAGCTTGGCCGTGCTTACAAACAAGCCTGCCGTTTCCACCAGCAGCGTGATGCCGCTTTCCTCGGCTTCGGGAAGCAGCTCGGCTAACAGCGCATAAACGGTTTCGACAGCACTGTCGGCGTCGGTCTTGGCTTCGGCGCGCACGCGCACGGCCGGGATCTTCAGATTGCGTGCGATCTCCAAGCATTGACGGATCTCGGCAGCGCACTCGGCGGCGGCCGACGGATCGGCAATGTCGCCAATGGCATCAATGCACGGCAGCTGCAGCTTCTTTTCATACAAGCGGCGCAGCGTGGCTGCGGCCGTGTAGTCGTGGAACGCACCGTCCTTGGCGGTGAACAGGCGGTTGTGAATATTGTGCAGTTCGATGCCCTCGAAGCCTAACTCCTGGGCAATATCGCAAAATTCCTCAAACGTGCTGTTGTGCCAGCCCTTCGTGGAAAAAGAGAATTTCATGGATTACGCCTCCTCGTAGACGATCTTGTTGACAGCGCTCAAATACGCACGGATGCTGGCACCGATAATGTCGGTGGAGATGCCGTTGCCGGAATACACCTTACCGCCCGAACGCAGCTTGATAAGCGTGCTGCCCATGGCGCCGCGGCCTTCGGTGACCGACTGGATCTGGAAATCGTCCACTTCAAAATGCTGGCCGATGATCTGCTCGATGGTGCGGAACGCCGCATCGATGGGGCCATCGCCCGTGTTAATACCGGCCACCACCTTGCCGTTGTGGTTCAATGTGATCTGTGCGCTGGCAGCCAGCACGTTGCCGGTGTTGATAACGTAGTTTTCCAGCGTGTAGGTGGCGGGCACCTGCAACGCAACGCTGGCGATGATGGCATCCAATTCCTTGGCGCCCACCGTTTTCTTTTCGGCAACGCGGCAGAATTCCTCGTAGACCTTGCTTTGGTCTTCCTCGGACAGGTCGTAGCCCAGCTTTACGGCAGCCGTGATGACGGCGTCCTTATCGTCCTTCGCATCGAGATGAATGGCTTCGTCGGCTGTGGAGAGCACCGCAGCGGCGGTGTCTTTCGATTTGTCGGCCACCCAGTTGATCTGCTTAATGATGCGCTTCATTTGCGTGTAGCGCAGGCGGCTTTCGAAGCCGTAGGTGTTACCGCAGTTCTTTACCATGGTGGCAAAGGTTTCCAGCGGCACCGTGTTGCCGGAAACGTCGGTCTTAACACAGGCCACGCCGCGGCGTACCGCCAAGATCGCCTGTGCGGCCGCCAAACCGTTTTGGTTATCGCAACGGACACCCACGGGTACGCGGATTCCCTCGGTGGCTTCGGCAACGAAGGCGGCAAAATCATCGGGCAGCATTTCGCCGGTGCTGTCGCACAGGCTGATGCTGTGGGCACCCGCTTTCACTGCCGCAGCCAATGCCTGCTTCAGATAGGCAGAGTCGGCGCGCGTGGCGTCCACAGCGCAAAATTCAACGTCGCTGCATTTTTCGGCAGCCATTGCCACTGCGGTGCCGATCCACTCCAGCATGGCGGCAGGCTTTTTATGGGCGGTGTATTCCATGCCCACGGCCGACAGCGGCAGTTCGATGCGAATGCGCGCGTAAGCGGCGTTGCTCAGCGCCTCGGCAGCCAGATCAATACTTTCCTTGCCGATACCGGCCGCCACCGAAAGAATACTCTCTTTGGCAAAGGTGCTGATGGTGCGCACCAGCAGCGTATCGGTTTTACCGCCGGCAATGGGCGGCAATTCAATCACATCGACGTGTAGGCTTTCCAGCTGACGAGCAATGGCCAGCTTCTCCTTGAAGCTGTAGGCGCTGCCCTGCGAGCAAAGCGTGGTGTCGGCGATTTGGATGCGGTTCATAGTGATCGACTCCTTCTTGCACAA
>JAFVSK010000048.1 GCA_017503785.1 Clostridia bacterium
TTATATTTTTTGCATCCTACCGTATGCGACCGTATCCGCCAAAGCCTGCGAGGTATAATAAAAGCGGAGGTGAGGGAATTTTGGACGTATATGCGGATCTCTTGTTTCTGATCAACTTCAGCATGGATTTTCTGTGCCTTTATTTAAGCGTCAAGCTGCTGCATCTGAAGCAGCATACGGGCAGATTGCTGCTTGCTGCAGTCTTGGGCGGCGTCTATAGCGTTGTTGCGCTGTTTTTGTCTGTCGACTCAGGCTTGGCGTTGGCCATCGACGTGGGTGTTTGCGTGATCATGTGCGCCGTCTGCGCTGCAGGTAAGGGCGTGGGCTTACCGCGTCTTGCGCTGCTTTGCGGCACGTATTTCGGCATTTCCGCACTCATGGGCGGCGGTATGACCGCGATTTATCACCTGCTCAATAAGGCAAATCTGCCGCTGGATGACGTGGCGGGAGACGGCATTTCTGCCTGGATGTTTCTGGCACTTGCCACCGTCTCGGCTCTTGCTGCCGTGTTTGGGCAGCGGCTGTTTTCGGGGCAAAGCACGCGTCGTACCTGCACGGTGCGCGTAAGGCTCGGCTCTGCTGCCTGGGAGCTCAGCGGGCTTTGCGACAGCGGCAATCTTTTGTGTGATCCGATCAGCGGCACGCCGGTCATCGTGGCGGATCGCGAGCATTGGCTAAAGGGGCTGCCCGGCGACCTGAGAAGTGCCGTAGAGAGTGAGGGTAGGGAAGGCGTTGCGGGCGTACATACCAAAAGAATGCGCGTCGTGCCCATGAAAACCGCACAGGGCAGCAGCATGGCGATTGCACTTTTGCCGGATGAGATCATGCTGGAGGAGCCCAATGGAAAAAAACGCACGGTGCACGCGCTGATCGCCCCATCGGGGCAGCCGCTTGGCGGGGACTTTTGCGCCATCGTTCCCGCAACCCTGATGCAGTAAAAATAGCGTGAAAGTTCACGCAATCTTCCTTTATACGCAACCATTCACGCATAAACTTCACCTAAAAATGGGTCCCAACCCATTTTTGGAGCAAAGCTCCGCGGTGAAGTTTCCATCACTATTTGCGCCGCCCAAGGCGGCATGGAGGTTATAGCGTGATAGTTCACGTTATATTCCTTTATACGCAACCATTCACGCATAAACTTCACCTAAAAATGGGTCCGGGCCCATTTTTGGAGCAAAGCTCCACGGTGAAGTTTTCATCACTATTTGAGCCGCCAAAGGCGGCATGGAGATTAGCGTGAAAGTTCACGTTATATTCCTTTATACGCAACCATTCACGCATAAACTTCACCTAAAAATGGGTCCCAACCCATTTTTGGAGCAAAGCTCCACGGTGAAGTTTCCATCACTATTTGAGCCGCCAAAGGCGGCATGGAGATTGATATGAACGTATTCAAAAAATGGATTTTATGGATCAAGCAAAAGCTGTCGCGCAAGCAGGGCGTATACTATATCAATGGTCCCGAGCTGCTGCCGCCCCCGTACACGCCCGAAAAGGAGGCGGAGGTGATTGCAGCGCTGGAGGCGGGCGATGCGGACGCGAGAAACGCGCTGATCGAGCACAATCTGCGCCTTGTGGTGTATATTGCCAAGAAATTTGAGAGCACGGGTACGGGCATCGAGGATCTGATCTCAATCGGCACCATTGGGCTATGCAAGGCGGTGAATACCTTTCGCTCGGACAAAAACATCAAGCTTGCCACCTATGCGTCAAGATGTATTGAGAATGAGATCCTGATGTATCTGCGCAAGCAATCGGGAAAGGGCGGAGAGGTTTCCTTGGATGAGCCGCTCAACGTGGATTTTGACGGCAACGAGCTGTTGCTCTCGGACATTCTGGGCAGCGAGGAGGACGGCGTGGCATACGAGCTTGAGCAAAGGGAGGAGAGAGAGGCAATCAGACGTGCGGTGGCCACCCTGGACGAGCGCGAGCGGCTGATCATCGAGCTGCGCTACGGGCTTTCGGGCAGGGATGAGATGACGCAAAAGGAGGTAGCAGCCTATCTTGGAATCTCGCAGTCGTACATATCAAGATTGGAAAAAAAGATCATCGCCGACCTGCGCGACCGCATGGCCAACGTTTGAAGGGTGAAGAAACAGAAAAAGGCCGCTGAAGAATTAGCGGTGAAATCCGCGCAAAACAAGGACTGTATCACACGGATGCAGTCCTTATTTGTTTATTTTTTGATTAGTTGCCGCCGGTGCGGGCGAACGCAGTTCGCCCCTACGAGTGTTTTTGTTTTGGGTTTCGTTATCGTAAACCCTCTATATGAATTTCCGTAGGGGCGAACTGCGTTCGCCAGCGCCTGCTGCAACTAATTTTTTCGTATATTTTTTCCGCTAATTCCGCAGCCCCATCAGGCTTTCTTTTATGATTCCGCCATCTTCTTATCCAACAACACAAGCACGGTTGCGATGATCAGGCAAACCGTGATCAAAGCCCCGACGAGCGAATAATACGATATGCCCAACAGCAGCGGTGCCAACGAAAGCAAAGCGGCGGCAGCCGCGACAATCAGTATCGGCTTGCGCATACGCTGTCCGACAAAAAAGTAAACAAACAGCATGACCGTCAGAGCACAGGTCAACATTGCCACGATAAAGGGAGAAAAATGGGCATATCCGAACGGAATGAGCGAAAAATAGGAATAGGTCAGCCGCAGCGGCGGCTCGCCGGGTGGAGTTGCAAAATTACAAACTGCGCCGTAAGGCATGATCTCAAACGCAAGAGCAAGCAGCGCGGCACTCAGGGCAAAAATCCTTTTCATATTCATTCTCCTTTGTGATGTTCTTCATTCATTATAACAGGATTTGCTTCAAATCGTTTCACGTTTCTCAAAAAAACTTAAAAAAAGATACAATATAAAAATATTTTCAAAAAGACCTTGACACGGGGCATAATATATGGTATAATATCTCCGCTTGTGAATCCGATGTCAAAGAACATCGAGAAAATTTATGCGAGGTATAAAAAAATGAAAAGCGGAATCCATCCCAATTACGTAGAGTGTGTCGTCAAGTGCGCTTGCGGCGAAACCGTCGTTACCCGTTCCACCAAGGGCAGCGAGATGAGAGTTGAAATTTGCTCCAAGTGCCATCCCTTCTTCACCGGTAAGCAGAAGTTTGTTGATGCCGGCGGTCGTGTTGACAAGTTCAAGAAGAGACTGGAAGCTGTAAGAAAGTAATTCTTGCGACATTTTTGATAAACGGGCAGACTCTACGCGGTTTAGGCGGAGTCTGCCCGTTTGTTTTGTTTTTACCTTAAAAAGGCACCGCTTCCATCCCGAAAGCGGGAGCCGTACCCAAGGCACCATGTCGCCTGTTTTAGCGATTGGGAGCTGCGGAGAAAGAAGGACTTTATTATGGAAATGCTGGACGTTTATACGCATGACGGAGAGAGAACCGGTAAGCTTGTGGAGAGAGGCCGCCGTTATCGGCTTGGAGACGACGAATATACCATGGTCATCCATGCCTTTATCTACCACAGGGATCACGGATTTTTGATTCAAAAGCGTTCTGTGACCAAACGCGTGCTGCCGGGAGCCTGGTGCATGACTATGGGTGTCGTACAGGCCGGCGAGGACAGCGAGACAGGCATGCGCCGCGAGGTGCGTGAGGAGTTGGGCCTGGAGATCGCCGACGGTCAGATCCGCAATTGCGTCCGCACCTTTAACGGACACAAGATCGTGGATATTTATCTTGTGTATACCGAGGCTGAGATTGAAGATATGGTGCTGCAGGAGGAAGAGGTAGAGCAGGTCTGCTGGGTAAGCGGCAGAGAGCTGCTTTCTCGCTTCGGCGGCAAGAATACGCGCTTGCACGAGGAATACGTGTCGTGCATGCAACGCTACGTGCACGTGACGCACAAGGCGGAGAAGAGAAGGAGAAGAAGACAGAATGCAAAACTTGCAAAACAGGGAAGTCAAGGCTGAGACGCGTGCCGTACTGATCGGCATCGTGACCCGCGAGGCGGATGCCGCTGCGGTGGAATCGGGGCTTGATGAGCTTGAGCGACTGCTGGACACCGCGGGCGGTGTGGCCTTTGCACGCGTGGTGCAGAGTAAGGATACCCCTGATCCCAGAACCCTGATCGGTTCGGGTAAGGTACAGGAGGTCGCGGAGCTTTGTAAGAACAACGATATTGATTTAGTCATCACGGACGAGGATCTCTCGCCCGCGCAGATCAGAAATTTGGAGGACGACATCGGAGGCGACGTGCGTGTCATCGACCGCTCCATGCTGATCTTAGATATTTTTGCTCAACACGCCGTAACGGGCGAGGGAAAGCTGCAGGTCGAGCTTGCGCAGCTGCGCTACACCGCTCCCAGACTGATCGGTAAGGGCACGCAGCTCTCGCGTCTTGGCGGCGGCATCGGTACGAGAGGCCCGGGTGAATCCAAGCTGGAGAGCGACCGACGCCACATTCAGCGCCGCATCACGGCACTGGAGGCACAGCTTTCCGAAATGGAAAAGAACCGCATGACCATGCGCGCCTCGCGCGACAAGAGTGGCCTGCCCAAGGTCGCTATCGTGGGATACACCAATGCAGGCAAATCCACGTTGCTCAACCGCATGACCGACGCGGGGATTTTGGCGCAGGATAAGCTGTTTGCCACGCTTGACCCCACCACAAGAAAATTCGAGCTGCCCGGCGGCGAGAGCATTCTCTTGACCGATACGGTCGGCTTTATCCGTAAGCTGCCCCACCATCTGATCAAGGCGTTCCGCTCAACGTTGGACGAAGCGGTTTACGCCGATATCCTGATCATTGTCATCGATGCATCCGACCCCGAGCACGAGCAGAAGCTGGAGGTGACCGAGCAGGTACTGGCTGATCTCGGCGCTGCGGGCAAGCCCACGCTTTACGTGTTCAATAAGTGCGATCTGGTAGAGGGCGCGCTGCCCACGGTGGGCGGCAGAAACGCCGAGCATCAGATCCATATTTCTGCGCTGACCGGCAGCGGATACGAGGAATTCGCGCAAATGCTGGAGAGCATGATCCATGCAGGCAAGACGCGCGTGACGTTTGTGATTCCCAACGCCAAGCAGGGCGCTTTGAATACGCTTTATAAAATGGCAACGGTGGAGGACGTGGAATACGGCCCCGACGCGGTCAAGGTGACCGCCGTGGTGGATGCAAAGGTGCGCGGCATGCTGCGCGAGTTTGATCCGACCGCGCCTGCCAAAGGACAGGATTGGTGACGATCATGGAAAAAAGAGATCTGTTTGACGCATCGGGCAAGAGCCTTGGCACGACCATCGTGCGCGGTGACCCCATGCCTGAGGGCACGTACGTGCTCAGCGTCAGTATTTTTACGGTCAACGATAAGGGCGAGATCCTCTTGACTCTGCGTGCGCCCGAGAAGCCCAATTTTCCCAATATGTGGGAGATCACGGCGGGCGGCGCGATCGCGGGAGAGAGCGGTATCGAGGCTGCCTTGCGCGAGCTGCGTGAGGAGACCGGTATCAAGGCGGGCCGAGACGAGCTGCAGCTTTTGCG
>JAFVSK010000049.1 GCA_017503785.1 Clostridia bacterium
GCTGAACATTTACATAGGATGCGCTTTCTATGCAGATCGTTGTGGTAAAAAGTCCTAAGTTCTTTGGAGGTATCCTACGGCGGTTGTTCCGCATCAAGAAAAACGATGACTGATACAAGGCGGCAGAAGCTACGCTTCTGCCGCCTTGTCATATTCGAAGAAGGCGGTGCATATAGTTTCATAGATAAAGCCGTAAAAAGGAGAGAATACTATGGAACTTCAGGTGATCAACGGACGAGTCGGGACTATGGAAACGGTGTTTGACGATCTGGATGAGCGGCCGGTCGACTGTGATTTTATGCTGCCGGATTATTTGCCGGATATCACGGCGATTTTGAAATGCCGTATGAAGCCGATGGTGCAGACCTATCAGGTGAGCGGTGACCGCGTGATGGTGGACGGCACGGTGTATTTGCAGCTGTTGTACGTTGACGAGGAGCGCCGGTGCGTGCGCAGCTACGAGCATGCGCAGCCGTTTACCGCAGCGTTTACGGTTAAGGACATGAAAAGCAGTGACACGGTGCAAACCTCGGCACGGGTGAATTACGTGAACTGTCGTGCTACCGGGCCGCGGCGCGTGGACGTGCACGGCGCGTTCAGCGTGCGCCTATGCGTTATGAGTCAGGTGTCTGTAGAGGTCGTTTCAGAGGTGCAGGAAGAAAACCTGTACACGCGTTCCTGCACGGTGGCCGCTTCGGTGCCGATGGGAAGTGGAGAAAAGACGGTGTCGATCAACGAGGTGCTGGAGTTGGGTGACGTGTCGGCACAAGCGCTCGTGCGCGGCAATGTGGCGGCGGTGATTACGGAGTGCCGTCAAATGCCGGGTAAAGCCGTTGTTAAGGGCGACGTGCTGTTAGAGGCGGTGTGCCTGGTCGACGAACAGAGCGGCGCGCTGCATCGCCATACGGAGCGTATTCCGTTCAGTCAGATTTTGGACGTGGATGGGTTGTCGGAGGAGTTGGTTTGCGATTGCCGCGTGCGCGTTACGCAATGCGATATGCGGCCTGTGCAGGATCCTGCCGGAGAAAATCGCTTGCTGTCGGTGGCGGTGAAGCTGTCGGTCTCCTTGTGCTGTTACGGTACGGAATTCTGCAATGTGGTGACCGATGCGTATCACACGGCGTATCCCTTAAAAACGGAGGTTTGCCGCTTGGAGCCGTGCCGCGTCGGGTTTGTGCGGTCGGATATGGCTGCCGTTACGGTAACGCAAGACCTGCCGGATACGGCTATCGCGGAGATCGTAGACCTGTGGTGTGAGCCGATGGCAGCGGAATGTGCCGGTGCTGCGGGGCAGACCGTGGTTAACGGTCAGCTGCAGGTGGGTATGATAACGCGCGACAAGGAGGGGGTGCTTTCGTATTATGAGCGCCCGCTCGATTACGAAACCTCGCTTCCCGACGAATGTGCCTGCGTGACGGCCGAAGTGACGGTGTTGGAAACGGTATTCACGCAAAACTGCACGCGTTTGGAACTGCGTGTACAGTTGGCGGTGCATCGCGTGGGGATGCAGCAGGAAAGTCATGCGGCGATTGTGCGCATGGCGGCAGAGGAGTCGACACCGTATACCGAGGAGGGCGCACTGCGCGGTTGCTGCTTGAAGGTGTGCTATGCGCAGGCAGGAGAATCGGTGTGGGAGTTGGCACGGCGCGAGCACGTTTCGCCCGAAGCGCTGAAGGCGGAAAATGAGTTGCACAGCGAAACGCTGGAGGCCGATACGATGCTGTTGATCCCGATGCGATGAGGTCTTACGGAAACCCTTGCTGTTTGGCAAGGGTTTCTTTGCGTTTAGGGCTTGTACCGTTGTAAAAATGTGGTATAATAAACGTATGACAGACAAGGAGGCAAACGCTATGAAGTTTTCGGAGATACCGTATCAGCGGCCGCAGGTGGAGGAACTGAAAGAACAGCTGACGTCGCTTACCGAACGGTTGCGGGCGGCTGCCGATTATGCGCAGGCGAAAGCGGTGTTTTTGGAGCGTGAGCAGGTGTGCAATGCACTTACCACGGCGCAAACGCTGGTGAGTATTCGTCATTCCATTGATACGCGCGATGCTTTTTATGATGAGGAGATGAAATTCTGGAACGCAGTTTCTCCCGAGTTGCAGGAGTATGAGCAGGCTTGGACGGCGGCAATGCTGGCGTGCCCGTTCCGTGAGCAGTTTGCCGAGGAATACGGAAAGGTCTATTTTACGAATGCGGAGATCGCCTTAAAAACCTTTTCTCCCGATATTATCGCCGAACTGCAGCAGGAGAACGATTTAACACAGGCTTATGAAAAGCTGTTGGCTTCGGCGCAAATTCCGTTTGAGGGGAACACCTATACCATTTCGCAAATGACTCCCTTTAAGCGAGATGCCGACGATGCGCGTCGCTTGGCGGCGTGGAAGGCAGAGGGACAATGGTACAAGGAGCATCAGGCAGAACTGGATGATCTGTACGATCGCTTGGTAAAGTTGCGCGATGCGATGGGGAAAAAGCTTGGCTACGGCGGATATACCGAGCTTGGCTATTATCGTATGGCCCGCAATTGCTACACCAAAGCCGATATTGAAGCGTTTCGGGCGGCAGTAGTGAAATACGTGGTGCCGGTTGCAACAGAATTTTACAAAGCGCAGGCAAAGCGGTTGGGTAAGGCATTTCCGCTGGATTTTGCCGACGGGGCGTTGCGGTTCCGTTCGGGCAACCCCGAGCCGTGCGGAACGGCTGAGGATATTTTGGCGCACGGTAAGCGGTTTTATGAAGAGCTGTCTCCCGAAACGGGCGAGTTCTTTAACACGCTTTTAGAAAACGAACTGATGGATGTGCTCTCCACCGAGGGCAAGTCAGGCGGCGGGTATTGCACCGAGCTGGCGGCGTATCAGGTTCCGTTTATTTTTGCGAACTTCAACGGTACGCAGGGCGACGTTGAGGTGGTTACTCACGAGGCGGGGCATGCGTTTGCCTATTGGCTGAATCGTGATCGCGTGCCGTCAGAAACCGCGTGGCCCGGTATGGAGGGCTGCGAGGTGCATTCGATGTCGATGGAGTTCTTTGCATGGCCGTGGGCCGAAGGCTTCTTTGGCAAGGACACCCTGAAATTCAAATACAGTCATTTGGCCGGTGCATTAACCTTTATCCCTTACGGCACGATGGTGGATCACTTCCAGCATATCGTATACGAGCAGCCGCAGCTGACACCTGCAGAGCGCCACGCCGTTTGGAAAGAGCTGATGGGTGTGTATACACCGTGGATGAAGCTGGACGGCGAGATTCCTTTTTACGGCGAGGGCGAGCATTGGCAGCGGCAGCATCACATTTATTCGTTGCCGTTCTATTATATTGATTATTGCTTGGCACAAACCGTATCGCTGCAATTTTGGGAGAGAATGCTGAAAGACTTTGATGCCGCGTGGGCGTGCTATATGACCTATACCAAGATGGGCGGCAGCAAGCTGTTTACTGAATTGCTGGCTGAGGCCGGGTTGGATACGCCGTTTGAAGAAACGTGCTTGCGCAAGGTTTGTGAGGCGGCAAGTCAGTGGTTGGAGAGCGTTGATCTTGAGGAGATCAAGTAGGAGGATGTGTATGAAAGGTGCAGGGCGGATAATCGCTTGGCTGACGGTGATTGCGCTATGTCTGTGTACCTGCAGCGGTTGCATGCAGAGGGAGCCGTCAGGTGCTTCGATGCTGTCGGTGGGCTACACGGCGTTTAGCGGTGTGTTTTCGCCTTTTTATGCCAAGCTTGATGCGGATTGCGACGTGGTGGCAATGACACAGCTGCCGCTGTTGTCTACCGATCGTGCAGGGAATGTGATCTGCAACGGGATCGCCGGTGAAACGGTGGTGTACAATGATACGGAGTATACCTACAACGGGCCGGCCGATGTGATGATCATTGCCGGCGAGGATGGTACGGTGAGCTACGAATTCACCTTGCGGGAGGATCTGCAATTCTCCGATGGTACACCGCTCACTGCCGATGACGTGATCTTTACCATGTACGTGCTGTGTGATCCTATGTACGATGGTCCTATTGATTTTGCTTCGTTGCCCATTGTTGGCTTACGCGAGTACCGTGCGGGTATGATGGCCAAGTGGAAATTGATCTTGCAGGACACGCCAAAAAACGCCGCAAACGGTTCGGCGGAGGGCTTTTACACGGCTGAGGAGGCTCTGTCGTTTTGGACGACCTTTAACAAAGCCGGTGAGGCCTTTGCCAAGGATATTGTGGATTGGTACGTTGCCGAGGAACTGGCAGAAGACGTATGTACGGCAGCGGCGCTGATTGGTTATGAGGGGTTGCCGGAAACGGCCACCGAGGTAGACTTGTTCAATGCGATCGTTGACCGTCGGGGATACGATACGGCGGCGATCAATTTGGAACAGAGAAGCTTGGCGTTTGAGCCGTTGCTGCTCTCGGGGTTGGAACCCGAATTGCTGACGGGTGTTGTTGTTGGCGAAATGGCGGAAACGATCGCGGGGATTGTGAAAACAGGCGAACGTTCGTTGCGCGTTACTTTGGAAAATGAGGATACACAGGCGCTTCGCTGCTTTTGTATCGACATTGCTCCCAAGCACTACTATACTGCGGAGATTGATGAAAAGAAAGACGCGGGCGGGCAGACCGTCGTTGAGCCGGGTGATACATTGTCCGATTCGCATGAGCAGCATGATGAGCGGGGTTTCCCCAAGGGTGATCTTACGGTAATTCGGGAAAAGAATGATAAGCCGTTGGGAGCCGGACCGTACACGTTCCGAAGCTATGACGGAAACGCCGTTTGCTTTGATGCC
>JAFVSK010000050.1 GCA_017503785.1 Clostridia bacterium
GGTGATGTCTTCGGCTATAAGTGTAGCATAGTTTTTTAAAAAAGTACAGACCCGCGGCGGAAAAGGATTGTATTTTACGATCGGTGTGATATAATAGGCCTAATTGCGTTAAGGAAGGGGAGAGAGCCATGAAGAACAGTCCGTTGGACGGGCATTTTTCTTACGGGCGGCTGCTGCGGTTTACCGTGCCGTCGGTGGTGATGATGATCTTTGTGTCCATCTACGGCGTGATCGACGGAATATTCGTGTCGAACTTCGTGGGGAAAACGCCGTTTGCGGCGGTGAACCTCATTTTCCCTTTTCTAATGGTGTTTTCCGCTCTGGGCTTTATGATCGGCACCGGCGGCAGCGCGCTGGTGGGAAAAACGCTGGGCGAGGGTGAGAACGACCGCGCCAATCGGCTCTTTTCCATGCTGCTCGGCGTATCGCTGGTGGGCGCTGTGGTGCTCACGGTGCTGGGGCTGTTGTTTTTGCGCCCCATTGCGGCGCTGCTGGGCGCCGAGGGCGAGATGCTGGAGTGCTGCGTGACCTATGGGCGTATTCTCATGATCGTGCTGCCTGCGTTCGTGCTGCAAAACGAATTTCAAAGCTTTTTCGTTACGGCCGGTAAGCCGCGCTTGGGACTGGCGGTAACGGTGGCGGCGGGCGTGACCAACATTGTGCTGGACGCCTTGTTCGTGGCGGTGTTTCGCTGGGGCTTAGAGGGCGCGGCGTGGGCTACGGCGCTCAGCCAAACGGTGGGCGGCGTGCTGCCGCTGTTCTATTTCGGCCGCCGCAACAGCAGCTTGCTGCGGCTGTGCCGCTTCACGTTCGACGGCGGTGCCCTGTTGCGGGTGTGCACCAACGGCTCGTCGGAGCTGATGAACAATCTGTCGATGTCGCTGGTGTCGATGCTGTACAACGTGCAGCTGCTGCGCTTGGCGGGCGAAAACGGCATTGCCGCCTACGGCGTGGTCATGTATGTCAATTTCATTTTCGTTTCGGTGTTTATCGGCTACGCGGTGGGCAGTGCCCCACCCGTGAGCTTTCATTTCGGTGCGGGCAATCGCCCCGAGCTGCGCAGCCTTTTGCGCAAAAGCGTGCTGCTGCTTGCAGTGGCAGGCGTGCTGCTCACGGCGTTGGCGCTGCTGTTAGCCCCTGCGCTCAGCGGTGTGTTCGTGGGGTACGACCGCGAGCTGTACCAAATGACCCTGCGCGCGTTTCAGCTGTGCTCGCTGTCGTTTTTGGTGTCGGGCATCAATATTTTCGGCTCGTCGTATTACACGGCGCTCAACAACGGCTTGGTTTCGGCGTTGCTGTCGTTTTCGCGCACGCTGGTGTTCCAGCTGGCGGCCTTGTACCTGCTGCCGCTGTGGTGGGGACTGGACGGCATTTGGCTGGCGGGGCCGGCCTCGGAGCTGCTGTGCCTTGTGATGACGGCGGCGTTTTTGGTGCATGCGCGGCGACGCGGTGCCTTGCGGGAATAAAAAAAGCAGAGAACAGGTGTTCTCTGCTTTTTATTTATTTATTTATCGAGCAGCTTGCTGATCTCGTCGTGGAACGAGCTGATATCCTTAAACTGGCGGTACACCGAGGCGAAGCGCACGTAGGCGATCTCGTCGATATTGCGGAGCTTTTCCATGGCGTATTCGCCGATTTTGGTGGCGGGAACCTCGCGCTCCAGCGAATTTTGCAGCTGGGCTTCGATTTCGTCTACCGCGCGCTCCAGCACCTCCAGCGGTACGGGGCGCTTTTGACAGGCGCGCAGCATGCCGTTGAACAGCTTTTGACGGTCGAACAATTCGCGGGAAGAATCCTTCTTGACCACCACGATGGGCAGGCTTTCCACAATTTCGTACGTGGTGAAGCGGCGCGCACATTCCAAGCATTCGCGCCGACGGCGAATGCGGGTGCCCTCATCGGTGGGGCGGGAGTCGATAACCTTGCTTTCAGGTTGGCCGCAGAACGGACATTTCATAGGATCAGCTCCTTTACCGCTATAGTTTAACACAATACTTCGGCAAAGTGCAAGCCTTTTTTGTAAACAAATTGTGACAAAACGCGCGAAATGCGGCGAAATACCACAAGATATGGGGGGTTCCCTGTTCTTGACAAGCCTGTAGCGGACGTTTATAATGAATACAGTACCCTGCGAGGAGGCGCGAAGCATGGCGTTTAACAGCGAAGAATACAAAAAACAACTGGCGGCGGCAAGCAGTCTGGATGTGTGCGACAAGGTGCCCCTGCCCGAGTTTGACCGCGAAAAAAAGACCTTTGTGTTCATCAGCTATGCGCGCGTGGATTACAAGCAGGTGTACGCCGACTTGGCCGATCTGTACGATCAAAACGTGCGGTTTTTCTACGATCGGCATTTCACGGCCGGCGAAGCGTGGGACGACGATGCGCAGGCGTGGATCCAGCATCCCAACTGCCGCGGCGTAATTTTTTATTTGAGTGAAAGCATGCTGCGCAGCAGTGCCATTTACCGCGAGGTGCAGTTTACCCGCGGGTGCGACGAACACGGCAAGCCGGTGGAGGGCGCCGAGCCGAAAACGTATTTTTGCGTGAAGCTGGCCCAAAAGAGCCCGCAACAGATGCTGGGCGAAGCGTTTGCCGAGGGCTGCGTGGATCTGGAAAAAATGACGGTGCTGGCCGAAATGTTCCCGCAAAGCCACACCTACGTGAAGTATCAAGCGGCGGGTCACACCGAAACCCTGCTGCGCCAGATCGGCGAGGTGTTCGGGGTGGTGGAGTCCGACGAGCAGGTGTTTACCGAGGCGGGCGAATATAGCGGCGACCGCGTGGGCGACGTGCCGCACGGCGTGGGCACCATGACGTATAAGGACGGCTCGGTGTACCGCGGCAGCTGGCGTGACGGCAAGCGCCACGGCCACGGCGAGTATCGCTGGAGCAACCGCACGTACGTTGGCGACTGGTGCGACGACATGATCGAGGGCCGCGGCCGCCTGACATACGATAACGGCGCCTCTGTGGACGGCGAGTGGAAGCAGTGGAAAGCGCACGGTCACATACATGCGGTATTTTGCGACGGCTTTGTCTACGACGGCATGGCAGAGAATGGCAAGCGCAACGGCTTCGGCCGGTTGGTGTACAATGACGGTGCGGCGTACGAGGGCAACTGGAAGGATGGTGAGCGCCACGGTCGCGGCGTGATGACCTATGCCGACAGCAGCACCTACGAGGGCGACTGGAAAAGTGATAAGCGCCACGGCAAGGGCAAGCTCGTGAAAAAAACGAAAGACCAATACGGTAACGAGAGTGAAGTGGTGTACGACGGTGATTGGCGCGACGATGAGCCGTGCGGGCATGCGCGCGTGGAATACGACGATGGCACAACGTACATTGGCAGCTATAAGAACGGTGCGTACAACGGCTTTGGACGGCTGGAGGAGAGCGACGATTGCACCTACGAGGGCGAATGGAAGGACGGTAAGCGCCACGGCCGCGGTGTGTACGTGGACGAGGGTGAGGATACCTACGAGGGCACCTGGCAAAACGGTGTGCTGCAGCTGGACCACGTGCGGGTGCGCTACAGCACCGGCAGTGTGTACGAGGGAGCGTTGCACGAAGCCGAGCACGGCAGACTTCGCTGTCACGGTCGCGGAAAAATGACCTATAAAAGCGGTGACGCGTACGACGGCGAGTGGGTGAACGATCAAGTGAGCGGACACGGCACGTACACGTGGAAGAACGGCGACGTGTATAGCGGCGCGTGGGTGAATGATCAAAAGTGCGGACATGGCACGTACACGTGGACGGATGGCGAGGTGTACACGGGCGACTGGAAGAACGGTAGGCGCCACGGCCGCGGGAAAATGACCTATGCCGACGGCGACGTGTACGACGGCATGTGGGTGAACGGTAAACGCGAGGGCAGTGGCACCTATTACTGGAAGAGCGGCGACCGCTTTGAGGGACAATGGGAAAACGGTGAGCGTAACGGCCCCGGGCGGTATATCTTTGCCGACGGCCGCGTGAATGCCGGCTATTGGAAAGACGGAAAAGAGATCGGATAACAAAAAGTTCCAGGCAGAAAAATCTCTGTCTGGAACTTTTTGTTATCTTGCTTTTTCTATAGGCAACCATATTTCGATATATCTTTTTTCCTTAGCATACTTAGGAAACCAATGATAAACCGATATTTCCGGTGCGTTTTTTTATTTCATAAGAGTTTGTAGGTAAGCCCAAACCCCTATTTCGATTTTATTGTTTTAAGAG
>JAFVSK010000051.1 GCA_017503785.1 Clostridia bacterium
AAACTCAATCAGCGGCTCGTACAGTCCCACCGCCGTCAGCGCCACACCCAGCGTAACGTACAACACCAAAATGCGCGCAGGTGTCAGCTTGGTCAAATCGATCAGCACCTGCCCCACCGTACAGATAAGGCCGCCCACCACAAACGCCTTCGCCACCATCCACCAATCCATCGCAACCACCCCTTCGGTGCTAGCGTATCCCGTTTGGCAAGGCTTATGCATCGTCGCGCTGCTTTTTTGCCGTTTCGGTGGGCAAGCCGGCACCGATCTTCGGAAACTCGTTATCGGAATCCAACGTCGGCTGAATTTCATACGTGCCGTATTTATGCAGCAATTCTTCGGCCGTTTCGGGCTGACCGTAAATGATCTGCTCCTCCATTTCGGTTTGCTCACGTTGATGCTTTTTCTTAGACATACCATCACCTCCCGTAACAGTATGCCCAAAAAGAAAACAAGCCGCGTTTGCGGCTTGTTTTTATGGTTGTTATTTCTCGGCGTCCTGCACGCGCAGCAATTCGCGAATGTCTTTCAGCACGTCCATTTCGGTTTCGGAAGGAGCTTCGGGTTCTGCCGCCGCTTCCTCCTCGGCCTTCTTGTGCAGCAGCTCTTGGGTCTTCGCCTGCAGCGCCAACACTACCTTCAGCGTCAAAAAAATGCAAAAGGCAATGATCAGGAAATCAATGATCGTCTGAATAAAGCCGCCGTACAGCACGGCAACCTCGGGCGATTTTTCCACGCCGTTCTCCACAACAGCGGGCTGCAGCACCCATTTCCATTCTTCCACCGACACACCGCCGGTCAGCATACCGATGAGCGGCATAATGATATTGTTCACCAACGCGTTCACGATTTCCTTGAACGCACCGCCGATGACAACACCGATGGCCATATCCAACACGTTACCCTTGGCAATAAATTCTTTAAATTCCGCAAAAAACTTTTTCATACGTCCCACTTCTCCTTACCATTTTACGCGCCAGCGATCACGCGAGCTTTCGGTGTGATCCGCGCTGTCGTTGGTGTGCTTCGCCGTGCGCATTTTTGAGGTTTTCACGCGCTTTTTCAACTCGCGCTGATAACGCTTCTCGTCCAGCGGCAGCTCCACGGGGCGGCCGAGCCAATCCGAAAGATAGATCGCATTGGACAGCGTGGTTTCCTTTAATCCCTCGCGGCCGTCGGCAATCAGCGGCTCGCCGCGCAAGATCGCGGCAGCAAACGCGTTCAGCACGTCGGAATGTAAATACGGAGGATCGTCAAACTCCAGCACCGTGGTGGTCGATTTCAACTCGCCCGCTGCAGGACCGTTGTACGTAAACTCATCAATAGGCGTTTCAAACTCGGTGATGGTCAGCGTTTCCTTTTCGGCCACCAGCTTGGCTTTGTCCATTAAGATCTCCAAACGGTTGGTGCCGCCGGCATCGCCCGTGCTGGAAATAAACACGCCGGTGGCGCCGTTTTCATACTCCACCACCACGGTAGCATCGTCCTCTACCTCAATGTCATGCCATTTGCCGTACAGCAGCTTCGAGCTCACCGTTTTCGGCATACCGCACAGCCATTGCCACAGGTCGAGCTGGTGGGGGCACTGATTCATCAGCACACCGCCGCCTTCGCCCACCCAAGAGGCACGCCAATCGCCGGAATCGTAATACGCCTGCGAACGGTACCACAGCGTGATAAGCCAGTTCACACGGCGGATCTCGCCATACACACCGCTATCCATCAGTTCTTTCATCTTTTTAAACAACGGATGCGCACGCCAGTTCCACATAATACCAAATACCTTGCCGCTGCGATCGGCCGCCTCACACATGGCACGCACCTGCTCGGTGTACACACCGGCTGGCTTTTCCGTGAGCACGTGCAGGCCGCGTTCAAACGCTGCCACCGCAATTTCGGAATGGAAATAATGCGGCACCGCAATCAAGATCGCATCCACCAAGCCGCTGTCCATCAGCGCCTCGGCATTATCGAACCGCGCCACCGTTTCCGGCAGCTCACGCTCGGCCCACTCCAACTTGGCAGGATTGATATCCGCCACGGCGGTAAGCTCCACCTCGGGACTGAGCCCTTTCTTGGTAATGTTCTTACAATGAGCACCGCCCATGTTGCCAATACCAACAATACCCAAACGAACCTTTTGCATGGTAAACACCCCTTTGGTAACTACCCTTTGTTACAGCAGCGCCTTCAGCGCATTCACGCCGGCATCGAACGCTTCGTTCAAGTCAGCATATTTCTGACCGCCCACCTGGCTCTTTTCGCCCTCGCGCTCCAACGCGCCCAGGCCCCAAAATTCTGCCAGATGCGGCTCCATCGTCACGGCAAAGCCGCCCAACGTGCGGTATTCGTTCAAAATGAACGGAACATTACCGGCACCCTCGCCGGCAGGAACGATATCGCCGTTCAGCTTAGAATCCTTAATGTGCAAATATTTCACATACGTGCGCAGCATATCCCACGCTTCCAGCGTATCCTGACCGCACTGCACAAAGTTTGCCGGATCAAACACCGCACGCAGCAGCGGCACGGCCTCTAAAATGTCCAGGCAACGCTTGGCGTTGTCGCCGTAGATGCCCTTTTCATTTTCGTGGCACAAGATCACGCCGCTGCCCACCGCCAACGTTGCCAGCGAACCCAGGCGATCGATCACCTCGTTCTTATAAATAGCAGGGTCCTTGCCCTCCGGCATATAGAACGAAAACATACGCAGGTTTTCCGCGCCCAAAATATTGGCGATCTCCAGCGTGTGCTTAAACTTTTCCTTGTGCGCCTCGAAATCGTCGGTTTCAATATGGATCTTACCAATGGGCGAACCGATCGACCACGTGATCAGCCCCTCGGCTTCCAAGCGGTTGCGCAGCTCCTTCGCCTTTTCGGGTGTAATATCCGAAACGTTGGCTCCATCCACACCGCGGATCTCCAAGCCGGCCAAGCCGTTGCGCTTCATTGCCGCGATCTGACCCTCAAATGTAGGATCCGCCTCGTCGGCAAACGCAAAAATGCGTAAATCCTCCATCACGATCACACTCCCGAATACGCCGAGAAGCCGCCGTCCACCGGCACCGTAATACCGGTTACAAAGCCGGACTTCGTTTCATCCAGCAGCCAATCCACCGTGCCCAGCAGCTCTTCGGCTTCACCGAAACGGCCCATGGGCGTGGAGCGCAGAATCTTCTCGGTACGCGCCGTGGGCTTACCCTCGGCATCGAACAGCAGCGCGCGGTTCTGGTTAGACACGAAGAAACCGGGCGCAATAGCGTTCACACGGATGCCCTGCTTCGCAAAGTGCACGGCCAGCCACGAGGTGAAGTTGGTCACCGCTGCCTTGGCAGCCGAGTAAGCGGGGATCTTGGTGAGCGGGCGATAGGCGTTCATCGAGGACACGTTCAGCACGCAGCAGCCCTCGCGGCCCAGCATATCCGTCATAAACACCTGGCTGGGCAGCAGCACGCCCTTGAGGTTCAAGTCAAACACAAAGTTAAAGCCCTTCTCGTCAATGTTGAAGAAGGTGAGGAAATCGGTAGCCGATTCGTCACCGGCCTCATACTCCTCGTGAGCGGTGGTGCACTTGGGGTTGTTGCCGCCGGCACCGTTGATCAGAATATCGCACTTGCCCAGATCGGCCAGCACCTTCTGATGCACACCCTCAATGCACTCCTTGTCCAGCACGTTGCAGGCATAGGCCTTCGCCACGCCGCCCGCTGCGTTAATGCGATCGGCAACCGCCTGTGCAGCCTGCTCGTTCAAGTCCAGCAGCGCCACCTTGTGGCCTGCCTTTGCCAAATGCTCAGCAAAACCGGAGCACAGCACGCCGCCGGCACCCGTCACAACAATTACCTTGCTCATTTCTTAATCTCCTTTTCCAGGGCCTCAAACAAGCCCACAATGTAGGTAGCACCCAGTGCGCGGTCAAACAAGCCGTAGCCGTAGCGGCCGGTCTCGCCCCAGATCATACGACCGTGGTCGGGGCGCACGTAGCCGTCCCAGCCCTTTTCCATCAGTGCCTTGGCCACACCGCAC
>JAFVSK010000052.1 GCA_017503785.1 Clostridia bacterium
TCCGTCACACGTCAACTTAATAAAAGACCTGCTGTGCGACAAGAACTGGTACGTGCGCTACAACGCGTCTGACAGCTTGGAGCGCTTGGGTGTGACCTACGAGGATATGATCGACGTGTTTGAGGGCGGCGATCGCTACGCCTCCGAAATGCTGCGGTATCGGTTCGACCGCAAGAAGCTGACGGAAAAGGAGGGGGCGACGGTATGATCGGCGATAATGTGTTTTTGATCATCAAAACCATTTTGGATTACATTAACGTGTTTTTCGTGGTGTATCTTATTGGGTATTCCTCCTTTTTGTTTTTGGCGGTGGTGGTGGGCTCCTCGGAGCTGTACAAAAAACGGCATCAGGAAAAGTTGAAAAACACCCTGCTGCAAAACTATTACGTGCCCATCAGCATCATCGTGCCCGCCTACAACGAGGAGGTCACGGTGGTGGAAACCGTGAAGTCGCTGCTGGCGCTGGAGTATACGCTGTACGAAATTGTGGTGGTGGACGACGGCTCAAAGGATACCACCTCGCAAAAGCTGATCGAGGCGTTTCGCATGAAGCCGATCCGTCGGCCCATTCACCGCAAGATCGCTTGCCAGCCCGAGCAATTTGTGTATGAATCGGTGAGCGAAAAGGTGCCGCTGACACTCATTCGCAAGAAAAACGGCGGCAAGGCGGATTCGCTGAACATGGGCATCAACGCCTGCCGATATCCGTATTTTATTTGCATGGATGCCGATTCCGTGCTGCAGTACGATTCGCTGAGCAAGATCTCCCGCCCGCTGCTGGAGCAGGAGAACATTGTGGCGGTGGGCGGCGTGGTGCGCCCCGCCAACAGCGTTACACTGGAGCAGGGGCGGGTGCTGGATTATCAGCTGCCGCAAAACGTGCTGGCGTGTATGCAGGTGCTGGAATACGATCGGTCGTTTTTGGCATCGCGCATTTTGTTCGATAAGTTTAACGGCTCGCTCATTATTTCGGGCGCGTTCGGCTTGTTTAAGAAAGACACCGTGATCGCCGCCGGCGGGTACGATCATTCCACCATGGGTGAGGATATGGAGCTGGTGGTGAAGCTGCACGAATACTGCACGCTGAACGAAATTCCGTATTGCGTGAAGTACGCCACCGACGCGATCTGCTGGTCGCAGGCGCCGGAGCGGCTGAAGGATCTGTGCAAGCAGCGCAAGCGCTGGCATTTGGGGCTGTTCCAGAGCATGTGGAAGCACCGGGTGATGCTGTTTAACACCAAGTTCGGCGCCGTGAGCTTCGTGTCGTTTTTCTATTTCCTGCTGTATGAGCTGCTGTCGCCCTTTATTGAAATTCTGGGCGTGGTGACCATGCTGCTCGCGCTGCTGGTGGATCTCATCAACCTTCCGTTTATGCTGCTGTTCTTTGGGGTGTATGCGGTGTTTGGTTGCATTTTGACCTTAACGGCGTTTTTTGCGCGCACCCAGACCGTTGATCTGAAGATCTCGTTTAAGGATGCACTCAAAGCCGTGCTGCTGTGCTTCTTTGAAATTACGTTTTTGCGGTTTGTTATGGCGTTTGTGCGCGCGACCGCCTTTTTCGGCTACAAAAAGAAAAAGCTGAACTGGGGCCGCATTGAACGCAAGAAGATCAACGTGAAATAAGCAAGGCGTATGTTGAATCTCATGCCAAAGAGGGTGTCACTGTATGAAAAAGCTGCTATGCTTGGCACTTTTGATATTCACGGTGTTTTCCGTGGGCGTTGCCGCCGAGGCGGCGGTGATCTCCACCGAAGAGCCCACGGCAGGGGCCGCCGTGTACGTAGCGGGCAACCCCGCGTTGTATCCGTTGGAATTTTATAACGAAAAAACCAAAAGCTACGAGGGTATTTTGCCGAAGCTGTACGAGGAGATCAGCCGCCAAAGCGGCCTGGAGTTTGCCTACGTGGCGGCCGACCGTGAAGATCGGCAGCAGGAGCTTGGTGAAAATTGCCAGGTGGAGCTGGTGTCGGCCTACGAGCAGGGCACGGTGGCGGTGGCCAAGGAGCTGGAGCTGTTTTCTTATGAGAAGGACGGCGAAACGGTGACCGTGTGCATCGGGTTTACGAAGATCGCCGCCCCGCAGCTGGTGGCCGAGGTGGAGGCTGCCGTGCAGGCGGCCGATAAGCACACGTGGCTGGCGGCCGCCATGAAGCTCGAGGGCCGTCCGCAGGTGCCCGACGCGGCGCTGTGGCTGGCTGCGGCTGTGGGAGTGTTGCTCGTGGCGGTGGTCGTGCTGACGGTGCGATTGGTAAAGCACCGCCGCCGCGGCAACGAGCAGCAGGCGCAAAAGCTTAACGATCCGTTAACGGGTATTGGCAACATTGCCTATTTTGAGGATTGCTACGCGCATCATCTGCCTGCGGATATGCGCTCGTTGTATTACGTGGCCTACGTGGCGCTGGATATTAAAAAAATTGAAACCTATTTCGGACAGGCCGAGTCGGAGGAGCTGCAGCGCTATGCGGCGAGCACGCTGGTGAGCGCCATGGGCGATACGGATTTTGCGGCGCGCATCGACAACGGCGTGTTTGCGGCGTGCTTCCTGTGTCCCGACACCGAGCGGGCACTTGCCAAGGCGGCAGAACTGGTGCGCACGCTGAACGAGTATAAGGACGGCCACGCGGGCGAAAACGATGCGGCGTTCCGCTGCGGTGTGTTCCCGCTCGACAAGCAACAGCTGCCTGCCGAAACGGTGCTGTACAACGCGCGGCAGGGGTATTTGTATGCAGAAAACGAGGGGCAGAACGTGTGCCTGTGCGATAAGCAGATGCTGGGCCGCGTGGCGATGAAAAGCCGCCTGCAAAAGAAGATCTCCGCCGCCATTGAGCAGGAGGAGTTTCAGCTGTATTTGCAGTTTATCTTCGACACCGATAACCGCACGCTGTGCGGTGCGGAGGTGCTGTCGCGCTGGCACAGCCCCGAGGAGGGGGTGCTGTCGCCTGCCAATTATATTGAGGACATGAAAGTGGCGGGCATGATCGACAAGCTGGATCTGTACGTTTTTGAAAAGACCTGCGCGCTGCTGCAGGCATGGCGGGGAACGGCATACGAAGGGCTGTATCTGTCGTGCAACTTCACACGCACCACGCTTTCCAAAGCGGATTTTGCCGAGCAGTTCGAGGCGGTGTTGTCGCGCTATGCGTTCGACCGCGAAAAGCTTCTGGTGGAACTGACCGAGGATTCGCTGGTGAGCGACAGCGCGGTGGCGTACAAAAACATTTTGGCCATTAAAAAGCTGGGCTGCCGCATTGCGTTGGACGATTTCGGCAGCGGCTACACCTCGTTCAGCGACCTGTGCGATTATCCCATCGACGTGATCAAGATCGACCGCCACATCGTTATCAAGGCCTCCGACAGCCGCGGCTACGCCGTGCTGACGGGCATTATCCGCATGGCGCACGCACTGGACATTCGCGTGCTGTGCGAGGGTGTGGAAACCGAGTCGGAAAATCATAAGGTGA
>JAFVSK010000053.1 GCA_017503785.1 Clostridia bacterium
ACCGAGCTTGTCTATCAAAAGCCGTTCACGCTGCTCGCCTCCGACGACGTGCGCATCACCGTAAACGGCACCGATATCAACCTGCTGTCCCTCCCCTCCAAGGAGGTTCAAAGCACGGTATTCTCCGTTGAGGAGGGCGCCGAGCTCGACTTACCCACCGTTCGCGAATACACGCTGGAGGGGCTGCTCAATCCGCCCACCATCACCGCCTTTTCGTTAAGCGGCGAAGCCTGCACCGTCACGACCAACGATCAGGTCATCCGCGTGGATCTTCCCGCCACCGCCGAACGGTCCGAAAACGAAGCTCTGGCCATCAAAGCAGCGCATACCTACGCCAAATTCATTGCCAAGGATGCTTCGCGCACCGAGCTGCTGAAATACATTCACAAGGAAAGCCAGCTGTATCAAACCATTCGCAACTTCAGCAACGTGTGGTTTAATAAGCACGAATCCTACGAATTCCGCAATACCGTCGTTTCCGACTACAGCTGCTACACTGCCAACGATTTTTCGTGCATCGTCAGCTTCGAACCTGTGTACACCAAAAACGGCAAGCAGATCGAAGCCGTTCCCGTGCACTACCGCATGACCTTCGTGCTCATCGACGATGAATGGACGTTGTTTGCCTTGTCGCAAACCACCGTTGAAGCCGATGACACCACCGGCACCACCACCGCAACCGGTACCGGTACCACCACGGCGGCAGGCACCACAACCACCGCGGTAACAACCACTACCACGGCTGCCGGCTAACCGTAATTCTAAACTTCCCCAAGGAGGTGACTGCCGTGCGCGGCTTGCTAAACCGATTTATCACGTTTCCCGAAAGCCCCATGCGGCTGCTCGCCTCGTGGTTTTTGAGTTGTGCGATCTTTGAAATTCTTCGCTCACGAACCATTCTACTCAGCTGGGGCTTTCTGTTGCTCACACTGGGCATATTCGTGCTCTTCACCGTGGTGCAGCACCTTCTGCCGAAGCAGCGGTTTTCGGCCGCGGCACTGGCGGTTTGCACCGTGCTCTACGCCGTTATTTTAGTGATTTTCCGCACCGCGACCGATAGCTTCGCGCTGGTCGCCCTCATCGTGTTTGCGGTGGGCATCGTGCTGTTTCCGCTCATGCGGCGCGAACAACACTCCCTGTTGCCGCGCCCGCTGTCTCGGGGGCTGTGCATCGGCTTGTGCATCGGTGCCGCCGTGTGGTTTGCACTGGTGATCGGCAGCACCACCTGCTTGCGGTACCTCACCTTTTCCGCACCCAATTACGATTTCGGCATTTTCTGCAACATGTTCCATAACATGAGCAAAACAGGGCTTCCCATCGTCACCTGCGAGCGCGATGCGGTGCTGTCGCATTTTGCGGTACATATTTCGCCCATCTATTACGTGATCCTGCCGTTTTATATGCTGGCTCCCTCACCGCTCACGTTGCAGATCGCCCAAGCGGTGGTGCTGGCAAGCGGCGTTTGGCCGCTGTACAAGCTGGCCCGTCACTATCAGCTGTCGCACGCAGCCACCGCCGCCGTGGCATTCTTATATGCCTTATATCCGGCGCTCTCCAACGGCTGCAATTACGATATCCACGAAAACTGCTTCCTGGTACCGCTGCTTTTATGGCTGTTCGTTTGCTACGAAAAACAGCGCTACGGCTTCATGGCACTGGCAGCGGTGCTCATTCTCAGCGTCAAAGAGGATGCCGCCGTGTACGTGGCGTTCTTTGCCATCTACGTGCTGCTCGCGCGCCGCGACCCACGCCGCGCATTGCCACTGCTTTTGGGCGCTGCCGCCTATTTCGCCACCGCCATTTGGCTGCTGAAGACCTTCGGCGAGGGCGCCATGTTCGGACGATACGAGGATCTGCTCAGCGGCAGTGTCATTACCGACGGCTTGCTCGGTACCCTGCTTCGCGATCCCGCCTACTTTTTAGAGCTTATCGTCAAGCCTGCCAATCTGTCTAAAAAGCTGATTTGGCTGTACGAGCTGCTGCTCCCCCTCGGTGCCCTGCTGTGGACACCGCGCGGCAAATGGAGCCGCTTCTTGCTGCTGTTGCCGCTGCTGCTCAACCTGCTCACCCAGTACGTGTATCAGTTCGATATCAACTTCCAATACAGTTTCGGCACACTGCCGTTTTTGTTCTATCTGCTCATTCAAAACGCGGCCGACAGTCCTCCGCGCTTCCGCCGCGAGCACTTGGTGTTCAGCGCTGTCACGGCAGGCCTGCTGTATGTCATGCTGGTGCTTCCCTCGTTTGCGCACTACACCGGCGGCTACCTAAAGCAACGCGACACGTTCGTGCAAATGGAAGCCATTCTCGACACCGTTCCCGACGACGTTTCCGTTACCGCCTCCACGGTGCTGCTGCCGCACTTGGCACAACGCGCCGTGATCTATGAGGACGTTTACCACGAGGGCGATCCCGACACCGACTACGTGGTGCTGGATATGCGCCCCGCTTTCCTAAAGCAATCCACCGCCTACTACGTCAGCTGTGTCAACCACGGCTACACCGTGGTAACCGAGGTGGAGGATCTCATCACCATTCTCAAGGCACCCGAACAATAAAGAAAACCACCGAACACGAGGTTCGGCGGTTTTCTTTATTTCTCCAAATATCCGGGGTAAATGAACGGCCGCTGAAACTGCGGATTGGCGTGATCCAGCGTGGGCAGCTCCTTCAAATAACGGCGTATCATTGCGTTGTTCACACCGTTTTCGCGAATGATCTCACGGTAAAAATACCCGCTGGGCTTCACAGTGCGCTTAAAGGTATCGAAATCCACGTGGCACAGCCCAAAGCGCGGCTTAAAGCTGGCCCATTCATAATTGTCCAGCAACGACCAATACAAGTAGCCGCGCACATCGGCGCCCTGGCGAATGGCCTCGTGAATGGCGTTAAGATAGGTAATTAAATACACAATGCGGAAGCGGTCATCCAGTGTGGATAAGCCGTTTTCCGTAATATAAATGGGCTTATCGTGCAGGCGGCTGAGGTTGGCGATCATGCACTCGGGGAACAACTCCTCCAAGTAGAAATCCTTGTCCACCATCGTCAGTCGCTTGTGATCGTAGGTCTTGCGCTCCATCGCAGCCGTGCGCGAATCAATGAGCGAGCGTGTGTAGCTGTTGATGGCCCAAAAGTCGATCGCATCCTTCACGTCGGGATCGTACACACCGTCGCGGTGCGGATACACGATCTCGCCCGTGCGAATGGCGTGAAAAAAGAACTCGTGATCGATCATGTCGTGATACTGGGTGGCAATGTTATCCATGCGATCAAACGGACGGTACGGCATATAGTGCACCAACGCATGGTTGGAGCTGATGGGAGCCGACGAGTACTGCTTAATGAGATGGTATGCTCGCGCGTGATACCG
>JAFVSK010000054.1 GCA_017503785.1 Clostridia bacterium
CCTTGGGGTGTGAGGTCATAAAGCGAATTAAAAAGTCGCCCGGGATGGCGTTTAGGCGCTTAAGAAGCTCCGGGAAATCTACGCCGTGTGCTTCGCCCTTGCCGTAGGAATTGACGTTTTGCCCCAGCAGCGTGATCTCGCGGTAGCCCTGCCGCACCAGCTCCTTGGCTTCGGCTATGATGAACTCGGGGTCGCGGCTGCGCTCGCGCCCGCGCACGTACGGAACGATGCAATAGGTGCAAAAATTGTTGCAACCGTACATGATGGGCAAAAAGGCTTTAAACGTGCCGTCGCGCTCGGCGGGAATACCTTCGGTGATAACGCCGTCACATTCGGGGATCTCGACCACGCGGCGGCGTTCCACCAATGTGCGCACCATCAACTCGGGCAGACGGTGCTGCACGTGCGTGCCGAACACCAAGCCAACGAACGGATAGCTTTGATAGAGCTTTTTGGCAATGTGCTCCTGCTGCACCATACAGCCGCACAGCGCAATCAGGATTTCGGGGCGGCGGCGCTTGAGCGCCTTGAGCGCACCCACGTTGCCGAACACGCGGTCTTCGGCGTGCTCGCGCACGGCGCAGGTGTTGAACAAAATAAAGTCGGCTTCTTCAGGCTTGTCGGTGAAGCCGAAGCCGATCTGGGCCAGCTGACCCTTCATGCGTTCGGAATCGGCAACGTTTTGCTGACAACCGTAGGTGCGTATATATGCCAGCGGGGCAACGCCCGGCTGACGTTGTTCGTAAAACCGACGAAGCTGTTCTTTAAACGGCTCTTGCTGTTCCAGCTCCTCCGGAGTGATAACGCGGGTTTTGGCCATACAAAAGTCCCTTTCCAAGATGATTCCGATAATTAGATTAATTATAACAAATTCTGCGCCGAACTTCAACAGGTAATCGCATACAATTGAAAAGATTTTATAAAATTTTAAAAAGGGGTTTATTTTTGGAGCGCGAAGCAATATAATAGCCTTATTGGAGGGGAACCGTATGTTGAACACCTTTCTCCCGAATATTCATCGGGTACATTTTGTGGGGATCGGCGGCTCGGGAATGAGCCCGTTGGCCGAAATATTACATTCGCAGGGCTTTACCGTTACCGGTTCGGACGTGAATGAGTCGGACAACCTCGCGCGGATGCGGCGGTTGGGCATCACCGTGATGATGCCGCAGGCCGCCGAAAACGTGGGTGACGCGGAGCTGGTGGTATATACCGCCGCGGTGCGGGCCGATAATCCCGAACTGGTGGCCGCTGCCGACCGCGGGATCCCGCTGATGGAGCGTGCCAAGCTTTTGGGGTTGCTCTCACGCAGTTTTGCATCGACGGTGGCGGTGGCAGGTACGCACGGAAAAACCACCACGTCGTCCATGGTATCGCAAATCCTGCTGCAGGGCGGACACGATCCGTCGGTGTTTATCGGCGGTCGGTTACCGCTGATCGATGCCAACGGCCGCGCCGGTGAGTCGGACGTGTTTGTTTGCGAGGCGTGCGAGTTTCAGGATCATTATTTGGAAATGGAGCCGGCAATCTCGCTCATTCTGAACGTGGATGCCGATCATTTGGATTATTTCGGTTCACTGGAGGGCGTGATCGCCTCGTTCCGTAAGTTTGCCAAGCAGACCACGCGTGCGTTGGTGGTAAATGCCGAGGACCCCGAAACGCTGATCGCGGTGGAGGGGCTCACGCACGTGCCGATCATTCGCTACGGATTTGACGGCAGTTGCGAGTGGCAAGCCCGCAACGTGGGCGAATTTGACGGCGCTTACGGTTGCTACGATTTATATCACAACGGCGAGAAAGCGGCACACATTCGCTTGGGTGTGCCGGGGAAGCACAACGTACTGAATTCGCTGGGCGCGGCAGCGGTGGCGCATCTGTGCGGTGCGACCATGGAGGAGATTACTGCCGGTTTGGCAGCGTTTTGCGGAGCCGGACGGCGATTTGAGTTTTTGGGAACCTTCGCCGGTGTGACCATTGTGGACGATTACGCGCATCATCCCACCGAGATCCGTGCCACGCTGAGTACGGCACAGGCGATGCCGTATGAGCGCGTGTGGGCGGTTTTCCAGCCGTTTACGTTTTCACGCACGGCACGGCACTTGAACGAGTTTGCTCAAGCGCTGTCGGTGGCCGACGAGGTGGTCGTGAGCGATATTATGGGTTCTCGCGAAACAAATGAGTGGAACGTGTCGTCGCAGCAGATCACCGATCAGATCGACGGAGCGCATTATCTGGCCACCTTTGAGGAAATCAGCCGTTTTGTGGCTGCCAACGCGCGCGAAGGGGATCTGGTGATCACCATGGGCGGTGGCGACGTGTATAAGTGCGCGCGGATGATCCGCGATCTGCTGAAGCAATAAGGGGATAACAACAGTGAAAAAGGACGTATTGGAATTTCCTGTGCAGGACTGCTTGAGTGTGTTCTGCGAGTACATGGAAGTGAAGGCTGAGGAGCTGGGGTTGTCGAACAACACCCTGTTCCGCGATCCGTGCGGGATCGACAACGTATCGACAGCACGAGATATGCTGCGCTGTCTTATTCGCGGCAATGAATGTGAGGCACTGCGCGCCGTGTGGGGCACGCCCCATTACACGGTGGCACTGGGCGGCAAGCAGCCGCGAGAATGGGCATTGCACTCAACCGTGCTGGAGGATGCTGCCTCTCCCCTGCTCACGGAGCATTACGAGGTTATCGGTGGCAAGACCGGACAGCTGACACGGTACAACATGAATAATCTGTCGGTGATCGTGCGGATGCCCGACAGCGACGTGCTGCTCGCCTGCACCATCATGGGGGCAGACGAGGGCACAGACAAGCCGCGCAATCGCTATCAAGCTGCGCGCGAGGCGTTGGATGCGGCGGTTGCCAAATATCGCAACCGCTCGATGGACAACACAAAAGCCGAGGTGTGTGCGCAAAGCGCGATCGTGTGTGTGGTACCGCCGTTGGCGGGCAGTGAATATCATGCCACGTTAGACATTTTGTACGAAAAGAACGCGGGCGAGCAGCTGCGGCCGGCCTCTATGACCAAAATGCTCACGGCGGCGATCGTGGCAGAGCAGGTGAACGATCTCGACGACGTGCTGACGATCCGTCAGGACGTGTTGGACGCCATTCAGCCAAGCGGCTTTTATGTGGGCGATCTCAAGGCAGGCGACACGCTGACTGTACGTGAGGCGTTGTACGCAATGATGCTGCCCTCCAGCAATGCGGCGGCGTTTACGCTGGGGGCTCACGTGGGCAATCTGCTGTTAAACGACTGTTTATAAAAACAAAAACTCCCTGTGGTAACAACCACAGGGAGTTTTTTATGCCTTTATG
>JAFVSK010000055.1 GCA_017503785.1 Clostridia bacterium
ATCAGAGACGACAACGACGACGACGATAACCGCGCCATCGGATACGCAGTGGCGATTGCGCTCCGTCAGCATCGAAGCGGATGATATTTTCTATTCGCAAGGCACACCGAACTATCAATTTTGTGTTATCCAAAAAGGTGAAAAATACGGTATTGTTGATTTTGGAGGTACTGTCATCGTTCCCATCGAATATCCGGCCATTAGTCTCAGAGAAATCGCCCCACACAGCCCGATTACCGTACTGACGGCTCTAGACTACCCCAATGCCTGGCATTTTGAAGCCGACGGCACCGTCTCTCCCGTCGAATACGACGCCTGGGGATACACGGATGGATACGATGTGTACTGGCATAACGACGCGCCCGTTCTCTCCTGCCACGATGAATTTATAAAGCCCTTCACATATAAGGATTATGTGGAACTGACCGATCCGCGCGGCTCACTCGGCTCATACGTTGTCGACGCGACGCCCGTGCTCGCTATACGGGAGATCGTCGCTCTCAACGAAAACCCCGAGCATCCCGAACTCATGGTTGAAAAGCTTTCCGACAACTATGCCCTTTTTGATGCAAAAAAGCAAACCTTGATTACGGATTTCATCTATGAGGATTACGCCTATATCGGATTCGTCGACGGATTGGCGGCGGTTAAAAAGAACGGTAAATGGGGTTACATCCGCGAGGATGGCACTGCTGTGACCGAGTTTATCTACGATGCCGTGTACGAAGACCCTTGGATGGGTGCTGATCTGTATTCTGTCACCAACGGCTACATCGTTGTCCGTCGCGGCGATAAGTACGGTTTAATTGATAAAAGAGGAAAAACCATCATCGAACCTGTCTATGAGAATATCACCGCCGTGACCGACAAGGGGCTTTTCTGGCTCAAGAAGGACGGCGTGTGGCACGTAGGCGAGATCCTGTAAGTAGCACAACACAAAAGCGGAGAAAGACGGTTGTCTTTCTCCGCTTTTTTCAGCTTATTTGCACTCGAACGACTGGCAGTCCGTGCACTGGCAATCGGTGGGGTTCATTTCGTGCGTACCCACCTGGATCGAGTTCAGCGAGCAGTAGTTGCCCTGCGAGCAATGATAACGACACTGCTGCACGGTGCACTGGATCGCCTTGTTTTCCTTACAAGTGTTGGTTTCCATACCGGTACCTCCTTCAGCTGATTCGACGGACACAACAATGCCGCCACAACTAGTTTACCCGGCTGTAACCAAAATACACGATTGGAAAATTTTAAAAATCACACCCACGGTGTCCAAACGCCGCTTTGCGTTTGTGCGTAGGTCTGCGGCTCATCGCCATCGTCCACGCTGAGCGAAGCCAGCTGCTCCGGCATAGTCAGGGTTAACAGCTCCATTTCAGGTGATACATAGGTCTTCTTTTGCGATGCCATACGTCTTCATCCTTTCATTCTTCTGTAACTTCTGCCAAAATTGCACGAAGCTCGTCCACGCCTTCGCCGTTTAACGAGGAAAACGGAATGTATTGCAATCCCTCGTAGTCGGCAAAGGCTTCGGCGAATACCGCCATCTGTGCTTCGCGTTGCGATTTGTTCAGCTTATCCGATTTGGTAAGCACCACCACGAACGGCAAGCCGCTTTCCGCCAAGGCTTCCAGCATTTGCTTGTCATCGGCTGTGGGCGGATGACGCATATCAATGAGCTGCAACACTAGGCGCAAGTCACGGTCGTCACCTAAATACCCACCGATCGCCTCGGAAAATCGTTGCTTTTCCGAGCGTGACAGCTTGGCATAGCCGTAGCCCGGCAGATCGACCAAGCGCATCGTATCCAACCGATAAAAGTTCACGGTGATAGTCTTACCGGGAGTGGCGCTGGTGCGCGCCAACGATTTGCGGTTAAGCACCCGATTGATGAGTGAGGACTTACCCACGTTGGAACGCCCCGATACGGCCACCTCCGGCAACTCCGACGGCGGCAGCTGGCTGCCGATTCCTACCGATAATTCAAATTGCGCGGATTCGATTTTCATAACTGCCGCCTCCTTCTTACATGCGCAACGCCGTTTTCAGCACAGTGTCCATACTGCGTGCGGTAACAAAGTTCAGTTTACCTCGCACCGCCTCATCCAACTCTGCCAGATCGGGCTCGTTGGCCTGCGGTATCACCACCGTCGTTAAATTGTGACGGTAGGCCGCCATGGTTTTTTCTTTTAAGCCGCCAATGGGCAGCACGCGGCCGCGCAGCGAGATCTCGCCCGTCATAGCCACGTCGTGACGAACGGGAATTCCCGTAAGCGCCGACACCATTGCCGTTGCCATCGTAACACCGGCCGAAGGACCGTCCTTAGGCACAGCGCCCTCCGGTACGTGAATGTGAATATCCTTCGTCTTGTAGAAATCGCCGTCGATCTTCCAGTCGTCGGCGCGGGAACGCACGTAACTGATCGCCGCACGCGCCGATTCCTTCATCACGTCACCCAACGAGCCGGTCAGCTCCACCTTGCCGGTGCCGTCCATAACGGCCACCTCAACCGGCATGGTTTCACCGCCCACGGCCGTCCACGCCAGGCCGTTCACCACACCCACCTCGTCGGTTTTGGCGGTTTCATCGTCCTTGAAACGGCGCGGGCCAAGATACTCTTCCACACTATCGGGACGGATAGACAAACTCGTCACTTCGCCGGAAACGATTTTCTGCGCGCTCTTGCGGCACAGCGTTCCCAACGCACGCTCTAAATTACGCACACCGCCTTCGCGGGTGTAGCCGTCGATCAACAGACGAAGCGTGGCATCGGTAATGCGCAGCTGGCGACTGCTTAACCCGTTTTGCTTCAGCTGCTTTTTCACCAAATGCTTGCGGGCGATATGAAACTTTTCCTCGGCCGTGTAGCTGGACAGGGTAATCACGTCCATGCGGTCATACAGCGGTGCGGGAATATCCTCGGCCGTGTTCGCGGTGGTAATGAACAACACCTGCGACAGGTCGTAAGGCATTTCTAAGTAATGGTCACGGAACGCCACATTCTGCTCGGTATCCAGCACCTCCAGCAGCGCCGACGACGGATCGCCGTTCGGCGACGAGGCCAGCTTGTCGATCTCATCCAGCAATATCAGCGGATTGGAGGTTTTTGCCTGCACAAGAGCCTCAACAATACGGCCGGCTTTGGAACCGATATACGTGCGGCGGTGACCGCGGATCTCG
>JAFVSK010000056.1 GCA_017503785.1 Clostridia bacterium
CGCATCGCAAGCAACGGCTTGCGATGCGGTTTTCTTTTGTGGCTTGTCATAAACGCTGTCCCACGTTCATAGGAATGTACAAACAACGATGTGAGCGGAGGAAGGATCATGACAACGAGCAACAGCATATATCAGGATATCGCCACACGGACCGGCGGAGATATTTATATTGGGGTAGTCGGTCCGGTGCGCACGGGCAAGTCTACGTTTATTAAGCAGTTTATGGATACGTTGGTGCTGCCCAACATCGACAGCGAATACAGCCGCGAGCGGGCCGTGGATGAGCTGCCGCAGTCGTCGGCAGGGCGCACCATTATGACTACCGAGCCCAAGTTCATTCCCGAACAGGCGGTGGGAATCACGGTAAGCGGTGCGGCGGAAATGAAGGTGCGCATGATCGATTGCGTGGGCTACGTGGTGCCGTCGGCGCTGGGGTATATTGAAGAAAACGCCCCGCGCATGGTGAAAACGCCGTGGTTCGATGAAGAGGTGCCGTTTAATATGGCAGCCGAGGTCGGTACGCAAAAGGTCATTGCCGAGCATTCCACCATTGGGCTGGTCATCACCACCGATGGTAGCATTACCGAAATTCCGCGCGCCGAATACGCCGAGGCCGAGGCGCGTGTGATCGGAGAGCTGCAGGCGCTCGGCAAGCCGTTTGCTGTGCTGCTCAACACCACCGATCCGAGCAGCGCTGCCACGGCGGCGCTGTGTGCCGAAATGAGCGAAGTCTACGGCGTGCCGGTTTGCCCGGTGAACTGCTTGGAGATCAGCGAGGAGAAGATCCGCGAAATTTTGGAAACCGTGCTGTTCGAATTTCCTGTGAACCGCATCGGCTTCAAAATGCCGCCGTGGGTGATGGCGCTCGACCGTGAGCATCCGGTTCGTCGCAGCATTGTGAATGCCGTGCGTGAATCGGTGGGCGGTGTGTCCAAGATCCGCGAACTGGAAGGCATTGGCCGCTTATTGGCCGATCACGAATACGTAAGCCACGTGGGTCTGGATACGGTCGATCTCGGCAGCGGCAGCGGTGTCGTTGAGCTGTCGGTGTTGCCGGAACTGTTTTATCAAGTGCTCAGTGAAACCACGGGTATTGCGGTGGCCGATGAGGGCGAGCTGATGACGCGCATGAACGAGCTGGCCGCCATTCGCCGCCAATACGAAAAGATTCGCGGTGCACTGGAGCAGGTGGAGGCCACCGGCTATGGGATCGTTATGCCGGCTTTGGATGAAATGTCGCTGGATGAGCCCGAGATCATCAAGCAGAGCGGCCGCTACGGTGTGCGCTTGCGTGCTACGGCGCCGTCCATCCACTTAATGAAGGCCAATATTACCACCGAGGTAGCCCCCATCGTGGGCTCGGAAAAGCAGTCAGAGGAACTGGTCAACTACTTGCTGCGTGAGTTTGAGGCCGACCCGGCCAAGATTTGGGATTCCAACATTTTCGGTACGTCGTTGTACGGCCTTGTCAACGAAGGCTTGCATAATAAATTGTACCGTATGCCGGGCGATGCTCGCTTGAAGCTCAAGGATACGGTGGAGCGTATCATCAACGAGGGCTGTAATGGACTGATCTGCATTATCGTTTAAGGAGGACTCACTATGGCAGAATCGCGCCGCACACCCGGGCGGTTTTCTCTGTTGGCGGTACAAAGCATCGTGTGCGGTGTGATTTTGCTGTTGGCGCTGCTGTTTCGCTTGATCGGTGGCCAAAGCTGGGAGCAGTTGCGCACCGTGCTGCGGCAATGGATGCTGGATGACGGCTTAGCAACGCTGCTGGTTCAAGAAGAGGAAGCTGTTGGGGGTAAAGATATTCCGTTGGGCGAGGCGGTGTCGGTCACGGCACCGCCCGACGGAGCCTCCTTTTCGCCGCTTGCCGTACCGCAGGTCACGGTGCTGCCGTTGGAGGAGGGGCGTGTGACCTCACCCTTTGGCTACCGCACCGATCCTCTAAGCGGCGGGACAGGCTTTCACACCGGCATCGACGTTGCCGCTCCGGCAGGAACACCGCTGCGCGCCGTATACAGCGGCACCGTCACGGCGGCAGGGTGGGATACCAGCTACGGCTATTACGTGACCGTGCGCACCGCTGCGCTGGAAATTCTCTATGCCCATTGCTCGGTGCTGCTGTGTAGCGCGGGCGATCTCGCGCTGGCAGGGGAGAGCGTGGCCAAGGTGGGCAGCACGGGCGACTCCACCGGCAACCATGTGCATATTGAACTGCGTTGCGAGGGCATCTGCTACGATCCGTCACCGCTGATTGCGGAGGTGTGGTATGCTTGAATGCTGCTTGTATGACGTGCGGTGCCGGCTTAGTTTTTTGTTTCCCGCTACGGTGATCGTGCTGTTGTGGTTCGATCCCGTCGGCACCACCGTGTTGTGTTTGCTGGCCTCGCTTATTCATGAACTGGGGCATTTAACGGCAATGCTTTGTCTGCGCGACCGCCCGGCGTGTGTAACGCTGGGCGTTTTCGGTATGCGCATTGAGCGTCGCCCCACGCAGCGGTTAAGTTATCGGAGCTTATGTGCCGTGTCACTGGCAGGGCCGCTTGCCAACGTGGTATGCGCAGTCGTGCTGTCGGGCGAGGCCGCGACAGTGCACACGGTGCTGGCGGTGTTGCACCTGCTTCCCGTCACCTCGCTGGACGGTGGGGAAGCGCTATACGCCTTACTGTGTTGCCGCTTGTCGGAGGAACGAGCCGAGCGGGTGTTGCTCATCTGTTCGGTGACCGTGATCGTGCCGCTCACTGTCGCGGGCGTGTATCTGCTGTTTGGCGGTGGCTACAATTATACGCTGCTGATGCTGGCGATTTATCTGATTTTGCGCATGTTTTTGCGCCGTGGGCATTGAAAAACGCCGAAAAATATCGTATACTTAACTTTACAG
>JAFVSK010000057.1 GCA_017503785.1 Clostridia bacterium
CTTGTCGATCTCATCCAGCAATATCAGCGGATTGGAGGTTTTTGCCTGCACAAGAGCCTCAACAATACGGCCGGCTTTGGAACCGATATACGTGCGGCGGTGACCGCGGATCTCGGCCTCGTCACGCACGCCGCCGAGCGACACGCGCACGTAGGTGCGGCCCAATGCCTCGGCAATGGATTTGGCAATGGAGGTCTTACCCACGCCGGGAGGGCCCACAAGGCAAATTACCTGCCCTTTGGTGCCGCCCGTGAGGCAACGCACTGCCAGTAATTCCAGAATACGTTCTTTCACTTTTTTTAAGCCGTAGTGATCGCGCTCCAGCACGGCGCTTGCAGCCTCTAAATCCAACCGTTCCTCGGAATACACACCCCACGGCAGGCTAAGGCAGGTATCCAAATACAAGCGGATCACCGTGGCCTCGTGTGAACCAAACGGCATTTTTGCCAATTTGTCACATTCCTTCAGCAGCTTTTGCTCCACGTCCTCCGGCAAGTGACGTTCGCGGATGGTGCGGCGCAATTCCTCCGACTCACCCAGCGGATCATCCTCCTCGCCCAGCTCCGAGGCGATCACCTTCATTTGCTCGTGGAGATAATAGTCGCGCTGATTTTTATCAATAGACGCTTGTACGCGCTGCTCAATGCCGCGCTCCAGTTCCAAAATCTCATTTTCACTCACCAGAAGCCGCAGCACTGCTTGCAGGCGTTCCTCCAGCGTGAGAGCATCCAGCACCGGCTGTTTTTCCTCGGCAGGTGCCGGCAGCGCATCGGCAATAAGATCGGGCAACAGCCCAATATCACGGCACAAGGCCACGCGGTTGCGCACGTCCTCGGTGATCTCGCCGGACAAGGTAGCATAGCGAATAAACTGTGCATGACATTCCCGACGGTAAGCCGCTGCTGCAGACGGGTCACGCAGGCTACGCGTTAAGCACTCTTTCACTTCGACCATGCACACCGGATCGTTTTGGATCACGGTGCGAATCCGTGCGCGGTACTGTGCTTCCACCGTTACACGCAAGGTGTCCGACGGCATACGCAGTACCTGACGAACACGCACCACCACACCGGTCTGACACAGTTGATCGAGGGTGGGATCGTCGTCCTCTACGTTGGTTTGCGAAACTAAAAACAGGCATTGATCGGCTGCCATAGCCTCCTGCAGGGCGGCTATGGATTTTTCGCGCCCCACGTCGAAATGAACCGAGGTTTGCGGAAACACCACCAATCCGCGCAGTGCCAACAGCGGCAACGTGGCAATGCGCGATACCCTTCTTTGTAACGAATTCATAGCTTTTGTCACTCCTGTTTGTCGGTACCGTACCGACGTAGCGAAAAGTCAGCAATCGACAGCCATTAGCGCCGATTGCTGACTTGATATACCATAATGCGCGTTATGCTGTCACCTTACGGCGGGCAGGCTTTTTGCCCGGGGCCTTAATGCGCGTGGGCTTTTTGTCGGGGTTTTTCACAAGCTCCGGCATAGCGCCATCTTCCACGCAAGCACGGGTGATGATCACCTTTTCCACCGTGTATTCGGTGGGCAGCACAAACATCAATTCGGTGAGTAATTCTTCCATAACCGAACGCAAACCGCGAGCACCGGTGTTACGTTTCAGCGTTTTTTCAGCCACAGCCGTTAACGCATCGGGTTCGAACACCAGTTCCACACCGTCCATCTTCAAAAGACTGACGTACTGCTTCAGCAACGCGTTTTTGGGGCAGCTCAAGATCTGTACCAGTGCGTCTGCATCCAACGGCTGCAGCGCGGTAATCACCGGCATGCGACCCACCAGTTCGGGGATCAAGCCGTATTTGATAAGATCCTGCGGCACGACCTGACGGTAAATTTCGCCCTGGTCCATATCCTTTTTGGATTTCACCTCGTTGCCGAAGCCCATGGCACCGGACGAAATGCGCTTTTCGACGATCTTTTCGATACCATCGAAGGCACCACCCAAAATGAACAGAATGTTGCTGGTATCAATTTGAATAAATTCCTGCTGCGGATGCTTGCGGCCGCCACCGGGAGGAACGTTGGAAACCGTGCCCTCCAGGATCTTCAAAAGCGCCTGCTGCACGCCCTCACCGCTGACATCGCGGGTGATAGACGGGTTTTCGCTGCGGCGAGCGATCTTGTCGATCTCATCCACGTAGATGATGCCGCGCTGTGCGCGTTCCACGTTGCCCTCGGCCGCTTGAATAAGACGAAGCAGGATATTCTCCACGTCTTCGCCCACGTAGCCGGCTTCGGTTAACGTGGTGGCATCGGCAATGGCGAACGGCACGTTTAAGGTTTTTGCCAAGGTTTGCGCCAGTGCAGTCTTACCCACACCAGTGGGACCCAGCAGCAGCACGTTGCTTTTGCCGATCTCCACGTCGCTCTCCTTTTGCATGAAGATACGCTTATAGTGATTGTACACCGCCACCGACAAGGCTACCTTTGCGGCATCCTGCCCCACAACGTATTCGTCCAACAATTTTTTGATTTCCTTCGGAGTGGGCAGCGTGAACGAAGAATCGGAATCCATGGCGCGCTTACTGAAATGTGTGCCATCCTCCAAAATTTCGGTGCACAGCTCGATACACTCGTTGCAAATATACACTCCGGGGCCGGCGATCAGGCGATATACCTCATCCTGTGCTTTCCCGCAAAAGGAGCAGCAA
>JAFVSK010000058.1 GCA_017503785.1 Clostridia bacterium
ACCGCACCGACACCCATAATTGAGGTGGTTTTGGCGTGCGTGGTGGATACGGGAAGGCTGAACACCGAACAGAAAAGCAACGAAATGGCCGCCGCGATATCTGCCGAAAAGCCTTGGTATTTTTCAAGCTTCACCATATCCATGCCAACCGACTTGATGATCTTTTTGCCACCCATAGCCGTACCGGCTGCCATGATGACCGAGCAGAGGATCATCAGCCAAACGGGAATATGTATATCGGAAGGCAAGGCCTGCCCTTTTGACATATACACGCACAGCAGCACGACACCCATGAATTTCTGGCCGTCCTGCGCGCCGTGCATGAAGGCCATGGAGGCGGCGCCCACAATCTGCGCTCCTCGAAAAAACGGTTCGGTTTTCGGGCGGTTGGCTTTATAAAAAAGCATGGTGACCGCCTTACACACGATCCAGCCCAATCCAAAGCCAAAGGCAACCGAAATAAAAATACCGTATACCACTTTTATCCATTCGCCGCCGTTAACACCCTCCAAGCTGTTGTGAAGAGCAATGGCGCTACCGGTAAGGCCGGCGATCAGTGCGTGACTTTCGCTGGTGGGAATACCAAATACCCACGCAATCGTCGCCCACAGCACGATCGCAAACAGCGCCGCACTCAGGGCGATGATGGCTTTGTCGGGATCGGTGCCAAAGTCCACCATTTTGGTAATGGTTTCGGCGACTGTGGCGTTCACCAGAGTCATGACAAAAACGCCTAAAAAATTAAAAAGCGCTGCCATAAGTATTGCCGCCTTGGGAGGCATACACCGTGTGACAACGCAGGTAGCGATGGCGTTTGGTGCATCGGTCCAGCCGTTTACCAAAATGACACCCAGTGTAAGTGCCACTGCGATAAACAGCAACGGATTTGCCGTCATCTGATACCAAAATTCCACTATAGAATCCATAAGCAACCTCCTTACTCCCCTTGCTTTATCATGGACTGTTTTTATTGTATTTCGCAATATTGATCCTGTCAAGGGGATTACTATAATATACAGAAAAAACGATGAAATCATCCCAAAAACGGTGAACATTCATTACGAAGATTTTGCTTTTGAAGTCAAAACAGCGAGGTGATTACCACCTCGCTGTTTTATAGCATTTCATTTCCGATCGGTTGCTGCATAAATCCACGAATATCCCGTCCTAAGCTCACGGCGACCCACAGCTTCATGTACGCCGCAATGTGGGTGCCATACGGCAAAACCGCAATGCCCAGCTCGTGAAACAGCTTGCTGCTTTCATAGCAAACCGCAGCATCGTTCGCGGTGACAAACACCGGAACGTCAGCGATGCGGGCTCGCTCGCAAAACGCCCGAAAAGCGGTACCGTCGGTATTTAACGTGGCCGAATGATACGGCTTGAGTAACACAGCACGTACCTGAGAAAGGTCATAGTCGTACCGATTACCGGGGTAGCTTTCCACCACCAAAACGCCCGAGGTTTCCGTGTAGAGTACGGGGCCTATCCCCTGCGCTGAGCGATAACGCCCTTTCACGTTAACTTTTCGACGGACCTCGGCAAACGGCGTGCCCTCAATGCTGTATACATTGGCATCGCCTTCACGATGCTGCAAAAGATGCGAGGCAATATGAATGTCGGCAGTTCTGCGGTTCTCGTTTTTGTAGCTGACAAACACGCCGTTTGCAGCTTTGCTTTGAATAAACGCCACCGCAGCCGCAAAATTGGCATGACCGTTGGTGCGTTTATCCTCCAACGGATAGGCCGCCGACACCAACACCATGGGTAATCCGCAATCGCCAAACGCATACTCCAAGGCTGCTGCCGTATATTGCAGCGTATCGGTACCGTGGGTGATGATCACACCGTCGTACTGCTCTTTTGAAAGCTGCTCGCGAAGTTCGTTCTGCAACAGATTCAATTCGGTAAACGACAGATTTTCGCTGAGCACGCTGTACGGCGAACACGTTACAAACGTTACATCTTTATGCTTACGACGGTACTGATTCAACAGCACGTACCGCGCCGCATCGTCCACGCCTAACCAACCGTCCTTCACGCAGGTGCCAATGGTGCCACCCGTGAATACCACTAAGATCTTCATATACCCATCACCGAATCAATGGGCAACGACATAACCACACCAACACCCACGGCTACCGTGAGCACCAGCACCAAATTCGTCACCGACGGCACCTGTTCGGCCAGTATCTGTAAATCCGGCTCGGAAACGGTGATGATCGCACCCATAATAAAGCCCACCAGCACCACCGCCATGGTGCGCTTGGCTTTGGAGATCTGTACACCGATACCCTCACCAATGGGGGTCATGGCGGTTTCGGCACCCAATTGAAAAAGGCCCATACCGATAATCAGCATCACCGCGCCCACCAGGAACATAACCATCGTTCCCAGCTGCATCGGGATAAGCAGAACACTGATGCACAGCATAATACCGGTAATGGGCAACACCGCAGAAAGTGATTCTAATGTTTTTTCTCGTAACTTCGGATTCACAAAAGCA
>JAFVSK010000059.1 GCA_017503785.1 Clostridia bacterium
GTTGACAAATCGAGAATTCTATGATAAAGTGATAACAAATTAAATAAAAATCGCAGATAGAGGCGCGGCTTTCATCAGTAGCATACGGCAGGTACGGGCAGTACGGTATGCGAAAGGGAACGCCGCCGAAGCGGTTCACGGCTGCCCGCCGTGTGCTTGCTGGGCGTGCACAGAATATGTGCACGACTGTCACGTTTTGTGGAGAGCTATCGCACTAAAAGACAACCGTATACTTTTTTAACCGAAGTAAAGTATATCGCGGCCGCTCTGTTTGTGCGTGGCCGCGATTTTTATTTGGTTAAAAAAGGAGGAAACGGTATGAGAAACAAAAAACTGTCGCGGTTTGTGGTGACACTGGTGCTGTGCGTGCTGGTGTTCGCCGTTACCGCCATGGGCATCGGTGCCACGGGCGACGATGCCGCAACCACCGACAACGGCTTTACGCTGGGGGACGTGGTGTACGATCTGTCGGACAGCGCTTCGGCACAGGAGTACGTGGACGGCTACGCCGATAATCTGGCGGCCGATCCGTCGTTTGAACAGCATTTGCAGACAGCACTGGGGACGGTGCGGCAAAGCATTCCCGCCTACGCTACCATTTGGTCGCTGCTGCCGCCGCTGATCGCCATTGTGCTGGCGCTGATCACCAAAGAGGTGTATTCCTCGCTGTTCGTGGGTATTTTGGCAGGCGGTTTGCTGTATGCCAATTTCGGCTTTGAAACCACCGTTAACCACGTGATCGGCACCGGCTTTATCGGCAGCTTGTCGGACAGCTACAACGTGGGTATTTTGGTGTTCTTAGTGATGCTGGGTGCGCTGGTGGCCATGATGAACAACGCGGGCGGCTCGGCGGCGTTCGGCCGTTGGGCGACTTCGCACATTAAGAGCCGCGTGGGTGCGCAGCTGGCTACCGTGTGCTTGGGCGTGCTGATCTTCGTGGACGATTATTTTAACTGCTTAACGGTGGGCTCGGTAATGCGCCCCGTGACCGACAAGCAGAACGTGTCGCGCGCGAAGCTGGCTTACGTAATTGATGCCACGGCGGCGCCGATTTGTATTATTGCGCCCATTTCGTCGTGGGCGGCCGCGGTGTCGGGCTTTGTGGAGGGCACGGGTGCCACGAGCGGTATGGCGTTATTCCTTAGTGCCATTCCGTACAACTTCTATGCACTGCTGACCATTGCCATGCTGATCTTTTTGGCGCTGACGGGCATTGACTACGGCCCGATGAAGAAGCACGAGCAAAACGCGAAAAACGGCGACTTGTTCACGGTGGAGACCCGCGCAGCGGTGGAGGAAATGCAGGTAAATCCCCGCGGCCGCGTGTGCGATCTGGTGGTGCCGATCGTGTTTTTGATCGTGGCCTGTGTGGTGGGGATGATCTACTCGGGCGGCTTCTTTACCGCGGGCAGCGACGGATATGCTGATTTTATTACGGCGTTTTCCAACAGCGATGCCTCGGTGGGCTTGGCCTACGGTTCGTTCTTTGCGGTGGTGTTTACGGTGATCTTCTACCTGTGCCGCCGTGTGCTCAGCTTCCGTAAGTGCATGGATTGCGTGCCCGAGGGCTTCCGCCTGATGGTGCCCGCCATTATGATCCTCACCTGTGCATGGACGCTCAAGACCATGACCGACAGCCTGGGCGCCAAGATCTATATTTCGCAGCTGGTGGAGGGCTCGGCCGGTGCGTTTGCCATGTTCCTGCCGGCGGTGGTGTTCCTCATTGCGGTGGGGCTGTCGTTTGCCACGGGTACCTCGTGGGGTACGTTTGGTATTCTCATTCCCATCGTGCTCAGCGTGTTTGGTGCGCAGGACGGCGTGATCACCACGATCGCCGTGTCGGCGTGTATGGCAGGTGCGGTGTGCGGCGACCATTGCTCGCCCATTTCCGACACCACCATCATGGCTTCGGCAGGTGCGCAGTGCGATCACATTGCGCACGTGTCGACCCAGCTGCCCTACGCCTTGACGGCGGCCGCCGTGTCGTTCGTGGGCTACGTGCTGTGCGGCTTCGTGCAAAGTGCGTGGGTGGTGCTGCCTGTGTGCCTGGTGCTGCTGTTTGCGGTGCTGTGGGGCATTAAGCTACTGCAAAAGAAACAAGAGAAAGCATAAAGAAAGCCCCCGCTCGGCGTTGCCGAGCGGGGGCGGTTTTTAGCTTTTTGAATTTAAGAAGCGCAGGTAGATGCGCCAGTCTTCACACGCGAAGAAGTGGCTGCCGGCACGCAGGTGATAGGCCACGTTGCCCTCCTGCAAGGCTTCGCCCACCTTGGGCATGCGGTTGGGAGTGACAAGACCGGGCACGCCCAGCAGCTCCCACGCCTGCGAGGCCCACAGCGAGGTGAGGAACTCACTGTCGGGGTCGGCGCCGCGATCCTCCACCGCCGAGCCGACACACAGATACCGCGGGGCGATGAGAGCAAGCAGATACGCTTGGTCGTAGGGCTTTTGGTCTTCCTTTTCATCGACGAACTGCTTGAAGTTTTCGCAGTACCAGTCCCAGCTGCC
>JAFVSK010000060.1 GCA_017503785.1 Clostridia bacterium
TCGATCCTCTCTTCGGGAATGGCAACGGGGCGCACGTTGGCATACAGATCCAGCTCACGCCGCAGGGTGACGTTGGCGCTTTCCATGGTACCGCCCATAGGTGTGGTGGTGGGGCCTTTTAAAAATACGTCACACGCGCGGATCTCATTGAGCACCGACGGCGGCACCGAGCAACCCTCGGCCAAGCGGTTTTCGATGGTGAGGCCTGTAATGGGCTTCAGTACCACCGCACCGGTGGCCAGCTCGGCTTGCAGCAGATGGCGCAGCACGCGCTCGGCCTGTTCCATTAAGATGGGGCCGATGCCGTCGCCGCCGGCCAAGCCCACGGTGACGGTGGGCTTTTTGGTGAGGTCCACCCGCTCGGTATCCATGGCAGCCAAGCGCTGCTGCTGTTCCTCTAACAGCGTGCGAAATTGTGCACACGCACGATCCAGTTCGGTCATACGCCGCCCTCCTTGGTGTAGTTAAGTAAGCCGCCGCACGCCAAAATGCGTTGCTGGCGCTCGGTGAAGTCGCAGCAGACGGTGAACTGTCGGCCGCTTGTTTCGTCGGTAACAGTAAGGCTGCCCTTCGCCAAGCCTTCGGCGATGTTATTGATGGTTAAGCGACTGCCTTGCTTCACGGCATCGCCGTCGGCAGCGTCGGCAAAGGTGAGCGGCAAAATGCCTGCGTTGATGAGGTTGGCCGCGTGGATGCGAGCAAAGCTCTTGGCCAGCACGCAGCGCACACCCAAATACATCGGCACCAGGGCCGCGTGCTCACGCGAGGAGCCTTGGCCGTAGTTTTCGCCGCCCACGATGATGCCCGTGCCTGCGGCTGCGGCGCGTTCGGGGAACGTGGGGTCGCACACCTCAAAGCAGAACCGCGACAGGTACGGAATGTTGGAGCGGTAGGGCAAAATTTTGGCACCTGCCGGCATGATGTGGTCGGTGGTAATGTTATCGCCTACCGTGAGCACCACCTCGGCAGTGAGCGTGTCACCCAGCGGCGCACACGTGGGGAATTCCTTAATGTTGGGGCCGCGAAGCACCTCGACGTCGCGCGCTTCCGCTTCGTCGGGAGGCGGCAGCAGCGCCGAATCGTCCACGTGGAAATACGCGGGCATCGTGCGTTGCGGCGGCAGTTCCAGGCCCTGCGGATCGGTAATGTAGCCTGTGATGGCCGACAGAGCGGCCGTTTCGGGCGATACCAGATAGACCTGCCCATCACGCGTGCCGCTGCGGCCGTGGAAGTTGCGGTTGAAGGTGCGCAGGCTCACGCCGCCCGACGGAGGCGAAAAGCCCATGCCGATGCACGGACCGCAGGCACATTCCAGCAGGCGAGCGCCGCTGAGCAAAATGTCGTTCAGCTCGCCGCTTTCGGCCAGCATGTTGAGCACCTGCCGCGATCCGGGCGAGATGGACAGGCTGACGTGCGGAGCCACGGTTTTGCCGCGCAAAATGGCGGCGACCTTTTTCATATCCTGCAGCGAGGAGTTGGTGCACGAACCGATGCACACCTGATCGACCTTGACACCCTTGAGCGAGCCGACCGGCACCACGTTATCGGGACTGTGCGGGCAGGCCACCAACGGCTCCAGCTTGGAGAGGTCGATCTCGATCACGCGGTCGTACTGCGCATCGTCATCGGCGGCGAGAGGCGTGTAATCCTGCACGCGCCCTTGCGCTGCCAAGAACGCCTGCGTGTTTTCATCGGACGGAAAGATCGAGGTGGTGGCACCCAGCTCGGCGCCCATATTGGTGATGGTGGCACGTTCGGGAACCGACAGCGTTTTCACGCCCGGGCCGCCCCATTCCACCAACACGCCCACGCCGCCTTTCACGCTCAAGCGGCGCAGCAGCTCTAAGCTGACGTCCTTGGCGGTTACGTGGGGGCGCAGTTCACCTGTGAGGTTCACTCGATATTGGCGAGGCATGGTGATATAGTAGGCACCGCCGCCCATGGCCACCGCCACGTCCATGCCACCGGCGCCAAACGCCAGCATGCCGAGACCGCCGGCGGTGGGGGTGTGACTGTCGGAGCCGATGAGCGTTTTTCCCGGCTTGCCGAAGCGTTCCAAATGCACCTGATGGCAAATGCCGTTGCCGGGACGGGAAAACTGTACACCGTATTTGGCAGCTACCGTTTGCAGATAGCGATGGTCGTCGGCGTTTTCGAAACCGCATTGCAGCGTGTTATGGTCGACATACGCCACGCTGAGCTCGGTTTTTACCCGCGGGATGCCCATGCTTTCAAATTCCAAATAGGCCATGGTGCCCGTAGCATCCTGCGTGAGGGTCTGGTCGATGCGCAGGGCGATCTCGGAGCCGACCGTCATCTCCCCTGCTACCAAATGTGCTTGTATAATTTTTTCTGCTATCGTCTTACCCATGATAATGGAACCTCTCGATCATACTCTCTTTAGCGTTGGTGATATGCTCCTGCGTGAGCCGTTCGGCCGTTT
>JAFVSK010000061.1 GCA_017503785.1 Clostridia bacterium
ACAGACTTGTCCTGTGCAAAGGCATACACCGGTGCATCGTTCACCAAGCCGTAGCCACACACAACGGCAACGTCGTTTTCGCCGTCGCGCATCAAGCGGTCAACTTCAACAAAAGTGCCCGCATCGAAGAATTGTTCCAGACGCTTACGCGCCTCGGACGCTTGCTTACTCATTGCTCGTAACCTCCAAACGGTAAGAATAAAAAGCCATCCTACGCCATTATAATAGTTAATAATATTATAGCGCAGAGCACTCAAAAAAACAAGTACTCTGCGCAATAAAAATCAAATAATTTGTCAATTTCCTTTTACTTTTAGTCACCGCGGCACGGCCGCATAAAAAATTCGGGAATAAACACCTCATATCCCTCGCCGTTTGCCGCAAATCCCAGTCGCTTCAACAAAGGGAAAACAATTGGATCCTTGCACACTGCTGTAATGGCGTTGCGATTGGCAGCGGCATTCAGCGCTGCACGCACCAGCCACTCCTCCAGTTCTTCGTTCTGCGACCGCAGGCACAAGATCTCCGCAATATCACGCTGCAAAGATAAGAGCACGTATCCACGCTCTTCCCCGCCCACCGTCAGCACCAAAGCCATGGCAGGTTGTGTCAAGCCTTCGCGTTGTAACAGTTGCGCTGTTTTCTGTTCATCAGCCGGTAAAATTGAAAACATAGTCATCGACGTCCTTTTTTGATATACTCGGCAGCAATCTTCTTTTCTACCTTAGAAGCCTGCACCAGCGTGCGCACCTCGCGCGGTTCCAAAGCTCTCCATTTGCCCGGTGGCAGCATGCCTAACTTAATGCCGCCGAACGCCACGCGCTTTAAGCGAATAACATCCAGTTCCAGCGCCTCGCACATACGGCGAATTTGGCGGTTACGGCCCTCGTAAATGGTAATTTCCATCACCGTGCGCGGTACCGTGCCGCTTTCGGCGCCACCCTCCTTGGTGACCACCTGCACCTCGGCAGGTAGCGTGCGTTTACCGTCCAGCATCACACCCTGCTGTAAACGCAGAATCGCCTCATCTGTCAGTTCCGAGCGCAGTGTCACGCGATAACGCTTGGGCACGTGTGCCGCAGGATGCATCATCGCATTGGAAAAGTCACCGTCGTTCGTCATTAGCAGCAAGCCCTCGGAATCGCGGTCCAAGCGCCCCACGGGATACACGCGCACATCCACGTCCTGCACCAGATCAGCCACGCACTTGCGCCCTTTTTCATCGCTCATCGTGGTCACGTAGCCACGCGGCTTGTGCAACATCAAATATACCAGCTGCTCCGCCGCAGGGATCCGCTTGCCGCGCACGGTGATGATATCCTTGCGATCATCCACCTTGTCGCCAAGACGTACCGGGTGTCCGTTCACGCGCACCACACCGCTCTCGATCAATTCCTCCGCCTTGCGCCGCGATGCCACGCCGCGATCGGCCAACACTTTTTGTAATCGTACCAGTGCCATTTTTTCGTTCCTCACTCTAATATTGCATGCATCAGCAGCCCCAGCTGCCGTTTCCACTTTTCGTTAAATGTCCACGCCGCACGCGCGGGCACGGCTGCTTTTGCGGTTAACGTCACCGTCGCTATCGTGCGATCGTCCACGGTATACCGCAGCGTTCCCACTGCATCGCCCGCTTGCAGGGGTGCCCACACAAACGGCGGCAGCTCATACGTTACCTTTACGCGCTGTACCTCCCCTTTCGGAAGCACCACCCGCGGCGCTTCCGCCGTCAGTTCTGCCACACCTGCCACACCACCGCACACGGTCACCGGCGGCAAGTTCGAAAGCGGCAACGTCACGGCTTCCAGCTGTGAAAAGCCATAGTCGTACAGCGCAATATGATCGTTCCAATAATCGCCGCCGTTCAGCGTTGCCGCCACCAAGGTCACTCCGTCGCGCGTGGCAGCCGACACCAAGCACTTGCCCGACTTTGTGGTAAAGCCGGTCTTTAACCCCACGGCATCCTCATACAACCACAACAGACGATTATGGTTTTTCAGCGACACCGCCGTTCCGTTGATATGCACCGTTGCCACCTTGGTGGCACACAGCTCCGATAACAGCGGCTGTTTCAGCACCGCCGCGCCCAACAACGCCAACTCGCGGGCCGTAGATCCGTGCTCGCCCTCGTCCAATCCCGACGGTGTCACAAACACCGAACGCGACATATTGAGCTCCGCCGCCTTGCCGTCCATCCGCGCAGC
>JAFVSK010000062.1 GCA_017503785.1 Clostridia bacterium
GCCGTTTGGCGGCTTGCTTTTTAGACGGTCTGGCTACCGCGTCGATTCCCGCTATCGGGTATTCGCTGCTGTACGAATGTGGTATTTTCCGCCAAAAGCTGGTAGACGGTTGGCAAACCGAACTGCCCGATTTCTGGCTTCCCGGCGGTCAGTGCTGGCTGTTGCCGCGTCCCGAACTGGCCAAGGACGTGCTGTTCGACGGCGAGGTGCACGAATGGTGGGATGGTTCCTATCACCACGTGGAGCATGCCAACGCTACCCGCGTGATCGCACAGCCGTTCGATCTGATGGTTGCCGGTAAAGACGGCAAGGGTGTTTCCACGCTGCGTTTGTGGAAAGCAACGGCACCGGGTATGGATATGTCGTTGTTCAATCAAGGCGAGTATATGCGCGCCGTGGAGCAAAAGGCAATGGCAGAGATCATTACACAGGTGCTCTATCCTGCCGACGACCACCGCGAAGGCAAGTCGCTGCGCCTGTCGCAGCAGTATTTCTTGGCATCGGCTTCGGTGCAGGATATCGTGTATCGTCACCTGGAGCAATTCGGCACGCTGGATAACCTGCCCGAAATGGCTGCTATCCACATTAACGATACGCATCCCACGCTGGCTATTCCCGAATTGATGCGTCTGCTGCTGGATGAATGCGGCTACGGTTGGGAACAGGCTTGGGATATCGTCACTCGCACGGTGGCGTACACCAACCATACGGTAATGAAAGAGGCGTTGGAGTGCTGGCCCGAGGATCTGTTCCGTCAGCGCTTACCGCGTATTCACCAGATCGTGTGTGAGATCAATAACCGCTTTGGCGCTCAAATGATGGAAGCCACCGGCGGTGACGTGGAAAAGGTGAGCCGTATGGCAATCATCAGCTACGGTGTGGTGCGCATGGCCAATCTGTGTGTGGCAGCCTCGCACGCGGTGAACGGTGTGGCACAGATCCATAGTGAGATCCTTAAAGAAACCGTGTTCCGCGATGCCTACAGCGTGATGCCGGAAAAATTCCGCAACGTTACCAACGGTATTGCCCATCGTCGTTGGTTGTGCCAGGCAAACCCCGAACTCACCCGGTTCATCACCGAGCAGATCGGTGACGGCTTTGTACTGGATGCTGCTGAACTCGAAAAGCTGAAGCCCTTGGCCGACGATGCGGCTGCCCGTGACACGTTCATGGCAATCAAACAGCGCAACAAGGAACGCTTGGCAAAGTATATCAAGAAAAACAACGGAATTACCGTTGACCCCAACTCGGTGTTCGACGTACAGGTCAAGCGCTTGCACGAGTATAAGCGGCAGCACTTGAATGCGCTGAACATTTTGGATACGTATTTAGCTCTTAAGGAAGATCCCACGCTGGATATTACGCCGCGCACCTATATCTTCGGTGCCAAATCGGCCCCCGGCTATTTCTTGGCAAAGGAGATCATTCGATTTATCTGCAAGCTGTCGGAGGAGATCGAGAAGGATCCCGTTATTCGCGAAAAGCTGCGCGTGGTATATCTGGAGGATTACCGCGTAACGTTGGCCGAGCTGTTGATGCCGGCAGCAGATATCAGCGAGCAGATCTCGTTGGCAGGCACCGAAGCGAGCGGTACCGGCAATATGAAGCTGATGATGAACGGTGCTGTCACGTTGGGAACGCTGGACGGTGCCAACGTGGAGATCTGTGAGCAGGTCGGTGCGGAGAATATGTTCCTGTTCGGTATGAACGAGCAGGAGGTTACCGCCCGCAAACAGGCCGGCTATAACCCGCAGGAATACTATCGGAACGACCCGCGTATTCGCCGTGCGATCGACACCATGTATACGGGCTTTGGCGGCCGTAATTACGCCGAAATTGCCGGTTCTCTCACCGGTAAGGATCCGTATATGGTGTTCGCCGATTTCACCTCCTATCAGGCGGCACAGCGCCTTTCCGGCGAAGTATACCGCGACCGCGAGCGTTGGGCGCGTATGGCATTGCTCAACACGGCGTGCAGCGGAAAATTTGCTTCCGACCGTTCCATTCGCGATTATGCCGAAACCATCTGGCATGCTCGTCCGCTGAAATAAAAAGCACCCCAAAACGTACGCCCGCACCCCTTATGGGGCGCGGGCGTATTTGCTCGGGGGCTTATTATTCGCGGCGCACGGTTGTGTTG
>JAFVSK010000063.1 GCA_017503785.1 Clostridia bacterium
ATCAACGGCGACACGGCCGTCGCCTACATTGCGGGCGCGCTGAATGCCGAGCGTTTGGTGATGATGACCGATATTGCCGGTCTGCTCAAGGATAAAGACGATCCCTCCACCCTCATTCCCGAGGTGACCATCTCGGAGGCCAAGGCGCTGTGCGCTGAGGGCGTGGTGTCGGGCGGCATGATCCCCAAGGTGGACTGCTGCATCGAAGCCATCCACAAGGGCGTGGAAAACGTGGTTATCATGGACGGTCGTGTTCCCCACTCTATCCTGATGGAAATTCTCACCAACGAGGGTGCCGGTACGCTGGTAAAGGGGGATCCCCAATGAGCACATTAATGGAACGTGATCAGGCGGTGGTAGCGAACACCTACCGCCGTTTCCCCGTTGAAGTAACGCACGGCAAGGGCTCGCTGTTGTGGGATACCGACGGCAAGCGCTATATTGATATGGGCTCGGGCATTGGTGTTACGGCGTTCGGCATTGCCGACGATGCCTGGCAAGCGGCCGTAACGGCGCAGCTGGCGCAGGTGCAGCACACCTCCAATCTGTATTACACCGAGCCGTGCGTGGCACTGGCTGAGCGCTTGTGCGCGCGCACCGGTATGAGCCGCGTGTTTTTCGGCAACTCCGGTGCCGAGGCCAACGAATGTGCCGTTAAGGTGGCCCGCAAATACGCCGCCGAGCACAAGGGCCCCGAATACAACGTGATCGTCACGCTGGAAAACAGCTTTCACGGCCGCACGCTCACCACGCTGGCGGCTACCGGGCAGGAGCATTTTCACGAGCTGTTTCAGCCGTTAACTCCCGGCTTCTGCCACACTCCCGCCAACGATATTGAGGCGTTGGAGGCGCTGGTGGCCGAGCAAAAGGTGGCCGGTATTCTGCTGGAATGTGTGCAGGGCGAGGGCGGCGTGAACTCCCTCACCAAGGCCTACGTTACCGCCGTGGCCGCCTTGTGCGAACGCGAGGATATTGTGCTGATGATCGACGAGGTGCAAACCGGCAACGGCCGCACCGGTCGGTTGTTCTCTTACGAATACTACCGTATTCAGCCCGACGTGGTCACCACCGCCAAGGGCTTGGGCGGCGGTCTGCCGCTGGGCGCGGTGCTGCTGAGCGATAAGGTGAAGGACGTGCTCGGCTTCGGCGATCACGGCTCCACCTTTGGCGGCAATCCCGTGTGCTGTGCGGGTGCGGTGAACGTGCTCGACCGTCTTGACGATGACTTTTTGGCCGAGGTACGCCGCAAGAGCGTTTACGTTTTCAACGAGCTTATCAAGGCCGAGGGTGTGCGCTCCGTGACGGGTATGGGCCTCATGGTGGGCATTGAAACCGTGCGCCCCGCCGCCGACGTGGTGGCCGCCTGCCGCGAAAACGGCGTGCTGTGCCTCACCGCCAAGCATAAGGTGCGCTTGCTGCCTGCGCTGAATATTCCGTGGGACGTGCTGAAAGAAGCCGTTACCGTGCTAAAGAACGCCTGCAAGGAGGGCTGAACCATGTCGCTGAAAAACAAGCATTTTTTGAAGCTGCTCGACCTTACTTCCGAGGAGATCAACGGTCTGCTCACGCTGGCCGCCGAATTGAAAGCCAAAAAGAAGGCGGGTGTTCCCCACCGCTTATGTGAGGGTAAGAACATTGCGCTGATCTTCGAAAAAACCAGCACCCGCACCCGCTGCGCGTTTGAGGTGGCGGCGGTAGACTTGGGCATGCATCCCACCTACCTCGACCCCTCCGGCTCGCAGATCGGCAAAAAGGAAAGCATTGCCGACACCGCCCGCGTGCTGGGCCGTATGTTCGACGGTATCGAATACCGCGGCTTCGGCCAGGAGATCGTGGAGGAACTGGCCGCCTATGCCGGTGTGCCGGTGTGGAACGGTCTTACCAACGAGTTTCATCCCACCCAGATCTTGGCCGATTTTCTGACCATCCAGGAGCATTTCGGCGAGCTGAAGGGCAAAAAGCTGGTGTACATGGGCGATGCTCGCTACAACATGGGCAATTCGCTGATGGTGGGCTGTGCCAAAATGGGCATGCACTTTGTGGCCTGCGCGCCGAAGAAATATTTCCCCGATGCCGCGCTTATTGCGCAGTGTGAGGCTGTGGCCAAGGAAACCGGCGCGGTGCT
>JAFVSK010000064.1 GCA_017503785.1 Clostridia bacterium
CACGCGCGTGCCGGTCACCATGTAGCCGTTGGCATCCAGGTAATACCACTGGCCGCCATCGTACAACCATTGCGACTTGGTCATGCTGCCGTTGCCGTTTAAGTAGCACCAGCCCACGCTGTCGCGTTTCCAGCAGTTCGTCACAGCATAGCCGTCAGCGCCTACATAGCACCAACCCACGCTGTCGCGTACCCACGCATTGGTCATCATAGCACCGCTGGAACCGAGGTAGACCCAACCCTTGCTATCCTTTTTCCACGCGTTAGCTACCATGTAGCCGTTAGCGTTCAGGAAATACCACTTGCCGCCGTCTTGCACCCACGCGTTCTTGGTCATGCTACCGTTCGCGTTCAGCCAGATCCAACCCACGCTGTCGCGCTTCCAGCAGTTGGTTACAGCGTAACCGTTGGCACCCACGTAGCACCAGCCTTGGCTGTCGGTGCACCAGGCGTTGGTGAGCATAGCGCCGTCTTTGCCGAGGAATACCCAGCCAACGCTATCCTTACGCCATGCGTTTTTCACCACCGTGCCGTTATTGTAGAAATACCACTTACCGCCGTCCAGTGCCCAACCGCTGTAGGTGATCTCACGCGGTTCTTCGCACACGTTGCAATCGGCATCCCAACCATTGCTGTAGGTGTGTTCGGTTTCGCGCACCTGCTCGCACACATTACATTCGGCATCGCAAGCGTTATCGTAGGTGTGTTCACCGCTTGCAGGGATGGGCGTGTTTTCGTTGCGCTTCTCGTGGCAAACCGAGCACTCCTCGTGCTTTTTACCGTCCACACCGCAGTTGCCGGCATCATCAACCACCCAGTCGAAGTCGTGCATCCCCTCTTTGACATTACGCAACCATTCACAGGTTTCGCAAGAAGCATCACAATCACTAAGGTAGGTATGCGCATTGGCATCACAGGTGTTGTAATGCCACGTTGCTGAAGTCAAAGGGGCATTGTCGCTATCAATCGTTATGACGGTGCGACTATTGCCACTATACCACACGTCAGAAAGATTGCTGCAACCGTAAAACGCACTACCCCCAATGCTCGTCACGCTATCGGGAATCGTCACCGAGGTAAGGCTTCTGCAATCGTAAAACGCAGAGAGCCCAATGCTCGTCACGCTATCGGGAATCGTCACCGAGGTAAGGCTTCTGCAATCGTAAAACGCAGAGAGCCCAATGCTCGTCACGCTGTCGGGAATCGTTACCGAGGTGAGAGCGGTACAGCTATAAAAAGCATAAGCTCCAACACTCGTTACACCTTGGGGAATAACCAAATCGGTCAGCAAAGTGCCGTTGTAATACAACTTCTTTGCATAATACAATGGGTTAGCAGAGGAGTTGTCAAAATCAATCGCACACCACGCGGCAATATCGTTAATATACACCGCGGTAAGATTGTTGCAACCGTTAAACGCAGAGCTTCCAATGCTCGTCACGCTGTCGGGAATCGTCACCGAGGTAAGGCTTCTGCAATCGTAAAACGCAGAGAGCCCAATGCTCGTCACGCTGTCGGGAATCGTCACCGAGGTAAGGCTTCTGCAACAGGAAAACGCACCATAAGGAATCTGTGTAGCATCGGTAATCGTTACCTTTTTTAAGCTGGAAGGAATGTAATAATACCTGCTATTGCCGCTGCTGTAATACTGCTCAACCGTGCGGTTTTCGCTGTGGCTTGTGGATCCAAAAATATATCCAAAAACAGCATCGTAGGTCCCGCTTGCCGTTCGCGAGGAACCCACAAACGGTAAGGTAATGCTTTCAAGGCTGCTGCAACCGTAAAAAGCATAGCTTCCAATGCTCGTCACGCTGTCGGGAATCGTTATCGAGGTAAGGCTTCTGCAATAGGAAAACGCCTCATCCCCAATGCTCGTTACACCGTCACCGATCGTCACCGAGGTAAGACCGGTACAATTGTAAAACGCACTACCCCCGATGCTCGTCACGCTGTCGGGAATCGTTATTGAGGTAAAACTGCTGCATCTGTAAAACGCACTACCCCCGATACTCGTCACGCTGTCGGGAATGGTCACCGAGGTAAGGCTGCTGCAATTGTAAAACGCCCAATCCCCAATGCTCGTCACGCTGTCGGGAATTAT
>JAFVSK010000016.1 GCA_017503785.1 Clostridia bacterium
GGCAACCCATAGGCGCGGCTTTTCGTGCAGAAACGAAGTTGAGCCGCGCCGACATACGCGCGTATTTCAAGCGGCGAAACAAGCTTTATGCCGAAAAGCCGCCCTATGGGCGGTTAGGAGTTCGACTCCCTTCGGCTATACTGTTTTGGGAAGCTCCGTCACCAGGTCACCCAAGTGAGTCACGATTCCGGGCTCCACCACACGAAACTCATCGTCCTCGAAATCCACCACGGTAACCGAGGCGTTCGGCGCCCACTCCATCGAGCGCATTGCCGCAACGCTGCCCGTTATCCACAGCGCCAATAGCCCACGAATAATGCCGCCGTGAGTTGCCGCCACCAACGGCCCTTCCAGATGCTGTGCCGCCAAGCGGCGCAAGGTTGCATCGGCGCGCTTTGCAGCCTCGGCTGTAGACTCTCCGCCCACAGGGCACGCATTGCCAATATCGTTTCGCCACACCTCAAACTCCGCAGGATACCGTTCCGGTAGCTCTTCAAACGCGCAGCCTTCCCATTGCCCGGCATACAGCTCGCGCAGCCCCTTCTCGGGAACCAACGGCAACCCATGCTGCTCTGCCACACCGCGCACCGTATCCATCGCGCGTGACAGATCGGACGAATACACCGCCTCAATGGATATATCTTTAAAAAACTCCGTAACGCACGCCGCCTGCCGGTGCCCCAGTTCTGTCAGCTCCACATCGGTCTGTCCTGCGAATACTCGTGTGTGGTTTGTGACGCTTTCACCATGGCGGACCAGATAAATACGCATTTCTTTCATTCCTTTTAATTTTTTCTTGACAATTGCTGCACAGTTGGCTATAATATCATAGCAACTGTAAATGAACCATTAGCTCAGTTGGCAGAGCACCTGACTTTTAATCAGGGTGTCCGGGGTTCGAATCCCCGATGGTTCACCAAAGAACGCTATTGCCCTTTAGGGCGGTGGCGTTCTTTTTTTATCGGGGATTCGAACCCTGAGAGGGTGAGGAGCGCCCGAAAAACAGTTCGGGGAACTGTTTTTCAGCGACGAAGTGCGACGGCGGGCACCGTTCCCTCGGAACGGTCGCCGAGCACGAAAGACGCGAAGCGGCTTTATCCCCGATGGTTCACCAAAGAACGCTATTGCCCTTTAGGGCGGTGGCGTTCTTTTTTTATCGGGGATTCGAACCCCTCACGCAAAAATTAGTCAACCGTAGTTATTCGGTAACCGGTTTCTTTTTTTGCTCGCCTATTATACACCTTTTTATATGTGCGCGCAAGTCACTACTTTTCGAAAACAACGATTCTCATTGCCAAAACAAAGAAAAACCACATATTTTAGCCCTGTTTTCCAATGTTGCTGTGGTATTTTGTAAATTTTTTCTGTGTTTTTGTTATTTTCTGCGTAAAAAGTGTTGACTTTTTCGTTTGTTATGGTGTATGATAGAGTCATCATAGCAGGAGGTTTAGAAAATGAAAAACGTATACACTGCTGACATTGCTAAAACCGATCGCATTCAAAAGCTGATCGACGATTTGTATTCCGGCACACCCACCATTGAATCCACTCGTGCCGAGATCATTACGGAAAGCTTCAAGAGCACCGAGGAGCTGCCCATCCACCTGCGGAAATCGCACGCATTCCGTGCGCTGGCAGAAAAACTGCCGGTCGTCATCCGCGACGATGAGCTGATCGTCGGCTGCAACTGTGTGGCACGCCGCGGCTGCCCCACCTTCCCCGAATTTTCCAACACATGGCTCGAGGAAGAGTTCACAACAATTGCCAACCGCAGCGCCGACCCCTTCTACATTTCGGAAGAAGCGGCCGCTAAGCTGACGGAGATCCACAAATATTGGAAGGGCCGCACCACCAGCGAGCTGGCCACCTCCTACATGGCGCCCGAAGCCAAAACCGCTATTGAGCACAACATTTTCACCGTAGGTAACTACTACTACAACGGTGTCGGCCACGTAAGTGTCGACTACGGCAAGGTGCTGAAGATCGGCTTTAAGGGCATTTACGAATACGCCAAATCCGAGCGCGACAAGTGCCACGTGTACGACAGCGATTACGCTACGCGCTTCAACTTCCTCAGCGCCGTTATGGAAAGCTGTGAAGCCGCCATCATTTTCGCTAAGCGGTATGCTGCCGCTGCGCGTGAGATGGCTGCCTCCTGCAGCAATGCCAAACGCCGCGAGGAGCTGCTCACCATCGCCGCCAACTGCGACCGTGTTCCCGAAAACGGAGCGCAGAGCTTCCACGAAGCCTGCCAGGCGTTCTGGTTCGTGCAGCTGCTCATTCAAACCGAAGCCAGCGGTCACTCCATCTCCCCCGGCCGCTTCGACCAATATATGTATCCTTACTACATTAAGGATATCGAAAGCGGTAAGATCACCCGCGAGCAAGCACAAGAACTGATCGACTGCGTCTGGGTCAAGCTGAACAGCTTGAATAAGGTTCGCGATGCCCTGTCGGCCGAAGGCTTTGCCGGCTACAGCATGTTCCAGAACCTCATCGTCGGCGGTCAGGACATCAACGGCATCGATGCCACCAACGACCTGTCGTTCATGTGCATCAGCGCCTCCATGCACGTCAATCTGCCGCAGCCTTCGCTGTCCATGCGTGTCTGGAACGGCACGCCGCACGAGCTGCTGGTCAAGGCGGCCGAGCTCACCAAAACCGGTATCGGTCTGCCTGCGTATTATAACGATGAGATCATCATTCCCGCACTGATCTCCCGCGGCTTAACGCTGCAGGATGCCCGTAACTATTGCATTATCGGCTGCGTGGAGCCCCAAACCCCGGGCAAGACCGACGGCTGGCACGATGCGGCGTTCTTCAACATGTGCCGTCCTCTGGAGCTCGTGTTCTCCAACGGCGTCGATAATGGCGTGCAGGTAGGCCTGCCCACCGGTCAGCTGGCCGAATTGGATACTTATGAAAAGTTCTTCGAGGCCTACAAGAAGCAGATGGACTACGCCATCAAATTGATGGTCAACGCCGATAACGCGGTGGATGCCGCTCACATGGAGCGTTGCCCGCTGCCGTTCGCCTCGTCCATGGTGGCCGACTGTATCGGCAAAGGCAAATCGGCCCAAGAAGGTGGCGCGGTATACAACTTCACCGGCCCGCAGGGCTTCGGTATCGCCAATGTAGCCGATGCGCTGTACGCCATCAACGAGTTGGTTTACAAAACCAAAAAGGTTACACTGCAACAGTATGCCGATGCACTGAAGAATAACTTCGGTATGCCGTACAGCGAGGCCTATGCCAAAAATCTCACGGTGGAGGTCGTTAAGGCGATCGCTCTGCAGGGCCACCAGTTAGACGGTGCGCAGATCTCCGAAATCTTCAATCAGATCAAGGAAAACAACGTGGGCGCCGCGAAAAAGCAGGAGTATCAGGCACTGCTTGAAACCATTAAGGCACTGCCCAAGTTCGGCAACGACCTCGACGAGGTCGATCTGTTCGGCCGCGAAGCCGCCTACACCTACACCAAGCCGGTTGAAAAGTACCGCAACCCCCGCGGCGGCCAATATCATGCCGGTCTGTATCCGGTGTCGGCCAACGTTCCGCTGGGTCTGCAGACCGGTGCCACACCCGACGGCCGTCTGGCAGGCACCCCCATTGCCGACGGTGTGTCCCCTGCGGCCGGCTGCGACGTCAACGGTCCCACGGCAGCAGCCAACTCGGTTGCCAAGCTCGACCACGGCATTGCCTCCAACGGTACGCTGTTCAACATGAAATTCCATCCCTCTGCCCTCAAGGGCGCTTCGGGTATTGAAGGCTTCATCGCCCTGATCCGCGCCTTCTTCGATCAGAAGGGCATGCACATGCAGTTTAACGTGGTCAGCCGCGAAACGCTGCGCGATGCACAGCTTCACCCCGAAAACTACAAAAACCTGGTGGTGCGCGTGGCCGGCTACAGTGCTCTGTTCACCACCCTGTCCCGCTCGCTGCAGGATGATATCATCAACCGTACCGAGCAAGGAGGGTTTTAAGAGAATATGTCGGACTATTTAAACGTATCCGGCAGAATTTTCGACATTCAGAAGTTCTCTGTGCACGACGGCCCCGGCGTTCGCACCATTGTGTTTTTCAAGGGCTGTGCCCTGCGGTGCAAGTGGTGCTGTAATCCGGAATCGCAAAAGCACGAGATCCAGACGATGCTGCAAAACGGCAAAGAAAAAACCATCGGCCGCGACGTTACGGTAGCCGAGGTGCTGGAGATCGTGCGGCAGGATATGCCGTACTATCGGCGTTCGGGCGGCGGACTCACGCTGTCGGGCGGCGAAATGCTGTGCCAAAGTGATTTTGCCTACGCGCTCCTGCGCAGTGCCAAGGAAGCAGCGATCAACACGGCAGTGGAAACTACCGGCTTTGCTTCGTATGAGGTGATTGAAAAGCTGCTGCCGCATATCGACACCGTGCTGATGGATATTAAACACACCAACAGCCAAAAGCACAAGGCCTTCACCACACAGCCGAACGAACTGATACTTGAAAATGCTGTTAAGATCGCCAAAAACGCCAAAAAACTCATCATCCGCGTACCGGTGATCCCCACGTTTAACGACACTCCCGAAGAAATCGGCGATATTGCCAAGTTCGCCGCTTCGCTGGAGGGCGTTACCGAGATCAACCTTCTGCCGTACCATCGGTTCGGCAAGGATAAGTACGACGGTTTGAACCGCGAATATTTGATGGGCGATCTCCCCTCGCCCACCGACGAGCAAATGCAACAGCTCAAATCCGTTGCCGAACGCTACGGATTAACCTGCAAGATAGGAGGATAACACGATGGATCTGCACGAACTGACTATGCAGGATAAAATGCGCATAGTACAGGAACTGGTTCCCGGCAAACAGATCACCATTGCCCATATCATCGCCAACCCCGATGATATTCTGTACAGAAAATTGGGCCTGGATCCCGCTGTGGACTACTCCAAAACCGCCATCGGCATCGTCACGATGTCCCCTGCCGAAACGGCAATTATCGCGGGTGATATCGCCATTAAATCCTCTGGTGTGGAGCTGGGCTTTGTTGACCGCTTCAGCGGCACGCTCATCGTCACCGGCCGCGTTTCCGACGTGGAATCCTCGTTGAACGCCTTGGTGGACTACTGCCGTGATACGCTGGGCTTTACCGTGTGCCCCATCACCAAAACATAATGAAAAATTTAATTCTGATGGGCCGCAGCGAAAGCGGTAAAACCACACTCACGCAGGTGTTGCGCGGCGAAAAAATCGCCTACGATAAAACGCAATACATCAAGTTTGAAAACAACTTGATCGACACGCCCGGCGAATACGCACAAACCCAACACTTGGGGCGCGCTTTGGCACTGTACTCGTATGAGGCCGATATCGTCGGCCTGCTCATCAGCGCCACCGAACCGTATTCGCTGTTCCCTCCGTGTGTGACCTGTATGGTCAACCGTGAGGTCATCGGTATCGTTACCAAATCCGAACAGGAAGGCGCCAATCCCGACCGAGCGGAAAACTGGCTGCGCCTCAGCGGCTGCAAGCAGGTGTTCCGCGTTGATTCGGTTACCGGATACGGCATAAACGACCTGATTCGGTATTTAAATCAGTAACCAATTAAATTATTTTTAGGAGGAAAACACTATGTCACAGGAAGCCTTAGGTATGATCGAAACAAGAGGTCTGGTAGCTGCTATCGAAGCTGCCGACGCTATGGTTAAAGCTGCCAATGTTCAGCTCATCGGCACCGAAAAGATCGGTTCCGGTTTGGTGAGCGTGATGGTGCGCGGCGATGTCGGTGCCGTAAAATCTGCCGTTGAAGCCGGCGGCGCTGCTGCCACCAAGCTGGGCGAGATCGTTGCTACGCACGTGATTCCGCGCCCGCACAGCGATGTGGAGAAGATTCTGCCCACGCTGAAGTAAGTTTCACCGCCTAGGAGGAATACACTATGTTAGTGAATATGAACGAAGTCCTGCGGCCGGCAAAAGCCAACAAATACGCCGTCGGTCTGTTCAATGCCGTGAATCTGGAGTTGGCGCGCGGTATCATCAACGCTGCCGAAAGCACTCGCTCTCCCGTAATTATGGGTACCGCCGAGGTGCTGCTGCCCTACGGTCCGCTGGAAGAGGTTTCCTACTACCTGCTGCCCATGGCGAAGAAAGCCTCGGTACCGGTGGTTGTGCACCTCGACCACGGCCTGTCGTACGACACCTGCATTAAAGCGCTGGAGTTGGGCTTCAGCTCCATCATGTACGACTGCTCCACCGATTCCTATGAGGAAAACGTGCGCAAAGTTAAGGAGATGGCCGATATCGCCCACTCCTACGGTGCCACCATCGAAGGTGAGCTCGGTCACGTTGGTGATAACGAGGGTTCGGCAGAGGGCAGCTCGCACTTGGCCGACCCGTCCAAATTCTTCACCGATCCCAAACTGGCTAAGGATTTCGTCGACAAGACCGGCGTCGATGCGCTGGCTATCGCAGTGGGTAACGCCCACGGTGCCTATAAACTGCCCCCGAAGCTGGATTTCGAGCGCATCCGTACCATCGCCAAAACGGTTGACGTTCCGCTGGTGCTGCACGGTGGCTCGGGTCTCACGGATAACGACTTCAAAAAGGCCATCCAAGAAGGCATCAGCAAGGTGAACATCTTCACCGATATCAACGTTGCCGCCGTGGAAGCCGAGTTCAAGAAGTTCTCCAGCATGGATAAGGGCCTCATCGACCTGATCCCTGCCGCTGTGGAAGCTGTAAAACAGGAAAGCATGAAAAAAATGGAACTGTTCAGCAGCACCGGCAAGGCCGATTCCCGCATTAACACGGAAACGGATATGGAATACCTCACCCGTCTGGTTGCGGCCGAGGTTGCGAAATATCTCAATAAGTAAACAAAAAAGGCTGAAAATACTTCAGCCTTTTTTATTTTGTCGCTCTTGGGATATTGACATTTATTTGCAAAAAGTTTACAATTATACTATTAATAGACAGGGGGCCTCATCGTGAAATTGCTGGAAGATCGCATCCTGCGTGACGGTCAGTTTTTGCCCGGAAACGTATTAAAGGTCGATAGCTTCTTAAATCATCAAATCGACGTTGCTTTCATCTGCGAGCTCGGCAAAGAATTTGCCCGCTTGTTTAAAGATTCCGGCGTCACCAAGATCCTCACCATCGAGGCTTCGGGCATCGGCATTGCGTGTCTCACGGCACAGTACTTCAACGTGCCGGTGGTGTTCGCCAAAAAATCCAAAACCACCAACATTTTCGGCGACGTATACACCGCCAAGGTGGAATCCTACACCCACGGCACCACCAGCCAGATCATCGTATCCAGCCGCTTCCTGCAGCCGGAAGACCGCGTGCTCATCATTGATGATTTCTTGGCCAATGGCCAAGCACTGAACGGCCTCATCGAAGTGGTCGAAAGCGCCGGCGCCACGGTTGTGGGCGCGGGCATCGTCATCGAAAAGGCGTTCCAGCCGGGCGGCGATCTCATTCGCAGCCGCGGCATCCGCGTGGAATCGCTGGCACGCATCGCTAAAATGGACGGCGCCAATATTGAATTCGTTCAAGATTAACGGTTACACTGTTGCGTAAGGCAACTGTAATAAAGAAAAAATGGAGGGAAACACAATGAAAAAGATCCTGGCACTTCTCCTGGCTCTTGTCATGATCCTGGGCATGACCGCTTGCGGCGCTCAGAACAACGACGGGGCCGACAAGATGAAGGTTGGCTTCATCTTCCTGCACGACGAAAACTCCACGTACGACAAGAACTTCATTACCGCCGCTGTTGAGGCCTGCAACGAAATGGGCGTCACGATGGTACAGAAGACTCAGATTCCCGAGTCTAACGAGTGCTACGAAGCTGCGAAAGAACTCATCGAAGTCGAAGATTGCGACATCATCTTCGCCGATAGCTTCGGTCACGAGTCCTTCCTGATGAAGGCTGCTCAGGAGTATCCGGATGTTCAGTTCTGCCATGCCACCGGCACGCAGGCTCACACCGCCGGCCTGGCCAACTTCCACAACGCGTTCGCTTCCATCTACGAAGGCCGCTACATGGCCGGTGTTGTTGCCGGTCTGAAGCTGAAGGAAATGATGGATGCCGACAAGACCATCGTTCCCAAGATGGGCTACGTTGGTGCTTTCACCTTCGCTGAAGTTATCTCGGGCTACACCTCCTTCTATCTGGGTGCGAAGTCCATCGTTCCGGAAGTCACCATGGACGTTAAGTTCACCGGCTCCTGGTACGACGAAGAGAAGGAAAAGCAGGCTGCTCAGGCTCTGATCGACGGCGGCTGCGTCCTCATCAGCCAGCACGCTGACTCGATGGGTGCTCCCACCGCTTGCGAGAACGCTAAGGTTCCCAACGTTTCCTACAACGGCTCCACCGCCGCTGCTTGCCCCGAAACCTTCCTGGTATCCTCCCGCATCAACTGGGTGCCCTACTTCAAGTACATGATCACCCAGGTGAAGAACGGTGAGGCTATCGCCACCGACTGGACCGGCACCATCGAAACCGGTTCCGTTATGCTGACCGAGCTGGGCAAGAACGTTGCTGCCGGTACCGCTGACAAGCTGGCTGCTGTTGAAGCCGGTCTGAAGGATGGTTCCATCAACGTGTTCGACACCGCCAACTGGACCAAGGACGGCAAGAAGCTGACCAGCTACATGGCCGACGTTGATTTCGACACCGACTACGCTAAGGACACCGAAGCGATCGAGAACGGCGTGTTCTACGAGTCCAAGCATCGTTCGGGCCCCTACTTCGACATTGAAATCGATGGCATCACCCTGCTGGATCGCAACTACGGCTGATCTCAGTAATTAGTAACCCGCAAAATAAGGCGGGGCGCACTCCGCCCCGCCTTATTTTAATTCCAGTTTTGAATATTGCGCTGTCACCGACGACAGCGTAATCTTGAAAATTAGGAAAAGGAGGGGTATCCGGTGGCAAACAAAGCAGCAATTGAGCTGAAAGGTATCACCAAAACCTTTGGCAGCGTGGTCGCCAACAAAAACGTAGACCTCACCGCCAATCGGGGCGAGATCTTGTCGATTTTGGGCGAAAACGGCAGCGGCAAGACAACCCTAATGAACATGATCTCCGGTATCTATTTTCCCGATGAGGGGCAAATCTTTATCGACGGCGAGGAAGCGGTAATCGCTTCCCCGAAGGATGCGTTCGATTATAAGATCGGTATGATCCACCAGCATTTTAAACTGGTAGACGTGTTCACCGCCACAGAAAATATTGTACTTGGCCTCAAAGAAGAAGGAAAATATAACCTGAAAGCAGCAGAAGCCCGTGTGAAAGAGATCTGCGACCGCTACGGCTTTGAGGTAGATCCCAAGAAAAAGATCTACACCATGTCCGTATCGGAAAAGCAGACCGTCGAGATTATTAAAGTGCTGTACCGCGGTGCGGATATCCTCATTCTTGATGAACCTACCGCCGTGCTCACGCCGCAGGAAACGCAAAAACTGTTTGCCATCCTGCGCCGTATGCGTGACGACGGCAAGGCGATCATCATCATCACCCACAAGCTGCACGAGGTATTAAGCCTTTCCGACCGCGTATCCGTGCTGCGCAAGGGCGAATACGTGGGAACCGTCAACACCGCTGAAACCAACGAATCCGAGCTTACGGAAATGATGGTCGGCAAGAAGATCAGCCTTAATATTCACCGCAGCGAGCCAAAAGAGCCTGCCGACCGTCTGGTTGTGAAAGATATCAGCTGTGTCAACCGTCAAGGCGCTCTCGTGCTCGACGACGTATCTTTCACCGCTCGATCAGGTGAAATTTTAGGTATCGCCGGCATTGCCGGCTCCGGCCAACGCGAGCTGCTGGAAGCCATTGCCGGCTTGCAGCACCTCACTGAGGGTGATATCTATTACCACGATCCCAAAACCGGCAACGTGGAAGACCTGCGAGATAAAACTCCCCTTCAGATCCGTGAGCTGGGCGTGCGCTTGTCATTCGTCCCCGAAGACCGTTTGGGCATGGGCTTGGTCGGCAACATGGATATTGTGGATAACATGATGCTGCGTAGCTATCGCAAGGGCAAAAGCTTGTTCTTGGAGCGTAAAGCCCCGCGCGATCTCGCCGATCATATCATTAACGAGTTAGAGGTCGTTACCCCCAACGCCAACACCCCCGTGCGGCGCTTGTCGGGCGGTAATGTGCAAAAGGTGCTGGTCGGCCGTGAGATCGCTGCCGCTCCCACCGTGCTGATGGCCGCCTACCCCGTGCGCGGACTGGATATCAACTCGTCCTACACCATTTACAATCTGCTCAACGAACAGAAGGAACGCGGAGTCGCCGTGATCTTCGTTGGCGAAGACCTGGACGTGCTGCTTGAACTGTGCGACCGTATTTTGGTCATCGGCTCGGGTAAGATCACCGGCTTGGTGGATGCCCGCACCGCTACCAAAGAAGAAATCGGTCTGCTGATGACTAAAACCGAAGCCTTAGAGGAAAACGGAGGTGAACAGAATGGCTGAAAACACCGTTAACAAGCATCGTCACGAGCCGTTGTTTCACCTTGCCAAGCGTGACGATCTGGTGTGGTGGAAAGCGTGGCTGATCCGCCTTGCTGCTATTCTCATCGGCATGCTCATTGTCGGTATTCTGTCGTCCCTGCTCACCGGTGCCGGTTTCTTTGAAACCTACGGTCTTATGTTCCGCGGCACCTTCGGGCGCGTTTTTCAGGGCCGCACCAGTATGCTGTGGCGTTTCCTGCAACAAACCGCCATTCTGTTGTGCCTGTCCTTGGCAGTCACCCCTGCTTTTAAAATGAAATTTTGGAACTGCGGTGCCGAGGGTCAAGCACTCATCGGCGGTTGGGCCGCTATGGTGTGCATGATGAAGCTCGGCGGTACCATGCCGAACGGTCTACTCATCGTTGTGGTAGTGCTAGCCAGCATTGTGGCAGGTGCTATCTGGGGCTTGATCCCCGCTCTGTTCGGTGCGCAGTATCGCACGAACGAAACGTTGTTCACGCTGATGATGAACTACGTAGCCACACAGATCGTTTCCTATTACGTCGACATTTCCAGCGGTGGCTCGCAGGTTATTCAACCGGTTTCCACCGGCGCGCTGCCGATCATCGGCAATCTGCCGTATCTGCTGAACGTGCTGATCGTTACGGTGCTCACCGTTGCCATGTTCATCTATTTGAAATACAGCAAGCACGGCTATGAGATCGCTGTTGTGGGTGAAAGCCGCAACACCGCCAAGTACATTGGTATCAACGTAAAAACCGTAATGATCCGCACCATGCTTATCTCGGGCGCGGTGTGCGGCATTGCCGGTATGCTGCTTGTGGCCGGCACCGATCATTCCATCAACACCAACACCGTTGGCGGTCAGGGCTTCACAGCCATTATGATCTCGTGGCTGGGCCAGTTCAATCCGTTCATTATGGCAGGCATGTCTGCCTTGGTCATCTTCCTGGAAACGGGTGCCGCCAAAGTAGCCGACACGTTCTTCCTCAACAGTTCTATGGCCGATATCGTGTCGGGTGTCGTTATTCTGTTCCTGGTAGGTTGTGAATTCTTCATTCGCTACACCGTAAAATTCCGCCATTCCAAGAAGGGGGGAGAAGTATGATCGCCTCGTTTATCAGCAGTGCTATTCCGTTGGGCGTACCGCTGCTTTACGGCTCCACCGGTGAGATCATCACCGAAAAATCCGGCCACCTCAACTTGGGTATTCCGGGCATCATGTACGTGGGCGGCATCGGCGGCGTTATCGGCGCGTTTTTGTATGAGAATGCGTGCGGCAACGATCTCGCCAATATGAATCCCGCTCTGGCGATCCTCATCCCGCTGTTTGCTTCCATTTTGGGTTCGGTGCTGATGGGCCTTATCTATTGCTTCCTTACCGTCACGCTGCGTGCCAACCAAAACGTTACCGGCTTGGCAATCACCACGTTCGGCATCGGTATCGGTAACTTCTTCGGCGGCTCGCTCATCAAGTTGGTGGATAGCGATATGCCCTCCATCATCCTCACCAAAACCAGTTCGTTTTTCCGCACAAGCCTGCCGTTTGCCGATGACCTCGGCTGGTTCGGCCAGATCTTTTTGTCACACGATTTTCTGACCTACACATCCATTTTGTTCGCCGTCATTACGTCGCTGGTACTCAACCGCACTCGTGTGGGTCTGAACCTGCGCTCGGTGGGTGAAAACCCCGCCACCGCCGATGCCGCCGGCATTAACGTTACGCGGTATAAGTATTTGTCCACCTGCATCGGCAGTGCCATTGCCGGCCTGGGCGGCCTGCAATACGTTATGGCCTACGCCAACGGCGTGTGGTCAAACGATGCGTTCGGCGACCGCGGCTGGATGGCTATCGCATTGGTCATTTTCGCTCTGTGGAAACCGCTGATGGCTATTTTCGGCTCGTTTTTGTTCGGCGCTCTGTGCAACCTCACGTTCTACGCCGAGGGCTTGGGCAAGAGCAAGGAACTGTTCTACATGCTCCCGTACATCGTTACCATCATCGTGCTGGTCATCACCAGCATGCGCAAAAAACGCGAGCATCAACCCCCTGCCGGATTGGGTCTGCCCTACTTCCGCGAAGAACGATAACAAGATAAAAAAGCCACCCGCAAGCGGGTGGCTTTTTTTAGAACATTTCGCCGAGATCCTCTACCAATTCGCTCAAATTCTTCATGGCCTTGCCAACGGTCTTTTTCATACCGCGCTTACCACTGTGCACGTACTGGTTGGCCACCGCTCCTGCCATGCATCCCACGGCAATACCCAGTCCCATGCCCTTTGCAAAATTCATCAAGCTCTTTCCCATGCCCAACACTCCTTTTTATACTGGTAACCCTAGTATTAGCGACACTTTTTTAAAAATTCTCCTCTCAACCGAAAAAATCATAAAAAACACAACGGTTATTCCGCTTTTTTGCACCACAGGTCTTGATAAATATTTTCAAAGTGGTATGATTGACCCGTACGAACCGTTTGTGTGCTCAAGGGGGAATTGTTGTTATGAGCCGTTCCAAAAAACGCGATTTGTGTCAAGGGCCGATCTTATCGAACATGTTTATGTACGCTCTGCCTGTAATGGCCACCGGCATTTTACAGGTGTTGTACAACGCTGCCGACACCATTGTGATCGGGCAGTTTGCCGGCGATCAATCGCTGGCCGCCGTGTCGTGCACGGGCGCGCTCACCAACCTCATCGTCAACCTGTTTTTAGGCCTTTCCACCGGTGTGCTCACGGTGGTGGCGCGCCACATTGGCGCCGCACACCACAAACGCGTGCGCCAAAGCGTGCACACCTCCATACTGCTTGCACTTGCGTGCGGTGTGTTCCTCATGGTGCTGGGTGTGCTCATCTCCGGTCCCATGTTAAAGCTAATGGGCGCCGGCGCTGAAGCCGGCTCCACCGTGCTTCCCAAGGCCACACTGTATATGCGCATTTACTTTCTCGGCGCCCCCGGTTTTTTAGTGTATAACTTCGGTGCTTCCATTCTTCGTGCCGCAGGCGACACCAAACGCCCGCTCATTTACCTCACTGTTTCGGGCTTTTTAAACGTGGCGCTCAACCTCGTTTTTGTCATCGTCTTTCACATGGACGTTGCCGGCGTTGCCGTTGCCACCATCGCCTCGCAATACCTGTCGGCGGTGCTGGTCGTCGTGTGCCTGCTGCGCGAAACGGGCGATATTCGTTTGGAACTGAAGCGATTGCGTATCTATCCCAAACGCCTTACGGAAATTTTGCGCATGGGCATTCCCTCGGGCATCCAATCGACTCTGTTTTCCTTCTCCAACGTTCTCATACAATCCACCGTGAACTCTTTCGGCGATCTGTACGTTGCGGGCAACGGTGCCGCTTCGCAAATTGAAAACGTGCTGTACACCACCACGAACTCATTTTACACGGCGACCATGGCGTTCACCAGCCAGAACTTCGGCGCCCATAAAAAAGACCGCATTAAAAAAACGCTGCTCAGTGGCCTGTTCTTAAACACCGTCACGATACTGACACTTTCCTCGATAGTCATGCTGTTTGCCGATACCCTGCTGTCTCTGTTCACCACGAACCCCGTTGCACTGGAGGCGGCGCGTCACCGTATGCAGCTCACCACCATGTTCACCTTCGTGGGCGGTATTATGGATATCTTCACCGGACATCTGCGTGGCCTTGGTGCCTCCTTGGTGCCCATGCTCACCACCTTGGCAGGCGTGTGCGGATTGCGTGTTGTGTGGATCTTCACCGCGTTCCCCTTGTTGGGCGGCACGTGGGATATGCTGTACCTGTGCTATCCCATCACGTGGGCGGTTACCGCATTCGCGCACTTTTTGTATTCTCGTTATGTCAAACGCACTGTGCTTGACCGCTTGTCCGACCGCCCTGCCATCTCCACGCCGTCACCCACAGAGGAAGTCTCCACGGAGGAAACGTCGGCCGTTGCCGATTTTGATGACGACAGCGATGAGGACGAACTTGCTCCCCTCGCCCAACCATAATCCCATAAACAGAAAGCCCGAGCAGGCAAATGCCTACTCGGGCTTTCTTACGTAATATTGATTACTACTCTGTTCTTCTTTTCCGCTATCTCTTTGAATTTTGCCGCTCCACCAAAAGAACGGCTTACATAGGTAATAACAAAATCCGAATGATCGATCATCCATCTGTTTCTCTTGTCAATAGCAAATCGTCTGGGAACCATTTCCAACCCTTCCGGATAAATTGTATTTTCGGTTGAAAAATCAGCGGTTTTCTTAGGCAAATATGATAACACTACATAATAAGTGATTTCACTTTGTTCCTGTTGTATCTCTTTTATAATTTGCCGAGCATAGCGATCGAAATTCCCTTGTTCTCCCACGTAAAATGTATCTACTGCGTGCTTTTTAATACAGTATTGTATAATTTCTTTCAGTTCCGGGATAATTTCTGCCGGCGCATCAGCATGTCCAAAAAAAGTACAGCATTTCACAAGAATGACCTCACAATCGCAAGCACCAACAATTGTTGGTATATCGCTAATTGTAATCTACTATACTTGTTTTGTCAAGAACAACTGTAGGTGAACGATTGTGAGAAAACTGTTATCTCAAAGGCTGAAAGAGTGCCGCAAAGAAAAGGGATATACCCAAGGTCAAGTTGCTATTTATTGCGACATTACTGAAAAAGCCTATCAAAACTATGAACTTATGACCCGCGAGCCAAAACTCGAGATTCTAATTCGCATTGCCGATCTGTTTGAGGTATCGTTAGATTACCTCGTCGGGCGCACCAACAGTAAAACGTAAATAAAAAGAGCAGGCAGCAGCCTGCTCTTTTTTATTCTTCCAACGCTTTTTGCAACGCTTGTGCCAACTGATCAGGACACGAAGTGGATTTAAAACCGCAACGGATTCCCGCCAACCGACGAACGGCTTCTTCAGCTTCCATGCCTTCCACCAACGCCGCAACCCCCTGCGTGTTACCGGAACAACCGCCCTCAAAGCGAACGTTGCGCACAACACCCTCTTCCAGATCAAACGACACTGAGCGTGAGCACACACCACGTGTGGGAACCTTATATGTCATCGTTAACCGTCCTTTCGCGCACGTGCTTTTTTATCTTTATAGGTTAACAGTGCCTCCACCTGTTCGTCGGGCACCGAGGTGGAGCCCAGAGGACGAATGGTGCGAGCATACATACCGTGAAAATCGGATCCGCCCGTTGCCAGCAAGCCGTGCTGCTTCGTGTATGCGAGCAGCTGTTCGCTTTGTTCAGCCGTGTGCGTGGGATGCCACACCTCCACGCCATCGAGCCCCAAGGCCACCAGCTCCTCCAGCAGTTCTTCGTTATGATACCCATACGGATGCGCCAACACGGCAATGCCGCCCGCCTCGTGAACGGCGGTGAGAATTTCGCGCGTATCGGGGTACTCGATCTTCATTTTCACGCTGCCGTCGGCACCGAACAGCTTTTCATACATCTCACCGTAAATGCTGTCGGCATAGCCGGCATCCACCAATGTGTGCATGATATGCTGCCGATAAATGCTGGTGCTGCCCGAGCCGCGGCTAAGCACCAATTCGGGCGTGATGGGATAATACCGCATCACCTTGCGTATCATATCCATACCGGCGGCACGGCGACTTTCGCAAATGCGATGGCACAAGCCCTGCAGACGGTCGGGAAAATCGCACAAATAGCACAGCAAATGCGCGGTGTTTCCGCGCTGCGTATCGTATGTAGAAAATTCCACACCGTGGATCACACGGATCCCCATGCGCTTACCGATAACCACCGCGCGCGTGGCACCCACCGTGTTATCGTGGTCGGTGATCGCAATCGACGACAGGCCCCGCCGTTTGGCGATGGTAAGTACCTCCTCAATACCGAGCGAACCGTCGGAAATTTTTGTGTGACAATGAAGATCGCTTGCCAAGATATTACCCTCCTGCGGCATCCGCCGCTGTAAAAAACCCTGAGGAAAATTCCTCCTGTATACATAGTTTATTATACACCAAAGCCAGGGAAAAAGGCAAGCAAAAATACGTTTTTTCTTGCTTTTTCGTGTAGGTTGTTTTATAATAAACGAGGTACAGTGCAAACTAACTTAAAGGAAGTGAAACACACATGGACACCATTCCGTCACGAAGTACCAAGCATACAACAAAACAGTGGGTCTGTGCGTTCACAACCGTTTCAGCAAGATGGCCATAAGGCCCTCTTGTATCTTTTCGTGCACTCACCTCCTGTTTTGTGAAAACAGGAGGTTTTTTTATGACAACTTGGCTCATCCCCTTGGAAAAGGCGCTCACCGAGCATCTTGCCGCCGCTCAGTTCGATGACGCACGCACCCTGCTGCGCTCCCTCGACCCTGTCGATATCGCCACACTCATCGCTTCGCTCCCGCCCGAGCAAGCTCTGCCTGCCTATCGCCTGCTTCCCAAAACCACGGCGGCACACACGTTTGCCTATCTGGAGCCCGACACGCAAGAAGCCCTTCTTCGGCTGTTTACCACCGGCGAGATCGGCACGGTCATGCAAGGTCTTTATGACGACGATGCCGCCGACCTGCTGGAAGAACTGCCGGCCGGCGTGGTAAAACGGCTGCTGCGCACCGTGTCGCCCGAGCATCGCCGCACGCTCAATCAGCTGCTACGCTATCCGGAAGACAGCGCCGGCAGCGTACTCACCACGGAGTTTGTGGATCTGAAAGCTGCCATGACGGTTGAGGCCGCTTTCCGCTACATTCGCGCGCAAGGCCCCAACAAGGAAACCGTTTACACCTGCTACGTTACCGATAGCGACCGCCACCTGCAAGGCGTGCTCACGGTGCGTGAGCTGCTGCTCGCCAAAGAAACGGCACTGGTGGGCGACTTAATGCAACGCCAGGTGCAGTTCGTTCGCACCACGGAAGACCGCGAACGCGTGGCGCAGCTGTTCACGCGCTATGATCTGATGGCTCTCCCCGTGGTGGACAGCGAGGATCGGCTGGTAGGCATCATCACCGCCGACGACGTGATGGACATTTTGCAGGAGGAAGCCACCGAGGATATCGAGAAAATGGCGGCCATCACCCCCACCGATAAGCCGTATTTGAAAACCGGCGTGTTTGCCACCTACCGCACGCGTATTCCGTGGCTGCTGTTATTGATGATCTCTGCCACCTTTACCGGCATCATTATTACCCGCTTCGAAGCCGCTCTCACGGCCTCGGTGGCGCTTACTGCGTTCATTCCCATGCTGATGGGCACCGGCGGCAACAGCGGCAGTCAATCGTCGGTCACCCTCATTCGTGTGTTGGCTCTCGGGGAGGTGCAGCTTCGCGATATCGGTCGCGTACTGTGGAAGGAACTGCGCATTGCCCTGCTGTGCGGTATCACACTGGCAGCGGCGGTGTACGTGAAATTGCAGTTGGTTGACCGTTTGCTGCTGGGCGTGGCCGTCACCACCACAGAAGCGTTGGTCATTTGCCTCACACTGGTCGCTACCGTGGTTTGCGCCAAACTGCTCGGCTGCACGCTGCCGCTGTTGGCCAAGCGGCTGGGACTGGACCCTGCCGTGATGGCCAGCCCGTTCATCACCACCGTGGTCGACGTATTATCCCTCTTAATGCTGTTCGGCACTGCTACCCTGCTGCTGTGACTTGACAATCGCAGCGTATAGGTATATACTAAATAACAACTTCATACAGTCTTCGGGGCGGGGTGCAATTCCCCACCGGCGGTACAGCCCGCGAGCGCATTGCGCTGATTTGGTGAAATTCCAAAGCCGACGGTATAGTCCGGATGAAAGAAGACGATGCGTTTTTGCATAACAAGCGCCCCGTAGCCGTGCTATGGGGCGCTTATTTTTGGAGGTCTTACCATGCAAAAACAAAAGATCGACACTCGTCAGCTCATTGTTATGGCGCTGTTTTGTGCGTTAGCCTTTGCCTCGGTGGCGGTGTTCCGCATTCCCGTGGTGCTCTTTTTGAAATACGAACCCAAGGACTGCCTGCTTGCCATCGGTGGCATGCTGTACGGTCCCGGTCCGGCACTGCTGATGTCGGTGGTGGTATCGCTCATTGAATGCTTTACCATCAGCGATACCGGCTGGATCGGCTTGATTATGAACGTGCTGTCCTCGGCACTGTTCATCTGCCCCGCCGCCATGCTGTACCACCGTCGGCGCACGCTATCCTCGGCTGTGCTCGGCCTGATCCTCGGCGCACTGCTCACCACCGCCGGCATGCTGCTGTGGAACTGGCTCATCACGCCGCTGTATATGCATATCCCTCGCGAACAGATCGAGCCCCTGCTGCTCACCGCCTTTTTGCCGTTTAATCTACTCAAATCGGCATTCAATACCGTGCTGACGGTGCTGCTCTATAAATCGGTAGTATCGGCGCTGCGTGCGGCAAAACTGGTGCCGAAATCAAACGCACCCGTCCGCCGCGGTATCCGCGTGAGCGTTCTCCTTACGTGCTTGTTCTGCCTTGTCACGCTCATTCTCATTTTGTTGGTGTGGCGTGGCATTTTGTAAGCGCGTATCGGGATAGATCTTTGTAGGCCTTTTATCCTTGCGAGTCATGCTATCCTCTCCTTTCGGTGATAGTATCGTGTATCAAACATGCATTTATGCAAAAACTATTGACAACAGCCCTGTTTCGCTCGTATAATTATACTATTAAAGAGGTAGAAGGAGATTCCTATGAGTAAGTACACCGCCGCCGATATCATACGCATCGTCAAAGAAGAAAATATTCGGTTCATCCGTTTGCAATTTACCGATATTTTCGGTGCCTTCAAGAACATTGCCATCACCGCCAGCCAGTTGGAAAAGGCGCTGAACAACCAATGCATGTTCGACGGTTCCTCGGTGGAAGGCTTTGTGCGTATCGAAGAATCCGATATGTACCTCTACCCCGATTACGACACCTTTATGGTGTTCCCGTGGTATGAGAACTCCTGCAAGGTCGCCCGTCTTATCTGTGATGTCTACACACCCGACGGTAAGCCCTTCGCAGGCGACCCGCGCGGCCTTCTCAAGCGCATTATCAAAGAAGCGCAGGACATGGGCTTCGATTGCTTTAACGTCGGCCCCGAATGTGAGTTCTTCCTGTTTAATTACGACGAAGAGGGCCATCCCACCACCTCCACCCGCGACCGCGGCGCCTACTTTGAACTCGGTCCCACCGACTTGGGCGAGGCCGTTCGCCGCGATATGTGTCTGGCACTGGAGGATATGGGCTACGAAATTGAAGCCTCGCACCACGAAAACGCCAACGGCCAGCACGAAATCGACTTCAAATATGCCGATGCCCTGCGCGCGGCCGATAATATCGTCACCTTTAAGCTGGCCATCAAAACCATTGCCCATAAGCACGATATGTACGCCACCTTCATGCCCAAGCCTGTGTTTGGCAAAGAAGGCAGCGGTATGCACATCAATATGTCGCTCACCAAGAACGGCAAAAACGCCTTCTACGATCCCGACGATCGCTTGGGGCTCAGCCAAACCGCCTATCAATTCATTGCCGGTGTGCTGGAGCATGCTCGCGGCATGAGCGCCATCACCAACCCGCTGGTCAATTCCTACAAGCGCTTGGTTGCCGGCTATGAAGCACCGGTTTACATTGCCTGGTCGGGCTCCAACCGCAGTCCGCTGGTGCGCGTTCCCGCCTCGCGCGGTGCCGGCACCCGCATTGAGCTGCGCAACCCCGACCCGTCGGCCAACCCGTATTTAGCACTGGCGCTGTGCCTCGCCGCCGGACTCGACGGCATCCGCCGCGGCCTCACGCCGCCGGAGGGCATTGAAGCCAATCTGTTTGAACTGGACGAGGATGAGCGTGAGGCTTTGGGCGTAAAGAACCTGCCCTCCAACCTCAAGGAAGCCGTTCGCGCCATGAAGGCCGATCCGCTCATCCGCGAAACGCTGGGCGAGCACATTTTCTCGTGCTACGTGCAGCATAAGAGTGACGAATGGAACGAATACAAGATCCGCGTTACCCAGTGGGAACTGGATCGGTATCTCGCCCGTTATTGATCGGAAAGGAGGAGTATAATGAAACATCCGGTCATTATCACCATCGCCCGTCAATTCGGCAGCGGCGGGCACGAAATCGGCAGACGCTTGGCAGAAAAGCTGGGCATCCCCTGCTACGACAAGGAGCTTCTTACCCACGCCGCGCAGGAAAGCGGCCTGTCCGAGGAGGTTGTTGCCTACTTCGACGAAAAACCCACCAGCAGCTTGCTGTACACGCTGTCCACAGGCGCTTATGCACTGAACGAAACCGGCTTAATGAACTACGCCATGCCGGTAAACCAGCAGGTGTTTCAGGCACAGTTTGATGCCATTCGCTCGCTTTCCGAAAAGGGCGCTTGCGTCATTGTGGGCCGCTGCGCCGACTACGTGCTGCAAAAATACCCCTATCTGGTCACGGTGTTCGTTCACGCCGATCTCGATCACCGCATAGCGCGTGTGTCCGAGCACGACGGCATCTCCCCACAGGAGGCCAAAACGCGCATTGCGCGCAGCGATAAGAAGCGCGCCAACTACTACAATTTCTATTCCGGCAAAAAATGGGGCACCGCCTCTCACTACGACTTGTGCATCAACACCAACTCGGTGAGCTACGACAACGCCATCGAACTGATTGCACAGCTGGCCGAAATGAAATACGCCGACGAGGAATAACACAATATAAAAAAGGGCTGACCATGCGGTCAGCCCTTTTTTATGTTCTCTCGCCCACGCACACACCGTTTTCGTACGCGGTAATGCGCACCTGCACCAACTCACCCGCGGCACAGCCCGACACGATTACCGGCACGTACGTATCGGTATAGCCGCCCATGCGGCCGTCGGGAAACTCGGTTTCGGTAAGCACGGTTACCGTTTCACCCACCAAGGCCGATTCGTACGCTTCGCGGCTACGCTCGGCCATGGCGATCATCGCCTTGTTCCGTTTCATTTTTTCGGCGTTCGGTACCTGATTCGGCGCTTTCGCCGCGGGTGTGCCCGGGCGACGCGAATAGGGGAAACAATGCATTCGCGAAAACCCGATCTTCTCGGCAAAGGCCACCGACGCGGCAAATTCCTCCTCCGTTTCACCCGGGAATCCCACCATAATATCGGTGGTAATAGCACAGCCGGGGAATGCTGCACGCAGTTTTTCACACAGATCGCGGTATTCGGCCGTGGTGTAATGGCGGTTCATCCTCTTGAGCGTGGCATCACAGCCGCTTTGCAGCGCTAAATGGAACTGCGGACACAGCTTTTCACACGCCGCCAAGCGTGCAAGGACTTCATCGTTCAAATGATCGGGCTCGATCGACCCCAACCGCACGCGGCGTATACCTTCCGGTCGTGCCGCTGCCTCTACCGCATCGCAAATGGTATCGCCCGTATCCTTGCCGTAAGCGGTAAGATTGATGCCCACCAGCACGATCTCCTTGTACCCCTGTTCTGCCAAGCGCTCTGCCTCGGCTGCCAACTCCTCCAGCGGCTTCGACCGCACACGACCGCGCGCATACGGAATGATGCAGTACGAGCAAAAGCGATCGCAACCGTCCTCAATTTTTACAAACGCACGGGTGCGCCCTTGAAATTCGCAAATGGACAGGCTTTCATACTCCTTGCCGTGCGGACCGATCGCCACCACACGCTGCCCCTCGTTATAAAACTGCGCCAATCGCTCGGGCAGCTCGCGCCGTGCAGCATTTCCCAACACAATCTGCGGCTCGGGCAACGCTGCGGCATCGGCAGGAAACGCCTGCGGGAAACACCCCGTCAGCACCAGCACCGCCTGCGGATGCTCACGGCGACACCGTCGCAACAGCTGCCGCAGCTTACGGTCACTCTCTCCCGTTACGGTGCAGGAATTGATTACCAGCACCGCTTCGCCCATATCGGGCTGCCCCACCTCAAACTCGGCGGTTTCATAGCCTTGCTCCTCCAACAAACGGCGCATGGCCTGTGTTTCGTATTGATTCACCTTGCAGCCCAAGGTGTGAAAAAACGCCTTCATCGCCGTTCTCCTCTCTTGCGATACTCCCGCGGCGCACAGCCGCAGAATTTGCCAAACAACCTACTGAAATACAGCGGATTATCATACCCCGTCAGCCGCGCCACCTCGCCCACCGGACAATCGGTGGTGCTCAACAGCTCGCGTGCTTTGGCCATACGTACACGAATAAGGTATTGCTGCGGGGAGCACCCCATCTGCCTGCGAAACAAGCGAGAAAACCAGCAAACCTCCATGTTCAACTGTGCCGCCAGCTCTGCCACGGTAAGCGGTTCAGCAAACCGTTGTTCAATTTCGCTCACCGCCTGCTCGATCAATCGCGAACGCGGTCGGTCAGTGGACGATTCACGGTGGCGGCGCGCCATGCGCACCAATAGTTCACGCAGTAACGCCGTCGTTAACTCGTTGAACAACGGACGCTTAAACTGCAGTTCACGAATGATGCTTTCAATCAACTCGCGAAACCGCGCATCCATACCCACCGTTTGCCGACTTTCCAGCGCCAAGCCATCCACCAACGCATCCGCCTCGGTACCGGTAAAATGCACCCAGTATATCTCGGGCTTGTCCTCCAAGTGATACCAATATTCCTGCACTTCAAAAGGACGGTACAGCACCGCCTCCCCCTCATGCAAACACAGCTTTTCGCCATTCACCATAAAGTCGGCCGTACCGCTCGCGATATATAGCAGCTGATAATCTTCTCGTCCGTGAGGGCGATGGGTGTGAAACCGTGCCATGCGCACAAAACGATAGTGCCCCGCACTCATTACCATGAGCGGTGCTGTATACGGCGCAGGCTCGCCGTCGGGCACCAAGTACCCCGAATGACTGATCATACCCTCACCTCACCTGTCCAGTATACCACACGGTAACCCACCTTGTAAAGAGCAGCGTACCGATTTGTGCATATTTTAGTCAATCGGTGCTATAGTAACGCACCCTCGTTTTCGCTATACTAAAAGTGAGAAAAGGAGGTCGTTCTATGTTGTTTCCTGCTTATTATGAAGACACTTCGACACTGCACGTCGGCACACAGCCGCCGCGCGCCTATTATCTGCCCGAGGGCGACTCTCGTTGCGTGTCGCTTAACGGCACGTGGGAGTTTGCCTACTACGAAAGCGTGCGCCAGGTAAAAGAACCCTTTTGGGGCAATGCCGACCGTTCGCAGTTTGTGCCGCTGCCCGTTCCCTCGGTGTGGCAACGTCATGGTTTCGATCAAAACCAATACACCAACATTAACTATCCCATCCCCTTCGACCCGCCGTACGTACCGCACAAAAACCCCTGCGGCGCGTATTACCGCACCTTCACCGTCACGCCGGAGCAAGCATCCCTGCGTTGCTATTTGAATTTCGACGGTGTCGATTCCTGCTTTGCCGTGTGGGTCAACGGTACACTCGTTGGCTACAGCCAAGTGTCGCACGCCGTCAGCGAATGGGATATTACCGAGCACGTGCACAGCGGCGAAAACGAGCTGGCGGTGCTGGTGTTGAAATGGTGTGACGGCACCTATCTGGAAGATCAAGATAAATTCCGCATGTCGGGCATTTTTCGCGACGTGTACTTGCTGTACCGTCCCGAGGAGCACCTGCGTGATTTCACCGTCACCACGCCCCACTGCCGCGCCGTAGCGGTCACACCGCAGTTTAGCGGCGCACCGATCGCCGTCACCTACACGCTGACCGACGAAAGCGGTACCACCGTGGCACAAGCCGTCAGCACCGAAGCCGTAACCCTGTCCGTACCGTCACCGATTTTGTGGAACGCCGAGCATCCGTATTTGTACACCCTCTCCATGGAAACCGCAGACGAATGTATTCGTATTCCTGTCGGCCTGCGCGAGGTAACCGTGAAAAACGGCGTGCTGTACGTCAACGGTCAAAACGTCACGTTCCACGGTGTCAACCGCCACGACAGCGATCCCCTCACCGGCCCGGCTGTCAGCCGCGAGCAGGTGATAACCGACCTGCGCCTTATGAAAGAGCATAACATAAATGCCATTCGCACCAGCCACTATCCCTGTACGCCGTGGATGGTGGAGCTGTGCGACCGCTACGGCTTTTATCTCATCAGCGAAGCCGATATCGAAACCCACGGTACCATCTTTTTGTACGAGGGTGGTAATCAGTACAACCGCGTCACCAACGACCCCGCCTTCCACGAAGCTGTTATGGATCGCGTTAAGCTGCTGTACCACCGCGATAAGAACCATCCCTCGGTGCTCATTTGGTCGATGGGCAACGAATCCGGGTGCGGCAAAGCCATATCGGATGCGTGGACGTGGATCAAAGAAACCGACCCCACCCGCTTAACTCACTACGAGGCCTGCAACGAGTTTAACGACGTTCCAAACGCTGAAGAATACGCCGTGCAGCCGAATTACAACACGCTGGATCTGTTCAGTCGCATGTACTCCTCCCCCGCTTATTTAGCGGAAAACATGGCAAAACAGGCGGCTCGCCCGCCCGAGGAGCGCAAACCGTTCGTGCTGTGCGAATACTGCCACGCCATGGGCAACGGCCCCGGTGATTTGGAAGCCTATCAGCAGCTCTTTATGGAGCACGACGGCCTGTGTGGCGGCTTCGTGTGGGAATGGTGCGACCACGCGTTGTACGACGGCGTTGCCCCCAACGGCCGCGCTCGCTACCTCTACGGCGGCGATTCGGGCGAATTCCCGCACGACAATAACTTCTGTATGGATGGTTTGGTCTACCCCGACCGCCGCCCGCACACCGGCCTTTTGGAATACAAAAACGTGCTGCGGCCTGCCCGCATTACGCAAGATGAGCACGGCAGCTTCATCATTCGCAACCTGCTCGACTTCACCGTACTTGGCGACTATTTAACCGTTACGTACGAGGTCACCTGCAACGGCGAGGTCGTGGATACCGGCAGCATCCCGCAAGAGGCCCTGGCCGTGCCACCACACGCAAGTGCCGTTTTGCCGTTTGCTCCGTCACTTCCCGAAAGCGGTCATTGCCGCGTGCGTTTTCTGTTGTGGTTGAAGAATACCACCGACCTGCGCACCGCCGGTCAACCCTTGGGACACGAGGAGTTGGTGCTACGGCCTTTTGAGGCACGCCCTGCCCACACCGCTCACGGTGCCGCCCCTCAGTGCGCGGAAAACGACGATACTCTGCTCATTACCGCAGCAAACTTCCGCTACACCTACGACACCTTGACCGGCCTGTTCTCGTCACTCGTCGTCGACGGTAACGAGCGCCTGATTGAACCCATGACCTACACCGTGTGGCGTGCTCCCATCGACAACGATCGTCATATTCGCGGCGAGCTGCAAGGGCATCGTTATGACCGCTTGCAGCCGCGCGCCTATGCCACCGAAACCGCCGTGATCGATAACGTTTTGCACGTCACGACCACATGGTCGCTGGCAGCGGTATCCCGTCAACCGCTGCTGCGCGGCAGCACCACATGGTGTATTTATCCCGACGGTGCGATTGCTCTGTCCATGACAGTAAACAAGATTCCGAACACGCCGTTCCTGCCGCGTTTCGGTATCACTCTGGTCTTACCGAAAGCCATGGACACCGTGCGCTACTGCGGTCGTGGTCCTTTTGAAAACTACGTTGATAAGCGACACGCCTCTTGGTTCGGTGTATTCGAAAGCACCGTTCACGACGAGCACGAGGACTACGTATTCCCACAGGAAAACGGCAACCATACCGAATGTGAATGGCTCACCGTCGGTGCGCTTCGCGTGGAAGCCACCGACCGTCCGTTCAGTTTCTCGGTATCGCCCTACACCGTGGAGATGCTTACCGCCGCCGCGCATAATTTTGAACTGACGGAATGTGGCCATACCGTGCTGCATATCGACTATGCGCAAAGCGGTGTCGGCTCGCACAGCTGCGGCCCCAAGCTGGACCAACGCTGGCAGCTGAACTCGCCGCGCTTCACCTTCACCTGCCTCATCAAACCGTAAACAGAAAAGCGCTCAACCGTTTGGTTGAGCGCTTTCTTTTTTGCTAATTGTAGGGGCGGTTTATTGCGTTTTCAGTTTCGCCCGCGCAATCAAACCGCGAATCACCGTCACCAGTGCTACAGTAGGAATGAGGACTCGCAATAAGATCATCACCAAATCGTCGCGGCCGCCCAGCAGGTCCATACCCAGCAGATAAAGCCGAAAGGCGTAATCCACCAAATACACGATCCCACCAATCAGCATCCACCGCGGCTTGGCCTTGGCAAACTGCCAACAAAGGAAATAAAAGATCAACACCGCCGCGGTAACGGCAATGCACACGATCTGCCAAAACAGCGGCGCTTTCAGCGAATACAGCGCGATCTCCACCAAGGTCAGCACCTCGGGTATCGCTGCTGTTGCGATGAAATTGAAGCTTTTGTCAATCAGTATCCACACCAGATTGACCGCGCTCACCAGCGCCACCAGCAACAGCGTCCACCGCGCAACGGTGTACATTTTCTCATATTCCATACGATTCTTCATCATATTCTGCCTCTTTTCATCCCAACAAATGTTCAACCAAGATCTTCACGCCAATGCCGATCAGCACCAAACCACCGGCAATCTCAGCACGTTTGCCGTAGCGGCTGCCCGTGCGGCATCCCAGTTGTACGCCGAAAATACAAATTCCGAAGGTGATCGCGGCAATAACCGCACAGCACACCAAATATCCGTACCACGGCTCTAACAGTTGTGTGCGGCCCAGCGCCATCGTCACGCCCACCGCCATCGCATCAATGCTGGTTGCCAGCGCCATGATCAGCAGCGTTTTCCAGTCTGAGGGATCGCCGTGGTGTTCTTCGCCCTCCTCGTGGAAAACCTCCCACAGCATTTTACCGCCGATAAAGCTCAGCAGCCCAAAGGCCACCCAATGGTCTATTGCCACGATTTGCTCGGCAAACAGCCCTGCGATCCAATAGCCGATCATCGGCATAATTCCCTGAAACAAACCAAACGCACCGGCAATGCGGCAAGTCATTTTCGTGTTTGCGCAGCCCAATAAAATACCGTTGCTAATGGACACCGCAAACGCATCCATCGCCAAACCAATGGCAATCAACAATAACGTTAACCAATCCATTACGCTGCCGGAGCCTCCCATACGCGTACCCAATCCACGTCGATGGGCCAGGTTTCGTGTGCACCGAGGAACAATACCATGTGATCCACGTTCATAATGGTCTGTGCACCCGGCCAGGTGCGGCCCTTCAGCGACGGCTCGCTCTCCTCGTTCCAGAACAGCGGTTCATCAATATCCATGTAATAATGCGCCGGATATTCCCCATCGGCAAACCGCACGGAATGCATCAGCGTGCCGTCCAGATACCACGCAATGTACCCCTCCGTCCACAGCGCCGCATAGGTGTGCCATTCACTGTCAAGAGTAGTCTGAATACCCATCGCACCCGTGGCGTTGAGCACGTTGGTCGCAATCTGCTGCGAACCGTCCTCCAGCTTCACGTGGTCGTGCAGCGTACCGGTGTAGATCACGTCGGAGTGGGGATCGTTTCCATCCACCTGATGCGCCTCCAAAATGTCCAGCTCACCCACACGGTCCCATTTTTCACCGGCCACGTCCACCACGCTGACACCCCAGAACGACGGCCAACCGTTACGACCGGTCTCCGAGCGCAGGGAGATCTCTTCCGTAGAAAAACGAATACGCGCCTCAGCATAGCCAAAATGCATCGTATATCCCGTTTTCCCCTTGGCGCTGAACGTAGGCAGGCCAATGGAAGAGGGGCACGTTTTGGGGGCGAAGGTCATGACACCGTCTTTTAACACGATCTCCTCTTTCGTCAGCGTAACGCCCTTGTACGGACGGTCCACATACCAGTTGTAACCGGCCTTTCCCTCGCCGCTGAAATCAAAGGTATCGTACGAATCAAACTCATCGGCAAACGCCAGTTTGGTAAACCCTGCCGCCTTTGCCGCCTCGGGCACGTCGGCCACCGCCTGCGGCGTGGGGTTGGTATCCTTTTGCGACAGCAACGCACTATCCGTCACCGCCGGCAATCCCGTGCCGGGTGTCGGCGCAACGGCCGTACTGTCGGTGTGTGCCACCGTGGTGGTCGTCTGCCCCGAGGTGGTCGTCCCGATCGTGCCCTCAGCACCGCAACCGCCGAGTGCCGCACACAGCATACACAGCACCAAAACCACTGCTGTCAGCTTACGATAGTTCTTCATATCCGTGCCTCCTTCATTTTTTGAAAACACTATTTTCTATCATACTCGAAATCGCCGTAAAAAGCAATGCTTTTTCGCGTTACGCCTCCTCGCCGCCGGTGAGCTTCACCGTGGTCAGCGTCAGCTTGTCGGGATCGGTCAGTTCGGGCACCTTCCCGCTGCGCAAAAACACCGTGCGGTATTCACGCGGCGTCATGCCGGTTTTGAGCTTAAATACACGTGAAAAATAGTTGTAGTCCGAAATACCGCAGTTACCCGCAATTTCCGAAATGTTATACTTGGGATCCTTTAAGTACTTACACGCCAGCACAATACGCTTTTGCAAAATAAACTTGCCGATCGCCATATTCACGTTCTTTTCTGCGCAACGATTCAGCGTAGATACACTCACCGAAAGCTCCTTGGCAATTTCCGATACCGGCAGTTTTTCGCGCAAATTTTCATCGATGTACGCCTGGGCACGCTGCCACAGGTCGTCGCGGTTGCGCTGAATGAGCTTTTGCAGCAGCAGGTGCTCAATGCAGATCTGTAAAATATCACACATGGCCGCAATACACGAACGCGACGTGGGGATAAGCTGGAAAAACTGATGGTTCAGCACCGACATATCCCGAATAAAGTGGCGGCAATTTTCGTACACCGTGTTCCACTGCGCACCCAACGAGGTCTGATCGTCCAACAGATGCCCCAGCACCACGTAGCCCAGCACCTCGTCGCCGCGTTGCCCCGACTTAATGGGCACGCACACCTCGATCAACCCCGCGTGGCATTGATATACACACAGCTTACCCGTCGCCTTGGCCTGACGGAAGCCGTACAAGTCGCACGCCTCACATTTCGACTTGCCCACCGCCGTCGACTGGATATGCTGACAAAACGCGTTTCCCTGCACGGGATAGCGCAACAGCGCCCGATATTCCGGATCGAACAGCGCGCATTGATGGCCGGTGATCAAGTAAATATCCTTAAAGATCTTTTGTATCTCGTTTAGTTCAAAAAAGAGATTATGTGCCATAAAATCACCTCAAAACCCTGCACAAACATTTCATTTTGAATAAAAAATGCTAATTTTCAAGTACATTGTACTATTATCTTTTGTGAAAGTCAAGTACAATAAAGTTAAAGTAAAGTTGAGAGGAGAACGGTATTATGGATGGCAAAACAAAATGGTACTTCCCCGACGGTGAAATTCCCCCGATGGGCGATGATCCCGAGGTCTACGGCCACGAATCGCTCATTGTGCTGAACCCCAACGACGAGGAAGCCCACGTCAAGCTGTGTATGTATTGGACCGATCGCGACCCGGTGTGGAGCGAAGCGATCACCGTTGGTGCCAAGCGCGTAAAGGGCTTGCGTGCCACCGAGAAAAAGGATTTTCTGGGCGAGGTGCCCAACGCAGGCGAGCAATACGCCCTGCTGCTGGAAAGTGACGTTCCGATCATTGTCCAGTACGGCCGTTTGGATGTGCGCCAAACCAATATGGCGTTCTACACCACCAGCGGTTATTCCGTGTAAAAATTAAAAATTTATAAAAAGAAAGGTAGGAATCGTTATGTCCCGCATTTGCATCCCCGATTATGAATACAAGGAGCGCGTAAAGCGCTGCGCCGAACTCGTTGCCAAGAAAGGCTACGACATTTTCCTCGTTAACTCCAACGAGGCCGACTATGCAAACGTTCGCTATTTCAGCAACTTCTGGCCGCTGTTCGAGCGCGCCGGCGTGGCCATCACCCCCACGGGTAAGGCCGCTCTGTTGGTTGGCCCCGAAAGCACCATCTTCTCGGCCGACCGCAGCAAGATCGAAACCATCTACACCATGCTCGCCTACCGCGAGTCTGCCGACCCGTCCTATCCCGAGCTGTCGCCCGTCGAGTACGACGAGGTGTTCCGCAACATGGGCGTTACCGGCAAGCACATTAAGATCGCTATCGGCAGCTTCCTCGACACCAGCTGCGAAATGATGCGCCACCTGAAGGCTGCGTATCCCGAAGCCGAAATCGTGGAAGACAAGGAGATCATGGTTTCCCTGCGTCAGATCAAGTCGGAAAACGAGCTGGCTTGCATCCGTGAAGGCTTCCGCATCGTCGACTTGGCCACCCAGGAGGTTATCAAGAACCTGCGCCCGGGCGTGACCGAGCTGGCCATGGTTGGTATCGCACAGCGCGTTATCTACGAAAACGGCGCCGAGTACGAAGGCCTGCCGATGTACGTGTTCAGCGAGGCTTCCACCCGCCACGCCATCTCCCGTCCGAGCTACCGCACGCTGGGTAAGGGCGATATCATTCAGCTCAACCTGTCTGCCAAGATCGACGGCTACTCCCCCTCCATCGGCCTGCCGGTTTGCTTGGGCAAGCTCACCGATGAGAAGCGCCGCTACGTTGAGTTCTGCTTGCAGGCTCACAACTGGACGGTCGATCAGATCAAGGCCGGCGTCATGGCTTCCGACATCGCCAAGGGCTTCTACAAGCTGTACTGCGATAACGGCTACAAAGATGCCTACGTCTACGGCCCCTGCCACGGCACCGGTATGATCGAAGTGGAGGCTCCTTGGATGGAAACCTCTTCCGATTATGCGCTGCAGAAGAACATGACCTTCCAGGTCGATACCTTCATCTCCGGCCCCACCTTCGGTCTGCGTTGGGAAAAGGGTATCGTTGTTACCGAAAACGGTTGCGAGTCCACCGGCGGCAACATTGGTAAGATCTACGAACTGGATGTATAATCTGTAAGTCATTGTTCCCTATCGGCAGCAAGCTGCCGATAGGGAACGCATTTACAACGGAGGACGAAATACTATGGATGCTTGTTTTCTCCCCACCGGTAAGAAAGGCGCGGAATATCCGCACTTTCCCGATCCGGCCTTTGCCGTCATTTGGCGCAACTGGGGTTTGGTTCCTGTAGAACGCATTGCGCGCGCACTGGAGTCCAATGAGGAAACCGTCTGTAAATGGGCGGCACAGATGGGGCTCGATCCCCATCTGGCCGCTTCTCCTTTATGGAAGCAGCGCGGCTTTCTCACCATCATTCGCAACAACTGGAACCTGTGCGATTATGACCAGATCCTCACCCTCACCGATATGACCGACGAACAGTTGGAATTCACCCTGCGTGAAGACGATTTTATGTGGCACAAAATGGGCCAGCTGAAGCCCGTGGTCAAGCGCCCGTCGCTGAAGGCCGACTATGCCGACGAGATCGTCGAACGGCTGGCTGCCATTGCCGCGTTGGCTAAGCAGATCAACGCCCCCGCCGATAATTCGTTTGAATTTCTTGCACCGTACATGCAGAATTACACGGGCGATATCGTGTTCCCACAGCAGGAGCATCTGCGCCTGGTGTATTCCTATTTTGCCCTGTATGCCGACACGTTGGCAAACGATGCCGTGGAATCGTACCCCGATGCCCTGCTCGCCGAATACGCCAAGAACGGCATCAACGCCATTTGGCTGCAGGCACTGCTCCGTCAGCTGGCTCCCAACCCGTGGGACGATCACGAAGAAGATGCCCGCCTGCGCCCCGCCCGTTTGGCCTCGCTGCGTGCGCTGGTCAACCGTGCCGCGAAATACGGCATCGGCGTCTACCTGTACATCAACGAGCCGCGCTCCGAGCCCGATAGCTTCTTTGAGAAGTTCCCGCATCTGCGCGGCGCCGGCTTTGAAGTGTTCCACTGTCTGTGCACCTCGCTTCCCGAAGTGCAGCAGTATTTGGAAGACTCCATGGAATACCTGTTCCGCGAAGTACCCGGTCTGGCCGGCTATTTCGATATCAGCTATTCCGAAAACTTCACCAACTGCGCCTGCCGCGGCCCCGAGCCGCAATCCACCTGCCCGCGTTGTAAAGACGTGCCGCCGCAAGACTTGGTGGCCGCCGTCAACAACAGCTTGGCTCGCGGTGCACGCAAGGCCAATCCCAACGTGCGCGCCATCGCCCACTCGTGGGCGTGGGATCCCCTGTGGGATGCCGATGCCATCGCCAAGCACGAGGAAAACCAGTACATTCTGGCCGTTAGCGAGCGCAACGTGCCGTTCACGCGCGGCGGCATCACCGGCAAGGTACACGACTATTCCATGTCGGTGATCGGCCCCGGTAAGAACTCGCAAAAGCGCTGGGAAGTGGCTCAGTCCTGCGGCTTAAAGGGTGTAGCCAAGGTGCAGATCAACGGCAGCTGGGAAATCAGCTCGCAGCCGTACGTGCCGATCTTCGGACTCATCGGCGAGCACCTGTCGAACGTGAAAGCCATCGGCGTGCGCGATGCCATGCTCACCTGGACGGTAGGCGGCAGTCCGTCGCCCATCACGCAGTTTTCTTGTGAGTTCCTCGACAGCGATCAACCGCTCGAAGAGGCTCTGCCCGCGTTCTTCAAACAGGAATACGGCGCTTCTGCCGATGTCGTCGCCGCTGCCGACAAGCAGTTCTGTGCGGCGTTCCGTGAGTATCCGTTCCATATCACCATGATCTACAACGGCCCTCACACCTTCGGCCCCATGGCTCCGTTCTTTGAGAAACCCACAGGCTGTGCCTCCACCATGGTCGGCTTCCCCTACGACGATCTCGACGGCTACCGTGCCATCTATCCGCGAGAGATCCTGGAACAGCAGTTCCGCATTCTCTCCGAGGAATGGAAGAAGGGTGTCGCCATCCTTGACGCCCATGCCGACACGAGCGAGAAATACACCGAACTGTGCCTCATGGCCAAAGCGGCGTGGTGCCACTTTGCCTCGGCGTACAACCACGTGCATTTCATCATCAACCGCGACAACGGCAATAAGGAAGGCATGAAAGAAGCCATTCTTGCCGAGCAAACCGTGGTAACCGAGCTCATCGCCCTGCGCGCCAAGGATTCCCGCTTGGGCTTTGAAGCCAGCAACCAGTATTACTACTCCATGCAGGATCTTGTTGAAAAGCAGATCAACCTCGCATACCTGCTGGACCGCTGCTAAACGAACAAAAAAAGACTCCGTGTTAAGAGTCGTACTCTAAAGGACAGTAAAACGAAGTACGAAAACACCCATAGTTTTTAAAACTGTGGGTGTTTTTATTATTCTCTTTATTTGTTAGTCAAGTCGTGCTATAATATAACCAACCGATAAATAAGAATTTAGTGGAGGTAATATTGTATGTGGTTTGTACTCGCATTACTGTCTGCAATATTTGCAGCACTTACCTCTATACTGGCGAAGGTCGGCATAGAAGGTGTCAACTCAAATCTTGCAACAGCAATAAGAACCGTTGTGGTAGTTGTTATGGCTTGGGGAATGGTTTTCCTCACGAATGCACAAAATGGAATTGCAGAAATTAGTAAACGGAGTTGGCTGTTTCTCGTTCTATCGGGATTGGCAACGGGTGTCTCATGGCTTTGCTATTATAAGGCATTACAGTTGGGTGATGCATCCAAAGTTGTGCCAATTGACAAGTTGAGTGTTGTAATCACATTGATTTTGGCGTTCGTGTTTTTACACGAACAGTTTACAACGAAATCCTTGATAGGTTGTATACTTATTGGAATTGGAACTATGGTAATGGTTCTTTAATTTCTTTATCAAACCGTTAGATAAATTCCAATTTATCGAACAGATGATATTTGTTTGTAAAAGGGTTTTAGGTTTTCCTAACAAGTAGAAAATGATATATATTTTCCCTGCTTGTTACGGTATGCGACAACTATTAAACGGATGTGTAGAATTTCTGCACATCCGTTTTACTATCTCAAAAAGTATTGTATATAGTGTTATTGTGAGACAAGTCTCACAGTGTTATTTTGCCTATCGGCAAAGTGATATTAAAACCTAATGGTTTTAGTGATATTTTATTCGCCTATAAAACTCGCAAAGCGAATAACACTCGGCTTTTAGCCGAATATAACTGCGAAGCAATATAACTCGCCAAAGGCGAATAAAACTGGCGTTGTATCCTTACGGGTACAACGCCTAACACGGAGCCTTTTTTTATCTCTAAAATTATCAGGGGCGCTGCCACACACGGATCCAGTCGATCTCCAACGGATTGCACGCAGCACCGCTGAGAATGAGTGTTT
>JAFVSK010000017.1 GCA_017503785.1 Clostridia bacterium
CAGGGTATCAAGCCTTGAGAATAGTTGGTGTCGATGGCGGTGAGGGTACACCCGTTCCCATTCCGAACACGGCAGTTAAGCTCACTTGCGCTGACAATACTTGGCTGGTAGCGGCCCGGGAAGATAGGTAGACGCCAACACAAAAGCACTCAACCGATTGGTTGGGTGCTTTTTCTTTTTCGAGACTGTAGGGGCCGATGCCTTCATCGGCCCGATCCTCGCATTTGTACAACCCTCGGCGGACCGTCCGGAGGCCGGTCCCTACAGGGCCGGTTTGGGATTGTGCGGATTTCGACGGGCCGATGTGGGCATCGGCCCCTACGAGGCTGATTTTGGGTTGTAAGAATATTATGGCGGAAGGACACGCAGGTCGTTCTCTACGGTGTTGGTTTGAGATTGTGGGAATGTGGTGGCAACTCCCCCAGTCGCCTGCGGCGACAGCCCCCTCGGGGAGGGGGCCTCGGCGGACCGTCCGGAGGCCGGTCCCTACAGGGCTGACTTTGGATTGTGCGAACGTTGCGCCTTGTCCGAGTGTGTTCAATTGCTCAAAACACCAAAATTAGTCTAAAAACGAGCACAAACGGCCGATAATTGCGCAAAATGCACAAAAGAATCTAAAAATCTTTGTGCACTTTGCTTTTGTAAAGTCCAAAATTCCCCTTGATTTTTGCAGATGGTTGAGGTATATTTATAAAGGAAACTAATCTATGGGATTCGTATACCCAAAAACAGGGTGTCCCATGGAAAAATTTCACTTTAGAAAGAGGAGAGAACACTATGAAAATGACACGGCGAATTCTTTCGTGGGTGCTGGCCATTGCTATGGTTGTCACCTGCGGCATCACCGGTCTGGTGTTGCCCGCTTCGGCAGATGCTCCCGCTGATCTGATCAACGGCCAGGGCACCTTCGAAGACGGCACGACCCCCGCCAGCACGATCCTGACGGATATGGTGGGGAAATCAGACGCGGTTATCGTTGATAACCCCAGCGGTGAAGGCAAAGTTCTTCAGATCGGTAAATTTGTGGACGAGAACAGTGACGGCGTTAACGACGGCGCCTACACTCACACGTCCTATCCGAAATTCAAGAAGCTGTATGATGCCGAAGCCGGCACGTACACCAAGTACATGACGGCAGGCAAGAGCTACACGCTGAAGCTGGATGTCTACGGCGACGGCGTTGGCCTGTACTTCCAGGGCAAGTACCACGTGACGTCCGAGAACGCGGACGACAAAGTCGGCGGCGGCAACGGCTGGTTCCAGCTGGGTAACGGCACCGAAGAGTGGAAGACCTACACCCTCGTCTTCTATGCGGACGAGGATATTGCCGAAGCCTACCACGCTGACTGGTGGTCCTGGGGCGTGAGCTGGTCCAAGACGAAGAGCTCCAGCTGCCAGCCCGGCAACGGCTTCACCTACATCGACAACATTCAGTTGTACGAGACGCAGGCGACCGAGATCGCGATCAACGAGAGCGATTTCGCTATGGAGCCCGGCGACGTCGCTGAGGCGCTGACCGTGACGGCCACCCCCGTGCGTGCGGCGCATGCTGACATCGTGTGGTCCTCCAACGCGGAAGGCGTTGCGAAGGTCGATGCCAAGACGGGCGTGATCACCGCTGTTGCCAACGGCACGGCGACCATCACCGCCACCGCCGGCGCGCTGACCGATACCATCACGGTTAAGGTTCAGGAGGATAAGACCCAGACTTGGGCTGACCTGTCCGAGGCGTATTACACTGCCGGTGATAACAAGAATCAGAAGGTAACGCTCAACACCGATACGGCGACCGGCCTGGAGTACTTCTCCGTTAACGGTTCCGCTTCCGTGCGCGTGCCCAACTGGTGCGGTACGATCGAAAAGGGCCAGATGGTCGGTCTGACCTTCCTCACCCGTGTGACCGACGCGGCGAACAACGCCGGTGCCGTCCGCGCTGCTGTGCAGCTGCAGGGTCTTGTCGAAGGTTACGTCCAGCCCGAGTTCTACGCCCGCTCTACGGCAATGGGCGGCGGCTGGGAGCGCGTGACCTTCTATGCGAGAGAAGAGTACGTCAACAGCTATCCTTACTTCGTGTTCATCTATCTTGCCGACGGTACCACGGCTGCCACTCCCAGCTACGACGTTGCGGACGTTTCCATCTTCCTGCCGGAAGCGGATGACGTCAACCGCTTCGGCGCCGGCGCTGACTTCGAAGAGGGCTACGCCCCCGTTGCCATGGGTACCAACACGCAGACTGGTCTGTTGACCAAGGCGGATGCGGCGATCGTCGATGACCCGACGGGCGCCGACAACAAGGTGTTCCACATCTCGTCCGCCTCGGCGAACGGCGGTGCCGGTGACTACTGGTATGCGGCGTCCCTCTCCTATCACAACGAGGCTGGCGTTCGCCAGTCTACCAAGGTCTTTGAAAGCACCAAGATGTACAAGATCTCCTTCCGCGTGTACAGCGCAAGCGATGTTCTGATCGACTCCTACGGCGGCGCTTCCTTCAAGGGCACGACCGGCACGAAGGCGAAGAGCGGCCAGTGGAGAACGGTGACCACCTATATGTACACCACCGGCTCCTTTAGCTCGGCCTATGCGCTGCACGTTCGTTTCTACAACGAAGCGTACATCGACGATCTGGAAATGTACGAATGTGTCGATGCCACCGGCTTTGAGGTCAAGGGTGACAAGGAAATGACCATCGGCGAGTCGCAGACTCTCGAGATTGTTTCGGTTCCCAAGCACTCCTTCCCCGGCACGCTCACCACCACGGTTAGCGGCACCGGCCTCACCCTGAGCGGCACCACCGTTACGGCAGCGGCTGTTTCCGGCGTTGAGGTTAAGGGCGGCACGGTTACCGTTACCAGTGATCTGACGGATGCCGAAACCGGCAACCCGATCACGGCTACCCTTGACATTAAGGTTAACTATCCCGAAGAGCACTTCGTGAACGGTACCATGGATACCGGCAGCTTGGACGGCCTGTGGTTCAGCACCGACAAGCTTTCCGCCTCGGATGGCGCCTACGCCTTCGGCCTCGATGGTGTTGGTATCAACGGCACCAAGGGCGCGGCCATCTACTCCACCGGTGCGAAGTACTTCAAGAGCCAGTCCTTTAAGCTGAAGCCCAACTCCACCTATATCTTCTCCACCTATGCTCGTGCCAACGGCACCGGCGCTGCGCTGGAGCTCAACCTCGTTACCGGTAACAACAACTCCGGCAACAAGGTTGTCACCGTTGCTCAGGCGGGCTACGGTGATATGAGAAGCAAGGTCGACACCGAGTGGACGAAGTTCGTTATGTATATCCAGACGGGTGCGACCACGACCTTCATGGATAGCAACTGGAACCTGTACTTCCAGATGCGTTCCGCGCCCACCGGCGTGGCCGACGGCGAGACCCCGGCGGTGTTCCTGGATAACATCAGCCTGCAGCTTATCAGCGAAGGTGATAACCACTACACCGGTCTGCCCGAGGCCTATGGCTTCGAGGAAGGCGAGCACGAATACTTCACGCCGTATGCGTTCAGCAAGACGGACGATATGCTGGCCGAGGGCGAGGGTATCAACGGCTCCACCGCGCTGAAGGTTCCGAATGATAACAAGACCACGTCTTATATCATCAAGAACACGCCCATGCTCGACTCCTATGCGATCTACAAGCTGTCCTTCTGGACCAAGGCGGATCAGCAGTATATCGACGAGGGCGGTAAAATGAGCCTGTACTGGGGCAGCAACAACGCCGGTGCGTTGTACGTTCAGTCCCAGACGAACGACGGTAACTTCTACGCCACTACCGAGTGGAAGAAGAACGAGTTCATCCTCGTGACGGACGGCAAAAGCAACTTGAACACCAACGTGTTCTACTTCAACACGTCGAACACCACGGTGGGTACCGGTAACATTTACTTCGACGATATGAAGCTCGAGTGCATCGCTGCCGACAACTTCCTGTCTGCCGCTCAGAGCAGCACGTCGCAGGAGCTCTCCGCCGACGGTGGCGAGACCTGGAAATCCTATCTGACGAACGTTGAGCCCGGCACGAAGGTTCTGGTGAAGAACTGGCAGTACAGCGGCCGTGTCATGGTTCCCGGCTCGCTGAAGGTCACCACGCCTGATGGCACTGCGACCAAGATCCTGAACAAGGATTATGATAACGGCTACACCAAGGAGAACTTCGGTGTCGGCGACGGCCGTATCTTCGAGTTCATCATGCCCGAAACCAGTGGTCGTGTGACGGCTACGTTCACCAACGATGCCGACAACACCTTCAACATGGACACCGTGGGTACCTCGCTGCGTTATAAGGACGCCGAGAACTACGACGGTATTCGCTTCCTCACTCGTTTGAACGTGAAGGCCGATACGCTCAAGGTCGTTGATGACGAGCTCACCATCACCGTGAAGTACGGCGGTGTTGACTACGAAGTCGTTGAGATCGGCTCTTGGCTGAAGCGCTACGAGGAGAACGAAGGCGTTGAGGTTGAACTGAACGCTGAAAACGCTCTGTGGACGGCTGTGTCCTACAAGAAGGGCGAGACCGATATGAAGCTGCTCGACTACACGGCTCAGTACATCGACTTTGCTTCGGTGATGCTGACCGAGTATGAGGATCGTGTGTACACGGCTCGCGGCTATATCGTTCTGGAAGATGCCGAAGGCGGCCAGGTTACCGTTGCTGCCGGCACGCAGTTGAGCAACAGCATTGCTTCTGCTGCAGAATTGCTGTAATTCAAAAGGAGGAGTATGAATATGAAAACGTATCAGAAGCCCCTTTTGGAGGTTATGGAACTGACTGCTGACGAAGCTCTGGCCGCTGTGGTTCAGAGTGAGCCCACCGTAGAGGACGACGACCTTTCCGTCTGATCTAGGCAGTAACACCCTCGCTCCGTGGAAACACGGAGCGAGGGTTTCTTTTTGCCTAGCCCGCCGAAATCCGTGCAATCCAAAATCAGCCCCGTAGGGGCCGATGCCCACATCGGCCCGCCGAAATCTGTGCAACCCAAAGTCAGCCCTGTAGGGACCGGCCTCCGGACGGTCCGCCGAGGCCCCCTCCCCGAGGGGGCTGTCGCCGCAGGCGACTGGGGGAGTTTCCACCACATTCCCACAATCTCAAACCAACACCGTAGAGGACGACCTGCGTGTCCTTCCGCCACAATATTCTCACAACCCAAAATCAGCCCCGTAGGGGCCGATGCCCACATCGCCCCGTCAAGGTTTACGACAAGGAAAGGCCACAACAAAAACAACAAACATTTGTTCGATTTTTTCGCAAAACCCCTTGATTTCCGCGTAAATATGCGCTATACTGGTAGCATAACACGAAAGAGAACGCCGCATAAGCGGCGGAAATGAGGTTGAAGGCTATGGCGGAAAAGAAAAAGGCAGCAGTTGCGGCTGCTGCACCGGCGGGGAATAAACAAAAGGCGTTGGAAACGGCGCTGGCTCAAATTGAAAAGAATTTCGGCAAGGGTGCCGTTATGCGCTTGGGCGAGAACAGCGGCATGAACGTGGAAACCATTTCCACAGGCTCGCTCACGCTCGATTTGGCGTTGGGTGTCGGCGGCTTGCCGCGCGGCCGTATCACCGAAATTTACGGTCCCGAGGCTTCGGGTAAAACCACGCTGGCGCTGCATGCTGTTGCCGAGGCGCAAAAGGCGGGCGGCGAAGCCGCGTATATTGACGTGGAGCACGCGCTCGACCCTGTGTATGCCAAGGCTTTAGGAGTCGATGTCGATTCCTTGTTGGTGTCGCAGCCCGATTCTGCCGAACAGGCGTTGGAAATCGCCGAAGCGCTCATTCGTTCCGGTGCGATTGATATTATCGTCGTCGACTCAGTGGCCGCCTTGGTGCCCCGCCAGGAGATCGAGGGCGAAATGGGCGATGCACACGTTGGCTTGCAGGCACGCTTAATGTCGCAGGCCATGCGTAAGCTGGCGGGCGCCGTGGGTAAAACCGGTTGTGTAGCCATCTTCATCAACCAGCTGCGCTTGAAGGTGGGTATCGTGTACGGCAACCCCGAGGTTACTGCCGGCGGTAACGCGCTGAAGTATTATGCCTCGGTCCGCTTGGACGTTCGCCGCCAGGAAACGCTGAAAAACGGCGGCGAGGCCTATGGCTCGCACACCCGCGTGCGCGTGGTGAAGAACAAGGTGGCCGCGCCCTTTAAGGAAGCCGAGTTCGACGTTATTTACGGCAAGGGCATCTCCCGCATGGGCGAGCTGCTCGACTTGGCTATTGAGCTCGACGTTATTCAGAAATCGGGTTCGTGGTTCTCGTACAAAGAGGATCGCTTGGGCCAGGGTCGCGACAACGTGCGTGATTTCCTGCAGGCGAATCCCGATTTGAGCAGCGAGATCGAGGCGCAGGTTATTGCCATCATTCAGGCACGCAAGGAAACTGATGAGGAAGAAAAGCCTGCTGCCCAGCCGGTGGAAATTCCCATTGCTGCGGCCGCGCAGTACACGGCCGGCACTGCCCGTGCCTCCATTGACATTATGGTGGACGATCAATGATCGTCACAGCCGTGCGCCCCATTCGCGGGCATAAGGTATTGCTGACATTTGATGACGGCAGCGAAGCAGAACTCGATAAGACAGTTTGGGAGGAATCCCCCTACGGGGTGGATTCCTCTTTGTCGCGCGCGGAGGTCGATGCGCTGTGCGCGTTATCGCAGCGGCGGCGCGCCGAGAATAAAGCAGTGTTTTTGTTATCAAAGCGCGATCTGTCGTGCCGCGAATTGGAAGAAAAGCTCTGCCGCGAAAAGGGTCGCTACTGTGCCGATAATCGCGAGGTGGCGGCAAAAGCAGCTGCGCGGATGGTGGAGCTCGGTTACGTGAACGACGAAAATTACGCTCACCGTTTGGCCGAGCAGCTGGCGCGGGTAAAGCTGTATCCGCGGCGGCGTATTGTGGACGAGCTGATGCGCAAGGGTATTGCCCGCGATCTGGCGCACGAAGCGGCCAACGCGCTGGAACTGGACGAAACCGAAATGGCTCTTGCTTTTCTGCGCAAAAAACGGTATACTGTACCCAAGAACAGTAACGAGGTGCAGCGCATTGCCGCCGCCATGGCGCGCTATGGCTATGCGGCGGAGGTCGTTCGCCGTGCGCTGCGTGTGTGGGGAGAAGATTTACCGGATGACTAACGTGGGAATGGTATCGCTGGGGTGCCCGAAAAATTTAATGGATGCCGAACTGATGCTGGCGAAGCTGCAGGCGGCGGGGTTTACCATAACCCCCGACAGCAGCAAAGCCGACGTGGTGATCATCAACACCTGCGGCTTCATTCAGGATGCCATGCAGGAGGCTATTGATACCATTTTGGAATTTGCCGCCAAAAAGGCGGCGGGCGAAATTCGCGGCATCGTGGTAACGGGGTGCTTGGCTCAACGGTACAAAGAGGAACTTTGCCGTGAGCTTCCCGAATGTGATGCCGTGCTGGGGCTCGGCGCCAACGGCGACATTGTGGCCGCCGTGCAAGCAGCGCTGAACGGCGAAACGATGGCGAAGTTTCCCGCGTTGTCGCAATGGCCGCTGGACGGCGATCGCCTGCAATCCACGCCGCCGTTTTACGCCTACCTGCGCATTGCCGACGGCTGCGATAACCGTTGTACCTACTGTGCCATTCCGCTCATTCGCGGCGGTCTGCGCAGTCGCAAAATGGAAACCGTGCTGGGCGAAGCTCGTGAACTGGCCGCCCGCGGCGTGAAGGAGATCACGCTGGTGGCGCAGGATCCCACGGTATACGGCATGGATCTGGTGGGGAAATCGCGGTTGCCCGAGCTGCTCACCGAGCTGTGTAAAATTGACGGTCCGCAGTGGATCCGTTTGTTATATTGCTATCCCGAACACATTACCGACGAGCTTCTTGAGGTGATAGCGCGCGAGGAAAAGATCGTAAAATATTTGGATATGCCGGTGCAGCACGCCAGCGGAGCCGTGCTGAAGGCGATGAACCGCAAGGCCGACAAAGAAAGCCTTACCGCACTGATGCACCGCATTCGCAAAACGGTGCCCGGCATTGTGTTGCGCACCACGGTGTTGGTTGGCTTCCCCGGTGAAACCGAGGAGGATTTTGCCGAGTTGTGCGAGTTCGTCAGCGACGTAAAATTCGAACGGTTGGGCTGCTTTGCATTTTCACCGCAAGAGGGAACTCCCGCGGCCGAGTTGCCGAACCAGCTGTCGGAGGACGTGAAACAAGAGCGCCGCGATGCGGTGATGGCGCTGCAGACCACCATTGCCGATGCCTACGCCGAGGCGCAGGCCGGTAAGGTAAAAACGGTGTTGGTGGAAGGCTTTGAGGAAGCCATTGGGCTGTGGTACGGTCGTTCGGCGGCGGAAGCGGCCGAGATCGATCCGAAGATCTATTTCGGAACCGAGCAAGAGGTACAGCCCGGCGACATGGTTGAGGTTCGCATTCTCGATCGTTGGGATTGCGATTTAGTGGGGGAAAGAACATGAATTTACCGAACAAATTAACGGTGATCCGTATTGTGTTGGCGCCACTGTTTTTGCTGCTGACGTTGGTGGAGTTTCCGTTTCACAATCTGGCAGCCGGCTTGGTATTCGGTGCGGCTGCGCTGACCGATATGTTCGACGGCAAGATCGCTCGTTCTCGCGGTCTGATTACCAATTTGGGTAAGTTTTTAGATCCGCTGGCCGATAAAATGCTCACCACGGCGGCGTTTTTGTCCTTCCTTGCCACCGGCCATTTGGATGTTTGGGCGCTGATGGTGGTGCTCACGCGTGAATTTATGGTCACCTCGGTGCGCTTGGTCGCCGCTAAAGACGGCACCGTGATCGCCGCCAATTTTTGGGGTAAGCTGAAAACGGTCATGCAGTTCGTGGCCATTTTATTTGAACTGGCAGCGCTGGAGTTTGCCACCTGGCAAACAGGACTGTTGGCCGGTGCGGCGTTGCCCGCGGCGGTGTTCGATATTCCGCTGGTGATCGGCTACGTGCTGCTGTGGATCTCGGTGGTATCTACTGCCGTGTCCGGCGTGCAATACGTGTGGGTCAACCGTAAATTTTTCAAAGATGCAAAATAAGGGTAGATTTTTTCAAAAAGTCTGCTATAATAGGTAATGGTAAATGCATTGATCGGGAGAAGTACCCGCTCACACCCATGGCAGAGAGAAAGCGTCATTGGCTGAAAGCGCTTTTCGTGAGGCGGCGGCGAAATGCACCCGTGAGCAGGCAGGGGGAACAAAGTATCCCTGCACGGCTGCCGCCGTTATCGGCTTTGAGTGAAACGCGAAGTGGAACCGTGTGAGAGCACCTTCGCCGCAGTGTAGGCTGCGGTGAGGGTGCTTTTTTGATAGGAGAGAGTGTATGTTTGAGCGTTTTCGTGAGGATATTGCCGTTATCCGCGACAAAGACCCTGCGGCGCGATCGGGCGTGGAAATCGCCCTTTTGTATAACGGCTTCAAGGCGGTGCGGTCGTACCGCAAAGCCAACTGGTGCTATCGCCACGGCTTCAAGCTGTTGGCGCGTGCCATTTCACAGCGCTGCGTGCGGCGCACCGGTATTGAAATCCACCCCGGTGCCACCATCGGCCGCCGCTTGTTTATCGACCACGGCACAGGCGTGGTGATCGGTGAAACCACCATCATCGGCGACGATTGCACACTGTACCAGGGCGTCACACTGGGCGGCACGGGCAAGGATACCGGTAAGCGCCACCCCACCTTGGGTAATCACGTTATGGTTGGTGCCGGCGCCAAGGTGCTGGGTCCCATCACCATTGGCGATCATTCCCGCATCGCCGCCGGTGCGGTAGTGCTGGAGGATATTCCCGATAATGCAACCGCCGTGGGCGTTCCGGCGCGCGTGGTGCGCGTGGGCGGCCAAAAAGTGGTGGAGCAATTGGATCAGATCCATATCCCCGACCCGCTAATGCAAGAGATCGAGGCGCTCAAGGAGCGCTTGGCAATATTAGAATCGCAAGCAAAGGAGAAAGACGAATGAAGATCTATAATACCATGGCACGCGACAAGGAGGAGCTTGTCACCTTAGAACCGGGCGTGGTACGCATTTACGCCTGCGGCCCCACGGTGTATAACTATATCCACATTGGTAACGCTCGCCCGCTGTGCGTGTTCGACGTGCTGCGCCGTTATTTGGAGTGGCGCGGCTGGGACGTGCGCTTTGTGCAGAACTTTACGGATATCGACGATAAGATCATCCGTCGCGCCAACGAAGAGGGAACGGATTACAAAACCATCTCCGAGAGGTACATTGAGGAGTTTTGGACCGATGCCAAGGGCTTGGGCATCCGTGAAGCCACGGTGCACCCCCGCGCCACCGAAAATATTGATGAGATCATCGACATCGTTCGCACGCTGGAGGAAAAGGGCTACGCCTACCGCGCCGCCAACGGCGACGTGTATTTCCGCACCCGCAAGGATGCCGGCTACGGCAAGCTGTCGCATCAGCCCATTGACGATTTGGAATCGGGCGCACGCATTGGCGTGGGCGAAGAGAAAGAGGATGCACTGGATTTCGCGCTGTGGAAAGCAGCCAAACCCGGCGAGCCGTTCTGGCCCTCGCCGTGGAGCGACGGTCGTCCCGGCTGGCACATTGAGTGCTCGGCCATGGCGCGCCGCTATCTCGGCGAATCCATCGACATTCATTGCGGCGGTCAGGATCTGATTTTCCCGCACCACGAAAACGAAGTCGCCCAAAGTGAATGCTGCAACGGAGCACCGTTTGCGCGGTACTGGATGCACAACGGCTATATTAACGTCGATAACAAGAAAATGTCGAAATCGCTCGGCAACTTCTTTACCGTGCGCGATGTGGCCGATAAGTTCGGCTACGAGCCCATTCGCTTCTTCTTGATCTCGTCGTCCTACCGCAGCCCCATCAACTACAACGACGAAAGCATCGAACAGGCAAAGGCAGCGTTGGATCGTTTGTATAACTGCCGCAGTGCCTTGGAGTTTGCTCTGAAAAACGCCCAAGACGGCGCTGTCGCTGCGGTAGTAACGGCGTTCTGCGATAAGCGCCGTGAGCAGTTCATTACCGCAATGGACGACGATATGAACACCGCCGATGCGATTGCGGCGTTGTTTGAGCTGGCAAAGGATTGCAACCTGATGCTCGCCAACAGCCAGCCCACAAAGGGCAGCGTGGAAGCGGCCTTAAAAGCGTTTAATGAGCTGGCCGACGTGCTGGGCCTGTTGTATGCTCGCGCCGCCGAAGGCGATGACGATGCCGAGATCGAAGCCATGATCGAGGCGCGCAAAGCCGCGCGAGCGGAGAAAAACTGGGCCGAGTCCGATCGTATTCGCGACGAGCTGAAAGCCATGGGCATCATCGTGGAGGACACGCCGCAGGGTATGAAGTGGCACCGTGCGTGAATAACCGACTCTTCGCAGGGGCATACTAGCCTGTGAAAAGGAGGCTATGTCATGTTTTCCAAAGCGGAGTCGATCACCATGAAGCTGGACGGTATTCACGATGCCGCAAGTCGCCGCGCGGCGGTGCAGGTGTTGCGTGAAATGCCGGGAGTGCGCTCGGCATCGGTGCGGCAGGGGGCGGCAAACGTGTCGTTTTACCCCGATAAGACCACCGTGCCGGAAATGACAGCGGCCCTGGCCGACGCCGGCTTTTCGGTCATATAAAAAGAAAGCGCGTGCAGATAGTCTGCACGCGCTTTTTGCGTTGGTGTACCAATAAAAACAGCGGCGACCACGGTCGCCGCTTTATAAGGATTGGTCGTTTTCGTCGGGTTCGTACCGCAAAATGTCATCGACTTGGCAACGAAGAATACGGCAGAGATCGTTGAGCTTCAACGTGCTGATCCCACGGTTGTGGCGCAGGCGATCAATCGTGGCGCTGCTGATATGATGATGGTGGATCAACGTATAGGTGGTTTCTTTTGATGCTTTTAGAGTTTTCCAAAACGGAGTGTATGAAATCATAATTATCACCTGCTTTTATGATACGAGATAATTATTTTCTTGACTATAGTCGCAATTGTGACTATAATAAAACCAAAAGAATCTTGGAGGGATAATTATGAAAAAAACAACTGCCATATTGGTAACGCTGCTGTTGATGGTAGGTATGCTGCCGCTGGGTGCTTTCGGTTTTACGGTAAGTGCTGCCACCAGCGGTTACTATACCTATACAGTCGCCGATGGAAAAGTTACCATTACCGGCTACGACGAGTCAATTAACGGTGCGATAAGTATTCCAAGCACCGTAGGCGGCTGTGCCGTAACGGAAATCAGCGAAGTGGCATTTATGGGGTGCAAGGAAATTACAGCGGTAACTATTCCTGCCAGTGTTACCAAAATTGGGATGGGTGCTTTCTCGGGGTGTGAAAATCTCATGTCCATTTCGGTAGAAGCAGGGAATTCGGTGTATCACAGCGCCGGCAATTGCCTGATTGAAACCGAAAGTAAAACGCTGGTTAACGGCTGTAGCTTTAGTGTGATTCCTACTGACGGTAGCGTAACAAAGATTGGCGGAGGCGCTTTTATGGGTTCCAGCCTTTCTTCCCTTACATTACCCAGCGGCATAACGTATATCGGTGAAGCGGCTTTTCGGAACTGCTATAGTCTTGCCACAATTTCTCTTCCGAATACGATAAAGACTATCGAAGGCGGGGGAACGTTTTGGGATTGTGACAGCCTTGTATCAATTACGATTCCCGATGGTGCAGACATTGTCAATTGGTTTATGACATTCTTTGATTGTGATAACCTTACAACGGTGAAGTTGGGCAACGGAGTAACAAGCATTGGACAAGAAGGGTTTGAAGGGTGCGAGAATCTTACATCGATTACTATTCCGAAAAGTGTGACAAGTATTGGCACTGTTGCATTTGCCGGTTGTGATGCACTTGCCAATGTGTGGTACGGTGGAAACAATGCAGATAGAGAGGCAATAGATGTTGCTTTTGGCAATGATGAATTACTGAACGCCACGTGGCATTACACGGAAGATAGCGTTCCTGCAAAAAGCGGTTGGGCACTGGACGGCGGTAAGTGGTATTTCTACGAAAACGGCACGATGGTGAAAAACGCGTGGCGTAAGGATAGTGTCGGCTGGGTATTCCTCGGCAAAGACGGTGCGATGCTCACCAACGCCTGGTGCACCGACAGCCAAGGCTGGTGCTACGTGGGTGCCAACGGTTATGCCGTAACGAACTGCTGGAAGCGTGACAGCATTGGCTGGATCTGGTTGAACGCGAACGGCAGTATGACCAAGAACGCGTGGGTGAAAGACGGCGGCAAGTGGTATTTCCTGAACGCTAACGGCTACATGGTAGCTAACGCGTGGAAAAAGGATAGCAAGGGTTGGGTCTACCTCGGCTCAAGCGGTGCTATGATGACCAACGCCTGGGTACGCGACAGCGTGGGTTGGTGCTATGTGGGTGCCGACGGTTATGCTGTGACCAACTGCTGGAAGCGTGACAGCGTGGGCTGGTGCTACTTAAACGGCAACGGCAGCATGACCAAGTCGCAATGGTTGTACGATGGCGGCCAGTGGTATTATCTGGATGCCAACGGCTACATGGTGACCGGTACGCGCGTGATCGGTGGCAAGACCTACAAGTTCAACGCCAGCGGCGTGTGGATCAGATAAAGTAAACAGATAACAAGGCACCGCCGCCAACCAAAAGGTTGGCGGCGGTGCCTGTTTCTATTGAGGGTTATTTGTAGGGGACGGTGCCCTACGGTGTTGGCTTGAAATTGTGCTTTTTCTTGCACGTAAACAAGCACGGAAAATACAATTGCATTTTCCGCGCAAAGTTGCTATACTGAAGATGTAATTTCTCACCGAAAGGGGTAAGCGTATGAACAAAACAAAACGAATCGTTGCGTTACTGGTTGTGATCGCGGTGTTATTTACCGTGGTGTGCAGCGGCTTGGCGGCAAGAGCCGAGGAAGCGCAGCCGATCGAGGCAACCTCGCTGGAGCTCAATCGTGAAGAGCTTACGATGCTGCCCGGTAAAACGCAGGAATTAAAGCCGCAACTGTTGCCTGCAGCAGCCGATGCCACCGGCTTGGTGTGGACATCGGATAACGAGGATGTTGCTATCGCCTCCGGCGCTATCGTTACAGCGGTGGCTAAAGGCACGGCCACGGTGACAGCTACGCTACCCAACGGATTAAAAGACACCTGCAAGGTTACGGTTGTCAGCGGTGAAAAGGTGCTCAACAACGGCGCGTTTGAAGAACAAAACCAAACGGCGTGGGTGTTGGGCGGCACGGCGGCGGTGGAAGCAAACGGCGGCCACGGTAACACGGCCTGTGTAAAAGTGGATTACACGAGCACCGTATCGCAGAAAATGAACAACTTGAAGCCCAACACCACCTACGTGGCAGCAGTGCGCGTGAAAGCCACCGAGGATGCCAACACCACCGTGCGTGTGCTTTCGCCGAACGGAACGGTTGTTGAAAAAGAGCTCTCACTCGGCAAAAGCTGGGGTAGCCGTCAATTCGAATTCACCACGCCCGCTGCCGTTGCCGACGTGCAGCTGGTGTTTGAAAACCCCAACACGGCCGGTATGGTGTTCTACGTTGACAACGTGGTTGTTGCAGAAAAGCCTGCCGATGCCGATCTTATTGTGGAAAGCCTGGATTGGACGGGCGGCGACGGTCAGGTAAAGCCCGACACCGAGCTTACGTTCACGGTCAAAATTAAGAACGTCGGCACTGCCGATGTGACCGAGCCGTTTACGGTGGATATCGCGTTCGGCACGGAAGTCATTCTTACCCTCACCTGTGAAGACGGCGTAAAAGCCGGCGAAACGGTAACGCTTACTTCGGCGACGTGGAAGGCCGTAGAGGGTGATAAAATGGTGTCGGCACACGTCAACCCCGACCTTGCGGTAGCGGAATCCAACTACGCCACGAATAATACGTATCAAACTAACCTGCGCGTGGCGAACGATCGTTACACGCCCGCCTACGATGCCGTGGCCGACGACGTTGCCGAGGCCGGTATGTTCGACTTGACCTTCAGCGACGATTTCAACGACCTCTCCGGCGTGGATACGCTGGCCAGCGGCTCGGTCGGCTACAAATGGTACGTCACTCGCCAGTGGAGCCAGGCGGATATGACACGTGAGGATTATTTTGTGAAAGACGGCGTGTTCACCCTGCAGCACCTCGACAGTCGCTATGCCATCGGTGCCAGCACGGTGGATGCCGATACGCACACGGGCTATCTCTATAATAAAGGCTATCTTGAGGTGAAGCTCCGCATTCCGGTGCCGGAGGATATCAAGGGTGCCAACGGTAAGCCGGCCATTTGGTCGCTGCCCATCGGTAAATGGTGCGAGATCGCCGGTCAAAACAAGCACTGGGTAGAGATGGACTGGCTGGAGTATTACGGCAACGGTCGTTACACCATCACCCTGCACGAACAGGAAAAACTGGACGATGGTAAGCTGAACTGGTACACCAGCGGCGACAACACCCGCTATGGTTTAGATGATAAGGAATGGCACGTCATGGGCTTCCTGTGGGAGGATAACCGCCTGCGCTGCTATTTAGACGGTGAGCCGTTGCGCAGCCAAACGTGGGGTCCCAATGAAGTGCCGATCCCGCTGCACACCAATCAAGAGGGTGAGTTCAAGGTTGACGGTGTGTTCGAGATCTTTGACGAGCAGGATATGCTGCTGTATATCGCGGGCGGCCGTGATATTCCGTTAGAGCTCGACTACGTGCGTGTGTGGCAGCTCGGCGGTGAGCAGCCTGCCGAGGATGCTCCCGAGCAGGAAGAAACACCGGCCACCGGTGTGGGCATCTCCGCCGTGTGTGCCTTGCTTACGGCAGCCTCTGCGGCCGGTGCCTGGCTCACTCGCAAACGTAAATAACCGCAAAAAAACACGGCAGCGCCTTGCTTTGTGCAGGGCGCTGTTTCTTATTCTAAAGATTTTGTCATTTTTTTACATATTATAGGGGGCGGATTTGCACCTTTGGGCATATTTTTGTAAAATCGTACAAAATGCTTGCAATTTACAACGGTGGTATTGTATACTTATCTTGGTGTATAACCTCCAAGGGAGTAGTGTTCCCTGTAGAGGCTATACATTGCAACAACGATCTCCTTCCGGGAGAATATAGTTGAAAGGGGAAGTATGTATGAAAACCTACACACGTCGGTTGATCTCACTGGTAGCAGCACTTACGTTGCTGGTTACCTGTGTCATCACCGGTCTGGTGCTGCCCGCTACTGCCGGCGTAACCAATTTGGTTAACAACGGTGATTTCGAGCAGGGCGCTACCGGATGGACGAGCAGCTCCGATATTAAGGAGGGTGTCGGCAAGGATGGCTCTTGGGGCCTCGAAATGCCTGTCACCAGCGCGAGTACCATGGCTTCAAGCAGCCACTGGTACAGCGGTAATATCTGCTCTGTTCTTGAGGTTGGCGAAACCTACGTCGTCAGCCTGGATTACAACATCACCAAGGGTTCGGGCACGTTTGTACAGTTCGACGTGTTCGCCGATGCCGCTTTGAACCAGTGGCTGAAGACCCAAAAAGTGCATCAAGGTGTTACCGACGGTTGGCAGACCTGGACTTACGAGTTCACGGTCGGCGACAGCCTGCCCAACGTAGCCTCTAACGTAGCTAACGGCTATACGTTTGAGATCCGCGCCGTCAACTACGGTGTGGCTTCGCAGGAAAGCATGGCTTACGTCGATAACGTCAGCATCGTGAAGAAGAGCGAGCTGGAAGAAGCCGCTGCCACGGTTTGGTGCGAGGATTACGAGGGTGATACGCGCGTAAACGGCATCAAGAGCTGGACCGCCAAGGGCGAGATCACGGCCGACCCGAAGGATGCCACCAACAAGGCGCTGAAGTTAACGGCGGCAGCCTCCACCACCTACAACGGTGCAAGCATGGGCCTGGAGAAAAACAAGGTCTATGCTCTGAGTCTGGATTATATGGGCGGCAGCGTAACGGTGAAGTTTAACGGCAGCAAGGGCTTCTTTGCTCCGGGCAACCTCACCTATGCTGCTACCGACGATTGGAAGACGGTCACCTATTATATCGTCACCAAGGATACGATGGTCAGCGATGGCTACACCATGAACCTGAATGCGCCTGTCGATACGTATCTCGACAATATCACGCTGAAAGAAATCGGCGATAAGGGCGACATTGCGGCCGATACCAACGGCCTGCTTCCCGGCGCCGATTTTGAAGCAGCGAACCCTGCACCGTGGAAGTCTCTCATGGATCAGGGCGCTACCATCGTTGCCGACCCCTCGGGCGCCGACAACAAGGTACTGTATTTCCCTGCCGGCTACGGCAAGGGTGCCTATTGGAACTATATGAGCCAGGGCCTGGAGCCCAACACTGCCTACACCATCTCGATGGACGTGTACGGCGATGCGATCTGGCTGTATCTGAACGGCGATAAGGGCATTACCGAAGGCGCCGGCTGGATCAAGATCGCTGCCACCGGCAACGAATGGTCCACGGTAACGCACAACTTTACCACCGGCAGCAGTGTTGAAAATGGTATCTATATGCTCGGCTACGGCGTGGACATTAACTCCACCACCGGCCTGTACATGGATAACGTCAAGATCACCGAGATGGATGCGGTGCTCACCGGCATCACTCTTAACAAGACCACGGCTACCGTAACCGCTGGTAAGAAGGTTACGCTCACGGCCACGGCCGTGCCTGCCGATGCACCGCTCACCGGCCTCACGTGGGAAAGCAACAATGAGGCGGTCGCCACGGTTGCCGACGGCGTGGTAACGGCAGTTGCCGCCGGTACGGCCACCATCACCGCTAAGGTGGGCGACATTACCGCCACCTGCACCGTCACGGTGGAAGAGGCAGACCTCAATGTTCTGTATGAGGATGATTTTGAAAACGGCGCTCAGGGCTTGTTTGCCGGCGCCACTACCGCCAACTGGAGCATTGCCGACGGCGGTGTGAACGGCGGCAAAGCGCTTGCCATCGGCTACAAGGTAAGCGACCGCTGGCTGAAGTGGAACACGCTCACCTTCGAGGCCAACACGCGCTACAGCATCACGTTCTTGGCTAAGGGTCCGGAAGTTCGTTTCAGCTGCTACAAGTATGCCGGCTCGGCAACGGTATTGGGCGATACGAACATCTACACCGTACCGTATCAAGACGGTTGGACCCAGTATCGCTATGAGTTTATTACCGGCGCAAACGGCTACGGTAACGACCCGAACAACTCGAACTACGGTTTGTTCTTTACTCGTCGTTCCAATCTGGCCGATACGACGGCAGTAACTCTCATCGACAACTTCAAGATCGAAAAGACCGATGAAACCTCCGAGCGCGTACTGGGTGGCGACTTCACCTATCCCGGCATGCAGCAGTGGAACGGCAAACACCTCAGCAATAGTGCGGTATTCTCGGTGGTGGCCGATCCGGCCGATGCCACCAACAAGGTGTTCAAGATTGCTGCTTCCGACGCTGCGCTCGGCGATAAGTTCCTGCAGAACCTGTATTTGGAAGCGGGCCTTACCTATCAAATGACGGTTAGAGCCAAGGGCGCTCCCGTTTCCTTCTACTTCCATCCCAACTCCGTTACGGGCGATGTGGCCGGTGAGTGGGCAAGCACGGAAGAAACTGCCGACTGGAAGACCTATACGTATGTCTTTACGGCAGGTACGAGCGCCAGAGATAATAACGACTGGGTGCTGAACATCACCCGTAATGCGGCAGCTGCCACCGACTCGTATTTAGACGATCTCAGCATTGCGGTTACCGAAATCCCCAATGCCACCGCGATCGAGCTGAATAAGACCTCGCTGAAGCTGGGTGTTTCCGGTTCGGAAACGCTGACGGTTGCCACCACGCCCGATGGTGCGAAGTACGATTCGCTCTCTTGGGTTTCCAGCGATCCCACGGTTGCCACCGTGGTAGACGGCGTGGTTACCGGTGTGAAGGCCGGCACGGCCACCATCACCGCTACGGCTATGGTCGGCACCACGCCGCTGACGGCCACTTGCGAAGTCAACGTGGTTGTTAAGGCGACGGCGTTTAACATTGTTCAGGATGAGATCTACCTGTCCACCTCGGTCAACAACGATCGCGTGTGGGCGCAGGATGAGCTTATTCTCACCACCACTCCTGCCGATGCCGATACGAGCGGCCTCACCTGGAGCTCGAACAACACGGCGGTTGCTACCGTCGAGAACGGCATCGTTAAGGCTCATGCTGCCGGTACGGCTACCATTACGGTAACCAACGGCGAAGTGTCCGACACCGTCACCGTCAAGGTCGACGATCAGGGCGAGCGCATCTCCGGCGGCGACTTCGAAGGCAACGACTGGAACGTCGAATACTGGACGAAGTATATCATCAAGAGCGGTTCCGGTTCGTTAGAGGCCGATCCCACCAATGCGGATAACACCGTGCTGGCAATTCCCGGCAACACGGGCAGCGCAAAGTGGATGTGGCCTGCGCACGTAACGGGCAACCGCACCTACAAGCTGACCTTCAAAGCGATGAACGCCGACGGTCAAGCGGTATTGCACGTAACGCCCGATTACGCTGCTAACGGCGGCGGATGGCTGTATAAGACCATTGCCACCGAAGGCTGGACAGAGGTTACCTACATTATCTCCACCGTGGCACCCGGCGATCTGAACCGCAACTATCTGTTCGGCTTTGGTAACCAAAAGAGCAGCACGCTGTACATTGACGATGTCAGCATGGTCGAGCTGCCTTTGGCTACCGATCTGACGATCGAAAACGTTGAGGTTCCCGTAAAGGGCTCGGCGGCAATGAAGGTCACCACGACACCTGCTGAAGCCAGCATTGGCTCGCTCACCTGGACTTCGTCCGATCCGTCCATCATCTCGGTGGATGCCAGCGGTAAATTGAAGGCTGTGGGCGGCAGCGGTTCGGTTACCATTACGGTCACGAACGGCACCATCACCAAGACCGCCACGGCCACCATCACCGGTGAGCCTGCCACGGCGATCAAGACCAGCAAAACCAAGGTATACCTTCCCAAGAACGGCGAAACGACTTTGACCGTTAACACCGTTCCTGCCATTGCTACCTACGCTCCGTTCGCTTGGACGAGCAGCGACACGACCATTGCTACGGTCGATGACAACGGCAAGGTTACCGTAACCGATAAGCTGGGCACGGCCATCATTACCGTTACCTCCGGCGAGCTCACCGCCACCTGCGAGGTTACCGTGATGAACGATGCCGACAGCTTCGTTCTGAAGGACGAAACCATTAAGCTGGCCCCCGGTATCGGTGGCACGCTTCGTGTAAAGAAAACGCTGGATATCGTTACCACTCCCGCCAACACCTATGCGGGCGAGGTAACTTGGAGCTCCAGCGATGACTCCGTTGCTACCGTTGATGAAAACGGTCAGGTAACGGCAGTAGCAGCCGGTACGGCTACCATCACCGTTTCCAAGAACGGCACGCCGGTCGACACCTGCGAGGTCGTTGTGGTTTGGAACGGCGAGCGCATCACCGGCGGTGATTTTGAAGATACCGATTGGAATGTTCCGGCCTGGACGAACAACATCGTCAAAGCCGGCAAGGGCAGCATCACGACCGATCCTGCCGATGAGAACAACACCGTGTTGGCACTGCCGAACGACAACAGCAAGCTGGATGCCCTGTGGATCAGCAACCTGCACGTCAACGCCGGTAAGTCCTACAAGCTCACCTTCAAGGTCAAGGGCGATGGCGTTACCGAAAGCCAGCAGCTGGCCGCTTACTTCCACGGTACCTCTACCAGCTTGAACGGTTGGAAGTACACCAGCCTTAACGGCGAGTGGAAGGAAGTTTCCTACGTCTTCGCCACCAACGCGTTAGATAACGGAACCTCGGCAGCACTCAACCGCAACTATTGCTTCGGTATTGATAACAACCGCGAGGGCACCATTTATTTGGACGACTTCTCTATGGTCGAATTGCCCGACGCTACGGCCCTCGAACTGGGCGACGAAGTAAAACTGTGGCCCACCGGCAGCCTCACGCTGGGCGTGCAAACTGTGCCCGCAGAAGCCAGCGCCGGTAAGCTGACTTGGACCTCCAGCGACCCCAATGTGGTTGCGATCGATCAGAACGGTCGCGTAACCGCCGTTGCCGACAGCGGCGAGGCGACGATCACCGTCACCAACGGTACCCTGTCCGATACGGTCAAGGTCGTTATTGACGAGTATGCTAACCTCCTCGAAAACGGCGACTTTGAGCAGGGCGGTCTGAACTGGGATTCCGCAGCCGTCATCCAAGCCGGTGTCGGCAAAGACGGCAGCAGCGGTATGGTTTTGGATAACCCTGTCAGCACAACGAAGAAAGACTTCTACTACAAGGGCAACCTGCCTATGGATCCCGGCACCACCTACATTGTGGAATGGGATTATCTGCCCACCACCGACGCCGAATTCCGTCTGTGGGCCGGCAACCTCGGTTTGTCGCTGGGTGCTTCGTCCGGTAACGGCACCGAGTGGAAGCACGGCAGCAAGATCTTCACTACCCCGACCAGCATGGTCGATATCAACAATGCCAAGTACAAGGGCTGGGTCTTTGCCGTTGTTAGCGACATTGAGGGTGCTTCGCAGGCAATCGTTGATAACATTACCATTAAGCTGTACAATTCCGGTGTCAAGGCTGAGTCGATCAAGCTCACGCAGGATAAACTCACCATGATGCCCGGCCGTACCGAAAATCTCGGTATTATGGCAACTCCGGCCAATGGTGACGTGAACAAGTCGATTTGGACCTCCAGCGATGAAAACGTAGCCACCGTCGAGTACGGTATCGTTACCGCTGTGGGTAAGGGCACGGCCACCATCACCGCCACCACGCGCGACGGCGTTTCTGCTTCCTGCGAGGTTACGGTATCCGGTAATCCGGCTTTCATCACCAACGGTACCTTCGACGATGCTACCGACAATACCTGGGGTATGACCGGCGGCACTGCCATCGAAAACGGTATCGGTACGTTGGGCAGCAAGGCTGCTTCTATCGCAGCCGATGGCACGCTCACCTACGAAATTAAAGATCTCCAGCCCGAAACCACCTACCAGTTTTTCATCCGCCATCGCTCGCCCGCTAACGGCAAGCTGAAGATGACGCTGGTAAACGGCGAGGAAGACCTCCTCAAGGGCAAGACGGTAGGCACCAGCGCCTCTTGGGCAAAGGAAACCTACGAGTTTACGACCGGCACCACGGTAGCCGATACGTATAAGCTTACCTTGGCTCCGACTGATGGCACAGGCCCGATCTACGTGGATAACATTCTGCTCACGCAGAAGGCTACCTTGATCGACTTCGTGGTTGAAAGCCTGGTCTGGACGGATGGCGAGCAGGTGAAGCCCGGCACGGAACTGCTGTTTGCGGTGTTCATCAGCAACATCGGTAAGGATCCTGTTAAGGCCGGTTCCACCATCAATATTGATATCTGCATGGATAGCAAACCCATCCAAACGCTTACCTACACCTTCGAAACGGAATTTGCAGCCGGCGCCATTACCGATGCTCCCATTATGAGCACCGAGCCGTGGGCCGCTGTGAAGGGCGACCACGTCATTTCGGCGCGCGTCAACTCCACGCTGTCGGTTCTGGAAAGCAACACCGATAACAACAACATGGTTCAGTCCGATCTCCGCGTATACGATGAGATCCTGGAGGTTCCCGAATTGGCAGAACAGGCTGGCTTCACCACGCTGGACTTCAGCGATGACTTCAACAGCCTGGATACGATCGATATGGGTGCCACGGGTGCCGACGGTTATAAGTGGTATGTGACTCGTCCTTACGGTTCCACCTCGTTGACCACCGAGGATTACTCCATCGATGATGGTATCCTCACCATGAAGAACGTCATTCCCACCTATAACATGGGCTTCAGCTCGGCCGACTGCAAGACCGGCCGCGGTTATGCCTTCAACCAGGGCTATCTGGAGTATCGCATTCGTATCCCGCGCCCGCGTGAAAACACCAAGGGCGAAGATGGTATCCCCGCCGTATGGTCGCTGCCGCTCGACAAACTGATGTCTGTCAGAGGCTCCGACTGGGTGGAAATGGACTGGATGGAATACTGGGGCTTCGACGGTGGCAAGAAGCCGGAAGGCTACTACACCATCACCCTGCACGACCAGGGCACCGATGAAAACGACGTGCAGACCTGGTACAACAAGAACAAGAACTATTCGAAGCGTGGCCTGGGCGACGGCGAGTGGCACACCATGGCGTTCCTGTGGGTACAGGATCTGCTTCTCGGCTACCTCGACGGCGAAGAAGTGTTCCGCCTGGCTTACGATGAGAACAGCTTCTCCGATCCCATGCAGTCCACCATCGTGCCGGATGAAAGAGGCGGCCTTGGTGCCTTCTCCTACATGAACATCCAGGAACTGGTACTGCACATCGGCGGCTCCAAGGATAACCCCCTGGAAATGGATTACATCCGCGTGTGGACCAGCGTTGGCGGTAGCGAATTTACTCCCGATCTGGGCGGCGACGACGATGAAGAACTCGGCGACGGCGACTTCATTGTGGATATCCCGGCTATGGACTTCTGGGAGAACTACTGCACCGACGACTGGGGCGATCCCATCACGGTGATCGACGAGTACAACTACGAGTACATCCTGATGGGTGGCGAGTATTGGAGCTACCTCAGCGACGAGCGCAAGGCCGAGATCAACGCGCTTCTTGCTGCAAACGGGCAGCCCACCTTCGAGGAATTGTTGGCAATGGCACAAGCCTTTGCTAACGGCGAAGAGCCTCCCGCAACGGGTGTCACCACCGCTCTGCCGGCAGTTGCATCGGCAATGCTGATCAGCGCCGCAGGCCTGTGGGTCAGCCGCAAACGCAAAAAATAATCTCTAACGGCAACGGCCGGAGCTTGTAGCTCCGGCCGTTTTCTTTTTTGTAAAAAGAGAGCTTTAAAGAATTATAGAAAAATTATACAAAAAAGATTGTAATTGACAAAAAAATATGGTATCATTACAATGCTTATGTTTGTCTGCACTTAAATTCAAAGCAGAAAGAGGTTGTTCTATGAAACGCAGCTCGCTCAAAGGCCTATTGGCCGGTATTGTCGTATTGGCAATACTCATCTCCTGCGTATTACCCGGTTTGGTTTTACCGGCAGCCGCAGCAGATGTTACGTATTCCACTCCCACGTTGCAGCTCCCGAATCTTTGGATCATGACGGGGCGCTACCGCACGATGGGCAATTCAACACTAAAGGATTCAGCAGGTACTACGGTATCGGTTGCTCCCGAGCAGATGACCTGGTCGATTGCCGACACCGGCGTTGCCACGGTCGATGCTACGGGTAAGGTTACACCGGTCAAGGTGGGCGTAACCACCCTCACCGGTGCGTTCCCGGCCGAGTATAAGGATACTTCCGGCAACACGCTCAGCAAAACCATCGACCTGCACGTGGTCGACGGTTCGGATTACGTGTATTTCAATCCCGACTATACACTGGGCAGCAATGTCGTCCCCAACGGCGATTTTGCAAACGACCTTTCGAGCTGGTATATGCGTACCAACCCCAATGCGGATCCCTCTCCCGCCACCACCGACTATACGGCCACCGGCGGTAAAGACGGCACCGGCGGCTTACAGTTCAAAAGTGGTGCCTCCTGGCGCAATACCACCTCTTTGGGTGGCGTGGTAAAGGCCGGCACCAACTATGTTTTCAGCTTCGATTACTTGGCTGCTCCCGGTAACTCGTTTGAGCTTTACGGCGGTAATTTAGATATTCCCACCAAGGTCTTCACGTTTGGCGACTCCGCCGACGGCCAGTGGCATACCTATACCCGTATGTTCCAGATGCCGTATATCGATGCAGGCACGCGGTATATCTATTTTAACGTTAAAACCGTTAACGCAGCGAACCCCGTGGTTATTGATAACGTGTCTTTGTGCGAATATCATTCCGAGTTGGAATATAGCGAGTTTTTCCTCAACCATGCAGAAAAGAAGCTGATGGTCGGTCAGACCCAGCGGTTAGAGGCATTAACAGAGCCGTTTGGCGGCGATCTGAGTGGTATCACGTGGTCTACCTCTAACGATGAGGTAGCCACTGTAAAGAACACCAACGGCACGCTTCCGAGCAATAGTGAGATCATTGGTTACGGCCTGGTCACAGCGGTGGGTGTGGGTACCGCCACCATCACGGCTACTCTCCCGTCCGGTCTTACCGCTACGTGCGAGATCAGCGTATCCGCTCCCAGCGGCGCTCAGGTCCTAAAGGAAGAGTGTAACAAGGCCGATAAGAGCATTTGGAAATCGGTGGCGAACGCCAACGTACGCTTTAACACCACCGGCGGTAAAGACGGTTCTTCGGCACTGCTTGTTGGCCGCACGCAGCCGGTGCGTCGGGTGTTCACCGGCTTGGAGCCGAACACCACCTACACGCTGCAGGGCTTTGCCGATCTGCCTGCGAACAGCTATTTTGTGGTTACGCTCATCAACGGTGAGCAGGTGCTTACCACCCTTAAAGAACAGTATAACGGCGAGTGGGATACCGCCGCTTCCGGCGAGCCCACGCAGCTGAGCTCCGGCTTCAAGTTCACCACGCCCGCAACGCTGGAAAGCGATACTACCGAGCTTCATATTGCCGTATTGAAGGCAGAAGACGATACCGCCGCCACCGTGGTGGGCAGCAGCGCTGCCGGCTCCGCCGACGGAAAAGTGGATCAGGGCGAAGGCGAAGTCACCGATGAGGAAGACGATATCTCCGTCAATTACCAAGCTGTTGTCGACAGCATTAGCATTTTCGAGCCTGCCGTTGAAGGTGTCGATTTGACCCCCACCTACGTGCAGTGGAAAGGCGACACGAATAACGACGGTCAGGTAACTCCCGGCACCCAGATCACCTTCCAGGTTCCCGTAAAGAACGTGGGCGCGAACGATCTGCCCGCCGGTGAAGCGTTTGATATTGCCATCGCCGCGAACGGCGAAGTGATCCGCACCATCACCTACGACGGTGGCATCGCCGTGGGCGAAACGGTACTCGTTACCGATACCGCCGCTTGGACGGCAACGGCGGGTGACTACATGATCTCCGCTCGTGTCAATGCAAGCTTGAAGATCAACGAAACGAACCTCACGACCAACCAAACCTATCAGCTTAACCTGCGTGTGGCGAACGATATCTACACGCCCGCCTATAACAGCGACATTATTGCTCAGGCCGGTATGGATCGCCTCACGATGAGTGATGACTTTACCGATCTCAGCGCGGTGGATACATTGGCCAGTGGTAATGAGGGCTATAAATGGTATGTAACTCGTCCGTGGAGCGGCGACCGTTTGACCCCGTATGATTATATGGTGAACGATGGCGTGCTTACCTTGATGAACGAGGTTTCCACCTACGGCATTGGCTTTAACAGTGTGGACGTAAAAACCAACAACGGCTACCGTTATAAGCACGGCTACTTAGAAGTGCGCTTGCGCATTGTCCGTCCCAGCCCGAACGACGATCATGAAAGCGGTGTCCCCACCGTGTGGTCGTTCACGGAAGACAAGGCTCTGGAAAATATTACAGGCAATGACACTCACTGGGTCGAGCTCGACTGGCTTGAGTACTGGGGCAACACCAATCAGTACCCCGGCGGTTACTACACCACCACCTTCCACCAGTCCACCACTGTGGATGCAGATCCGTCCTATTCCAACTCCAACCACAGCCTGCAAGCCCTTGGCGATGCGGAGTGGCACGTAATGGGTTGGTTGTGGGAAAACAACAAGATCCGCACCTTCGTGGATGGCGTGGAAATGATGAACCTGTTCATCGACAAGGATGCCCCGCTGGTACCCGGCGCTCGAGTGAACAAAGAAGATGAAAACGGCAACCCGGTCGGCAAATCCAACGACATTGGTTTGTTCTCGTGGGCAAACATGGAAGAGGCCGTGCTGTACCTCGGCGGCTCCAAGGATAACCCGCACGAGATCGACTACGTGCGTATTTGGCAAACCGGCGAGCCGGAAACCGTTTCCGATAATATGACTATCGACAAAACGGAGATCACCCTGGCTGAAAGATCTCGCGAGTTCCTGAATGTCACGGTGCCCGACGGCGAGGATGCCGGTACCCTGACTTGGGCCTCCAGCGATCCCGCGGTGGTTACCGTTCACGGTAATGGTGAACTGTATGCTCGTGGTAATGGTAAAGCCGTGGTAACGGCCACCAACGCCAACGGCATTTCGGTGATGAGCACCGTCACGGTAACGCACAACCTGTTCACGGGCGGCGATTGCGAGGAAACCAACGATCTGCTGCACAAGGCGTGGGGGAACCTGCTGAGTAACAGCAACTACCAGATCGTGGATGACGGCACGGGTAACCACGTATATAAAATGCCGTACAGTGCCAGTGCGGTATACTATTACAACAGCTGGCCCGTGAAGAAGAATACCACCTACGTGTTAAGCGGCCGTTATAAAGGGCCCAACAACATGTACGCCTTTGTCCACGGCTCGTATTGCTCCGGTACGAACGGCACCACAATCGGCGACATTTCGCTGGGCACGGGTGGCAGCAGCGGCTGGAAATCCTTCTCCATTGAATTTACCACGAAGGATGTTTCCATGAACTCCTACTACATTTTCGGTTTCCGCAACAAGTACGGTAATTCCAGCCTCACGCGTAAAGATTGCTACCTCGACGATCTGGTGCTGGTAGAAAAGAACAAGGCATCGCAGAGCACCTACACCCTCACGGTTGACGAAATGACCAACGGCTCCGTCACGCTCACGGCAAACGGCAGCCCCATTTCCAGCGGCGCTTCGCTTGCTCCCGGCACCTACGTAGACGTAAAGGTAACGCCGAACAGCGGCTATCAGCTGAAGTTGGGCAGCTTGGAGTATGCTTACGCGTTGCCTACGTTCAACGGCACTAACGCGCACACTCGTGAGGTGCTGAACAAGAATAACACCAACTTCGGCGTCGACACGGCAAACACCTTCCGCTTTGTAATGCCTGCTGAAGATACCACGCTGAGCGCGTTGTTCGAGCAGGTAGCCGATGCGGCACAAACGCCGCTGGCCACACTGGGTACCTCGGTGTATATCAAGAACGAAACCGATATCAGCGGTGTTCGCTTCCTCAACCGTTTGTACTACTCGCGCTTGGACGGCGACGACCTGTACGTAATGTACAACGGCGCAGAGCACAAGGTAACGCAGTTCGGTTCGTTGCTCAAGCGTTCCACGAACGAGGGCGAGCTCACCTTGGCCGCCTACGACGAGCACAAGAACGACAGCGGTGCTACCCGCATCTGGAAGCACACGGCCTATGCCGGTCAGAACATTAACGTGCACGACTACACGAACAGCTACATGGATTTCACCATCACGATGACTTCGTCGGTCGCTAACCGTTATGCGTTCTTGAACCGCGGCTACACCATCTGCGCCTATATGGTGCTGGAGGATGGCACGGTGGTATACGGCGATGCATTTACCGATTCGGTGCTTAACGCTTACACGCGTTACACCTATGCCGCCGCGTAATAACTAATAAAAATGACCGAAATGTAAATTTCGGTCATTTTTTATTGCGCATAAAAGCGGCTTATGGTATACTGACATACGAAATGCGGAGAAAGGAGAACAGTCATGGCAAGAGAACGGTATTTGTTGGGTGTTGATCCTGAAGAACTCAAGAAACAACCTGCTCCGCAGCAGCCGCAAACCCCGCGGGGAAAATGGGAAAACTTTTGGTATCACTACAAATGGCTCACCATCGGCATTATCGTTGCCGTGGCCATCGTGGTGGGGCTCACCGTCCAATCGGTCACACGCGTTGAGCCGGATTATATGATCTGCATGGTAACCATGCAGGAGGTAAGTATTGATTCCGATGCCCGCTTGGAAGAGATTCTCAGCACCTACGCCCACGACCGCAACGGCGACGGTAAGGTGCGGGTTGAGGTGCGCTGTCTTAACGTATCGCAGGGTGATGGCGAGATAAGCAATCCGGCGGCCGTTACCAATCAGCAGGCGGTAATGGGGCACATTTTAGTACGCGACGTTGATTTGTGGGCCGTGGCTCCCGAGTTTTATAACGGCACCTTGAGCAACGCGTTCAACGGCGATCCGGCTTCGTTTTTTATGCCGCTGGATACAATGTCCGTGCCCGGAATCAGCGAAAACGGAAAATACTGGAATTGGGAAGGACTGCCGATTTTAGAAACCGATAAAGAACTGTGGAGCATGCCCGATACGTTGTACTGGGGCGTTCGCGTTATGGCCGAGGATGCCGATGAGGAAACGGTAACGCAGGTGAACGATATGCTGGCGCTGCTGAAAGCTTTTGCCGAAGAACAAACGGCAGCGGAATAAAAAGCCAATCCCGTGGGCATACTGTTGTTGACATCACCGATGTCAACAACAAACCAAGGGAGGCTGTTACAATGAACGAGCAGAACAAGAAGAACGAGCAGAACAAGCAGAATCAGCAGAACGAGCAGAACAAGAAGAACGAACAAAATAAGAAGAACGAGCAGAACAAAAAGAATTACTAATGTAAAGGGAAGCACCGCGATGGCGGTGCTTCTTTCGTTGTGTGAGTCTCGCTGTCATAAAACCCTTGCGTTTCGGCAGCAAGTGTGATAAAATAAGAAAACGCTACTATATATTTAGTAAAAGGGTGGATAGCTTATGGGCGAACAGTATGGGTTCAAAACCGGTTTTCGCGGTTTTTCCCGGCAAGATGTCCTAAACTATATTGACGAGCTGCGCCGTGAATCGCACGAGGAGCAAGAGGCGTATCGGCAGGAAAACGAAGAACTGCGCAAAAAGCTGGCCGATGCCGAAGCGCAACTGGCCGATGCACCGCAGGCTGTCCAACGCGAAGAAGCGTTGCGTGCCGAGCTGGCGGCAGCCGAGGATACCATCAACGCGTTGCGCCAGCAGATCGAAGCACTCACCACCGAGCTGAAAACACTGCAGGCCGAGCTGGAGTCGGGGCGCGAAGAAACCGAAGCCTTGGCAGCGGCCCGTGCCGAAATGCAGGCCCTGCGCGAGCATGAAAATGAACTGAACGCACAGCTGGCAGAAACGCACCAAGCGGTGGCAGCTCTGTGGCAGGAAAAGGATGCTGCCGAGCGCAAGGTAACGGTGGCGCTGGCGTATGCCGATGCACAGCAACAGGCGGCTCGTGAACTGAAGCAGCAGTTAAACGGCGAAGCTCCGTCGGCCGAGGAAGCTTCGGCGAGCAAGCCGATGGAACGTTGGTTATTTTAATTTAAGGAGAATGTGATATGGCTGAACTCAAGTATGAAGTAGTAAAAGAACTGGGCGTGTTGTCGGAATCTCCCACGGGCTGGCGCAAAGAGATCAATCTGGTAAGCTGGAACGATCGCGAACCGAAATACGATATCCGCGATTGGGCTCCCGATCGCGCCAAAATGGGCAAGGGTGTCACCCTCACTGCCGATGAAGTGATCCTCCTGCGCGACCTGCTGGGCGAGATCGACCTGTAAGGTGCCGCTATGGATACAATTTGGGAAGTTCTGAAAGCGCTCCTGCAGGGCGTGGTACAGGGCATCAGTGAATGGCTGCCCATCAGCAGCACAGGGCATCTCATCTTGGTTGACCGATTCTTGCCGTTTTCGTTTTCGCAGGATTTCTTCGACCTGTTTAAGGTGCTCATTCAGCTAGGCTCTATTTTTGCGGTAGTTGTGCTGTATTTCCGCAAACTCAATCCGTTTGCGCTCAGCAAAACGTCGCAGGAGAAAAAGGCCACGTGGCGGCTGTGGGGTATGGTCCTTATTGCCAGTATTCCTGCCATGATCGTCGGTGTTCCGTTGGACGATCTGATCGACGGCGTGCTGTCCGACCCCATCGTGATCGCAGCCACGCTCATCATTTACGGTATTTTGTTTATTTGGATGGAAAGCCGTCCGCGCACCCCGCGGGTACATACTCCCGGTGAGGTAGGCTGGCGCTTGGCTTTGGGCATCGGTTGCTTCCAGGTGTTAGCGCTCATTCCGGGCACGTCGCGTTCGGGTGCCACCATTTTGGGTGCGGTGCTGCTGGGCTGCTCTCGCTATACGGCGGCGGAATTTTCGTTTTTCATGGCCATTCCCGCTATGGCGGGTGCCAGTGCGTTAAAGGTGCTGAAATTCCTGCTCGATGGATTGGCGTTGTCGGCCGTGGAATGGCTGGTACTGATGGTCGGTATGGTCGTGTCGTTTGTGGTATCCCTGCTGGTGATCCGTTTCTTAATGGATTTCATCAAAAAGCACGATTTCAAGCCCTTTGGCTGGTATCGCATTGTTCTCGGCCTTGTGCTGATTTTGCTGATCACACTCGGTGCGTTGGATTCTATAATAGCGTAAACAAAAACACCCTGCTTTGCAGGGTGTTTTTCAATGCAGAGAACAATCGGGGTGTCGTTCTTCATCGGGATATGTGCAACCTAAAGTGCTGCTGGTTTTGTTGTTCCTCATTTTTGAAATAATATGCAATATGAACAAAGAACAATTCAATCAATTGGTTAAAGTGCTTAACTAATTGCAAAAAAATGTACAAATATATTAGAAAAATAACCGAATTTACACTCCATTATAGTACGAGGGTTGGTATGATTAAAGAGAAGTAACGAGGGCTTTGTGCTGCCTGTCGGGTAAGCGGTACAAAGCCACCGATTTTAGGAGGAGATCGTATGAAACAGTACACAAAACGGTTGTTATCGTGGGTGCTGGCGGTATCGCTTCTTATTACCTGCGGTATTTCCGGCTTGGTGCTGCCGGCGTCGGCTGATGCCAATGACAACTTGTTTGTCAACGGCGACTTTGAGCAAGGCGCCACAACCGAGTGGGAGAGCAGCACGCTGATCGTGTCCGGCCAAGGTAAAGGCGGCGGCTGGGGCTATTACTACGATCGTACCGAAACCAACACCAACGTAGGTGCCGGTATGGTGCGCTATAAGAAGGCCCTGCTGAGCAAAATGGAAGCCTCTACGGCCTATATCTTGAGCTTCGATTACAAGACCTCGGGTAACGCGCAGGCTCAGTTGTATATGGATAAGAATTTCGGTCCTCGTTCGGATGCCGAAAGTAATTTGTACGGCGGCCTTTGGCTGACCAAATCAGTCGACACCTGGACGTCGATGAGCATTCCGTTTACAACGCTGGATTCGATCTCGGCAGGAACGGGCTATGAGTTTGCCATCCGCACCGTCGGTGGAGCCGGCGGCGTGTGGTACGACAACTTCAAGCTGATTAAAGCCCCCACGGCGGCAACCACCTTAACGCTGAACAAAACGGTGTTGTCGCTTGAGGTCGGTCAGGATGAAACGTTAACGGCAACCACCCTGCCCGAGGGTGCCGCTGCCGAACCCATCGTGTGGACTACCTCCGATTCTGCGGTTGCCACCGTGACAGCCGGTAAGGTTACGGCTGTGGCTGCCGGTACGGCAACCATCACGGCTACCGCCGGCACGCTGACGGCTACCTGTGCGGTCACCGTCACGGCCACCACGCCGCCCCCCGTTTCGGGCAGTTTGGCCATGCCCAACGGTGACTTTAACGCCGCTGCTTCCGGCTGGAAGTATGCGAGCACCGTGGCAGGCCAGTTCAACGCCGGCGATCCCGTGCCGGTTCAAACCGATGCTGCGGGGAATAAGTACATTCAGATCCCTGCTAACGGCAAGGTGATCAAAGGTCCCACCGTCACCTGTGATGTTAAGGCGAACGATTGGATCCGTGTGGATATGAAGGTACGCAAAAACAGTGCCGGTAAAATGCGCTTCGCCATGCAGGTGCAGGGCATCACCGGTGGGTATTTGCAGCCTGACTGGATTATTTCGACTTCCGACACCGGCAGCAGTAACGACGGCAAATGGATGACCTTCACCTTCTTTGCCAAGGCTGAGAAGGATGCCACCTCGTTGTATCTGCAGGCGTTGGAGATCGCGGGAAACACCACCGCCGACTTGACGCTGGATCTCGACGACATCAAACTCACCAACCTTGGTCAGGTTGCCGACACGGCGATCCCGTTGTTTGCCAACGGCAGCATGGATGAGCCTGCGGCAGAATTTAATGACTACAGCTACGGCGGCCTGTTTAACGATGGCGGCGAGATCGTTGCCGATCCCGACGACGCGAGCAACAATGTGCTGAAAATGACAAGCGCCGGTATGGCCTATTTTCTGCCCAGTGTTCGCACGTGGCGCGAAGGAAACGCCACAAAGGTTGCTTCCTATAAAGCCAATACGCTGTATAAATTGACCTATCGTATGAAGGGAACGGGCACCACCTCGGTGAGCACCTCGGCGGCGTACGCTACGCTGGCGGAAGTTATCGGCGAGCCGAATAAGGCCTCGGCCGAGTGGAAGACCATCGTCGCCTACGTACGAACCACGGGTTCGCTAAATGCAAACTACACCTTCGTGTTCCGCACCAGTGGCGAGGTCTATCTCGACGATATGACCCTCACCGAGGTAACGGATGTTGATTCCATCGTATTGGATAAAACGAGCGTCAGCGAGCTGATGCCCGGTGACGAAGAACAGCTTACCGCCACCACGACACCGTCGGGCTACACGGTAGTTTGGAGCACGTCGGATGCCACGGTTGCCACCGTGGAGAACGGCAAGATCACGGCGGTGGGCGAGGGTACGGCCACCATCACTGCTACGGCAGGCACCAAATCCGCCGCCTGCACCGTCACGGTCGTCGACCCCGGTAAGGCTACGGCGATCACGCTGAACAAAACCGAGATCTATTTGGTTAAGGGCAACAGTGAAACGCTCACGGTCATCACGCAGCCCGAAGCCTCTCGTTACGACAGCTTGAGCTGGGACACCTCGGATGCCACCTTGGCCACGGTGGTGGACGGTGTCGTTACCGCCGCTGCCGACAAGGAAGGCGTTGTCACCATCACGGCTACGGCAATGGTCGATGGCACGCCGCTCACGGCTACCTGTAAGGTCACCGTGGTCGGTAACGCAACCGGCATTGAGGCCACGGTTGAGGAGCTGCATCTGGCTGAGCAAGTCAGCAATACCCTTAACGTATCCGAAACGATTGAATTGAAAATAACGCCCACGGGTGCCTATACCGGCGCTCTTACCTGGACCACCGGCGATGCCTCCGTTGCCACCGTGGAAAACGGCAAGGTAACGGCGCATGCAGCCGGTACGACCACCATCACCGTGTCCAACGGCACGCTGTCCGACACCGTGACCGTTAAGGTCGACACCTTCGGCGAGCGCATCACCGGCGGTGACTTTGAGGGCACCGATTGGAACACGCCCTACTGGACCACGAACGTGATTAAAGACGGTCGCGCTACGTTGGTGGCCGATCCCGCCAATCCCGAAAACACCGTGCTGTCCATTGCGGGCAAGTCCACGGCGGGCTGGTATTTGTGGCCCACGCAGGTCAATGCAGGCCGCACCTACAAGCTCACCTATAAAGCGATGAACGCAAATGGTAGTGCCTACGGCATCTACTTAGAGTCCAGCAAGGCGGTTGCCAACGGCGGCTGGAAGCGTCAATCCATTGCCAAAGAGGGCTGGACGGAGGTCAGCCACATTTTCACCATGTACGGCAGCGACATTAACCGCAACTACGTCATTGCTTTCGGTAACCACGACAGTGCTACGCTGTATATCGACGATATCTCGTTGGTCGAGCTTCCCGAAGCCACGGCGGTCAAAATTGTTCCCGGCGGTGAGGTTAAGCTCATGCCCAACGGCAGCACCACGCTTTCGGCAACCACGGTTCCTGCCGAAGCCAGCGCCGGTGTGTTGACCTGGACCTCCAGCGCTCCCGAAATCGTAGCAGTTGATAGCAAGGGCGTGATCACCGCCGTTGCCGAAAGCGGCAGTGCCGTTATCACCGTCACCACCGATAAGGGCTTGACCGACAGTGTCACCGTTACGGTCGACGAATACGCCAACCTGCTGGAAAACGGCGATTTCGAAAGTGGCAATGCGCTGTGGGGCGGCACGTGGGCAGAGTCCATGATCCAGCCCGGTATCGGCAAAGACGGCAGCTATGGCTTCCTCGTACACAATACCACCGGCTCAAGTCGTGCCGAGTGCTATTACAAAAAGGCTATTCCGGTACAGCCGGCAACCACCTATATTTTAACCTTCGATTACTATGCTACCGCAAGCTCGAAGTCGTTGCGAATCTACAGTGGCACCCTGAATATCGGCAGCAAGTATGCGGCCAACGGCGAAGGTGAGTGGAAAACGGCAACGCATGTGTTCACCACCAAGGCTGATATGAAACTTAACACCAACTATGATCTCGCCATCGTGTGCGACGGCGAAGGCGGCGAGGACGTTGTTATTGACAACATCTGCCTTAAGCTGTACGATACCGGTGTGGAGGCTACCTCCATCAAGCTGAATCACGAAACGCTGACGCTGATGCCCGGCCGCACGGGTGCACTTACCATCAACCCGTTCCCGACCAACGGCGATATCAACCGCGCGGTGTGGAGCTCCTCCAACGAGGACGTTGCCACCGTGGAATATGGTGTGGTAACCGCTGTCGGTAAGGGTGAAGCCACCATCACGGCGAAGCTGCGTAACGGCCTCACCGCTACGTGTAAGGTTACCGTATCGGGCGAGGAAGCACTGATTAAAAACGGCACCTTCAGCGATAATGACAACTGGGAGCTCACCGGCGCTTCGGCAATTGCCGACGGTCTCGGCTCGGTTGCCAAGGATGGCACCATTCGCCAAACCGTTACCGGCCTGAAGCCCGAAACCACCTATCAGCTGTTCGTGCGTTATCGCTCGGAAAACGGCAGCAAGGTGGGTATTGCGCTTACCAATGGCACCGCTTCCTTACTGGAGGCCGCCGAAAGTGCAAACGCCGCCTGGACGAAAAAGACCTTTGAATTCACCACGCCGGCCGCGGTGGAATCCACCTCGGTGCTGACGTTTACGGTGAACAGCGGCAATGGCCCCGTGTATATCGACCACATCCTGCTGGCTCAGAAAGCCACCTTGGTTGATCTGAAGGTCGACAGCGTGGTGTGGGACGGTGGCTACGAACAGGTCAAGCCCGGCACGGAGCTTACCTTTGCCGTTACCTTCTCCAACTACGGCGAGGATGCTGTTAAAGCAGACTCCACCATCGATATCGATATTTGCCTTGACGGTAAGCCGATTCAGCGCCTCACCTACACGGTGGGCAACGCCGGCTTTGCCAAAAACGAGACGGATATGGTTATCGGTACCGAAAAATGGGCGGCTGTTGCGGGCGATCACGTGATTTCAGCCCGTATAAACGCCTCGCTCTCGGTATTGGAAATGAACACCGATAACAATAACACCGTACAGTCTAACCTGCGTGTGGCCGAGGAGTTTATTGAAACTCCGGAAATTGCCGAAAATGCCGGATTTACGCATCTGACCTTCAGCGATGATTTCAATTCGCTGCACACGATCGATCAGTTTGGCACAGGTGCCGACGGTTACAAGTGGTATATCACGCGTCCCTACAGCGCCCCCAATGTGGAAACCGACGATTACGAGATCAAAGACGGTTACATGAACCTGCGCTTGAAAAAGCCGAACTACAACTACGGCTTGGGCACGATGGATATCAAAACCGGTATTGGCTACGAATTCCAGTACGGTTATATGGAATTCCGCATCCGCATGCATCCGTATGACAGCGAGGGCGAAGGCGGCCCGGCCATCTGGTCGCTGCCGTATGACAAGCTGACGAATCAGTGCACGCGCTGGGTGGAAATGGACTGGATGGAATACTGGGGTACGCCCAGCTATGCCAAGGAAGGTCGCTTCACCGTGACGATGCACGATAACACCAGTGGCGACGAGGGCGGCGAGCATTGGTATAAGAACCCCAATCATGCTGTCAACGGCATGGGCGACGGCGAATGGCACACGCTCGGCTTCCTGTGGGATTACGGCGTTATCATCGCCTACATGGATGGCCGCGAGATTATGCGCCAGACCTATGATTTGGAAGGCGGTGTCAACCCGATGGCCACTGTGGCCGAGGGTGAAAATCCGTTCCCGGCAGATGCCTACCAGCCCATGAACACCCATGCATTACCCTTCACCATTTGCGGCTCGCTGGATAACCAGATGGATATTGATTACCTCTACGTTTGGACCGGTACGGGCGGCGGCTCGCTCCCTGAACCTGACAAGGGCGAGAACGATGACGACGAGGAAATCGAGGGCGACCTCGGTGACGGTGACGTGATCGTGGATATTCCGGCACAGGAATTCTGGGAGAACTATTGCACCGACGATTGGGGCGATCCCATTCTCGCGATCAACGCCGAAAACAAAGCCTACGTGTTGATGGGCGGCGAATGGTGGTCGTATTTGAGCGCTGAGCGCAAGGCAGAGATCAATGCGTTGCTTGCGCAAAACGGCCAGCCCACCTTCGACGAACTGTTAGCAAAGGCGCAGGGCTTTGCCGAAGAAGGCGAAGACACCGAGCAAACACCCCCCACGGGCGTTACCACCGCGTTGCCCTTGTTGCTCACGGCAACGCTGTTCAGCGCCGCTGTGCTGGTGATTACTCGCAAGCGTAAAGTAAAACAATAACGCTTTATCCCAACGGCGCTTCCCCGCACCGGGGAAGCGCCGCTTTTTGCGGCGAGCGTCCACGCCGTGTCTATGCCGCGGGGAGATCGGTCTGCCCCTTTCGGTCGATCTCCCACGGCATGGTCAATTTATGGAGGTGATCCGATGAGCTGTAAAACCGTTCCCGTTCCGGAAGCGGCAGCAGAAGCCGGTTTATTTAAGCTAGCCTTTTGCGAGGACTTTGAAAACGATTTTGCGATCGATTTCAGCGGTGAGGGAAAACCTGGTTATAGCTTTTACGTCAATCGCGCGAGGAGACGACCGCTACTGGTGCAGTCACAAGCGGAAATGCGCAAATCCGTGCTGTATCTTCGTCCCGGTTCGGCCATGGAATCGGTTTCCATTTGCACCTGCAGTTCCCAAACGCAAAACGGCTTTTCCATGCATTTTGGGTATATTGAAGCGCGTATTCGAGTAGACCGTCCTCTCGGCCGTCACAATCACTGGCCCAAGTTTTGGGGCACCGGCAAGGAATATATCCACAACGAAAACCCCGGCCACAGAGCCGAACTGGTGGTTGTGGAGTTTACCGACCCCTTGGATAAAGGTCTCAGCCGCAGCCGCGGCAAGGATATGATCTATGTTGGTACCCTGCACGATCATTCGTGGGAGAAGGAAAACGGTGTGTGGAAACACCGCTTGTGCACCAATTCCGTAAACGCAACCGGCTATAACGATCAATTCAACTACGTCGACACCGATTGGCACACCTACGGTGCCTTGTGGGAGCCGGGGCACGTGGCCTGGTACATGGATAACGAACTGATGCATTCGGTGCGCTTTGTCGGCGGCTCGCTGCCGCAGTATTATTACCGCGACGACCCCCGCCCTTTACCTCGCATTGAAGAGCGTTTCCCCGAAATGAATTTTCAGGTATGGGAAGGTGCGCACACCGTGACCGACCGTGAGACCATGGCCTTTTCGTTGGGCTGCCACCGTTACTGGACCATGGACGTCGACTGGGTTCGCGTGTGGCAATAACAGAAAAATATGGACGATAATCCCCGATCCGTATTCAATTTTATCTTTCTTTTGAGGAAGGATACCGCTATAATTAAAAGCAGAAAGTGAGGAATATCTATGAGCTGTAAAAACGTTCCGATTCCTGCAGCTGCGGAAGCAGCAGGAATGACCAATCTGGTATTTTGTGAGGATTTTGACAACGAAAGATCCATCGACTTCAGCGGCGAGGGCCGCCCCGGCTATAGTTTTTATGCCGACCGTCCGTACGGTGGCACTACGCTGACTCCCGAGGAGTGTCAGCTGCGTGATTCGGTGTTGTATTTCAAGCCCGAAGAATGTGCTGCTGCTATCGGCTTGGTTACCTATAGCAAAAAAGGCCGCACTGGCTTCACCATGCACTATGGCTATGCCGAGGCGCGCATCCGCGCCGATCTTCCCGCAAGCGCCGATTACAACGGCTGGCCGGCTTTCTGGGGCATGGAAAAGGCCGATATGATGGGCGAGCCGTGGGAGCGCTGCGGTGAATTGGATATTTTGGAAATGGTCGATCCCAAAGAAAAGGGCCGTCACGGTGAAGTGGGCAAAGACGTCATCTACACCGGCACACTGCACGAGCATTGGCGCACAGGCGAGAAGCGTGAAAACGGCCGTCCCGTAACGGTGTTCGCCTCCAGTTCGGTCATTGCCAGCGGCTATCAAGATAACTTCGATTATATTGATGCCGATTGGCACACCTATGCAGCCTTGTGGGAGCCCGGTTACATTGCGTGGTATATGGACAACAAGCTGATGCATGCCGCGCGGTTTAACGCTACCGATATTCCCGAATACTATTACCGCGACGATCCCAAACCGGTAAAGCGGTTGGGCGAGGTGTATCCCAATTTGGTGGAAAGAACCTGGCCGGGTGCTCATAACGTTATGGAAACCGCCGAGGAGATCTTGTGCCTGGGTTGCCATAAAAACTGGCCGATGGAAGTCGATTGGGTTCGCGTGTGGCAGAAATAATTTCATAAAACCAAAGCCCCTGACTGTGTCAGGGGCTTTTTGCGTTTTGCACACCGGCACGATCCGAAACCACCCCGTCAAGGCCCCCCTCTCCGAGGGGGCTGTCGCCGAAGGCGACTGGGGGAGTTCCCTCGCATTCGCACGAACTCAAGCCAACCCGGTAGCTGTCGCCGAAGGCGACTGGGGGAGTTCCCTCGCATTCGCACGATCCCAAGCCAACCCGGTAGGGGCCGATGCCCACATCGGCCCGTCAAGGCCCCCTCTCCGAGGGGGCTGTCGCCGAAGGCGACTGGGGGAGTTCCCTCACATTCGCACGATCCCAAGCCAACCCGGTAGGGGCCGATGCCCAAAAGGAGAGAATTCTTGTGATTGACAGATGCTTTTTTGCAGGTGTATACTAAAAGATGGTGATGTATATGAAAATCAAGGACCTGTTAACTCAAAACAAACTAACCATGTCCTTCGAGGTGTTTCCACCCAAAACGGAAAGCAGCTTCGATAGTGTAAAATCCGCCACCGAGGAGATCGCCGCCCTGCGACCGGCGTACATGAGTGTTACCTACGGCGCCGGTGGCGGTACCAGTCGTTACACGTTGGATATTGCCAAAACCATTAAAGCACAGCATGGCGTTCCCACGCTGGCGCATCTCACCTGCGTGTCCTCCACCCGCGAAACCGTGCGCGAGAAGATCGCAGCCATTCGGGAGGCGGGCATCGAAAACGTCATGGCTCTGCGCGGTGATATTCCTGCCGATCTGCGTGATGCCGACCGCAGCGGTTGGGCGTATCATTACGCGATCGACCTCGTGCGTGAGCTGAAAGCCGCCAACGCCGATTTCTGCATCGGCGGCGCGTGCTATCCGGAGATCCATCCCGAAAGCGCCGATCAAAAGGCCGACATTCAGCACTTAAAAGAAAAGGTGGAGGCGGGCTGCGATTTTCTCACCACCCAAATGTTTTTTGATAATAATTTGCTGTACAATTTCTTGTATAAGATCCGCGAAGCCGGGATCACCGTTCCCATCATTCCGGGCATTATGCCCATCACCAACGCCAACCAGGTGGCGCGTTCCATTCAGCTGTCGGGCTCGTTTATGCCGCAACGCTTTAAAAGCTTGGTCGATAAGTTCGGTCACGATCCTGCTGCGATGAAGCAGGCAGGCATTGCCTACGCCACCGACCAGATCATCGACTTGTACGCGAACGGTATTACCAACGTGCACGTGTATTCCATGAATAAGCCCGACGTGGCGCGCAGCATTTTGCGCAACGTGTCCGATATTTTGGGGTGACGCGTATGGTGTTGGTAAAGCACGTTGAGGAACCGCCGTTTGAAGCCATGAACGCGCTTCGTTATGCCGGTTGCCCCGAGGCCGATGCGGCCACGCTGGATCTGCTGTATTCCTGTTATGAGGAACTGCGAAGCGGCCTTCGCTATGCCGTGTGCAGCTGTGAATTGCCGCTGACTGTAAAAAACGGCACGTGCGAGCTTGGTAGCCTTTCGCTGCCGTCGACCGATCTTACAAACTATTTCGGCGATTGCCGTCGCGCGGTGCTGTTCGCCGCCACGGTGGGCGTTGCCCCCGATCGGTTGATCGAGCGGTACAGCCGTGTTTCGCCGTCGCGGGCGCTGATGCTGCAAGCCATCGGTGCCGAGCGTATTGAAGCTTTGTGCGATGCGTTTTGTGCCACGCTGGAGGGTGCACTGCCGTCGCGCTTCAGTCCGGGCTACGGCGATCTGCCGCTGTCTGTGCAGCAGCAGCTTATTCGCGTGCTGGATACCGAACGCAAAATCGGTGTCTGTTTAAATGAAAGCTTATTAATGTCGCCCACCAAATCGGTTACCGCCTTGGTGGGACTTAAAGGGTGAACCACATGAAGTTCTTGGAGTTTTTACAAAGCAATATCGTCATTCTCGACGGCGCGCTCGGCACGTTGTTGCAAGCGCGCGGCCTGCAGCCGGGCGAATATCCCGAACGGTGGAATCTGTCGCACCCCGAGGTGCTGGTGGATATCCACCGTCAGTATTACGATGCCGGCAGCAACGTGGTGTGCACCAACACGTTTGGCGCCAATTCGTTAAAATTCGGGCATGAGGAATTGGAGCAGCTGATCCAAGCTGCTTTAAAGAACGCCCGCACGGCGGCCGAGCAAAGCAGCTCGTCGGCAGAAAAGTTTGTGGCGCTCGATATCGGCCCCACCGGTCGCATGCTGCGGCCCTTGGGCGATCTGGATTTTGAAGAAGCTGTGGCGGTGTTTGCCGAAACGGTGCGCTTGGGTGAAAAGTACGGTGCCGATCTTATCTTGATCGAAACCATGAATGACAGCTACGAAACCAAAGCAGCGCTGCTGGCGGCTAAGGAAAACAGCTCGCTGCCGGTTTTGGTCAGTAACGCCTACGGTGACGATGGCAAGCTGATGACAGGCGCCTCGCCGTCGGCTATGGTGGCCATGCTGGAGGGTATGGGTGCCGATGCCCTCGGTGCCAACTGCTCGTTGGGCCCGCGCCAGCTGCGCGGCGTTGTGGAAGAACTGCTTCGCGTCGCCTCGGTGCCGGTGCTGCTCAAGCCCAACGCGGGTTTGCCGCGCGTTGAAAACGGCAACACCGTGTTTGACGTTACGGTAGATGAGTTTGCCGACGAAGTGGCCTCGCTTGCTGCGGCAGGTGTGCGTGCGGTGGGCGGCTGCTGCGGCACCACCCCTGCATACGTGAAAGCCCTTTCCGCGCGGCTGGCGGGCAGGACCCCCGTGCCGCTTACCGATAAGGCCGTCACAACGGTGTCGTCCTACACCCACACCGTTACCTTTGGCAAAGAACCGCTGCTCATTGGCGAGCGCATTAACCCCACGGGTAAAAAACGGTTTAAGCAAGCGCTTGTCGAGCGTGATATGGGCTACCTGCTCAACGAAGGTCTTCGGCAGCAGGAAGCAGGCGTGCACGTTCTGGATGTAAACGTGGGTCTGCCCGAGATCGACGAGGTGGCGATGCTGCGCGATGCCGTGTGCGAACTGCAGGCTGTTACCGATCTGCCGTTGCAGATCGACACCGCCAACCCGACAGCCATGGAGGCCGCCCTGCGCCGTGTCAACGGCAAGGCGCTGGTCAATTCCGTCAGCGGTAAAAAGGAAAGCATGGCAGCGGTGTTTCCGCTGGTAAAAAAATACGGCGGTGTGGTGGTGGCGCTCACGCTGGACGATGACGGCATTCCCACCACTGCCGAGGAACGCGTGGCCATTGCTCGCCGCATTTTGGACACGGCCGCGCAATACGGCATTGCCAAGAAAAACATTATTTTTGACACGCTGGCCATGACCGTCAGCGCCGATGCCGCTGCTGCAGCCGTCACGCTGGAAGCGCTTCGCCGTATTCGGCAGGAGTTGGGCTGCTACACCTCGCTGGGCGTATCTAACGTGTCGTTCGGCTTGCCTGCGCGGGATGCCGTTAACAGCACCTTCTTCACGCTGGCGCTGGCGAGCGGCTTGTCGGCGGCAATCATGAACCCCTATTCGGTGGATATGCGCAAGGCGTACTACGCCTACCGCGCCTTAAACGGCATGGACACCAATTGTGAGGAATATATCCGTCAGTCGGCAGGCTTTGCCACGGTAGCCGCTGCCCCCACGGCTGCCACGGCCGTCATCAATGGCCGCAGCGCCTTGCAGGATGCCATTGTGAAAGGTCTGCAGGAACAGGCGGGTTCTCTCACGGAAGCGTTGCTGCAAACCGAAGCGCCGCTGGATATTGTCAATAAGGAGATCATTCCCGCGCTCAACGCCGTGGGGGAGGGATACGAAAAGAAAACCGTCTACCTGCCGCAATTGCTCATGAGTGCCGAAGCCGCCAAGCGAGCGTTTGAAAGCATCAAGAAAACCATGACCGCTGCCGAAAACACGGTCACCAAAGGTGCGTTCGTGCTGGCAACGGTTCGTGGCGACATTCACGATATTGGTAAAAACATCGTGCGCTTGTTGCTGGAAAACTACGGCTATCAGGTAATTGACCTCGGCCGCGACGTACCGCCCGAAGCGGTGGTCGATGCTGTCGAACAGCACCACGCCGCCGTGGTTGGTCTCAGTGCTTTGATGACCACCACCGTCCCCGCAATGGAGGAAACCGTCAAGCTGCTGCGCGCACGTACACCGTGGTGCAAGATCATCGTCGGCGGTGCCGTGCTCACGCAGGAATACGCCGATGCCATCGGCGCCGATCACTACGGCCGCGATGCCATGGAAGCCGTCCGCTATGCCGAAGCAATCATAAAGGCATAAAAAACTCCCTGTGGTTGTTACCACAGGGAGTTTTTGTTTTTATAAACAGTCGTTTAACAGCAGATTGCCCACGTGAGCCCCCAGCGTAAACGCCGCCGCATTGCTGGAGGGCAGCATCATTGCGTACAACGCCTCACGTACAGTCAGCGTGTCGCCTGCCTTGAGATCGCCCACATAAAAGCCGCTTGGCTGAATGGCGTCCAACACGTCCTGACGGATCGTCAGCACGTCGTCGAGATCGTTCACCTGCTCTGCCACGATCGCCGCCGTGAGCATTTTGGTCATAGAGGCCGGCCGCAGCTGCTCGCCCGCGTTCTTTTCGTACAAAATGTCTAACGTGGCATGATATTCACTGCCCGCCAACGGCGGTACCACACACACGATCGCGCTTTGCGCACACACCTCGGCTTTTGTGTTGTCCATCGAGCGGTTGCGATATTTGGCAACCGCCGCATCCAACGCCTCGCGCGCAGCTTGATAGCGATTGCGCGGCTTGTCTGTGCCCTCGTCTGCCCCCATGATGGTGCAGGCGAGCAGCACGTCGCTGTCGGGCATCCGCACGATCACCGACAGATTATTCATGTTGTACCGTGTCAGCTGTCCGGTCTTGCCACCGATAACCTCGTAATGCTCCGTGAGCAGGGGAGAGGCAGCATCCTCCAGCACGGTTGAGTGCAATGCCCATTCTCGCGGCTGCTTGCCGCCCAGTGCCACCGTGTAATGGGGCGTGCCCCACACGGCGCGCAGTGCCTCACATTCATTGCCGCGAATAAGACAGCGCAGCATATCTCGTGCTGTCGATACGTTGTCGATCCCGCACGGATCGCGGAACAGGGTGTTGTTCGACAACCCCAGCTCCTCAGCCTTCACTTCCATGTACTCGCAGAACACACTCAAGCAGTCCTGCACAGGAAATTCCAATACGTCCTTTTTCACTGTTGTTATCCCCTTATTGCTTCAGCAGATCGCGGATCATCCGCGCGCACTTATACACGTCGCCACCGCCCATGGTGATCACCAGATCCCCTTCGCGCGCGTTGGCAGCCACAAAACGGCTGATTTCCTCAAAGGTGGCCAGATAATGCGCTCCGTCGATCTGATCGGTGATCTGCTGCGACGACACGTTCCACTCATTTGTTTCGCGAGAACCCATAATATCGCTCACGACCACCTCGTCGGCCACCGACAGCGCTTGAGCAAACTCGTTCAAGTGCCGTGCCGTGCGTGAAAACGTAAACGGCTGGAAAACCGCCCACACGCGCTCATACGGCATCGCCTGTGCCGTACTCAGCGTGGCACGGATCTCGGTGGGATGATGCGCGTAATCGTCCACAATGGTCACACCGGCGAAGGTTCCCAAAAACTCAAATCGCCGTCCGGCTCCGCAAAACGCTGCCAAACCGGCAGTAATCTCCTCCATGGTCGCACCGCACAGATGCGCCACCGCTGCCGCGCCCAGCGAATTCAGTACGTTGTGCTTCCCCGGCACACCCAAGCGAATGTGTGCCGCTTTCTCGCCGTTGTGATATAAATCGTAGCAACCGTAAGCGCCGTCAAATTCGCCCACGTTGCGGGCTTGCCACTCGCAACTGCCGTCAAATCCGTAGCGAATGATCGGCACGTGCGTGAGCCCCTCCACCGCGATCAGCGTTTCGGGGTCCTCGGCATTTACCACCAACGCACGCGTGGTCTGCTTGGCAAACTTACGGAACGAGGCGATCACGCCCTCCAGTGAACCGAAATAATCCAAATGATCGGCATCCACGTTCAGAATGAGCGAGATTGCCGGCTCCATTTCCAAATAATGATCCTGAAACTCGCACGCCTCGCAAACAAACACGTCCGACTCACCGGCGCGGCCGTTGGCATCGATCAGCGGTAACCGACCGCCGATAAACACCGACGGATCGTGTCCGCCCTGCAGCAGGATTTGCGATACCATGGACGACGTGGTGGTTTTTCCGTGCGTACCTGCCACCGCCACCGTCGATGCAAAACTGCGTGAGAGCAACCCCAAAAGCTTGGCACGCTCCATCAGCGGGATCCCGCGGTCGGCAGCGGCCACCAGTTCGGGATTATCGGCCCGCACCGCGGCGGTATATACCACCAGCTCCGCGTCACCCACGTTTTCGGCGGCCTGCGGCATCATCACGGTGATGCCCAACCGCCGCATCCGCGCGAGGTTGTCCGACTCATTCACGTCCGAACCGGTAACGGTAAAGCCCTGCGAATGTAATATTTCGGCCAACGGGCTCATTCCCGAGCCGCCGATCCCCACAAAATGTACCCGATGAATATTCGGGAGAAAGGTGTTCAACATACGGTTCCCCTCCAATAAGGCTATTATATTGCTTCGCGCTCCAAAAATAAACCCCTTTTTAAAATTTTATAAAATCTTTTCAATTGTATGCGATTACCTGTTGAAGTTCGGCGCAGAATTTGTTATAATTAATCTAATTATCGGAATCATCTTGGAAAGGGACTTTTGTATGGCCAAAACCCGCGTTATCACTCCGGAGGAGCTGGAACAGCAAGAGCCGTTTAAAGAACAGCTTCGTCGGTTTTACGAACAACGTCAGCCGGGCGTTGCCCCGCTGGCATATATACGCACCTACGGTTGTCAGCAAAACGTTGCCGATTCCGAACGCATGAAGGGTCAGCTGGCCCAGATCGGCTTCGGCTTCACCGACAAGCCTGAAGAAGCCGACTTTATTTTGTTCAACACCTGCGCCGTGCGCGAGCACGCCGAAGACCGCGTGTTCGGCAACGTGGGTGCGCTCAAGGCGCTCAAGCGCCGCCGCCCCGAAATCCTGATTGCGCTGTGCGGCTGTATGGTGCAGCAGGAGCACATTGCCAAAAAGCTCTATCAAAGCTATCCGTTCGTTGGCTTGGTGTTCGGCACGCACGTGCAGCACCGTCTGCCCGAGTTGATGGTGCGCACATTGGTGGAACGCCGCCGCGTGGTCGAGATCCCCGAATGTGACGGCGTTATCACCGAAGGTATTCCCGCCGAGCGCGACGGCACGTTTAAAGCCTTTTTGCCCATCATGTACGGTTGCAACAATTTTTGCACCTATTGCATCGTTCCGTACGTGCGCGGGCGCGAGCGCAGCCGCGACCCCGAGTTCATCATAGCCGAAGCCAAGGAGCTGGTGCGGCAGGGCTACCGCGAGATCACGCTGCTGGGGCAAAACGTCAATTCCTATGGCAAGGGCGAAGCACACGGCGTAGATTTCCCGGAGCTTCTTAAGCGCCTAAACGCCATCCCGGGCGACTTTTTAATTCGCTTTATGACCTCACACCCCAAGGATGCCACCCCCCGTCTGTTCGATACCATCGCCGCGTGCGAAAAGGTGTCGCGGCATTTCCATTTGCCGTTCCAGTCGGGCAGCAGTCGGGTACTTCGGGAGATGAATCGCGGCTACACGCGTGAGCAATATCTCGAGCTCATCCGCTACGCCCGTAAGGCTGTCCCGGGCATCGCCTTCACCAGCGACGTTATCGTGGGCTTCCCCGGCGAGCAGCGCGAGGATTTTGAGGAAACGCTGTCCCTCATTCGTGAGGTTGGGTTCGTATCGCTGTTCACGTTCATCTATTCCCCGCGCGAGGGAACGCCGGCAGCAAAAATGCCCGACCCCATCACGGCCGAAGAAAAAACCGCGTGGTTCCAAGAACTCACGGCGCTGCAGGAAAGCTTGTCGGCCGAGCGGCTGCAAAAGCTGGTGGGTACCGAGCAGCGGGCGCTCTTAGAAACCGATGCCGGCGACTATTTGGAGGCTCGTTTGGCCGAAAACAGCGTTGTCCGTGTGCAGGGCGACCCTGCGCGTATCGGCGAGTATGTCACCGTGCGTATCACAAGCGCACGCAGTTATATTGTTACCGGTGATATTGTAGACTAAATCTCAAGGAGGATTTTTATTATGGAAAAACTGTTGGAAATGGCAAAAGAACTGGGTCACGCCATCCAGGCCGACGAGCGCTTCGTGCGCACGCAAATGGCGCAGAACGCCGCCGATGAAGACGAAGCGCTGCAGGCGCTCATCGGCGAATTCAACTTGAAGCGCATGGCCATCAACGCCGAAGCCGCCAAGGGTGAAGAGCAGGATGAAGCCAAAATGCGCACGCTCAACGAAGAACTGCGCGCGGTGTATGCCCGCGTTATGGCCAACGAGTCCATGTCTGCCTACAACGAAGCCAAGACGGAACTCGACAAGGTCACCAACGCCATCGGTGCCATTCTCAACATGGCAGCACAGGGCCTCAACCCCGACGATTACGACGAGCATTCCTGCAGCGGCAATTGCAGCAGCTGCGGTGGCTGCCATTAAGGTATAGCCGAAGGGAGTCGAACTCCTAACCGCCCATAGGGCGGCTTTTCGGCATAAAGCTTGTTTCGCCGCTTGAAATACGCGCGTATGTCGGCGCGGCTCAACTTCGTTTCTGCACGAAAAGCCGCGCCTATGGGTTGCC
>JAFVSK010000003.1 GCA_017503785.1 Clostridia bacterium
GAAGAAAACGATGAAGAATAAGAGAATCGCTATATCTTACAAAAAGCTATCATATGAGAAAGGCGGTAGTGTTCAAATCACTACCGCCTTTCATCATCCGTATATGAGGTCTGTGTTTACCATTTCCGTAGCTCTGCCGCGGATGTTATTCATTTGATCAACCCATTCCATTTGATTATCCGCTTTGAGTTGTTCGGTCACACCCTCGCTCTCTGCCATCTGCTTTACAAGTAGAGAAAACATTTCATCTGCCTGTTTGTCGAGATCTGCGAGGTATCCGTTTAGTTTTCCACTTGTCAGCAGATTGAGATATAAAACCTTGCGATTTTGCTTGATATATCGCAAATGCCGCTGTCCCCATATGCCGATAGGTTGTTGTTCTTCCTCCGGCAACTTCAAGCAAGGAATGTAATAGTCGCCTTGCAGTTCGTACCAAAGACCGTTCTTTTCGTCATAAATAACCTTTTTCATAATCACGCCTCCTTGTAGATTACTTTGAATTTCTTTTGTTTCGCATCAATGATTTTCAGCAAAACCTCATCCACAGCATCAGTGTATTTACCTTTGGCAATAAGATTGTTGCGCATTTCGTTCAGACAGTTTACAACCACTCTGCGCTCAAAATCATCTAGTGCTATGTAATACTTCTTATCACGCATATCGGTCACTCCTTCAGCAAGTCTTGGAATGGGGTGTCGGTAGCAACGAAGGTGTCGTAGGTAAAGTTGGCTCCCAACCGAAACCCCATCATAAAACTGTCAAGGTTGGATTCGCCGTTTACCACGCTCCACGCATTTACAAAGTCAAGGAATTTCTTCTTGTTTTCTCCGGAAAGCCTTTCAGTCAGAAAGTCCTCATTGAGCATCAGCACTTCCATTTGCTTCTGCACGGCTTTATTCTGCTTGGTGCTTCGTGCTTGCGGATCAATGTTGCCGTAGTAGAATTCTTCTATAAATTTGCTCATATTGTTACCTCCTTTGGTTTTCTACCATAATTGTACTCAAAGGCGGTTTAATAGTCGAATGTACCGCTATAAACAGAAAAATACCGAGAAAAACCTTTTACAGTTCTTCTCGGTATTCATCTTTGCTTTTTGCCCTTTTGCAACGCCCATAAGTTAGTGTTTTGAAATTACTGCCTTATGTGGCGTGTGCATTTCAGCACCCTGTTTTACTGGTTATTCTGCGGTATCTTCGTTTTTTTGGAACAGCGAATCGTTGGAATATGCAGGGATCTCGCGCCCCTCCATGGCCGCCACGAACTGATCGCCGTCCATCTTTTCGTGGTCGATCAGATACTGTGCCACCAGATCCAGCTTATCGCGGTTTTCCTGCAGCTTCTGCGTAGCACGCGCATAGGCTGCGGTGATGATCGCGTTGATCTCGGCATCAATGCGCGCCGCGATCTCCTCGGAATAGTTACGCGTGTGGCCGAAATCGCGGCCCAAGAACACCTCGCCCGATTCCGAGCTGCCAAACACCACCGGGCCGAGCTTTTCGCTCATGCCGTACTTGGTAACCATCTTGGTGGCGGTTTCGGTGGAACGCTCCAGATCGTTGGAAGCACCGGTCGTAACGTCACCAATGACGATCTCCTCTGCCACACGGCCGCCGAGCATCACTTCAATGTCCTCGAGCATGCGGTTTTTGGTGAGATGGCGGTTGTCGTTATCCGGCAGATTCATCGTAAAGCCGGCTGCCATACCGCGCGGGATCACCGAGATCTGATGCACGGGATCGTGTGTGGGGCAAAAATACGATACGATGGCGTGGCCGGCCTCGTGATAGGCCGTGATTCGCTTGTCGCGATCGGTAATAATATGGCTGCGCTTTTCGGTACCCACAATGATCTTTAAGGTGGCTTCCTCGATCTCCTGCATCGTCACCGCGTGCAAGCCGCGGCGCGCAGCCAGCAAGGCCGATTCGTTGAGCAGATTTTCCAAGTCGGCACCCGTGAAGCCAACCGTCGACCGTGCGATCACCGCCAAATTCACATCGGGAGCCAGCGGCTTCCCCTTGGCGTGCACGCGCAAGATCTCCTCGCGGCCCTTCACGTCGGGATAATTCACCACGATCTGACGATCGAAACGGCCGGGACGCATAAGTGCAGGGTCCAAAATGTCGGGGCGGTTGGTCGCCGCCATCATGATGACACCTTCGTTGGCACCAAAGCCGTCCATTTCCACCAGCAGCTGGTTCAGCGTTTGCTCGCGCTCATCGTGACCGCCGCCGAGACCTGCGCCACGCTGGCGACCAACGGCATCAATTTCATCAATGAAGATGATACACGGATTATTCTTCTTTGCTTGATCGAACAGATCACGCACGCGCGAAGCACCTACGCCCACGTACATTTCCACGAAATCCGAACCGGAGATCGAGAAGAAATGCACACCGGCTTCACCGGCCACAGCGCGAGCCAGCAACGTTTTACCGGTACCCGGAGGGCCCACCAGCAGCACACCCTTGGGCACGCGGGCACCCAGCTCCTTAAAGCGCTTGGGCGACCGCAAAAATTCCACGATCTCCTGCAGCTCTTCCTTTTCCTCGTCGGCACCCGCCACGTCGGCAAACGTGGTACGGCGGCTTTCGTCGTTCGGCTGCTTAACGTGCGCCTTACCGAAGCCCATCATTTTTCCGCCGCCATCCAAATTGTTCATGGAACGGCGCATATAAATGAACAGTGCCACAAAAATAATAATTGTCAGCAGCGAGGGGATCATCGTGCTCACCCACGATGTCACCTGCGAGGCACGCGTCATATTGTGCGGCACGTTTTCAATATACGGATCAATATCCTCCAGGAACAGCGCCACGTTCGGCACGGCGTACACGATGATATCCTTCTCGTTCACCTTGCCGTCACCGTTTACGTCGGTGCGATGCTCCGGTTTAAGCAAAATATTCACGCGACCGCCCAGGTTCAGATCGTAGCTCTCCACCTGTTCGTTTTTGAAGTAATTAATATAATCGGAGTAGATCTTCTCCTCGGTTTTCGACTGGCCGCCGGCCATAAACATCCAGAAGATCACCGCGATCAACACCGGAATACCGATGATCAGTCCGATATTGCGCAGCGTTTTCCCCCAATCGTTGTTATGCGATTCCATGTTTCGCTTATTCCTCCTCAGTGGCATAGATCTCGGGCTTCAGCACGCCGATATACGGAACGTTGCGATACTTTTCCGCATAATCAAGGCCGTAGCCCACAATAAACTTATCCGGCACCGAAGCACCGACGTAATCGGCATGAACGTCCACGCGGCGACGTTCGGGCTTATCCAAAAACGTGCACAGGCGAATACTGGAAGGGTTACGTGCCGACAGATTCTTCAGCAGATACGACAACGTCACGCCCGAATCCAAAATATCCTCCACAACCAACAGATCCTTGCCCTCCAGCGATGCATCCAGGTCTTTAAGAATACGCACCTCGCCCGAGGTCTTGGTGCCGCTGCCGTAGCTGGACACCGATAAAAAGTCGATCGTGCAGGGAATGGTGATCTCACGCATCAGGTCGGCCATAAACGGCAAGGAGCCCTTGAGCACGCTCACCATAAACAAGTTTTTCCCCTTATAATCTTCGCTGATCTGCCGCCCCATATTCCGAACGATTTCGGCAATTTCTTCTTCTGTAAACAGAATTTCACCGATATCATCGTACATTGTTGCCACGTTTACACATCCCCTTTCCTTTGAAGCACCAGCACCGTTTTCGTGCTTGATGTAATTCGTACCCGTTCATCGCAGCCGAAATCGGCCACCATCACGATCCCGTTATCGTCGCAAAGCAGCGGCACAGCAGCTCGCTCTGCAACAGACAACGCGGTTTCGTTAAACAATTTTTTCAGCGTTTTTCCGCAGGCACGTCCTGCAGGATGGTACGCATCCCCCGGCGCGCGCTGCCGCAAACGCAAGTTCCCGTTTATCTTATCACAATCGCACGCGTTTGCAAAGTCTAATTTTGAAATATTCAGTTTTTGTTCATAATCTTCACGCGATAGACACAAAATCTGCCACTGTACCGCACCAACGGTATACGTTTCGCCGGCTTGAACGTTTTCAAACTCAAACGCAGGCAAGCTCTCCTGTGCAGGCAACAGCCGCACGGAATCGCCGGCCACCGCCAGCACGCGACCGCCCGGTACCGAAAGTCGCCCGCCGTGTTGCAATAGCGCCATCGCCGCGGAAATATGCTGTTCGCTGCCGCGCTGGCGCCCTTGCTCGCTCAAAAGGCGCCGCAACACCGCTGCCAGCACTTCGTCTTTTAAGGCTAACAACACCGCCCGACGGTAGGTATTCTCCCCCGTCTTGGCTGCCTGCAGCGCTTCTTCAGCCTGCTGCGACACCGTCGCATCCCATTCGCGTGCGCGAGCGATCAAGCGTCCGATCGCCGCTTCCGCTTGCGGATTGATTGCCTTGAGCTGCGGCATCACCAGCTGCCGAATACGGTTGCGCGCATACGCAGTATCCGCGTTGGTGCTGTCGGTCACGTAGGAAAGTTCGTGCTGTGCGCAATACGCCTCGATTTCCTCGCGGGTGCAATCGATCAACGGACGGATCACGCGCCCCCGCACCGGCGGAATACCGCAAAGTCCGTGCAAGCCCGTACCGCGGCACAGGTGCAGCAGCACGGTTTCGGCGTTATCACTGGCGGTATGTGCTGTAGCCACATAGCCGCTTTGTGCTTCAAACTGCGCATAGCGCACCGCCCTGCCGGCTTCCTCCACACCGCAATGCTGTTCGGCAGCCAAGGCCGCCACGTCGCAGGTGTGTACCGTCAGCGGCACCTGCCATTCACGGCACAGCGCCTCCACAAACCGACGGTCGCGCAGCGATTCCTCGCCACGCAAGCCGTGATCGACGTGCACCGCCGTCACCGCGCAAAGCGAAAGCTCCTCCCGCAACGACAGCAACAGATGCAGCAATGCCACCGAATCGGCACCGCCGGACAAACCCACCGCCACCGAAGCACCGGGCGGCAGCATCTGCTCCCGCCGAATGGCGGCAAGAGCCTTTTCGCAAACGGTCATTGTCATCAACCCTCGTTCTGGTGCAGCTCCAACGAGGTAAACTGCGTAAATTCGCCTTGGAACACCATGTTCACCGTACCCACTTCACCGTGGCGGTTTTTGGCAACAATAATTTCCGATTTGCCCACCTCGGTCTTGGCCGGATCCTCTTTGTCTTTATCATAATAATCGTCGCGGTACAAAAACAGCACTTGATCGGCATCCTGCTCAATGGAGCCCGATTCACGCAGGTCGGCCAGCACCGGACGGTGGTTAGACTGCTTTTCCGTTCCACGCGAGAGCTGCGCGCAGACCATAATGGGAATATCCAGTTCCTTGGCCATCACCTTTAAATCGCGGGTGATCTTCGACACCTGCTGCACGCGGTTCTCGCTCTTTTCGTCGGAACCGATAAGGCCCAAGTAGTCGATGATCACAAAGTCCACCTTTTTCATGCGGCGCAAGCGTGCCTTCATGGTACCCACGCTGATGCTAGCGGTATCGTCCAGATAAATGGGGGCCTTGCACAGTGCGCTGGAGGCATAGGCCATACGCGTCCACTCGTCGGGCGTTAAATTGCCCGTGCGCAGCTTCTTCGACGGCACACGTGCCTCCGACGACAAAAAGCGGTTCACCATCTGCTCGCGGGACATTTCCAAATTAAACACCGCTACCGTGCGGTTTTGCTGCACGGCCACGTTGCGGGCAATGTTCAGCGCAAAGCTGGTTTTACCCATACCGGGGCGAGCACCCACGATGATGATATCCGACCGATTCAAGCCGGTGGTAATTTCATCCAGCGCCGCAATGCCCGACGGAATACCTACGTACTTATCGCGTTCGGCGGAATTCAGTTTACCGTACATTTCGTAGTTAGAGGCGATCACGTCTTGAATGGGCACCAACCCACCCTGATGCTGATCTTGACGGATATCAAAGATCTTCTGCTCGGCGTTTTCAATCAGCACGCGCGCATCCACACCGGGATCCATCGCCTCGCTCATGATATCGCGCGAGGCATGAATGAGCGAACGCACGTCGTACTTCTCGCGCACGATGCGGGCATAGTTGGTCACGTTGGAGATCGACGGCACGATCTGCGCCAGCTTCAGCAAATAGCCCTTGCCTTCCTCACCCGAAAAGTAATCCACGGACTTCAGCGCTTCCAGCACGGTAACGAAATCAATCGTCTTGGATTCCATCATTTTCTGCAGCATAATGCGATAGATCGCCTGATGCTGCGCCAGATAAAAATGCTCGGCGCGCAGCATATCGCCCACCTGATGAATACAATCGGCATCCATCAAAATGGAACCCAGCACCGCTTGCTCGGCCTCCAGGCTGTACGGCAGATTTAATTCGTCAAACGTGGCTTCATTCGCCATCGTAGTCACATCCTCGTTGTTTTACTCGGTTACCAGCACGGTGATCTTGGCAGTTACACCCTGCGGGAATTTCAGTTCGGCATCGTAGCCGCCAAACGCCTTGGCATCCGGCATCACGATCTTGCGCTTATCAATGGTCACACCGTACTGCTTTACCAGCTCCTCGGCCACTTCCTTCGTGGTGACCGAACCGAACAAGCGACCGCCCTGACCGGCGCGAGCCACAACCTTCACCGTCTTGCCCGACAGCTTCGCCGCAGCCTCCTCGGCTTCCTTCTTTTCCACAGCCAGATGATGCAACCGCGCATCCTCTTTGTTTTTCAAATCGTTCATTGCCTGCGCATCCGCTTCCACAGCCAAGCCGCGCGGCAGCAAAAAGTTGCGGGCATATCCATCGGACACGTTTACCAGCTGGCCCTTTTTGCCCTGGCCTTTAACGTCCTGCTTCAAAATCACTTTCATTGTTCGTTCCCTGCTTTCTTTTGTTCAGCCTGCTGTACCGCCTGCGCCCGACGACGTTCCTCTAACGCGCTGTCAATTGCTTGGTGCAGCAGTTTAATAGCCTCTTTCTTACTGTCGGTTTTCAAATAGGCACCGGCCATCGTTTGATGCCCGCCGCCGCCCACGGCCTCCATCACCAATTGGACGTTGACCGCCCCGTACGACCGCGCCGAAACGCTGAAACCGTTGCCGTCCGGGAATAGCACAAAGGACGCCTCCACACCCTTTACACACAACAATTCATCGGCTGCCTGCGCCGCCGCAATGCGCAACTGCGTTCCCTGTGCCTCCTCGGCACACGCAATGGCCGCCACCGTGTTATACCGCTCTGCCGAAGCCACGATCTCGGCTTTTTGGCGATAGGTCTCCATCGTTTCGGAGAACAGCTGCTTCACTTCCACCGTATCGGCACCGATGCGCCGCAGATACGCTGCCGCTTCAAAGGTGCGCACACCGGCCTTCATCACAAAGCTGCGCGTATCCAGCATAATGCCGGCAAGCAGCGCCTCGGCATCGGTGCGTGTGAGCTTTGCCTCGGGCATATACTGCACCAGCTCGGCCACCATTTCCGAAGCCGAACTGGAATACGGCTCGTGATAGAACATCGCCGCATTGTTGATATGCCCCACCATCTTGCGGTGATGATCGATCACCACCACCGTTTTGGCACGGCAATACAATTCGGGAATCTCCACGCGCTCCGCTTGATGCGTATCCGTGATAATGAGCAACGTCCTATCCGTCAGCAGCGGCTGCGCTTCCTCGGCATCAATAAACAGCTCCTCGCGTTTGCGATCGGCATACCGCTGCACCAGCACACTCGCTAAGGTGGTTTTCGGATCATATACCGTATAGGCAGGCTTGCCCAAGCTGCGGCAGATCTCGGTAAGCGCCGCACAGGAGCCCAAGCAATCCAAATCGGAATACCGATGCCCCATCAGCAGCACGTTTTCGCTGCTTTGTATCATATCCTGCAGCGCCGCCGCCATCACGCGGGTGCGCACCTTGGTGCGCTTTTCCACGCTTTTGGACAAGCCACCGTAGAATTCAAAGCCGTTGGTCGTTTTCACCACAGCCTGATCGCCGCCGCGACCGAGCGCCATATCCAGCGATTGCCGCGACTGCGCTTCCGCTTCGGTCAGCGTGTCGCCAAGGCCCACGCCCACCGACAGCGTTAAACTGGTGCCGTTGGCCGTGCGAATGGCGCGCACACGGTCGAGCACGTCAAAACGGCTTTCCAGCATTCCTGTCAGAGCACGTGCCTCCACCAGCGCCAGAAAACGGTCGCCGCCGCATTTACGGAAAATGCCCGCGCTGGCCGCGATCCAATCCTCCAGCAGGGTCTCCACGCGGGAAATCAGCTGTGCGCGCTCACTGTCGCGCAGGTCCTGTGTGATCTCCTCACCGTTGTCTATGTAGAGCGACAGCACCACCGGACGGCTGTTGGTATATTCGGTGGCGATCTGTGTCAGCTCGGTAATATCGGTAAAATACAGCACGTAGGCCGCCTCATCACGGCGGCGCAGCTTCGCGGTGTACACTGTATACGTGTTTTCTCCGCGCACCACGCACGGTAAGCACTGACGGCCCAAGCGATCAAGCGGTAAGCCTTCAAACAACACCGACACCGCCGTGCCGTACGCCTCTTCTTCGTTAAGCACCTCACTGCGAAACAGCTTGTTATACCAAACGATCTCACCAAGCTCCGACACCAGCACCACCGGCACCGGTGTGTTTTCCAAGGACTGGCGGTTATCCTGATCCAGCGCATCCGCCACGCCGCTCACGTAGCGGCGCATGCGGCGCTGCAAATGCACGGCGTGCCACACGACAGCCGCGATCACCGCCGCCGTCAGCGCCGCTTGCACGTAAAACGCCGTGCGATCGAGGAAAAACACCGGCACCAACGCCAGCACCAAGGCGGCACAAACCACCACCAGCATGGGCGTTACCACCCACACGTTACCACGTTTTTTCACGGTGTTTCCCTCCTTTTAAACAAATTTTACTTACACTTCCATCAAAATGGGTAAGATCATCGGGCTGCGCTTTGTCTTTTGGAATACGCGGCGCGACAACTCATCCCGCACGCGGTTTTTCATGGTATTCCAATCGTAGGAATGTGCGGCACAGCACTCCTCCAGCACCTCTTCGGCAATGGAGCGTATTTCTTCCATCAGATCCTCTGCCTCGCGCACGTACACAAATCCGCGTGACACCACGTCGGGACCCGATACCACGTATCCTGCTGCAGGGTCAATGGTGGCCACCACCACGATCAAGCCGTCCTGTCCTAAATGGCGGCGATCACGCAGCACGATACTGCCCACGTCGCCGATGCCCAAGCCGTCCACCATCACGCGGCCGGCAGGCACCGAGCCCACCACCGCCATTTTATCGGCCGTGATCTCAATAACCTTACCGATATCGGTAATCATCACGTTTTTCGCAGGCATCCCCATCAGCCGCGCCAACTGTGCGTGCTTATGCAGGTGCTTTTGCTCACCGTGCACGGGAATAAAGAACTTCGGGCGAGTGATGCCCTGAATGATCTTCAGCTCCTCTTGGCAGGCGTGGCCGGATACGTGCACGTCGTACATTTTCTCATACACCACGTCGCAACCGCATTTCATCAGCTCGTTAACAACGCGTCCCACCGTCTTTTCATTGCCGGGAATGGGTGTGGCGGAAATGATGATATAATCATCCGGTCCCACCTCCACCTGACGGTGCTCGGAGAACGCCATACGTGCCAGTGCCGACATCGGCTCGCCCTGGCTGCCGGTGGTGATGATCACCATCTTCTCCTTGGGATAGCGGTTCACCATCTCCATTTCCACCAGCACACCTTGGGGAATGTTGAGATACCCCAGCTCGTGCGCAATGGAAACGTAGTTGATCATGCTGCGACCCGAAATGGCGATCTTGCGTCCATCCTTTGCCGCCGCATCAATGATCTGCTGAATACGGTGCAAATTGGACGAGAACGTGGCAATAATGAGGCGCTTACCCTCGGCGTTCTTAAACAGCTTGGAAAAACTGTCGCCCACCACGCGCTCGCTCGGCGTATAGCCGGGGCGTTCAGCGTTGGTGGAATCGGCCATCAGCGCCAACACACCCTCGTTGCCCATCTGCCCCAAACGCGGCAGGTCGATCATTTTGCCTTGAATAGGCGTGCAGTCGATCTTAAAGTCGCCCGTGTGGATCACGTAGCCCAGCGGCGTTTTGATGCCCAAGCCCACCGCATCGGGAATGGAATGATTCACGTGAATGAATTCCACCGACACGCGTCCAAACGTCACCACCTGCCCGGGCGATACCACGTGCAGCGGCACCTTGCCCGACAAGCCGTGCTCTTTCAGCTTGGAATCAATAAGCGCGATGGTCAGCTTTGTAGCGTAAATGGGGAAAATGTGCTGCTTCAACAGATACGGCAGCGCGCCGATATGATCCTCGTGTCCGTGCGTGATCACAATACCGTGAATACGCTCGGCGTTCTTTTCAACGTGCGAAAAATCGGGCAGAACAATATCCACACCCAGCAGATCTTCGTCGGGGAACGCCATGCCGCAGTCGATGAGGAACGCATCCTCACCGTACTCAAACATGGTAATGTTTTTGCCGATCTCATTCAAGCCGCCCAGCATGGTTACCCGTACCGGGAACAACGGCTCCTGCGGCTTTTTCGGCGGATTGCTTCGCCGTGCAGGCTGACGGCGCGCCGTGTTCTTCGCCAGCTTCTGCTCCTTGTGCGGAGCGGCCGCGCGGTTGTTTGTTTTGTTCGCTGCCCGCTCGTGGGGCTTTTTATCAGCGGACTGTTCCTTGCGTTGATTTCCGCGAGTATACGGTTTCCGCTGCTCCTTTTTTTGTAACGTCGTATTCGTTATATTCGTTGATTTCTTTTGCTTTTCAGCAGTCATACTTTACCTCTCAATCTCTTTCAAATAATCAAATAAGCCCCACCCGGCGTGAGGCTGTAAAAATGTCTATCGTTGACAAAGCGACACCATAACCAATCATACCATAGTTATTTATATTCTACCTTGATTTTACGTGCTTGTCAAGAAGTATAGTCCCCCATCGGCGGTTTTAGTCTTGCATCTTGCAAATTTTTTGGTATAATGGTAACAACGACTCACAAAGGAGTGATCCCGTGAAACGAGTAGAGCTGTTTACCGACGGCGCTTGCAGCGGCAATCCCGGTGCCGGCGGTTGGGCGGCAATTTTGCGCTACGGCGCCCACGAAAAGGAACTGTGCGGCGGCGATCCTGCCACCACCAACAACCGCATGGAGCTCACTGCCGTCATTCAAGGCCTTGCCGCGCTGAACGAACGCTGCGAGGTACACATCACCACCGATTCGCAGTACGTCGTCAACGGCATCGAAAAAGGCTGGGCGCAAGGCTGGAAGCGCAATGGCTGGCGCAAAGCGGATAAAAAGCCTGCTCTCAACGCCGATTTGTGGGATACCCTGTTAAATCTCATCGCCCTGCACGAGGTCACGTTCCATTGGGTACACGGCCATCAAGGCCACCCCGAAAACGAACGCTGCGATGCCCTCGCCGTCGAGCAATACACCAAGCTGAAAGAGCAATAACAAAGCCGCCCGACACGGTTGTGTCGGGCGGCTCTTGCTTTGTGGAATTATTTGTACAGCGGGCCGTAGGTGGCGCAAGCCTTGTAATCGGCGCTCTCGTCGTCCTCGGTGCCGAAAGCCGCCCAGGAGTGCGGACGGTAGATCTTCTCGGCAGGAACGTTATGCATTGCCACCGGAATACGCAGCATGGAAGCCAGCGTGATGAGGTCGGCACCCACGTGGCCGTACACGGTAACGCCATGGTTGGCGCCCCAGCGAGCCATCACGGTGTACACGTCCTTAAACGCACCCTCACCCGTCAAGCGCGGTGCAAACCACGTGGTGGGCCAAGTAAAGTCGGTGCGCTTGTCGATGGTTTCGTGGATCTGATCCGGCAGATCAGCGGTGTGACCCTCGGCGATCTGCAGCACCGGGCCGATACCGTCGATCACGTTGAGGCGCAGCATGGTCACCGGCATCTCGGCACGGCAACGGAAATGGCTAGAGAAGCCGCCGCCACGGAAATACTCGTAGTCGGCACGGCGCCAGTCGGTCGCCTCGGTACAAGCGGCAATATCCGCAGCCGTCATCTCATAGAACGGCTTCATGCAGCCCTCGCCCTTTTCGTTCTTGGCGGCACCGCTGCCATCCAGCGCGGTAGCACCGGAGTTGATGAGGTGAATAAAGCCGTTCGCGGCCACACCCTCGGGCTTCTTGCCGGTAACACGCTCGGTAGCCTCGGGACTCCAGTACGTACGAACGTCGTGGAAGCAGGGGGCGGAGTGCGATACCAACGTACCCAACAGCATTGCCATACCGTTGCACACGTCGTTTTCCGTGGCCAACGGGAACGGTTGACGAGCACCGTTCCAGTCGAACGTGGACGACAGCACCGCTTCGCTGAAGTCAGCGTTGGGCAGCCAGTCGGTCCACTGACGCTGACCCTGGAAGCCACCCACAACACCGTTGCGGCCCAAGGCTTCTTCGTGCCAGCCCATTTCACCCAATTTGGGATTACCCAGCATAATATCGCGGATGATCACCGTCATCTTCGCAATGAACTCCCAATCCTGATCGGCGGGTACCACCTTCGACTTGGTGATCACCTCGGGGAAGTTCTTGCCGGCATTCTTATCAATGCCCTCCTTGCATTCTGCCTTGATCCAGGCCAGAGCCTTTTCATACTCTTCCTGATCGTAGATGCCCAGCTTTATGCGGCGCAGGATCTCAACCTCATCCACCCACTCGGAGCGCAGGCCGAAATACTTCTGCATAATGTTCGCATCGCAATAGCTGCCGGCGATACCCATGCAGATCGAGCCGATATTCACATACGCCTTGTTCTTCATCCAACCCACGGCAACGGCGCAGCGGGCAAAACGCAAGATCTTTTCCGCAACGTCCTCGGGGATGGTGGTATCGGTAGCATCCTGCACGTCGTGACCGTAGATGGAGAACGCCGGCAGACCGCGCTGCGCATGAGCCGCCAGCACCGCCGCCAGATACACGGCGCCGGGGCGCTCGGTACCGTTAAAGCCCCAAACCGCCTTAATGGTGGTGGGATCCATATCAAAGGTTTCCGTGCCGTAGCACCAGCAGGGCGTAACCGTCAGCGTAGCAGTCACGTTCTCGGTGGAGAACTGCTCGGCCACGCGGGCAGCTTCGGCGCCGCTGCCGATGGTGGTGCAGCCAACCACGCACTGCACGGGCGTACCGTCGGGATACTTCACGTTTTCACTGATGAGCTTCGCGGCGTTTTCCGCCATACCCATCGTCTGCTTTTCCAGGCTTTCACGCACACCGCCCCAACGGCCGTCGATGGTGGGGCGAATACCGATCTTCGGATACAACATAAGTAACACTCCTTGCAAAAAAATTTTAACTAATTTAATCATACCATTGACGAAACGGCTTGTCTAATGCTATACTATCCAAAAATAGGACAATATTCACTTTTTGAGGTGCGCTATGCAGGTGTCAAATTACCACGAAGACCTTCCCCGCGGCATCCCCGATTTCCCACTGGAATTCTATCACGTCGACCGCCACCACCCCCGTTACCAGATGGACTGCCATTGGCACGATGAATTTGAGCTCATCTGGGTGTTAGAGGGCACCCTGCGCGTTACGGTAGACGGTGTGGAGCACCGTTTGCACCCCGGCGACACCGCCTTCGTTGCAGGTGGCCAAGCTCACGCCGCCTCGCCGGAGAACTGCGTGTACGAATGTACCGTGTTCGACCCGGCCATGCTGCTGCGCAGCGGCGATGCGTGTAAGTCGTATATTCACCGAATACAAAACGGCAGTGTGGTAGTAAACTCTTGTTTTTCCGCCGCCTGCACCCGCGTGTGCGAATCCATGCAACGTCTGTTCAGCACCGCGTTTGACACCGATCGCCAGCCCAACGCACTCTTGGTGTTTGGGGCGCTGATGGACTTTTTCGGCTGGGTATTCGAGGACGGCGCCTACACCGAAACCGCCGCCGCACTTCCCCGCCATTCGCGCCGTATTCACCATTTAAAGGACGTGCTCACCTTCATCGAGCAGCACTATGCCGAACCCATCACGCTGGCCGAACTGTCCGATACCGCGGGTATGAGCCCCAAATATTTTTGCCGGTTTTTCCGTCAAATGACACGCCGTACTCCTATCGACTATCTCAATTATTACCGTGTGGAATGTGCCTGTCAGGAGCTCAGTACAACAGAAAAGAGCGTCACCGAAGTGGCGCTCGATTGCGGATTTAACGATATCAGCTATTTTATAAAAACCTTCCGTCGGCACAAGGGCGTATCACCCGGCAAGTACCTGCTTTCGCTCACGCAAGGATAACGGAAACGTCTCCTGCGTTCAAGTTGCGCACCGAGCCGTCCTCCGTTTGCACCTGCAGCTCGAACCGCTCGGTCACGTCCACGATCCGTGCCGCTTCGCCCGACGGTAAGGTTACCTGCCGTCCCAAGCGCAGGCAGCGCTCGCGGTATTCGGCGTGGAACGGCACCGTGGTCAAGTGCGTATACAGCTCCCAAAACTCATCCAAAAACGCTGCGGCAAGCCGCTCGCGCGCTTCGCTTTGCGGCGTTGTCAGCACAGCCCCTGCGCGGTCGCGTATCTCCTCGGGAAACCCCTCGGCAGGCGGCAACACGTTGATTCCCACCCCCACAACCGCATACTGCAGTCTTTCGGCCTGCGTGTTCGGACGGCCCTCCGTCAGAATACCGCAGACCTTTTTGTTATCGCAATAAATGTCGTTCACCCATTTGATATCCGCACGGCGATCTGCCACCGCCTCCACCGCTCGCGCAGCCGCCACCGCGGCCGCCGGTGTGAGCAGCGGCAGCACCTCGGCAAGAGGCAGCGTGGGGCGCAGCAGAATACTCAAATACAGTCCCGTCCCCTCGGGCGACCAAAAGGTGTGCCCGCGCCGACCGCGCCCCGCCGTTTGCGACTCGGCCACGATCACCGTGCCCTCGGGCGCACCGTTTTCTGCCGCCTCACGCAGCAGCGTGTTGGTGGAACTCACCTGCGCATACACCGTAATGGCAAACGGATTGTGGGTATATCGTCCAATGCGTTTCATCTTACATCGCCTCAAAATATGCCAGCACACCGTCGGCCACCGCCTGCATCAGCTTGCTGCGGTATTCCGGATCCTCCAGGCATTTCATATCTTTAGGATTGTCCAAAAACGCACATTCCAACAGCACCGACGGACAATCGAAGATACAGCGGTTCATATACAGCGTTCCCCACACCGTACCCGATGCTCGCGGCCGTCCGTTCGCTGTGGTACCCACACCGTAGGGGGTTTCCACCTCGTGCATTTTGGGGTAGATATACGAAGCCAGCGTATACCCCACCTCGTCGTAATAATGTGCCGTCGCACCGGTGCACTTGCCGTCAAAGCCGTTCATGTGCACGCTGATCATCATGTGATAATCTCCTGCGTGCGTTATCGCCACGCGTCCGGGCAGCGACAGACCGTTCGCCCCCAAGTCCTTATCGCGCGTCATAAACACCGTGGCACCCAGCGCTTCCAGCTTCGCTTTCAGTTCGTTCGCATACAGCAGGTTAAACGGCCCCTCCCACGGCTTATCGTCGTTTGAACCGTGACCGGGATCCAACAAAATGCGCACACCCTTGAGCTTTTGCTCGGCAGGATTTTGCGAAATATCCACCGGGTTTAGGAACGACAGCTTCAGCGTATCGTTCTTCCATTCCAGCTGATGCCCGTAATAGGCGCCCTTCTCCTTCAGTGTCAAACGCAGCACGTGCACGCCGTCGCCCTTATCCAACCATTGTGCCGCAGAAAACAACGGATTTCCCGTCATATCGGGCGCTGCCGGAACAGAAGCCAAATAATGGAACGTGATCTCCACGTATTCAGCGGTCTGTCCGTAGCGCTCAATACCGTAGTTCGGCGTACCGGTCGCCGTATCGCTGTAATACTTTTGCGGATATGCCGCAATATACACCGGCACGCTCCACGCAGAATGGAAATTGAGCACCGTGTGAATACCGATGATCGTCGCTTCGCCGCCTGTCAAGGCCGTGTTCTCGTTCAGCGACCCTTTTACCAGCTTCGCATCCTTTTGATACACACGCTTACCCGAGCCCAGCAGATAATACGACAAATTGCCGTTGTACACCTTCCCCATCAGCTTATCCTGCGTACCGGCAGGTAGATAGGAATTGTACGGGCGCGACCAATCATCCACCGCCTCGCCGCCGTTAAAGGTTTCGGCATATTCCGAGGTAATGATGACGATGTCGCTGTCACCGGCTGCAGGCGGTGTTCCCGACGTGGTACCGCCGCTCCCCACCGTGGGCGCCGTGGTGGTCGGCACCGGCAACGCCGCAATGGTGACCACACCGCCGCTCTTAGTTTCGCTCAAGCCGTTGTAGGTGGCCGTTATCTTCACAGTCCCCAGATTTTTCGCCTGCCCGATCGTGCCGGCAGGCAGCGTGTAGCTGCCCACGTAGCTTTGGAAGTCAGACGGCGTATTGCCGCTTTCCTCTTCCTTGTCTTCGGTTTCAGCCAGCTTAACGGTGGTGTTGTTAATGAGCGCCGTCACCACCGAGCCCTTGCGCGCGGTGGCGCGGATCAAGAACTTACTGCCGCCGTCCACCGTCATGTTTGCCGAGGGCGACACACTTTCCACCAGCGTTTGTTTGTATGTAATTTTATAGGTGCGCGTTTTGCCTTTATGAGCGATCTCAAAGGTGTTCAAACCGATCTTCAAGGTAAACCGCACGGTGAAATAGCCCTTTTCGGAAAGCTCGGCCACTTCACCGTTGATGGTCAGCGGGAAATTCGCATCCCCACTGCCGCGGAAGGTCACGGTCGATTCCGTTACCGTACACGTGGTTTTGCTCGGCGAGGTCACCTTGAGCTGATCGTAAATAAAGTCCTCGTTAATGGTGCCGGCATACGCCTTTTTCAACGTATCCGCCGTACCGATCTTATCTTTTCGCAACGCGTTCAGCGAATCGTAGGCACTGCCGCACCACGCCGCCGCATCCTTGCTGTACAAATACTGCTGTGCCAACTGATCGGGCGACGACCACCCCGCCAAATACGAGCCGACGGTATTGGCCGAATGGGACATATACAGCGGCAATTTCAGCTTCGTCGCCACGCCATCCCACCACGAAAGCACCTTTTGGAACGGTGCCTTGGGATGCGCCGTGGAGGCGTAGTTTTTCACCATTACGCAATGGAACCAGCCCTTTTCCAGCCAACTCAGCGTGTTGGCGGCACCGTCGGTAAACTCCTCATAGTAGGCATCGGTGTCCGAGCCGCGCTCATCCACCGTGGCGTGAGCCCAAATGCCGTTCGACATCAGACCCACGTAAAAATCGCGATGCGTTGCCGTGAGCGCCGCCGACACCTTGGCCATCAGCGTATCCAACGCCGCCACCGCCGTGTCACGGCCGTCCTTCGGAATTTGATCGGCCTCAAAGGCAAAGCCGCTCACAAACAAACCGTCCAGCGCGTAGGCCTTGGCCGCCTCGGCAGCCATGCGCACCGTGCGCTCGGTCACCCCTTCCACGCGCGGATCCCACGCCTCGCCGTCACGCACGTGCAGCTCCAGCACACCGTAGGCAAACAGCTTGCGCTCACGCGCCTTCTGCAAAATATACGCGATCGGCTCAAAAGCCGTACCGTCAGCCGTTTTCAGCTGCAAGCAGTCCATTTCTTTCGACGGATACACCGCCACCGTCCCACGGTGCAGCGGCAACAACACCGTGTTAAACTGCCATTCATCAATGGCTTCAAACGCGGTGTCGATCTGCTTTTTAACAGCATCCGCCGATTCTTTGCCGGTAATCAAATAGTCGGTTCCGGGAGTCAGCCAAACACCCTTCATCTCCTCCGGCACCGCATACTGCGGATCCGGCTCGGGAGGCTGCGTGGTCGTTACCGTCGTTGCACCGGTAGTCGTAGTCGCGGTGGTGTCGCCGTTCGAAAACCATCCGGCAATCGCGTGCAACGCACCGCTGTTCGCCACCGCAAGGCAACCACCCAGCACCACCGCCACGGCCGCAATCACGATCAGTGCCGTTATCCAGCCGCGCTTCGACGGCGCCTCCTTGAAATGCTTGGCCATACTTCCTCACCTCACAGAACGTCCAGTAAATTTTCAATCTCGCGTTTTGCCACGTTCACGTCTGCCGTGTCAGATAATCCCGCTTTGGCAGACGGTTCAAAATAGCTGTAACTGTAAAAACACAAGCCGGGGATCTTTTTTTCTCGCAAATAGCTCACGGAACGACTCATAATATCGTCATTCTGCGCCCACTCCGTTTTGCCCTTGCCGGCATACGTATCCGACTTTAAGCCGATCTTATACAACGCCAGCCCCACGTACAGCTGCACCGAGGAATGGCGTTCGTAGCCCATCCACGTGTCCACCATCGTGTCAAACGGACTGGACCCATGCTCAAAGCCCGTATAGATCTGCGGGCACAAATAATCCACGTAACCCGCTTGCTTCAGCCATTTGCGACAATCGGCATACAACGCCTTGTACGTGTTATCCGCGCTCACCGCAGGCGACACACCGAACACCACGCCTTTAGCCGATGTCAGCGTGTGCGTGCCGGCGATCAGCGTATCCACCGCCGCACGGCGCCAGTCGCCAACCGACAGCGTCCCCCCCGCTTGACGATACGCCTCGTAATCGGCACTTTCGTAGCTGTATACCGTGCCTTCCTTCAGCAAGCTGTCGGGGTAAAAATAATCGTCATATTGAATACCGTCAACCGCGTAAGTATCTAACACCTCGCGCACTCCGTTGAGGATCAGCGTTTGCGCCGCCTTGGAGGTGGGCACGTAGTAATACCGCTTGGAGGTGTCACTGAAATACGGCACGTCGGCCACCAGATACGCGGTCTGCTTTCCCACGCGATACGGATTGATCCACGCATGCAGCTGCAGTCCCTCGCGGTGTGCCGCCTCCACGGCATACGCCAACGGATCAAAGCCTGCCGCAATCAGCTTGGACACCGCCGCAGCCGGCTTAAAGATGGACGAATTGTAATACGCATCACTGTTCGCACGCACGTGAAAAAACACCGTGTTCATGCCGTAGCCGGCGAGCTTTTTCATCAACGTATCCACCGCTGCGCGTGCTTGCGCCGCCGTGGAGCAGCCGCTAAACAGCTCGGCCACTTCTATGTAAGATACCCACGCCCCGCGGATCTCCCCGCTCACCGACGGTGTCGGCACGGCAGTGGTAGTCGTCGTTACGTTGGTCACCACCGTGGTCACCGTGGTTTTGGCGGTGGTCGTCACCGTGGTTTTGCGGTTGCTCGAACCGGTAGCGGTCACCGTGGAGTTGCCGCTCACCTCGGTCGTTTCGGTCGTCGTATCGGTGGTGGCTGCCTCGGTTACGGTCGTGCTCGTTGCCGCTGATGATAGCGGCCGTCCCACCGTGATCACCGTTTCCGGATCGGTCACGGGAACTTTCGGCGCACAACCCGTAAAGAGCAGTAGCACCGCCAACAGCAGCGCTGCTGATCGGTAACACTTCATACAACCACCTCCCCCAGTGTATAGTTTACCAAAATCTTGTTGCAAATTCAACTCATTTTTCGACAAAAACCTCTGGGAATATTTAACTGCTATTAATAATAAGCAATTGAACGAGAAAATATTTGCTTTTTTCAAAAGTATGTGGTATATTTGATAAAACGCGGGCGTGGTGGAATGGCAGACACGTCGGTCTTAGGAGCCGATGCCTCAAGCGTGCAGGTTCAAGTCCTGTCGCCCGCACCATCGATGGGCAATGAAAAAGATATTGCCCAAGAAACCCCCGATTTTATCGGGGGTTTCGCCGTTTCTACGGTCAGAAAAAAATTTGCGATTTTGCGAATGCGAAAATGGTGCATTTTCCTTTGTAGCAGGTTGTGAACTCCCCGAAAATTGAATACAAGCCACCGAGCGCATGGATAAGAACAAATCCATGCGCTTTTTTTATTTCCGCTGAAAGGAGGAAAACGATGCGAAAGCAAACGAACTTGGCCGAGGTCAAGCAAACAGCCCTTGCTCTGCTATCCACAGAGATCAATGAAACGCCGTACTCACCGATGATCGTCAAGCACCCCTTCACCGACACCGGAGTAAGTGCTATCCCCGATGGCAAAGGTGGCGTGGAGATGATCGATCTCACAGAAGATGATGCACAGCTCAGGTGGCGACAGTCTATGGCACGGCAGATCGATAAGGCAGATAGTGCCTACGCAATATATATGATGGTCACCAAGCCCTACGCGCTGACCTTTCTGAAATTCGCAATGCCCCATCTCTCAAGAGAAGATATGTCTCAAATCCTCGCCAGTGCATGGACGAGATCTGAAGCACCGCACCAGGACGTAAACGTTACCGTCAACCAACTCCTGCGGATGTTCAAGCAAGCCGATCCCACTTGCCTCATGGAGCAAGACGAATATATCCAGTTCAAGACATTGGACGATACGGTGACTGTCTACCGAGGGGTAACCCCTCACAATGCTAAAAGTGTGAAAGCGTTATCCTGGTCACTGAATCAGGAAACAGCCGAATGGTTTGCCCACCGCTTCGGTGAGAACGGAACGGTCTACGAAGCGCAGATCGATAAAAAGCATATATACGCATATTTCAGCGGAAGGAACGAATCCGAAGTAATCGTCGATCCTTCCTATCTGACAAACATTACGGAGGTACAGGATCTGTCCTCCGATTTTTTATTATCACAAGAATAACGGAGGTAACGAAAATGACCATATATCAAGAAGAAATGCAGCGAAAGGCACAGCACTACGGATGCATCACAAGTTATGACGAAGCAGACCAGCTCCTACTCATCTCGCACAAAGGAGTCCATCTGACCGCAATCAACCCCGAAGGATTTATGTTCTACAACAGCAAGGATCTCTCCGATCCCGAATCCCGTGAGGTATTCTCCCACCTTACGGACGATGCTGAAACCGTTCGAGAGTATGTCGGCCTCTACGAGTCAGCCCCACAGATGAAACCGAAGGACGTGCAGAACTACCGTAAGTTATCCGAGTACGGCGACGTAGTGTTCGCCGGAATGTACAGTCAAAAGCACGGGTTTATGTTCTGTAGCTGGCGACAGTCAGACGGCGGCAGATATCTTGCACACGGCGACTACTCACCCGACTACCTCTCATCCAAGGAGAACTTCGCCGTCCGTGCCGGACTCGTCGATGACAATAAGCTGTTCACCAAAGAGGAAGCCGAGGAACTGTTCAAGTGTGCAGCCTTCGCAAGAGATAACTGTGAATCGCTGACCTACGAACAGGATCGAGGTCTCATGGAGCTGATGGAAAAGCTCCAAACGGCGTATCCGCACCTAAAGGATAATCCGCCTACCTTCGATGACGGCGAAAACCCAATATTAAATATGTAAAAAAATATATAGCCCACGGTTTTGAACCCTAAACAAAACCGTGGGCTTTTTCTATTTACAGAGAAAGGAGTCCCACACGGATGTATTTCAGCGACAACTCCTCCGACCGATATTACGAGCGAATGATGGTCGGTGTTCCTAACTTCAAACCAAGAGGACACGGTGTCGTCATCGTCGGCAGCCGTCCTACAGAACCGCTTGTCATTCTGCGAATACAGGACGGAACGGCAACCCACCGAGAGATCTTGACCGAAACCACCAAAGCAATCAATCACAGACGATTCCGACACCGTCTCAACAAATATTTGAAAGAAAGCGAGATGAACCCTATGCGATACAAGAACGAAAAGCACCAAAGCGAATTCGAGGATGCCATCAGAAAAAAGGACAAGAAGGACTACGCAATGATGGCAGCTCTGTACCTTCTGACCGCAGACCTTCATCTGTGGAACCTATCCAAACGCCACGTGGGAAAGATCAGCATTAATTTTGCGGATATCCGGCTCAAGAATATCCACGCAAACGGTTACGCCCTTTTCTGCTGTGCCAAAGACCTCTGCCTCGGCACAAAGCACTTGAACGTGGCAGACCTCGCCGACACCGACCTCATTCCTCCGAAGCTGTTCGAGCTGATATGCAACGCAATGGCAATCCGAAGATTCGGCCTCGGCGCAATTAAAACAACAGAAAGGACGAATAACCAATGATCAAAGTAACCGTGCGATACAACGACCACCTGGTCGACATCCACTTCCCATGCTCCGAAACCACACTCCGGTCAGCACTCATGGAGATACACGCAGCCGACGATAACCCGCCCGAACTGTTCGTTACGGACGTTATCTTTCCCGAAGAACTCGGCCATCTGAAAGACCGCTTCGTCAATTTGGACGAGCTGAACTACCTTGCCAAGCGTATGGAGAGCTTCTTCGGTACGGAGGAAGAACAGTTCTACGAAGCCATGAAACAAGAAGGCTTCACCGAGCTGAAGGATCTCATCAACCTGTCCTTCAACCTCAACAAATACTGCCTCATTCAAAATATCGGCAATATGGGCAAGATCGGTCAGGAATACCTCTTGAACCGTGACGGCTCCATTCCTGCCAACGACGATGCTAACCCCAAATATGCAGAGATCGGCAGACGGCTGATGCAGTCCGGCACCGGCATC
>JAFVSK010000018.1 GCA_017503785.1 Clostridia bacterium
CACCGGTGCTGCCCAGATGGACGGCGCTATCCTGGTCTGCTCCGCTGCCGACGGCCCGATGCCCCAGACCCGTGAGCACATCCTGCTCTCCCGTCAGGTTGGCGTTCCCTACATCGTTGTGTTCATGAACAAGTGCGATCAGGTTGACGATCCTGAGCTGCTTGAGCTCGTCGAGATGGAAATCCGTGAGCTGCTGAACGAGTACGAGTTCCCGGGCGACGATACCCCCATCATTAAGGGTTCCGCTCTGGCTGCTCTGGAGTGCGCTGCTACCACGCAGGATGCCCCCGAGTATGCTCCCATCCTGGAGCTCATGGCTGCTGTTGACGAGTACATTCCTTCTCCGGAGCGTACCACCGACAAGCCCTTCCTGATGCCTGTTGAAGACGTGTTCACCATCACCGGTCGTGGTACTGTTGCTACCGGCCGTGTGGAGCGTGGCCAGCTCAACCTGTCCGATGAAATCGAAATCATCGGTCTGACCGACGAGCGCAAGAAGACGGTTGTTACCGGTATCGAAATGTTCCGTAAGCTGCTCGACTACGCTGAGGCCGGCGACAACATCGGCGCCCTGCTGCGTGGTATTCAGAGAACCGAGATCGAGCGTGGTCAGGTTCTGTGCAAGCCCGGCACCATCAACCCCCACATGAAATTCCATGGCCAGGTTTACGTCCTGTCCAAGGAAGAAGGCGGCCGTCATACCCCGTTCTTCAACAACTATCGTCCTCAGTTCTACTTCCGTACCACCGACGTTACCGGTGTTATCAACCTGCCGGCCGGCACCGAGATGTGCATGCCCGGCGATAACGTCGAAATGGACGTTGAGCTGATCACCCCCATCGCTATCGAAGAGGGTCTGCGCTTCGCTATCCGTGAAGGCGGCCGTACTGTCGGTTCCGGTGTTGTTACCAAGATCAACGAGTAATTCTTGATCCGTAACGCTTAACAAGCAAAAAAGCCCTCTGCTTCGGCAGAGGGCTTTTTGTTTTGCGCAAAATTGCAAGACGGTTGCGCACGTGTGCAATGTACTTTGTATGGTTATTTTTTTATAATTAACCTAAAAGGAGTGGTTACTATGGCGCCCGAGAATAACAGCGTTTCGCTTAACTATATTAAGCAGGCGTTCCCTGCACTTACGCCGCTGTTGCGTTACACCGATGCCGAGGATGCGGGTGCGTGGCAACAGCACGCCTACGCCCGCTTGTGGAGCCTGCTGGGGCTGGAATATATGCACTCCTGCAGCGACGATGCGTTTTGTGTGGTGGAGGAATTTGATCTTCCCGCCGGCCACGTGATGGCATTTACGTTTCAAAGCGAGCCGGGCTACACGGTGCCCGGGTATCTGCTCCTCCCCCATGGCTGGCAGGGCGAAACGCTGCCTGCTTGCCTGTGCCTGCAAGGTCATTCCAGCGGTATGCACAATTCGCTGGAAATGGAGCTTGACCGCTCCCCCAACCCGCAGGAGGGCGACCGTGATTTCATGGTGCGTGCCGTAAAAGAGGGCTACGTTGGCGTGTGCATTGAGCAGCGGTATATGGGGCGCTGCGGTAGCCACGACGGTGCTCCCGGTTGTTCCGGCGGGCAAGCCGCTGCCACGTTGCTGCTGGGACGTACCGCCATTGGCGAGCGCGTGTGGGACGTGATGCGGCTGATCGACACGTTGGAAAAACACGTGCCGTTTGCTGACACGACCGATCTGGTGTGCCTTGGCAATTCGGGTGGCGGAACCACCACGTTCTATGCCGCGTGCATCGAGCGGCGCATCAAGCACGCCATTCCCTCTTGTGCGTTTTGCACCTACAAGGACTCCATTGTGGATCTTCGGCATTGCGCCTGCAATTACGTTCCCGGAATCGCTCGCGAGTTTGATATGGGTGACCTCGCCGGATTGATTGCACCGCGTGATCTGATTATTGTTAACGGCAAAGAGGATCCCATCTTCCCCGACAGCGGCGTGCGCGAGGCGTATGCCGTTGCCAAGCGGATGTACGCTGCGTTAGGCGGCAATCTTGCTTTGGTGACAGGTGACGGCGGGCATCGGTTTTACGCCGACCCTGCGTGGGAAGCACTGCATCGGTTTATGCAACAATAAAGAAAGCGCACCAAACGGTGCGCTTATTTTTATTCCGTATAGGTTGCGCTGCGACGCCAGAGATCGAAGCGGTTATAGTAGGTGTCTTGCCGCTCGCCGGGGCACGTGAATTCCAAGCGCCAACAGCCGCTTTCCGTCCAATGCAGGACGGTGCACACGTATTCGGCGCCCTGCGCGTACTGCATGTACACCTCGTTTTCAACGTTTTCATCGCTCACCCACTCGCCTTTTTCGGGCACGGTTTGTTGCTGTTGCTCAAAGGCGGCGTAGGAGGCTAACGTGAGCGGCTTATTGAACTTGGTGTTATCGAATTTCCACTGCAACTGCGTGTGGGAAAAGAACTCGGCGCTGACGGTGATGCCGTTGCCGACGTAGTGCGGTTCGATGCCAAAGGAGGGTGTTTCCTCTAAGAAGCGCGGCAGCGACAGCGTGCACGCCGCTTCACCGTTGCGAATGGTGACAGGGCGGCGTAAATACGTGTAGCCGCGGGTGGCGGTTACCATCCCCACCGCCAGCACAACGGCAACCAGCACCGCGGTGGCGCGGCGGCGGTAGTTCTTTTGCGGCGAGCAGGTGCGTATGGTTGTGCCCGTTTGCTCGGCAATGAACGAACGAAATGCAGCGGCATTGCCTACCGTAAAGCAGCCCTTGGGCAGAATGTACCCAAACTGCGCACCGCGCAGGAAAAAACATTCCTCGGTTTCCAGCACTTGTGTGATCTCACGATAACGATGCTTGGCAGTACCGTCGGGGTGTTCCCGCGTGAATTCGGTATCGGCAAAGCGATAGGTGGTTGGCAGCAGCTTTTCGCCTGCGGCGCGGCGGCGCCAGCGAACGCTCGCCAGCAGGTGTGAGGAAAGACCGAACCACAACAGCAGCAGTGCTGCCGATATCAAGCAAAGCAGGCTTCCGTGCCACGGCAGCACCTCCGTTAGCGCTACGACGAGCAAGACGGTGCCGACGAGCAGCTGTGCCAGCCGCGGAGCACGCTTGGCGCGGGCTTCGGTGTAATCGCGGTAGTTGCCCTTATCCAGTACCGCGACGATTTCAAAGGTAGTCATTCCATTACCTCCACGGTGATCGACTCGCGCCATTCTTCAAACTGATGGGCATACGTAAGCGTATGCTCTTCCAAGCAGCTGAACTCTACCAAAAAACAGGCATTGTCGGTCCAGTACAAGCAGGTAAGATAATAGTACTCCTGATAATAATTGGACAAGTAATAATTGCCGTTACTATCGGTCTGCCAATCGTTGTCGCCCTCAATATAGCCCGTGGAATACAAATAGTCCATATAGGCTTGTGGCGTAAGCTCCTCGCCCCGCAGTGTTTCCGTTAAATAGGCGGTATCGTAGTGCCATACCACCACGGCCACCTCTTCGCTGTATAATTCGGTGGCGCCAACGGCATCCTTATCCTCCCACGTGAGATACAGCGGCACCTCCATCGACAATACCTCATTACCGTTTTCGGAGGTGACGGTGATAACGTGATTGACGTTACCGACGAGCAGCAGCGCTACCGAAAGCACCAGCGCCAGCAGGGGAACCAGCAGCGCCCAGCGTAAACGACGGCCGTGCTCCTTCTTCTGCGAGAACGCCGTGACGGGCCTGCCGAGCTTTTGCGCAATGAAGGTGCGAAACGCCTCCGGCGTGCCCTTGGTGAACGCCGCTTTGGGCAAAATGTAGGCCGAGGCCTTGCTGATGTACAGCAGAAAATACTCTTCGGTTTCCACAACGTCCATCAGCGTGCGATAATCCGCCGTGCTGGCCGTTAAAGGGTGATTGTCGTAAAAATACGTGTCGTCAAAGCGGAAGGTAACGGGAGCACCGTCCAACAGCGGGTTGCGGGCATCCCATGAGGCTTTGGCAAGTGAACGGGGCTGCAGACCGTAGAGCAACGAGATAAAACCGCAGGTAAGAAGAACCCCCACCATCGTGCCCGGCTGCATCAGCAAGGCGTTGCACAGTGCACATACGGCGATCAGCAAAGAGAAAACCAACAGGATAACCCCGTTTTTCTGCTTTTTCAAGCTATAATCGGTCAAGGCGCGATAGTGCTCCTTTTCACGGCGAGCGACCACTTCAAACAGAGGTTCCATAGGCGTTATTCCTTTCATTAAGCAGTACTATAAGCATACCACAGTTTGTCGAAAATGGCAATAGAGTAGCCCCCCTTTAGTAAAAGGGGGGCTTGTTTTTGTTAGAGATGCAACGTGCGTTTGAATTCCGTGGGGGTCATTCCCGTGATGCGACGGAACACGCGTGAAAAGTATTGGGGGCTTTCAAACGACAGCCGCGCCGAGATCTGCGAAAAATTCATGTTATTTTCCCGAATGAGCTGCTTGGCGCGATCGATCTTGACACGCACGATATAGGCGGCCAGCGTTTCGCCCGTTTGCTCCAAAAATAAGCGGCTCAAATAGCTTTTGCTGTAGCTGAACTCGTTGCACAGATCGGCAATGCGCACCGTGCCTTCCGCGTGGTCGGCAATGTAGGCCTTGAGCGCACCCACCAAGTGGCTTTCCATGCTTTCCTTCGACGGAAACACCGTGCTGTCGCCCGCCTTGGTGATGCCGCGAATGAGGAAGATGAGCAGCTGCTCCAGATACGTTTTAATGAGCTGCTCGCCGCCCGGTGAGGCGTTTTCCTTGCGCACGAGCTTTTTAAGCTCGGTATCGTTTTTGGGGATTACGTAGGTTTTTTCGGCCTCCTTCAGCACCGAGGTGATGAACGTGCCCAGCGTTTTATCGAGATGGGTGTGGTATTTTTCAAAGTGTCGCATGGCGGGGGACTCGCACACGAAGGATACCACGAAAAAGTTTGGCTCGGAATCTTGTGCTTTGATGGCGTGGAACTCGTTGGGGCGGTGAAAGACGATCTCCCCTGCCCCGAGCTCGATCTGCTCGTCGTCCCGCGTGATGCTGACGCGGCCTTTATCGACGTATACCATTTCCCAAAAATCGTGGCTTTCGCCGTGGAACACGAAGCGGCGGTCGAACTCGTAGTAATGAATGGTGACCAGCTTCGACACGTTAATGAGTGCTTGCGGCTTGGTTTTTACGTAGGTTGCTTTCACGCTTCCTCACCCCCATTTCCTTTTTTTATTGTAGCATGGGCTTTTCAAAAAAGCAACGCGAGCGCCAACTCGTGCACAAAAGTGCACGTTTCAGCGTGAAAAATCTCTGTTTCGCCCCGCCGTTGCTCGGTATAATGACAGTAGAAAACACGGTCAAGGAGGAACGGTTATGAAAAAAGGTATCAGCATTTGGTCTTTCCCTGCCGGCACGCTGAGCGAAAGCTTTGCGTTGGCAAAGGATGCGGGCTTCGAGGGCGTTGAGGTGGCGCTGGACGAGCAGGGCGAGCTGTCGCTTGCCAGCACCGAAAAGGATATTGCCGCCATTCGCCGCCAAGCCGACGAAGCAGGTATTGCGCTGTACAGCGTGGCGTGCGGCTTGTATTGGGATTACTGGCTGAACGACGAGGACGTGCAAAAGCGCCGCAAGGCCAAGGATATTGTGAAAAAGCAGCTGGAATGTGCCGCCGGCTTGGGCTGTGAGTCCATTTTGGTGATTCCCGGCTGCGTGAACGCCGATTTTGCCGACCCGAACAAGGTGTGTGACTACGAGGTGGCCTACGATCGCAGCCTGGAAGCGCTGTCGGAGTTGAAAGCCACCGCCGAGCAGTACCGGGTGGAGATCGGTTTGGAAAACGTGTGGAACAAGTTTTTGCTCTCGCCCATGGAGCTGCGCGATTTCATCGACAAGATCGGCAGCGATTACGTGGGCAGCTATTTGGATATCGGTAACGTGCTGGCGAACGGCTATCCCGAGCAGTGGGTGCGTATTCTGAACAAGCGCATCAAAAAGGTGCACTTTAAGGATTATCGCAAGGCTGCCGGCGGTTTGCACGGCTTTGTAGATCTGCTGGCCGGCGACGTGAATTATCCCGCTGTGATGCAGGCACTTGCCGACGTGGGCTACGACGGCTGGGTTTCTGCCGAGATGATTCCGAATTACACCTACCATACCGAGGCGATCATTTACAACACGTCGCTGGCGATGGATAAGATTTTGGGGAGGAACTGAAGATGATAAAAGTAGGCTTGATCGGCTGCGGCTTTATGGGTGCCATGCACGCCAACTGCTATCGCAGCCTTGCGGGTGTGGAAGTGGCTGCCGTGGCGGATATTCGCCCCGAAAAAGCAGCGGCACTGGCGCAGGGAGCGACTGTCTACGCCGACGGCATGGACCTCATTGCCGAGGCTGACGTGGACGTTATTGACATTTGCCTTCCCACCTTTTTGCACGCCAAGTATGCCTTGGCGGCGATGGACAAGGTGCGCTACGTGTTTGTGGAAAAGCCCGTGGCGCTGACGGTGAACGAGGGCGAAGCCATGCTGGCCAAGGCCCGCGAGGTGGGCTGCTTTGTGCAGGTGGGCCAGGTAATTCGGTTCTGGGATGAATACGTGGCGCTGCGCGACATGGTGAAAAGCAACAAGTACGGTCGCGTGGTGAACGCCAACTTCCGCCGCATCAGCCCCCGCCCCGACTGGGGCTGGCAGGATTGGCTGCTGGACGCCTCGCTTTCGGGCGGTGCGGCGCAGGATCTGCACATTCACGATATCGACTACGTGCTTTCCGTGTTCGGCGAGCCCGAAGCGTTTTTTTCGGTAAAGAATACGCTGAGCGAAACCAATTCCTACGTGAACACCCTGCTGCGCTATCACGATAAGGCGATCACGGTGGAGGGCACGTGGGATCTGCCCGGCTGCCATCCGTTTGAGGCCACCTTCCGCGTGGTGTTTGAAAAGGCTGTGGTGGAAAACGCCGGCGGCAAGTTTTTGCTGTACACCAACGACGGTGTCGAGGAGATCGTGCTGGAGAAGGCAACGGTGGGCACGGCTGCGGCAGGCGGCAACATTTCCGATCTGGGCGGCTATTACAACGAGCTGAAATATTTTTGCGAAAAAGTCGCCGCAGGCGAGCCCATTGAACAGGCAACGCTGGCCGACGGCGTGAGTTCGTTGAAGTTTTTGAAGAAAGAACTGTCATTTGTATAAAAAGAAATGTAAAAATTGCAAAAAAGCACCTTTTCGCGAGCGTGCTTTTGTGATACAATACGGTTAAGACGTTAAAGGAGTTGACGGTTATGCTGCGAGTAGGTATTGTAGGCTGCGGTAACATCTTTACGATGCACGCTACCTCGTGTGACCATTTGCCCAATGCGACGCTGGTGGGCGTGTGCGATATTAAAAAGGATCGCGCCGATGCCGCCGCCGCCAAATACGGCGTGCAGGCGTATTACGATTATAAGGAACTCATCACCCCCGAAAAGGTGGACGTGGTGCACCTGTGTGTTCCCCACTACCTGCACCCCATCATCTCTCGCTACGCGCTGGAGCACGGTGTGAACGTACTGTGCGAAAAGCCGATGAGCATTGATTATGCCGACGGCGAGGCCAACGTGAAGCTGGCCGACGAAAAAGGCTTGATCTACGGCATTATTTTCCAGTGCCGCTACAACGACGCTTCGCGCTTTGTGAAGGAGCAGCTGGAAAGCGGCCGCTTGGGCCGTATCATCTCCGCACGGTGCACCCTCACGTGGTATCGCCCCGATTCCTATTATGCTCTTTCGGACTGGAAGGGCACGTGGGATAAAGAGGGCGGCGGCGTGATCATCGACCAAGCCATTCATTCGCTGGATCTCGCCAACTGGTTTATTGACGATGAGCCCGTGGAAATTCAGGCGCATCTGGCCAACCGCGGCCACTCGATCGTTGAGGTGGACGATACCGGCGAGGGCTTTATTCGCTACAAGAACGGCGCAACGCTGTCGTTCTGGGCCATGAACAACTACGGCTGCGACGACCCGATCGAGATCCGCTTGTTCTGCGAAAACGGCAAGGTCGTGATGAGCTACGACGATGCCGTGATCACCTTTAACGACGGCACCGAGCTGAAGATCTCCCAAGAGGACGACGGCATTGTGTACGAGGGCGGCAAGGATTATTGGGGCTTCCGTCACATTCGTCAGATCGAGAACTTCTACAACGCCGTGGAAAACGGTGTGCAGCCCGATATTACCGGTCGCGAGGCGCTGAAGATTCAAAAGATCATCAGCGAGATCTACCGTGTGGGCAGAGAAAATTTTAATTAAGGCATGATAAAAGGCCACCGTCCTGCAGACGGTGGCCTTTGTGTTTGGTGATTATTCTTCCAGCTGATCCAAGCGGGCGATCGCCAGCGCCAGCGCGCCGATACCGCCGAGCAGCGCTTCCACAGAAACGCATTCGTCACTTTGGTGGGCACCGCCATGACCGGCAGGCAGGCCCAGAGCCTCTTTATCCCACGGGAGGCTATGGTTGATGGCAAAGGCGTTCTTTAAGCGGCGAGCGTAGGTGCCGCCGTAGGTTTTATACGGATTGGCCTCGGGCTTGCCCGCAGCATCGCGGCACGCACCCAGAATACACTCCATTTCGGCGCCGCCCTCGTCCAGCAAGAAGCCGGGATCGTTGCTGACGGAAACGGTGTCGTACCCACGGGCAGCCAGTGCCGCGATAAGGCGCGGAATACCGGCCTCGTAATCGAATTCGTTGCCGTAGCGAATGTCCAGCGTGAACACGAGATGGCCGTCGTCCACGCGAACGATGCCGTTGGCACAGGTCAGCTTACCGAATACACCTTCGCTGGCGATATCCACTTCCTCGCCGAAGTGGCCGCACACGGTGTCGCGCAGGCCGGCCACAATGCGGTGGTCGTTTTCGCACAGATCGTCACGCTCGCACAGCGCGGCAGCCGCTTTGTGGGCAGCGTTTTCGCCGCGTTCGGGATTTGCTGCGTGGGCAGCAAGACCCTCGAACACCTCGGCGCGGCCGTTATACTCCACGTTCACGCGGTCGAGCACCACGTTGTAGGCTTGGCCGCCGTCGAATTTCGTGACCTGCGAAAGCACCTCGCGGCTGCGACATTCCACGTGCAAAATGCCCTTTTCACCCACACTTACCGGGAAGCCGCTGTCGGGAACGATGCACACCGCCGGCTGGCGTTCGTTTGCGACGAAGGCGCGCACGTCGGTCATGCCGCCGGTTTCCTCGCTGCCGCCCACGAACACCGTGATGCGGCGGCGCGGCGTGATGCCCGCCGCCTTTAACGCCTTTAACGCGTACAGCGAGCCAACCACGCCCGCCTTGTTATCGTTGATACCGCGGCCGTATATAATGCCGTCTTTTTCAATAGGCTCGAACGGCTGCGTGGTGATCCAATCGTCGTTAACGGGGACCACGTCGGCGTGGCCGAACAGGCCAATGCCGTCGCCCTCGCCCTCCAGCACGGCCACGGCGTAGCCAAGCTCGTGCTTGACCGTCATGGGGACACCGTTTGCCGTGTACAGCGCGGCGGTGGCGGTGAGCGCTTCGTCGGAAGCCTTGCCAAAGGGCAAGCCGTCTTCGCCGGCCTTGGCAATGGAGGGGATGCGCACCAGCGAAAACAGATCGCGCACGATCTCGCTGCGGTGCTCGTTCAGATAGGCGGTAACGGCCGCATACCATTGTTCCATAATGATTCTCCTTACAAACCTAACGCTTCGTACACTTCGTCGCGGATGGGAGCGTAAAACTCACCCATGAGGCGCGGCCAGTTGCGAATGTGCTGCATAAACGAAAACGACAGATGATTGAACGGGTCGACAATGAGGAACGCGCCGTTGGCGCCATCCCAGCCGAATTCGCCCAGCGGGCTGCGCTGGCCTTGGCTTTTGTCGATGAGGGTGCGCACGCCCAGGCCGTAGCCATAGCCGGGGCCGGTGGCGCAGGAGAAGGTGGGATCCTTCACAAACGTGCCCATTTGGTTTTCGTGCAGGGCGTGCACGGAGGCTTCGGTGAGAATGCGGGCACCCGTGGCACCCACGCCGCAGCAGGCCATGGCATCGGCAAACAGGGCATAATCGTCCAGCGTGGACACCAAGCCACCGCCGCCGCTTTCGTAGCGAGTGCCGAAATTGTAGGGATGCTGGGTACCGATATCAATTAACTCGCCCGTTTCTTCCAGACATTCGTACTGGCCGGCAAGGTTGGACACGTTGCGGTTAAAGCCGGTGTTAGTCATGCCCAGCGGCTCGAAGATGTTTTTCTTTAAGTATTCTCCGTAGCGCATGCCGGCGGCCTCTTCGATGACGGCGCCCATGACGTCGTGGCACAAGCTGTACTTAAATCGCTCGCCGGGGTGGAAGATCAACGGTGAGGCGGCGATCGCCTCGGCGATTTGGCGGGTGGTTACGTCGCTCCCCCACAGGCCTTGTGCCTTCAGGCGGCCGCGAAGATTGTAATCGAGGCCGGCGCTCATGGTCATTAAATGGCGTACCGTGATGGGTGTTTTCGGCGGCACGAGCTTGCCGTCTTCCAGCACCGAAACCGCGCCGTATTCGGGCAGAATTTCGGACACGGGGGTGTCGATCGTCAGCACGCCGCGCTCGACGAGCTGCATGGTGGCGGCCATGGTGATGGGCTTACTGCAGGAAAAAATGAAAAAGCGCTCCTCGCCCGTCATGGGCTCGGCGGTGTCGCGACCGCGGGTGCCGCAAACGTGGCGGTAGATCTCCTCATGGTCACGGCGAATGGAAATGCTGCAGCCCGGAACCCCTAATTCGAGTAACGCGTGCATTCGTTTTTCAACGCAGGAAAGATTCATAAAAACGCCTCCTTTATCGCTGACAATTATACCACACTCTTTCCCTCTTTGTAAACCTTGACAACCATATTTTTTGCAGGTATAATAACGGTATTACGTAATCGGAGGTGTGCTGTGAGTTATTTTGAAGCCTTTACCTCGAACACGCTGGCAGCCGGCGGTAATCAGACCGTGTTTCATCCTGTCGGCGAGCAGGTGGGACGGGTGTTCTACCGCGTGTTCGCAGGCGGTACCTACCGCTATTCGCTGCTGTTTTCCGACGTGATCGACAGCACCTTTGCCGACGGCAGCATCAGCCGTGCAGGTGACACCTGCGGCGGCTTCACGCTGACACGGCTGGCCATGGGCGTGTGCGATACTTTGGAAAGCTCGCCGAGCCTGCAGCCGATCACGGTGGGCGGCGTCTCCTCCTACACATTAAAAAGCGGCGAGACCGTTGCCACCGATCCGCTCGTTATCACGGCCGCCGCAGGACAATATTTGTGTATAGAAATTGGATTTTACGGCCATACTGTTCCTTGCCACGCTGAAACACAAATTCCCGTGTTTGTAAAGCGGGACAACGCGTGGATACCCTCCTGCGAGGTGCCCCTGCCCTCGATGGTGGGGTGTGATCGCCCCGTGAAGCACCGTGTGGCGTATTGGGGAGATTCCATTACGCAGGGCATCGGTGTGGAGCCAAACAGCTATCGGCATTGGAACGCCCTGGTATCGGAGCGATTGGGGCGTGAAAACAGCTATTGGAACTTGGGGCTGGGCTTCGGTCGCGCCATGGATGCGGCGCTGGACGGTTCGTGGCTGCGCAAGGCCTGCACCGCCGAGGCGGTGGTGCTGTGCTTCGGTGTGAACGATATGGGGCGCCGCACCGCACAGCAAATTTGCGAGGATCTGACCGCTGCGGTGACCGCCCTGCAGGCTGCCGGCTGCCGCGTGTTGCTGCAAACGGTGCCGCCGTTTGAGTATTCTCCCGAAGCGCGGGAACGGTGGCAGCAGGTAAACCGCTATTTACGCACCGTGCTGCGCCACCGCGCCGATGCGTTCTTTGACGTGGAAACCGCGCTGGGCAGCGACCCCAAGCGCTATGGCGGACACCCAAACGAAGAAGGCTGCCGCGTGTGGGCAGAGGGGATTCTAAAACCGCTCGGCAAGTTATTGGAAAATCTTGACAAGTGACCTCGCGCTCCGTATAATAAAAGTATCATAATTTAGGAGGAATTGACTATGGATCTCAAGGGAAGCAGAACTGAAGCCAACCTGGCTGCCGCGTTTGCCGGCGAATCGCAGGCTCGCAACAAGTACACCTACTACGCCTCCAAGGCTCGCAAGGACGGCTACAACCAAATTGCCGAGTTGTTTGAGGAAACCGCCAACAACGAAAAGGAACACGCCAAAATGTGGTTTAAGCTGCTCAAGGGCGGCATTGGCACCACCGAGGAAAACCTCGCCGACGCGGCCGAGGGCGAAAACTACGAGTGGACGGATATGTACGCCGGCTTCGCCAAGGAAGCCCGCGAGGAAGGCTTCGACAAGATCGCCGAGCTGTTCGAGATGGTCGCTGCCGTTGAGAAAATGCACGAGGAGCGCTATCGTCGCCTGCTCGCCAACGTTGAGGGTGGCCTTGTGTTCTCCCGCGATGGCGATCAGATCTGGGAATGCGGCAACTGCGGTCACCTGCACTTTGGCAAGGCGGCCCCCGAAATTTGCCCCGTGTGCGCTCATCCGAAAGCCTATTTCCGCCTGCGCGCCACCAATTATTAAAAGCAAAAAGCCGGTTCGCACGAACCGGCTTTTTTTATTTTTCGCCTAACAAGAGATTGCGTGTGAATTTGTTCTTTTGAAGCAGATAAATCATAACCATGCAAAGCACCAGCCACACCAAGGCAACGATCAATGCACTTAAATGTAAACCAATGCTGTTCACCAAAACACTGTACAGCGGAAGCGGTAAGCTGAAGAAAATACACCAGTGAATGGCATACACCGGCAACGTGTTCTTGCCGATTTTTTCGACCAGCGTTGTTAGCTTTTTAAGCCACGGAATGGCATAGAGCAAACGGCAGACGATATAACACGCCGCTACACCGCTGAGGGCCATGCTTTTGTCGATAAGGATATAGATAATACCCTGCGTTTTCGAGAGTAAAACAATGCTTACTACAAATACAACGGCAAGTATTCCCGCCAGTATGGTAAAAGCAGAACGGTATACCTTGGCATCGTATTTCTTAGAAAGCTTATACAAAAGATTGCCCAGTACAAAAAACGGAAGATAGTTCAGCAACGACCCGCAACCGGGAATGCGGGAAATAAGCACGGTGAGTATGGCCGCCACCACGGCGGCAATCAGCACCTTAAGAGGGCCGCTTGAAAGCTTATGTAACGCCCGATAAAGCATGACAAAGGCCCAGTACACCAAAAACATTAGAAACAAAATGCGCAAAAACCAGAATTGCGATACCAGCACGCTTTTTAGCTGCTTAACCACGCTGTAGTAACCGGATACACACGCTGTGAGAAGATAATGAATCTGTATCCAAACAAGATAGGGTAATAAAATTCGTTTCACCTTGCCCAGCAGAAAACTTTTACTATTCTTCATTGGCTCGGAAAAGCCCGAGCTAAAACCACTAATAACGAAAAGCAACGACATTTGAAAGGTTTGAATTAGTCTGAGCAGAGGGTCGGTTGCCGTTTCGTCACAAAGTAGAAGCGCATGCCCCAATACAACGATGATAATTGCTATTCCTCGAAAATAATCCAAAAACAGATTGCGCTGCTTTGTCAATAAATACACCCACCTTCATTTTTCTGCTAATAATCATATCACGCCAACCAATATGTGTCAAATTTTTTACACTTTTCCCTTTCACCCTCTTTTATTTTGCGGGGCGGTGTGTTATACTGTAGTGTGACCATAACAGGAGGCTTGACCGTATGCTGGAACTGAAAAATCTTTCCTACGCCGTGGAAACCGACGGCGAGAAAAAGGAGATCTTACACAATATCAATCTGCGCGTGGACGAACGCTTTGTAGCCTTTACCGGCCCCAACGGCGGCGGTAAGTCGACGCTGGCCAAGGTGGTGGCCGGTATTCTCACCCCCACCTCCGGCTCGGTAATTTTAGACGGCGAGGATATTACCGCGCTGTCCATTACCGAACGCGCCAAACGCGGCATCAGCTTTGCGTTTCAGCAGCCGGTGCGCTTTAAAGGCATTACCGTGCACGATCTTTTGTCGCTGGCGGCCGGGGAGACCATGTCGGTTACCAAGGCGTGCTCCTACCTGTCGGAGGTGGGCCTGTGCGCTAAGGATTACATTAACCGCGAAGTCAACGCCAGCTTATCGGGCGGCGAGCTCAAGCGTATTGAAATCGCCACCGTGATGATCCGCGGCACCAAGCTGTCGATCTTTGACGAGCCCGAAGCCGGAATCGACCTGTGGAGCTTCCAAAACCTCATTCAGGTGTTTGAGAAAATGCATAAGAAGCAGGGCGGCTCCATTCTGATCATTTCGCATCAGGAACGTATTTTGAATATTGCCGACAAGATCGTGGTGATCGCCGGCGGCGAGATCGACCGCATCGGTACGCCGAGCGAGGTTATGCCGCATCTGCTGAACGCCGCCACGGCCTGCTCGGCCCTGACGGACAAGTTGTAAAGGAGGTTGCTGCATGGATAAGATTCAACAAACACTGTTAGAGGCCGTGACCGAGCTGCACGGCGTTCCCGAGGGTGCATATAACATTCGCGCCAACGGCACCATGGCCGGGCGCAACACCACCGCGAACATTGATATTATCACCAAAGAGGACAAGCCCGGCATTGATATTCGCATTAAGCCCGGCACCAAAAACGAAAGCGTGCACATTCCCGTGGTGCTCAGCCAAAGCGGCTTGCAGGAAATGGTGTATAACGATTTCTTCGTGGGCGACGATTGCGATATTACCATCGTGGCCGGCTGCGGTATCCACAACGGCGGTGACGAGGAATCCCGCCACGACGGTATCCACACCTTCTACGTGGGCAAAAACGCGAAAATTCGGTACGTAGAGCGCCATTACGGGCAGGGCGACGGCAACGGCCAACGCGTGATGAACCCGAACACCGTGATCTATTTGGAGGAAGGCGCCACGATGGAGCTGGAAACTACGCAGATCAAGGGCGTGGATTCTACCGATCGCATTACCACCGCCACGGTGGGCGCAGGTGCTACGCTGCTCATTAAGGAAAAACTGATGACCCACGGCGAGCAGGTGGCTAACACCGATTTTACCGTGTATCTCAACGGCGAGGACTCCTCGGCAAACGTCATCTCGCGTTCGGTGGCGCGCGACCGCTCCAAGCAGCGGTTTGTGTCGCACATTTACGGCAACACGCGCTGCGCGGGGCATACCGAGTGCGATGCCATTTTGATGGACAACGCCAGCGTGGTGGCGGTGCCGGAGATCACCGCCAATCATTTGGATGCCAGCCTCATTCACGAGGCCGCGATCGGCAAGATCGCCGGCGAACAGCTTATTAAGCTGATGACCTTGGGCCTGACCGAGCAGGAGGCCGAGGAACAGATCGTTAACGGATTCTTAAAGTAAATAAGAAAAAGGCCGCCGATGACTTCATCGGCGGCCTTTTTCTTGGTTAAAGCAGTTTCAGCAGGGCATCGGTATAGGCGGCGCAGGTGGCGCCGTTTGTGTCGCCCGTGACGGTGACGGTGCACGCATCCAGCGCCTGCTCCAGCTGTGCGGCCGCTGCGGTGCGGCCAATGTGGCGCAGCAGCATGGCCGCGGCGCGCAGGATGCTGCGCGGGTCGGCATAGTCGCCTAGGCCCGCTTCGATCATGCGCGGTGCCGAGCCGTGAATGGCTTCAAACATGGCATAGCGGTCGCCAGCGTTGGCGCTGCCGCTGGTGCCCACCCCACCGCGCAGCTGGGCGGCTTCGTCGGTGAGGATATCGCCGTACAAGTTGGGCAGCAGCACCACCTGAAAACGGTTGCGAATACGCGGGTCTACCAAATTGGCGGTCATGATATCAATGTACCAATCGTCCACCTCGATGCCGGGATAGTCGCGTGCGACCTCGTGGCAGATCGCGGTGAATTTACCGTCGGTCTTTTTCATGATATTGGCCTTGGTGACGATGGACACGCGCGTTTTGCCGTTTTGAACGGCGTGTTCAAACGCAGCGCGCGCGATGCGGCGGGTGCCGCTGTCGGTGGTTACCTTGAAATCCACCGCCATGCCGTCAAGCTCGACACCGCGGCTGCCGAGCACGTATTCGCCCTCGGTGTTTTCGCGGAAGAACACCCAGTCGATCCCCTCTTCGGGAATGGCAACGGGGCGCACGTTGGCATACAGATCCAGCTCACGCCGCAGGGTGACGTTGGCGCTTTCCATGGTACCGCCCATAGGTGTGGTGGTGGGGCCTTTTAAAAATACGTCACACGCGCGGATCTCATTGAGCACCGACGGCGGCACCGAGCAACCCTCGGCCAAGCGGTTTTCGATGGTGAGGCCTGTAATGGGCTTCAGTACCACCGCACCGGTGGCCAGCTCGGCTTGCAGCAGATGGCGCAGCACGCGCTCGGCCTGTTCCATTAAGATGGGGCCGATGCCGTCGCCGCCGGCCAAGCCCACGGTGACGGTGGGCTTTTTGGTGAGGTCCACCCGCTCGGTATCCATGGCAGCCAAGCGCTGCTGCTGTTCCTCTAACAGCGTGCGAAATTGTGCACACGCACGATCCAGTTCGGTCATACGCCGCCCTCCTTGGTGTAGTTAAGTAAGCCGCCGCACGCCAAAATGCGTTGCTGGCGCTCGGTGAAGTCGCAGCAGACGGTGAACTGTCGGCCGCTTGTTTCGTCGGTAACAGTAAGGCTGCCCTTCGCCAAGCCTTCGGCGATGTTATTGATGGTTAAGCGACTGCCTTGCTTCACGGCATCGCCGTCGGCAGCGTCGGCAAAGGTGAGCGGCAAAATGCCTGCGTTGATGAGGTTGGCCGCGTGGATGCGAGCAAAGCTCTTGGCCAGCACGCAGCGCACACCCAAATACATCGGCACCAGGGCCGCGTGCTCACGCGAGGAGCCTTGGCCGTAGTTTTCGCCGCCCACGATGATGCCCGTGCCTGCGGCTGCGGCGCGTTCGGGGAACGTGGGGTCGCACACCTCAAAGCAGAACCGCGACAGGTACGGAATGTTGGAGCGGTAGGGCAAAATTTTGGCACCTGCCGGCATGATGTGGTCGGTGGTAATGTTATCGCCTACCGTGAGCACCACCTCGGCAGTGAGCGTGTCACCCAGCGGCGCACACGTGGGGAATTCCTTAATGTTGGGGCCGCGAAGCACCTCGACGTCGCGCGCTTCCGCTTCGTCGGGAGGCGGCAGCAGCGCCGAATCGTCCACGTGGAAATACGCGGGCATCGTGCGTTGCGGCGGCAGTTCCAGGCCCTGCGGATCGGTAATGTAGCCTGTGATGGCCGACAGAGCGGCCGTTTCGGGCGATACCAGATAGACCTGCCCATCACGCGTGCCGCTGCGGCCGTGGAAGTTGCGGTTGAAGGTGCGCAGGCTCACGCCGCCCGACGGAGGCGAAAAGCCCATGCCGATGCACGGACCGCAGGCACATTCCAGCAGGCGAGCGCCGCTGAGCAAAATGTCGTTCAGCTCGCCGCTTTCGGCCAGCATGTTGAGCACCTGCCGCGATCCGGGCGAGATGGACAGGCTGACGTGCGGAGCCACGGTTTTGCCGCGCAAAATGGCGGCGACCTTTTTCATATCCTGCAGCGAGGAGTTGGTGCACGAACCGATGCACACCTGATCGACCTTGACACCCTTGAGCGAGCCGACCGGCACCACGTTATCGGGACTGTGCGGGCAGGCCACCAACGGCTCCAGCTTGGAGAGGTCGATCTCGATCACGCGGTCGTACTGCGCATCGTCATCGGCGGCGAGAGGCGTGTAATCCTGCACGCGCCCTTGCGCTGCCAAGAACGCCTGCGTGTTTTCATCGGACGGAAAGATCGAGGTGGTGGCACCCAGCTCGGCGCCCATATTGGTGATGGTGGCACGTTCGGGAACCGACAGCGTTTTCACGCCCGGGCCGCCCCATTCCACCAACACGCCCACGCCGCCTTTCACGCTCAAGCGGCGCAGCAGCTCTAAGCTGACGTCCTTGGCGGTTACGTGGGGGCGCAGTTCACCTGTGAGGTTCACTCGATATTGGCGAGGCATGGTGATATAGTAGGCACCGCCGCCCATGGCCACCGCCACGTCCATGCCACCGGCGCCAAACGCCAGCATGCCGAGACCGCCGGCGGTGGGGGTGTGACTGTCGGAGCCGATGAGCGTTTTTCCCGGCTTGCCGAAGCGTTCCAAATGCACCTGATGGCAAATGCCGTTGCCGGGACGGGAAAACTGTACACCGTATTTGGCAGCTACCGTTTGCAGATAGCGATGGTCGTCGGCGTTTTCGAAACCGCATTGCAGCGTGTTATGGTCGACATACGCCACGCTGAGCTCGGTTTTTACCCGCGGGATGCCCATGCTTTCAAATTCCAAATAGGCCATGGTGCCCGTAGCATCCTGCGTGAGGGTCTGGTCGATGCGCAGGGCGATCTCGGAGCCGACCGTCATCTCCCCTGCTACCAAATGTGCTTGTATAATTTTTTCTGCTATCGTCTTACCCATGATAATGGAACCTCTCGATCATACTCTCTTTAGCGTTGGTGATATGCTCCTGCGTGAGCCGTTCGGCCGTTTCGGCATCCCCCGCGGCAATGGCCGCAAAAATAGCGCGATGCTCCTGAATGGAATGATCCAAACGGCTACTGTCTTCAATGGAAATACGGCGGTAGCGCTGCGTTTTTTTGTGCAACGGCAACAGCGTATCGTGAATGACGGCGCGGCCGCTGAGCTCGTAAATGGTGTCGTGGAACTGATCGTCCATTTCGCGCAGGTGCTCAATATCGTGTTTCTCGTAGTAAAAATCCTGCAGCTGGCTGATGGTGCGCAACCGCTCCAGCCCCTCGGGCGTGAGGTTCACGGTGGTGTAGTAGGCGGCCAAGCCCTCGATGCGCTGGCGGATGTTCATAATGTCCACCAAGTCCTCCAGGGTGATGCCCAGCACCACCGAGCCCTTGCCGCTGTCGGCAATGAGGCGTTCCTGCTCCAAGCGGCGCAACGCTTCGCGAATGGGGGTGCGGCTGACACCCAGATTTTCCACCAGCTTCAGCTCGGTAAGCAGCTCACCGCGGGCGTAGACACCGGTGATGATATCGTTTTCCAGCTTTTCAAATACCTGATCGGCCAGAGAGACGGTTTTAAAGGTTGCCATAACGCTCCTCCTTACTGATCGCCAAAGCGGCCCGGAGCCAGCTCGGTGATCTTATCTTCCAGTTCCTTGTGGGAAATCACGGTTTGGCGGCCGCCCTCGTACAGGGCATCCACCCACGCCTTGATGGCCACCACCAGCTCGTCGTTTTTCGCAAGCTTTGCCTCACCCGACAAGCCGTAATTCTGATTGATCCAATAGGCGATGCCCGCCAGACCCGAGGTTTTGCTGATCTCGACCGTTGCAGGACGAGCCAACAGTTTTTCGGTGTCGAAAATGGTGTAGATCTCGGCATCCTTCATTAAGCCGTCGGCATGAATACCGGCACGCGTGGTGTTGAAGCTGCGCCCCACGAACGGCGTCATGGCGGGGATATCGTAGCCGATCTCATTTTTGAAATACTCTGCGATCTCGGTGATGACCGTGGGCTCCATGCCGTCCATGGAGCCGCGGAGGGCGGCGTATTCGAACACCATGGCCTCCAGCGGAATGTTGCCTGTGCGTTCACCGACGCCCAGCAGCGAGCAGTTAACGGCGCACGCGCCGTACAGCCACGCGGTAGAGGCGTTGGCCACAGCCTTATAAAAGTCGTTATGGCCGTGCCACTCCAGACATTCGGAGGGAACGTCGGCGTAGTGCTGCAGACCGTACATAATACCGGCCACGCTGCGCGGCATGGCGGCTTCGGTGTAGGGTACACCGTAGCCCATGGTGTCGCAGGCACGGATCTTAACGGGGATCCCCGCCTGGCGGGACAGCGCCTGCAGCTCGTTGACAAACGGCACCACAAAGCCGTAAAAATCGGCGCGGGTGATATCCTCCAAGTGGCAGCGCGGCACGATGCCGGCTTCGAACGCATCGGCGATGGTGGCGAGATAGTGCTCCAGCGCCTGCTTACGTGTCATTTTCATCTTCTTGAAAATGTGATAGTCGCTGCAGCTCACCAAAATGCCGGTTTCACGAATACCGAGATCGCGCACTAAGCGGAAATCCTCTTTACTGGCGCGGATCCAACTGGTGATCTCGGGGAATTTCAGCCCCAGCTCCATGCATTTTTCGAGGGCCTCGCGGTCTTTTTTACTGTAAATAAAGAACTCTGTTTGGCGAATGATACCGTAGGGCCCGCCCAGCTTGGAAAGGAATTTATACAGCTGCACGATCTGCTCCACGCTGTACGGCTCCACCGATTGCTGGCCGTCGCGCAGGGAGGTGTCGGTGATCCAGATCTCCTCGGGCATATTCATCGGTACGCGGCGATGGTTGAACGCCACCTTGGGAACCGTGCCGTAGGAATAAATGTCGCGCTGTAAATTGGGTTCGGCTACGTCTTGTAACGAATACTTGTAGGATTTTTGCTCTAACAAATTGGTTTTAGAGGATATTTCAAGCATAGTTACGCTCCTCTCGTGTATAATTGTATACAATTATACACCATATTTACCGTTTGTCAAGCGAAATCGCGAAAAAGGCAGGGATTGACAGGGGGTGAAAAAGCGCGTACAATAGTCTGGTATGATGCGATTGCACAAAATAAATGGAGTTGGTAAGACCAGATGAACTATCGTGTGGAGAAAAACGGCGGCAAGGCCGCCTATTTACAGGTATATGAGCAGCTGCGCGAGGATATTGCCGCAGGGATGTATCCGTTTGGCAGCCGCTTGCCGTCGAAGCGAGTGCTGGCTGAGGAGCTGGGGATCAGCCTGGTAACGGCCGAGCACGCCTATTCCCTGCTGTGCGACGAGGGGTATGCCGAGGCGCGCGAGCGCAGTGGGTATTTTGTGAGTTTTCGCGAGGGCGACGTGTTTTTGCCGCCGTCGGCCCCGCTGCCGCCGTTGCCGTATGTCGGTGGGGAGCGCGGCGGTGATTTTCCCTTCTCGGTGCTGGCAAAAACCATGCGGCGCGTGCTGAGCGAGCACGGCGAGGCGTTGATGGTGAAGCCCGAAAACAAAGGCTGTGCGCCGCTGCGGCAGGCGTTGTCGCGGTACTTGGCGCGCAGCCGCGGTATTCACGCACGGCCCGAGCAGATCGTTATTGGTGCAGGTGCCGAGTATTTGTACGGCCTGCTGGTGGAGCTGCTGGGGCGCGAGCGAACGTATGCGGTGGAGTCGCCGTCGTACAAGCAAATTGAACGCGTGTACGCCGCCAACGGCGTAGCCTTTGAACGGTTGCCGCTGGGGCAAGACGGTATTCTCAGCGAGGCACTTTCGGCCTCTGCTGCCACGGTGCTGCACATTACGCCCTACCGCAGCTTCCCCACCGGGGTCACGGCCGGCGCTTCCAAAAAACGCGAATACCTGCGCTGGGCCGACGACGGCAGGATGCTGGTGGAGGATGATTTTGAGTCGGAATTCACGCTTTCGCACAAGCCGGAGGAAACGCTGTTTTCGCTGGCGGAGCGTGGAAACGTGGTGTACGTGAACACGTTTTCCAAAAGCATCTCCCCTGCGTTTCGCGTGGGGTATATGGTGTTGCCCGAGGCGTTGCTCGATGCCTTTGAGCAGCGTGTGGGATTTTATTCGTGCACGGTGCCCACGTTTGAGCAATACGTGCTGGCGCAGCTGCTGGACAGCGGCGAGTTTGAGCGACATATCAACCGCGTGCGGCGGCGCAAACGGCAAGGAAAATAAAAAACGGCAGAGATTACATAATCTCTGCCGTTTTTGTTTTCTTTTATTATTCGGCGGTGACGGATACCACGATCCAGCGACCGTCTTCGGTTTTTTCTACCGTGAACCATTGGGCGTATTTGCTCATTGCCGCCGTGGGCGCAATGGCGTTGCCGCGGAGATCGTAGGCCACGTCGGCGTTGGACACGTAGGCCACACGCACGGAATAGCCGTCGCCCTGTTTTTTCAGCGTATCCAGCACCGGCACGTAGCCCGAGGTGCTGAGCGTGAGCGGAACGTAATAGCAGGCTTTGGCAGCATCGTATTCCGCCTCACCCACCGTTTTGTGCTCGCGAATGGCCTTTTCGCCAAACAGTGCGGCAAACGAGGCTTCCACGTCGGCCTGCGGCACGATCATGCGCCACAGGGTTTCTTCCAGTTCGTAAACGCAGGTATCGTCCTTCTCGCGCAGCTGGCGAATACGCTCGGTTTCGGCAATGTCATAAATGGCCGCCATCAGCAGCGTATCCTGATCCTCGGCGGTGCCGGCATCGTCGAACGGCGGCGGGCACAGCTGCATGACAGGGTCCAGCGCGAGCGACAATTCCTCACGCAGGGGCGTATCGTCGGCCCAGCGCTTAACGAGGTTCACACCGCCCACGATGGTGCTGATCACGCCCACCACCGCAAACAGCAGCACCAAAAAGCCAAGCGGTGCCGCATAGCGAATGTGGCCGCGTTTTTTCTTACGCTTTGCGGGTTTCTTTTCGGGTTTCGGGGGTTCGATTGGCTGTTCGTCCTGACGGATCGGTGTTTCATCCATTGGAAATCCCTCCTAATAATCGAAGTACGTGCAGCTCCCCTTCTTTGGGAGTGCCGAGGCCCAAAAACGCGCCGTCGGGTGCATACACGCGTGTGACATCTGCCACCGTTTGTGCGCCCAAGCGGTCCAGCGACAGGGCGCCGCCGTTTTGAAAGCGCGTGGCCTGTGCGGCACTGACCGACACCTGACCATACACGGTAAAGGCAGAATCGACCGGGCGGATATGCTGCTCCAGCGTGCCGTTTTCGGCAAAGGCGCGCCATTCCTCAATGGTGTGGCAATCGGCCTCGGTGTAGCCGGCGGCCGCGGTGCGGCGCAGAGCGGTCATGACGGCGCCGCAGCCCAGCAGGCGGCCAAGATCGTCGCACAAGGTGCGAATATAGGTGCCGGCCGAGCAGGAGCAATCCACCGTGAGCTCGCCGTTTTCATACCCCACCACGTCCAGTCGATGGATGGTGACGGGGCGGGCTTCCCGTTCGACCTCAATGCCCTGGCGGGCTAGATCGTATAGCCGCACGCCGTCTTTTTTAAGGGCCGACATCATGGGCGGCACCTGCATGATCTCACCGCGGAACGTGGGCAGCGCTTCTTCGACGGCGGCCGGCGTGGGCAACGCCGCAGTTTGCGGCGTTACGTTGCCCCAAATATCGAGCGTGTCGCTCACGCAGCCGAAGCGCAGCGTGGCGCGGTAGGTTTTATCGTGTGTGGGTAAGAGCGGAATGGCTCGCGTGGCGCGCCCCAGCATGAGGGGCAGCACGCCGGTGGCCATGGGGTCGAGCGTGCCTGCGTGGCCAATGCGGCGCTCGCCCGTGAGGCGGCGCAGAATGGCGCAGCAATCAAACGAGGTCATTTCCTGCGGCTTGTCCACACAAAGGATGCCGTTCATTCGCAGTTCTCCTGCAAGCGCGGCACGGCTTGCTTGATGGCACCAAGCAGCTCGTTCAGCACCGCTTCATCGCTGCCCGACAGCGTGCAGCCTGCCGCACGGGCGTGGCCGCCACCGCCAAGCAGGGCACAGATCTCGGACGCATCGGCATGAGCGCCGGTGCGAATACTCACTTTATAGCTGCCGTCTTCCTTGCGGCGCAGGGTGGCACCCACCCACACGCCCTCGATCTGGCGCGGCAGCGGAGAGAGGCCCTCCAGGTCGCCCTCGCAGGCACCGCTGGTTGTAAGCATCTCCTCGGTGATCTTCATAACGGCAATGCGGCCCTCGGCGTAAAACGTCATGGACTGCAAGGCCTGCTGCTCCAGCGACAGCCGCGCACGGGATTTGATATCGAACATGGCGCGGTTGATGGGCTCGGCGTGGGCGCCGACCTCCATCAGCTGTGCGGCCATGCGGTGCGTGAGCGGCGTGGTGTTGCTGTATTTAAAGCAGCCGGTATCGGTGGCGATGCCGGTGTACAGGCAGTCGGCCATGGGGACGTCGAGCGTGACACCCAGTTCCTCTATGACCTGCAGGATGATCATGGCGTTGGCGCCCATGGCGGCATCCAGCAGCAACCGCTTTTCAAACGGCCGATGTGAGCCGTGATGGTCGATGCACAGCTCGGTTTGCGCGGCAAGGGGCTGCAGCGTTTCACCCAGCAGCTTTTCATCGGCCACGTCAACGGCACACACGAACGCCGGTTCAAAATCTTGCGTTTCCATGCCCTCCCACATGTAGGCGTACTTTTCGGGAATGGCATCGTTACACACAACGCGCACCTGCTTGCCGAGCGCACGCAGCGCACGGCACAGCGCATAGCCGGAGCCCAAGGTATCGCCGTCGGGGAAATGATGGGTGAGTATGAGGATGCGGTCGGCCTCACGAAGCAGCGCCGCCGCTTGCGAAACGGTTACGCGTTCACTCATTGGCTTCTCCGTCCTTTTTTTCGTTAACGCCCAAGGCTTCCAGCGTTTGTGCAATGTGGGAGCTGTAGGCAATGGAGTCGTCCGCCACAAAGCGGAGCTCCGGAACGTGGCGCAGCTTCAGCGCCAGTCCCAATTCGCGCCGCATATACCCCGCGGCAGAGGTGAGGCCCTTTACGGCGGTTTTGGCCGCTTCGTAGCCATCCATCGCACTGACGAACACCGTGGCATACGACAGATCCCGCGTGACATCCACGCGGACGATGCTGATGAGCCCCGTTACACGGGGGTCTTTCACGGTGCGGAGGATCGCGGTAAGCTCACGCATGATATCCTCGCCGGTGCGGTCCATTCGATAACCGGGCATAGTGGCCCTCCTTTAATCGCGATATTCCTCAATGATATAGGTTTCGTAAATGTCGCCCTCTTGGATATCGGTGAATTTCTCCAGACCGATACCACATTCGTAGCCCTGGGCAACCTCGCGCTGGTCGTCCTTAAAGCGTTTGAGCGAGATCATCTTATCGTCGCCGATGATGATACCGTCGCGCACGATGCGCAGCAGGTCGTTACGGTAGACCTTGCCGTCGAGCACGTAGCAGCCGGCCACCAAGCCCACGCCGGTGATGCGGTAGACCTGACGGACTTCCGCACGGCCGTGCAGCACTTCACGCGTTTTGGGAGCGAGCATGCCCTTCATGGCCGCTTCGATCTCCTCGAGGCAGTCGTAGATGATGCGATACATACGCATGTCTACCTCGGCCTGCTCGGCGGCGGCTTGTGCCAACGGATCGGGGCGCACGTTGAAGCCCACGATGATGGCACCCGAGGCCTGAGCCAACATGACATCGTTTTCGCTGACGGCACCCACGGCACCGTGGATAACGCGAACGCGCACTTCCTCGTTGGTGAGCTTCTCCAACGACTGGCGCAGCGCTTCCACCGAGCCCTGCACGTCGGCCTTGACGATAACAGGCAGCTCCTTGCGCTCGTTTTCCTGCATTTGGCTGAACAGGTTATCCAGCGTGACCTTTTGATATTGCTTAAACTGCTCTTCTTTCGCAGCAGTCTTACGCTGCTCCACCAGCTCACGCGCCAAGCGTTCGTCGCTGACGGCGTTAAATTCGTCGCCCGCCACGGGAACCTCGGCCAAGCCCATGATCTCAACCGGCACCGACGGACCGGCCGCGTTGACCTTGCGGCCCATATCGTCGGTCATGGCGCGAACACGGCCCACGGCCGTGCCGGCCACCACGATATCGCCCGAATGCAGGGTGCCGTTTTGCACCAGCAGCGTGGCAATGGGGCCGCGGCCCTTATCTAAGCGGGCTTCAATGACAACACCCTTCGCCGCACGGGAGGGGTTAGCCTTGAGCTCGCGCATTTCGGCAACCAACAGCACCGATTCCAGCAGCTGGTCGAGACCCATGCCGGTGTGTGCCGACACGGGAACGCAGATCACATCGCCGCCCCACTCCTCGGGTACCAGCTCGTATTCGGTGAGCTGCTGGAGGATGCGGTCGGGGTTGGCGGTGGGTTTATCCATTTTATTGATCGCAACCACGATGGCCACACCCGCAGCCTTGGCGTGGTTGATGGCTTCGATGGTTTGCGGCATGATGCCGTCGTCGGCGGCGACAACCAGAATGGCAACGTCGGTGGCTTGCGCACCGCGGGCGCGCATGGCCGTGAACGCGGCGTGACCGGGCGTGTCGAGGAAGGTAACGGCCTGGCCGTTCACCTTGGCACGGTAGGCACCGATATGCTGGGTGATACCGCCCGCTTCGCCCGAGGTGACCTTGGTTTTGCGGATGGCGTCCAGAATGGAGGTCTTACCGTGGTCGACGTGGCCCATGACCACCACGACGGGATCACGCGGTTGAAGCTCGCTGTCGTCGTCCTCGTGGTCGTCGATGATGCGCTCCTCGATGGTGACAACCACCTCGCGCTCGACCTTGGCGTGGAACTCCTCGGCTACCAAGAATGCGGTGTCGAAATCGATCTCCTCGTTGGCAGTAACCATCATGCCCAGCACCATCAGTTTTTTGATGACCTCGGCAACGGTGGCCTTTAAGCGCAGAGCCAGCTCGGAAACCGTGATGGTCTCGCCCACCGTGATGGTCATTTGCTTCTGCTTGCGCTCCATCTGAATACGGTTTAGGCGCTCGGCCTCGGTTTCGCGGCGGCGCTGCGGTTTCTTATACTGCTGCGATTTTTGGTTGATCTTTTGCTTTTTGATACCGCCGCCGTCGCCGCGCACACGGCTGGACGACTGTGCCATATCGTCGAAGCGTTCGTCGTACTTATCGCCCACGTTGGTTTGCACCGTGCGGGTATCGACCGTGCGACGTTCGATCTGTACACGGGGCTGGGGCGGGTTCTTTTGCTTTTTCTCCTGCTTTTGCGCAGCAGGCTTTACCTCATCGGCCGGCTTAGCCTCGGCCTTGACCTCGGCGGGGGCTTTCTCGGCAGCAGCCGCCTCAACAGCCGGAGCAGGCTTCTTCGCGGCCGTTTTTTCCTCGCGGCGGCGGTCGGCCTCGGCAAAGTATTCCTCTAAATTTTCTTGGTTGTGCTGTTGAGTCAGATAATCGAAAATGATATCCAGCTCATCCTCTTGCAGCGCGGTGGCACTCTTTTTGGGAGTTTCGGAGAATTTGGCAAGCAGGGCAATGATCTCCTTGCTTTGCACGCCGAAATCCTTGGCGACCTCGCTGACGCGATATTTAATCATCATAGTCAAGATTCCTCCTCTTGAACGGTAGTCAAAAGCGGGCGCAGTGCCCGGATAAAGCCTTGATCGGCGGTGGCAAGCACCGCAAGGGGCTTGTGGGAGCCGACGGCGTGTGCCGTTTCCTCCCTGGTGAGCGGCAGCCGATAAACGGGAATGTCGCCTGCTTGAAAGCACAGCTGGCGAACCGTGCGTTCGGATGCATCGGAGGCGAGCATGAGGAGCACCTGCGGTTCGCGGCAAAGGGCCACCACCGCATCGAACCCCGCGGTGAGCCGCCCACTGCGACGGCACATGCCCAGCAGCCCGACAAGCTTACTCGTTGGCATGCTGTGCATACGCCTCCAATTCCTCGTATAACGCATCGGGAACGCGGCAGGCAAACGCCTTTTCCAGACGGCGCGCCTTACGCGCGCTTGCCAAGCACGCAGGATCGGTGCACACGTAGGCACCGCGACCGGATTTTTTGCCGGTGAGATCCAGTGAAAGCTCACCCTCCGGACTTTTCACCACACGCACCAGCTGGTTCTTCGGTTTCATTTCACCGCAGCCGGTACATTTGCGGAGCGGTACACGTTTGATAGGCGCCATACGGCCACCCCTTTTCCTTAATTTTCGGCGTCGTCTTCGCCGTAGAAGCCGCTTTCCGGACGGATATCAATTTTCCAGCCGGTAAGACGTGCGGCCAAACGAGCGTTCTGGCCCTTGTTGCCGATCGCCAGCGACAGCTGGGCATCCGGCACGGTAACGCGGCAGACCTTGGCGCCGTCGGGATCGACCTCGACACCCACGACCTTGGCAGGAGCCAGCGCCGCTGCAATGAACTTTTCGGGATCTTCACTATACTCGATAATATCGATCTTTTCGCCGCCGAGTTCTTCCACGATCTCAGCTACACGAGCGCCCTTGGCACCAATGCAGGCACCCACGGCATCCACGTTTTCGTCGTGAGCGAGCACCGCCATTTTGGTGCGGGAGCCGGCCTCACGCGATACGGCCTTGATTTCGACCGTGCCGTCGAAGATCTCGGGAACCTGCATTTCAAACAAGCGCTTGACCAAGCCCGGATGCGTGCGGGAGATCAGCACGCGGGGGCCTTTTTCGGTGTCTTTCACATCCACCACGTAGACCTTGACGCGCATGCCCTCACGCAGCTCTTCGTCGCCCACCTGCTCGGTTTTGGGAAGCACGGCTTCGGACTTGCCGATCTCCACCGTGGCGGCGCCGGTGCGAGGATCGACGCGGCTGACCAGGGCGGTAACCAGCTCCTGATTATGGCGCTGGAACTCGATGAACTTCTGGCCACGCTCTGCCTCACGGATGCCCTGACGGATCACGTGCTTGGCGGTTTGCGCCGCGATGCGACCGAACTGACGGGTTTCCAGCTTGACCTCCACCGTGTCGCCCACAACGGCCGACTTGCGGTATTTTACCGCCTGCTCGGGCAAAATCTCCTCGCCGGGATTTACCACTTCGTCTACGACGCGCATAAACATGGACACCGCAAACTCACCCGTGGCGGGATCCAGTTTCACCATCACGTTATCTTCCCCGCCGTAGTCTTTTTTCACTGCCAGCACGATAGCTGCTTGGATCTTCTCCAGCAGGTACGCGCCGTCGATGCCTTTTTCCTTTTCCAGCAACCGCAGTGCCTCAAAAAATTCCGCATTACTACTCATGTCGTGTCATTCCTCCGTTATTGTATCATCTTGGGTATCTTCATCCCAGAGATCGACAGCGCGAACTGCCGACAGCTCTTTCCGGGAAAATTGCCGAATTTCGCCGCTTTCCAGCTCGAGGGAAAGCGTATCGTCCGTGACTTCGGTGAGCAGGCCGACGAACTCCCGCAGACCGTTTTCCGCCGGGCGGATGAGCCGCGCCGTGACGGGCTCGCCGAGAAAGGCTTCAAAGTGCTCGGGGCGTGTGAGCTCCCGTTCGACACCGGGCGACATTACCTCGAGGCAATACGCCTGCGGAATGGGATCCTCCTTATCGAGCACGGGGTTGATGAGGTGCGTGAGATCGACGCAATCGTTAATGGTGACACCGCCCTCTTTGTCGATGACGATGCGCAAGAACCAATCGGAGCCTTCTTTGACGAAGCGCACGTCCCACAATGACAGGCCCAGGCTTTCCGCCAACGGCTGCGCCAGCTCGCGACACACTGCCGCAATGCCGCCGCTGCCGCGTTTTTTCTCTGCCATAGCGCTCTCCTTTCTACAAACACAAAGGAGCGGGTTGCCCCACTCCTTTACTACCATACTATCACTATGGTTAGTATACCACACATTTTCAAAAAATGCAAGCCTTTTTTACAGAAAGGCGAAAATGGGGCGGTGCTATTCCCTGCGTAGGGGCGATGTGGGCATCGCCCCCTACGATGTTGGTTTGAGGTTGTGCGAGTGCAACGGAACGACACGCAGGGCGTTCCCGCCGAAAGGCTTGCAAGAAAAGCGCCGCAGGCTTCTGCCTGCGGCGCTTGGTGGTTTATTTTGCGTGCTTGCGTTTGCGCGTGAGCCACAAGGCGGCGGCACCCAGCACCGCAGCGGCCGTGGCGGCCGGCAACGCGGTGGTGGCACCGGTGGCGGGAGATTGCTCCTCGTCCGTGCCGTTTTGAATGGCCAACGCGGCGGCCAGCAGCTCGTCGTACGACGGCTGACCCTGCGCCTTCAAGTAGGCGTTGATCTCCGCGCGGCGCGCATCCGTGAGCGCCTCCCACAGCGCCTGACCGGCCAGAACGTTCAGGTAGTTTTCTTCGGTGACAGCGGTGATGTTGTCGCCCCAGTCATCGGTGCAGTAGTTGTACCAGAACTGCTCGGGCTCGATATCCACGATCACGTCATCGGGATCGACTTCTTCCCCGTCCTCCGGATCGTCGGGCGATACCACAGAGCCGTCGCCCTGCCAAATACGCACATAGTCGAGCTCCATGGGATTCTTCTCGTGAGCGGAGAGGTACAGAATGTTAAACTGCCGGTCGATCAGCGTATAGACGTCCTCGGTGGGAGTCAAGACACCGTTGATCTGATCGGGAGCATTCGGCTTGGGCTGTTCGCCCTCGCCCCACTTTTGCTCAAAGACCTTCTCGCCGTCGTAGTAGCCGGCAAGCTTGCCCTTTTCCCAACGGAAGCCCATTACGTGCCATTCCTCGTCGCCCAGGCCTTCCTGATAGCGGCCGCTCGAACCGGAGTTGGCGAACCACGCTGTTAAGCCGTCTGTGCTGTTTTCACAATCGTGCAGCGAGATGGTGTAGTAACCGCCCGGACGAGTAGGCCACTTGGCCGTATCAAGGCCCCAATACTCCATCCAGTCCATTTCAACGTAGCGCTTGTTCTTGCCTGCGATCTCCATGTGCTTTTCCATGGGGAACGACCAGACGGCCGGTACGTTGCCCACGTTGTGGACCTGCGCACCGTCAGCATCGACAACACGCAAGCGGAACTCCAGATAACCGGTGTTCCAGCTGAAGCCGTTGCCGGTGTTGATATCCATGGTGCTGAGCGTAATGTTGTTGGGCGTGCTGCCGCGGTGGAGCTTTAAGATACCGTCCTTCACGGTGTAATCGTCGGGCTGGGCGGTGCCGTTGCCCCACTTGGCGGTAACGTACCACTTGTAGCCATGGTCACCCGTGGCGTACTTGTCGATGGTCTTGTCGCTGTCGAAATCGTCGCTGAAGATGAGGTTGGTCATGCCGGCGACCTGTGCCTGCTCGGGCGCCTCAAGACGCTCGTTGGCAATACGCAGGTTGACCTGGCGCGTGTTGTTGGTATCGTCGATCTCCAGCACGGTGAGCGTGGGATTGACGTGTGCCGAAACGGTGTGATCGCCAAGGCCTGCTACCGTCCACGCGGTTTCGCTGATAACAATGGTGGAATCGCCGCTATCCAGCTCGCCGGTGTAGGTGATGGTTTGGATCACTTTACCGTCTAAGCAGATGTTCACATCGAACGACTGATCCCGCTTCATCTTATCTTCGCCCTGGTTGCGAATGGTGGTGGCAAAGGTGAGCTTATCGCCGGGTTTTACCTGGCTGTCGCCGCCGTCCCAAATGATGTTTTCGACCACCAGATCAACGAGCGAGGCCTTTTGAGCCAGAATGATATTATCAATATACACGGGGCCGTTGCCGCTCGCCAGTGCAAACGTGAGCGTGAGCGACGTGGGCGCAGTTGCGCCGGTTTTGAATTCGTAGGTGAGCTTCTTCCAGTAGGAGGATTCACCGGTGAGGTCGTCTACCAGTTTCGTGGTACCGTCGGCCAGCACCACGCTTGCCTTGCTCTTGTTCGGCGTGCGATAACGCACGAACAGCTGATATTCGGTTTCCGGCTTGAATTCGCCGTTGATGACCTGCGACAGCGTGGCACCGGGAACGAGCTGCGCGGCAATCGAATTGGAAACGCCTGCACCCTCGGCCGTGGCGGCACCGTCGGCAAAGGTCCAGCTGGTGTCATTCTTCTTGTCGAACGTACCGTTTTGTACGTAGGTTTCGTTGCCGCTGACCGTAACGGTGCAGCTGGCGCTCTTGCCGTTTTTGGTGGTACCCGTGATGATGGCCGTACCCTTGCCAACGCCGGTGACCACGCCGTATTCCACGGTGGCAACGTCTTCGTTGGAGGAGGTCCAAACCATCTGGTTGGTGTCGCCGTCAACAGGCGTGGCGTGTGCCGCCAGCGCACCCGTGCGACCGGGAATGAGCGTTAAGGTGTTCTTGCTGAGCGTAATGCTTTCGGCCGCAACACCGCTGTTATACAGTTTCAGACTGATATTGTCGATAACGGCGCTCTCATCGCCCTCATCGTCGCACACGATACCGAGATCCCAGTTGGTGTTGAGCGCCATATCGGCAGGCGTGGTGAAGATCTTGGTAGCGGTCTTCCACACCTTTTTACCGGTGGAGGTGTACACGTTATCGAAGCCCATGGTGCCCGACCACAAACGGATGCTGCCGTTGGGCGCCGCTAAATAATCGAACGTGATGATATAGGTTGTGCCGGGATCCAGCGGAAGCGCTTTGCGGTAGTAGGTGGTGGTTTTTGACTTGCCGCTGGTGTTGTGCATACGCAAGCCCCAGCTGCCGTCCTTACCGATGCCGGGAAGGATCAGCTCGTTCAAATCGGCGTCGGCGTTGTAATACAGGGTGTTACCCAGCTCGAAGTCGCCGTTGGTGAGCAGGTTCGCATAGGGGTTGATGGTAACGGTGGCCGTTGCCGTTTTGTTCTTGTCGTTGGTGACGGTGATGGTGACACTGCCGCTCTTAGCCACGGCCGTTACGTTACCCTCTTGGTCGACCGATACCACGTTGGGATCGGAACTGGACCAGGTAACGGCGCCCATGTTGGAAAGCTCGGGCACGGCCGACACCTTCAGCGTGGAGGTGCCGTTCGGCAACAACTCAACCGCCGACGGCGTGATGAGGAGGCTTTCAGCATCGGGCAGCTCGGCCCAAGTAATGTTATCGATCAAAACCGCTTCGCCGCTCTTGTTGCGCAAGCCCACGGCGTAGTTCTTGTTGGGATCGCCGTTGGTGGTAAACACGCGGGTAACGGTGGTCCATTCATCGGCCTTCAGCGTGGCGCTCTTCTCACCTGCACCGGCCGCAACGTGCTTGGCAATGACCGAGGTGGTCAGCCCCTTACCCTTGGCCTTCAGCGTGAGGATATACGTCTTATTGGCAACGATGGGAGCCGGCGCAAAATACAGCGTAGCCGTAACGTCGCCCGGGATCTGCAGCACGGCGTTGCCGTCGGCCTCGGTGATGACGGAGCCGGCGCCGTCCTTCACGATGTTGCCGGTGAAGGTAGCGTGGTTCCAGTCGCCGTTTTCGAAATCGCCGCCCGACAGGCGCTCGCCGTAAGCGTCGACCTTAACGGTGACGGTGGCGGTAACGTTCTTGTAGTTGGTGGCGGTGATGGTGGTGGCGCCCTCGCCTACCGCGGTGACCTTGCCGTTATCAACGGTGGCAACCGCAGCATCGGCGGTGGCCCAAGTGAGAGCACCGGCGCTCAGGCCGCCCTCGGTAACGACCGTGAGGGTCTTATAGGTGCCCGGCGCAAAATACAGCGCGGTTTCTTTCAGGGTGAACGCGTCGGCGATCAGCGGAACCGTGATCACGCAGGTGGCCGACAGTGTGCCGTTGGACACGGTAATGGTGGCTTCGCCCGAACCGACAGCCGTGACCAAGCCGTTTTGATCGACGGTGGCCACCGCTTCGTTGTTGCTCGCCCACGTGAGCGTGCCGGCGTTGGCCTGCTCGGGCTCGGTGGATACCGTGAGCTGCAGCGTTTGGTTATGGCTGAGCGTTTCGGCAGTTTTATCCAGCTTGAGCGCCGTGGCGGCGGGAAGCGTGGTGAGCGAAGCGTTATCAATGTAGGTGGGGGTGGCGGTGGTGGCACCAATGGCCATCACGAAGTTCTTGTTGGGGCTGGCCTTGGTGGTAAACACGCGGGTAACGGTGGTCCAGCCTTCGCCTTCGGGCGAGGTATTTTTCCAGCCGGTACCGGCCGACGAGTGCGTGGCCGAAATGGAGGTGCGCACCGTGCCGCCCTTGAACTGATAGGTGAACACGTAGGTGGTGTTGCCCTTTACGGGGAAGTTTTGGAAATACACCGCATTGTTGGAGGGCTGGAGCTGCAGGACCGTGTTACCGTCGGTTTCGGTAACGATGGTGCCGGCACCGGCCTTGATGAGATTGGTGGTCCACAGCGGAACGTTCCAGTCGTTATTCTCGAAATCACCGCCGGTGAGGAGTTCGCCTTCCTCGGAGACCTTAACGACGGTCGTGGCCGACAGCGTGCCGTTGGACACGGTGATGGTGGCCTCACCTGCGGCAACCGCGGTGATCTTGCCGCCGTCCACCGTGGCGACCGCCTCGTTATTGGAGGTCCAGGTCAAGGTGCCCAGATCGGCACCCACGGGATCGGCAACGGCCGTTACGGTTTTCACCGTGCCGGGTGCCAGATGCAGCGACGCATGGCTGGCGCTCATGCCGTTTGCCGCCAGCGGAACGGTGACCGCGCAGGTGGCGGTAAGCGTTCCTGCCGTGGCAGTGATGGTGGCGGTGCCGGGGGCTACCGCGGTGACCACACCGTTTGCCACGGTGGCAACCGCTTCGTTCGACGAGGTCCACACCACGGCATCGTAGGTGCCGTTTTCGGGCGTGGCAACGACCGACAGCGTTTCGCTGCCGCTCACGCCGAGGGTGAGCTCGGTTTTGTTCAGTGTGATCGCGGTGGCAGGCTTGGCCGCGGCCGGCTTGATGCTGACATCGTCAATATACGTTGCGGCATCGGTGCCGGCGGCAGTCATGGCGGCGTTGCCCTTGGCGAACATCACAATGTAGCCCACCGTGGGAGAGGCCGCGGTGGTGAAGTTGAACGAATAGGTTTTCCATTCGTTGCCCGGCTCTACCGTTTGCCATTCTTTTTCGGCTGTGGCGTGGGTGGCGCTGAAATACACGCCCAACGCACCGCCCTTGGCTTTGAAGGACAGCGTGTAGTCTTTACCGCCGGACACGGCAAGGCTCTTCAAATAGGCCTCTGCCTTGGCGGCAGGGAATTTGATGTAGCCGTTCTCGCCTTCAGCCTCCAGCGTGTAGCCGGCGGTGATGCCGGCAGCCTTGTACATTTCAACAAACTCCTCGCTCCAGTAGCCGGAGAAATCGCCGCCGGCGATCACTTCGGCCTGTGCTTCCTCGGAGAGCTCGCGGATCTCAAAATTATCCACGTAGGACTCGTTGCCGGCCGTGGTGGCCGAGCCGCGCTTGAAGCAGAAGCCGTAGTTCTTGTCGTACGACGGTGCATCGCCCGTGTAGAACAGGAAGCTGTATTTTACCCAGTCGGCGCTGGTGTTGGTGGAAAGAATATTGCTCATGCTGGCAACGCCGGGAATGGTGATATTCTTCAGCTTGCTGGCGCCGCCGCTGCCAAAGCTAAAGTAATAGCCCTTGGCCAAAAAGCTCACTTCATACACCGCGTTGGGACGCAGCGTGAGCGAGGTGCGGTAATACAGCGTTTTCTTATCCGCGGTCAGTTCCAAACCGCGGCTGCCGCCGAAGCCCACGCCGTCTTTCGCGCCGTAGGGCGAGGCGTTGGTCCACTGCGTGCCGTCGACGGTTTCGAAATCACCGTTTACGGCAATGTTGGTGCCTACCTCGGCATACTCCACGGCGGAAACAGGCAGCACGATCCCTGCGATACTGCAGGTGATGAGCAGCGTGACCGCCAGCAGGCAGGAAAGCAGGCGTTTTGAGATGCTTTTCATGAAAAAAACTCCTCCTTTTTCTCCAAAGAACAAGACAGGATGGCACAGCCGAACACCGTGCCATCCCTCTCTCATTCTCCGGATGACTTTACACACTATCAGTATAACACGCCTACTTTATCAAAGTAAAGAGGGAATTTCTATTATTTGTTCATTTTTGTCTTGGAATTGTACATTTTTTGAACTGGAAATGAATCGCGTTTTGAGCGCCCGCACTGGGGAGATCCTTCGACTACGCTCAGGATGGCACCCGGTTTGGATCGTACTGCAAAAAACGCCGCCGCGAAAATTCGCGGCGGCGTTGGTGTTTGTGTTTTATTTTACAGGCTTAACGTCGAACGAGCGCGCAATGGCTTCGCGGCCCTCGGCCAGCGAGGTAAATTCGCCGTTGGCGAGCATCTGCACCAGCAGGTTGCCCAGTGCCGTGGCCTCGATGGGGCCCGCATACACCGCTTTGCCGGTGGCCTTGGCGGTGAGTTCATTGAGGTAACCGTCTTGGCAGCCACCGCCCACAATGTGCAGGCGGCTATAGGTGCGGCCGGTAACCTCTTCCATTTGCTCGATCGCCTTGCGATAGCAATCCGACAAGCTGAGGTACACGACCTTACACACCTCGCCCACCGTTTCGGGGACCTGCTGACCGCCCTCGGCACACAGAGCCTTGACGGTGTCGATCATGCTCTTGGGAGCCAGGAAGCGCATATCGTCCACATCGACCAGCGAGTTGATCTTGGCTTCGCGCGCCAGATCGGACAATTCGCCGAAGCCGTATTCGTCGTTAAGCTCGCGCTTGATGGACTGCAGCATCCACAGACCCATAATGTTCTTGAGATAACGGAAGCGATACTCCACACCGCCCTCGTTGGTGAAGTTGAGCTTGCGGCTGGCCTCGCTGCAATCGGGGATCATGCGCTCCACGCCCAACAGCGACCACGTGCCCGAGCTGATGTAGAGGAAATCGTCGTCGTTAGCGGGAACGGCAGCCACGGCGGAGCCGGTGTCGTGCGTGGCGGGGAGCACCACGTTGCAGCTGAAGCCCACTTCCTTGGCGATCTCGTCGGTGAGCTTGCCGAGCACCTCGCCCGGTTTGCCGATGCGGCCGAACAAGCGACGCGGGAAACCGAGCTTATCCAGCAGCTCGCCGTCCCATTCCTTGGTTTCGGCGTTGACAAGATTGGTGGTGGTGGCCAGCGTGTATTCGTTGACACCCACGCCTGTTAAGCGGTAGTGGAAATAGGCAGGGATCATGAGCAGCTGTGCCGCCTTGTCGAGCAGGGCAGGCTCGGTCTTTTTCAGGCTCATCAGCTGATAGATGGTGTTATACATAGCCTTCTGAATACCGGTTTTGGCATACAACTCGGTTTCGGGAACCAGCGCGTAGACCTCTTCGTCCATGCCGTCGGTGCGGCTGTCGCGGTAGGCCACGGTGTCGCCCAGCACGGCGCCGTTCTCGTCGAGCAGGACGAAGTCGACACCCCACGTGTCGATGCCCATGGACTGCGGGATCTTGCCCAGCTCGGCACACTTTTTCATGCCCGTGATGATGCCCTCGAACAGCTTATCGGTGTCCCAGCAGAAGTGGCCGTTTTTCTCCACAAAACCGTTCTTGAAGCGGTGCACCTCTTCCAGCACGATCTTACCGTTTTCCACGTGCGCCAAAATGTGACGGCCGCTGGATGCGCCGAAGTCGATTGCCAAATAATACGTTGTATTCATAATAAAGCCTCCTATGCAGCATTTACCAATTCAGTATACCAAAGACGTGTAAAAAAATCAACCCAGCAAACGCAAACCTTTGGGATAGCGGTTTTTTAATCGACCGCCCGTGGCCTTACCGAAACCGCACATAACGCCCTCGACGGCAACCCCCGTCCAACCGCCGGCAGCATCGTCGCGCAGCTCCTCACCGCGCAGGAACGCCGCCAAGCGCGGATCGTTGTAGGTTAGGTTCAACAGGCTGCGGCAATCGGCCGCGGCAGCGCTTTGAAACGCCGCATGGCACGGCTCGATGCGCGGCGTGCGGCCGCCGATGACCTCACCCACCGCCACACCGGCGCACAGCACGTGAACGCCGCGGGCTTCGGGCAGATCGCTCGGTATCAGGCGCACGGTATCGCCCGTGCGGAGAAACACGCCGTTCGGCGCTTCGCAAAAGCATTGGGCATACACCTCGGCAGCCATGGAGTCGGGCTTGGCCTCCACCGTGCGGGGGTACGGGGTGTCGCCCTCCCCTGCGCGACGCAGCAACGCCAAAAAGTGGCCTTCGCCGCCGTGCCACGGAAAGATGCGGCGCGTGTGCGACAGCGGCTGCGTGCGAGCAAACGGCAGCAGTGCTGCCTCACCGAACGAGGCGACCTGTTCGGCCGAAAAGCCCGCCTGCCCAAACGGCAACGCGGCCTCCTCCAAGGTGAAGTCGGGATGCGCGTGCAAAAAGCGGATGATCGCCCATTCGTTTTCCTCGGGCGCAAAGGTGCAGGTGGACACCACCAGCCGACCACCCGGGCGAACGCAGGCAGCGGCGTTGTGCAAAATTTCCTCACTGCGGGCAGCGCACAGGCGCACGTTATCCTCGCTCCAGCCCGAAAACGCTTCGGGCTCCTTGCGGAACATACCCTCACCCGAGCAGGGAACGTCGGCCAGCACGGCATCAAAATATGCGGGCAACGCCTCGGCCAAGCGAGCCGTATCGCCCACCGACACCACGGCGCGGCGCACGCCGCAGCGTTCCAGATTTTGTGCCAGCACCCGTGCACGGGCAGGCACGTATTCATTGGCCCACAGCAGCCCCGTGTGCCCCAGCGCGGCGGCGATCTGTGTGGATTTGCCGCCCGGAGCGGCACACAGATCCAGCACGCGCTCGCCCGGCTGCGGCGAAAGCAGTGTGACCGCCGACATGGCCGACGGTTCCTGCATGTAATAGGCGCCGGCGTGATGCAGCGGATCGCGACCGGCGGCAAAGCTCGTTTCGGTAACAAAGCCCACCGGCGAAAACGGCGTAGGCTTCAGCGAGAGCGGCAGCAGCCTGCACAACTGCTCGGCACAGCATTTGAGCGTGTTGACGCGCACGCCGCGTGTGGTAAGCGGCGTGCTTTGCCACGTCTCCAGCAAGGCGGCTTGCTCGCCGAGCAGGCGGTGCATGCGTTCGGTAAACAACGATGGTAACATAAGCTCCTCCGAAAAAAGCCGCACGTGCCGTGCGGCTTTTGCTTGTTTATTCGTCGAGCGAGGACATGGTAAAGCCCTCTAACACGCTGGGCATGGGTTCGGCCTCGGCAGCGGCCTCGGCGGCGCGATTATCCTCACGCTGAACCAGCCACCCGGGGATCATCATAAAGGGAATGAGCACCGGCAGTGCGTGGCGATAGAGTGCCTTCCATACGGTGAGATAGCTGCCGTCGGGAATAACACCGGTGGTGGGCGGACCGTAATACACGTGCAACGAATGTGCCAGTGCCACAAAGCACAGGCCCAGCACGGCGGCAATGATGAGCGGCACCAAGCGGCCGCGGCGCAAAGCGAAAAACACAATGACCGTGACCGTCATGAGTGCAGTGGCAAGCACCAGCGGAGCCACCTCATACGAGCTGGCAGCACCCACGGCGGTATCGTAATTTTTAATGCCCATAACGGTGAGGATCTGGAAAAACAGCATGAGCACCGTCACGATCCAGATGCCCACCCGACAGATAGCAGCCCACGTTCGCATAACAACGCCTCGCTTTCTTTGCTTGCTATTATAACACACGCCCGTGCGCTTGTCCAGCATCGTTAAGAAATTCATTGAAAAGTGTCGCAGTTTATGGTATACTATATACATACGTAATTTTGAGAGGAGCGATCTTCATGAACGGTCAGACCGTTGCTGCCTACTTCTTACAAAGTGACGAGGATTTTTTCTGCGACGAGCACGCACCGCTGTGCGTTACCAAAACGCTGGGCGTGCCGTATCTCCCCGAAGGGAAAGCCCTGCCTCTCGACCGCAACGGCGAGCCGATGATGCTGCTGTTCCAAATGAATTTTGAAGAATTTCCGCCGCTGCCCGGGTTCCCCGAGACCGGCATGATGCAGATCTTCACGGCCAATGAGTTTTTTGAAACCGACGAATACGGTCCCGACACGGTGTGTGTGCGGTTTTACGACTCCGTGGATTACGATTGCGAGGAGCCGGAGGGCGGCTTCTTTACCGACGAGGACAACCCCTTTGGCTTGGGCGAGTGCCGCTACGACGGCAGCGGTGCCACGCTGACCTGGCACGGCACTCCCATGAGCATGCCGCTGGGCACCTCTGAGTTCCGCGGGATCATCGTGGGAGGCACCATGAGCACCTATACGCTCTACGCCGATTCCTGGGAGTTTTTGGAATACCACAACGGTCAGCGCTTCCCCTTGTTGCGCATCAGCAGCAGTGAGCAGCGCTACGACGAAACCCGTACCTCCTACTTTTTCCTGGTGGATGAGCAGGAGTTTGCCGAGCGAAAGATCAATCGCGTAACAGTGCTGGTGGAGCCCGACGAAGAATAATTGGTAAGGCCACCGTTGTTTTCCTTACTGCCCCTCAGTCAAAACCTGCGGTTTTGCCAACTCCCCTGACACGGGGAGCCGCCGCATTTTTAAAACTTTCTGCTAAAAAATCCCCGTCCTTGTTCGGACGGGGATTTTTATTACTGTTCTAAAATGGGACGAAACTGCTCGTTGAGCCATGCTTCGGCTTCCAGACGGCCTTCCTCACTGCAGGGGAAATCGGCAATCACCGGTTCCTCCACCGTGCTGCCCTCGTCCCACGGGCGCACCACGCGACATTCGCACACAAAGCGTGCCGTTTCGGTGTTGAAATCGCGAATATACACGAGATAGTTCATGGTGGTCTTCAGCAGGCAGCCGCGCGTGGGGTCGGTGCCCACCGAGCCGCGAAACACGTTGGTGACGGGCTGACCCTCCATTTTGCTGACAAACCAAGAATACAACGGAATGTTTACCATACGCTACTCCTTACTCCAGCTCAAAGGCGCCGGTGTACAGCTGATAATACGTGCCGCGCTCGGCTATCAGCTTTTCGTGGTTGCCGCGTTCGATAATGCGGCCCTTTTCCAGCACCATGATCACATCGGAATTCTTTACGGTGGACAAGCGGTGCGCAATAACGAACACCGTGCGGCCCTCCATGAGCTTATCCATACCGCGCGACACGATGGCCTCGGTGCGGGTATCCACCGAGGAGGTGGCTTCGTCGAGGATCATGACGGGCGGATCGGCCACCGCCGCGCGGGCAATGGCAATGAGCTGGCGCTGCCCCTGCGACAGGTTGGCGCCGTTGTTGGCAAGCTCGGTGTTGTAGCCCTGCGGCAAGCGGGAAATGAAATCGTCGGCACCCACCAGGCGCGCCGCTTCGCGACATTCCTCGTCGGTGGCATCCAGGCGGCCGTAACGAATGTTTTCCATGACCGTGCCGGTGAACAGGTTGGTTTCCTGCAGCACGATACCCAACGAACGGCGCAGGTCGGATTTTTTGATCTTATTAATGTTAATGCCGTCGTAGCGGATCTTGCCGTCGGCAATATCGTAAAAGCGATTGATCAGATTGGTGATGGTGGTTTTCCCCGCGCCCGTGGCACCCACGAACGCCACCTTTTGACCGGGCTCGGCGTACACCGAAACGTCGTGCAGCACGGGTTTATCCTCCACGTAGCCGAAATCCACGTTTTCCAGCGTAACGTCGCCGCGCAGCAGCGTGTAGGTGAGCGTGCCGTCGCTGTGCGGGTGCTTCCACGCCCAGTGACCGGTGCGGTGCTCGGATTCGGTAACGGTACCGTCCGGGGCTACGTTGGCGTTGACCAGCGTGACGTAGCCGTCGTCGGCCTCGGCAGGTTCATCCATTAAGGCGAACACGCGTTCGGCACCGGCCAGCGCCATGGCCACCGAATTGATCTGCTGCGAGAACTGGTTGACGTTGCCGGTAAACTGCTTGGTCATGTTCAAAAACGGCACGATGAGCGAGATCTCAAACGCCATGCCCGACAGGCTGATATTGATATCGTGATTGACGTCCACCGCCAAGAAAATGCCACCCACGATGGCGATGATAACGTACAAAATGTTGCCGATATTCATCACGATGGGGCCTAAAATGTTGGCGTAGGCGTGGGCGCGGAAGGCATCTTGATACAGTTCTTCGTTGATGGTATCAAATTCCTTGCGCACCTGCGGTTCGCGGCTGAACACCTTAATGACCTTTTGGCCGTTCATCATTTCCTGCACGTAGCCCTCGGTTTTACCCACGGCCTTTTGCTGGCGAATGAAGTATTTGGCCGAGCCGCCGCCCACCTTGCCGGACACGGTGAAGATGAGGACCACGCCGCACAGCACCACCAGAGTCATCCACAGGCTGTAATACAGCATGATGGACAGCACCGTAATTACCACCAGCGACGACTGCAGCAAACTGGGCAGCGATTGCGATACCAGCTGGCGCAGGGTGTCGATATCGTTGGTGTAGTGGCTCATGATATCGCCGTGCTTATGCGTGTCGAAATACCGGATGGGCAGGTTCTGCATGCCGTCGAACATGCGGCAGCGCAGCTTGCTCAAAAAGCCTTGCGTGATATACGCCATTAACTGCCCCTGCAGCGTAATGACGATGAGCGAGGCAACGTACAGCGCAATGAGCACGCCCACCAGCGGCAGGATTTCGGTTTTGGCAACCGTCCAATCGAGGTTGCCTGCCTCCATGTACCGCGTGACGATCGCCAGCACCTTTTGCGTGAAGATGGACGGAATGGACGATACCAGTGAGAAGAAGATGGTGCAGCACATGGCCAACGGCACCAGCACCGGGTAGGAACGGAACAACAGCTTGACCACACGGCCGAGCGAACGGAAGTTCAGCTTGCGCATACCGCGCGGCTGCGGGCCGCGCATGGGGCCTCCCATCGGTTTACTCATCGCTATCACCTCCGTGCGTTTGTTGCTCGAACACCTCACGGTAGATCTCGCTGCCGCGCATGAGCTCCTCGTGCGTGCCCGACGATACCACACGGCCGTTTTCCATAACCAAAATTAAATCGGCATCCTGCACCGAGGCAACGCGCTGGGCAATGATGATCTTGGTGGTTTCGGGAATGTAGCGCTTAAAGCCGTCGCGGATGAGGGCATCGGTGCGGGTATCCACGGCGCTGGTGGAGTCGTCGAGAATTAAGATCTTGGGCTTTTTCAACAGAGCACGCGCAATGCACAGGCGCTGCTTCTGACCGCCCGACACGTTGGTGCCGCCCTGTTCGATAAAGGTATCGTACCCCTCGGGGAAGGCGCGCACAAACTCATCGGCCTGCGCCAAACGGCAGGCTTCTTCAATTTCCTCATCGGTGGCGGCCTCATTGCCCCAACGCAGGTTTTCCTTGATGGTGCCCGAGAACAAGAGGTTCTTTTGCAGCACCATGGCCACCGCACCGCGCAGGGTGTCGAGATCGTAGTCGCGCACATCGCGGCCGCCCACGCGCACGCAGCCTTCGCTGACGTCATACAAGCGCGGAATGAGCTGCACCAGCGTGGTTTTGCTGGAGCCGGTGATGCCCAAAATGCCCACTGTCATGCCCGATCGGATATGCAGATCGACACCCTCCAGGGCAAAGCGGTCGGCCTCGGCAGAATATTTGAAGCTGACGTTCTCGAAGTCGATGGAGCCGTCGGCCACTTCGTATACGGGATCTTCGGGGTTGTGCAGCGAGGGCTCCTCGCGCAGTACCTCGGTGATGCGCTTCATGGCTTCGGCCGACATGGTGAGCATGACGTAGATCATCGACAGCATCATCAGCTGCATTAAGATCTGCATACCGTAGGTGAGCATGGCGGTGATCTCACCCACGTTGATGAGCGAGCCACCGCTCTTGATGACCAGCATGGAGCCCACGATGAGCACGAAGATCATGTTAAAATACACGCAGAACTGCATGAGCGGCGAGTTGAGCGCCACAATGCGCTCGGCGCGGGTGAAATCGCGCTGAATGTCCTCGGCCGAGGTGCGGAACTTGGCTTTTTCGTATTCCTCGCGCGAAAAGCCCTTGACCACACGCATACCGCGCACGTCTTCCTCAATGGATTCGTTTAAGCGGTCGTACTTTTTAAATACACGGCGAAACGCCGGCATGGCCTTGCGGGCCACCATGAGCAGACCGAACGTCAAAAACGGAACGATGACCACAAACGACGTGGCCAGTGCGCCACCCATAATGTAGGCCATAATGATGGAAAAAATGAGCAGCATGGGCGCACGAATAGCAATGCGAATGATCATCATATACGCCATTTGCACGTGGTTAACGTCGGTGGTGAGACGCGTGACCAGCGACGAGGTGGAGAACTTGTCGATATTATGGAACGAAAAGTCCTGCACACGGTGGAATACGTCGTGCCGCACGTTTTTGGCAAAGCCTGCCGAGGCCTTGGCGCAGGTGTAGGCGGCAATGGCGCCGCAGCACAGCGAGGCCACGGCCATGAGCACCAGCACAAGGCCGATGCGCACGATCTCGGGCGGCTGAGCGCCCGCTTCGATGCGGTTGACCAAATTGGCGGTGATGAACGGGATAAGACATTCAATGATCGCTTCGCCGACGATAAATACAATCGTTAAAATGGTGGGTTTGCGATATTCACGAATGCACTTTACCAATTGCTTCAGCATAGGCATTCACTTCCTTTCATAAACAACAGTTGTTAGTATACCATTTTTTAGGGAATAATTCAATACGGACGGCTATGAATTTTTTGTAAATTCCTGCTTCACCTTGCCAATCGTCGGCAGGTGTGGTACAATGCTCGCGAAAGGACGTGGGACTATGAAGCTCTTAATTATACGGCACGGTGATCCGAACTACGCCATTGACGGTCTGACCGAAAAGGGGCAGCGCGAGGCGGCGCTGTTGGCCGATCGGTTGTGCCGCGAGGAGATCACGGCGGTGTATTGCTCCACCATGGGGCGCGCCAAGCTCACCATACAGCCCACGCTGGACCGTTTGGGGATCACCGCCGAATACGGCGACTGGCTGCGCGAGTTCAGCTACGTATACGCCGATCCGCCGTATGAGCGCGAGGGGCATTTGTGCTGGGATCAGCTGCCCGCGTATATGAGCGAACATCCCACGCTGTACTCCCCCACCGCCTGGCGCCAGCATCCCGTTATGCAGGCGGCGGGCGCAGGCGAGGCCTACGACGCCGTGTGCCATGCGCTGGATACGGTGCTCGAGCAGCACGGCTACCGCCGCAACGGCTGCCATTACGACGTGCTGGAGGAGTCGCACAAAACGCTGGTGTTCGTGTGCCATTACGGCGTGTCGGGGGTGCTGCTGTCGCATCTCTTAAATTGCTCGCCGTATACCGTGTGGCAAAACATGTGCACCGTGCCCACCGCGGTGAGCACGTTCTACACCGAGGAACGCGTGCAGGGCATTGCCTCGCTGCGCTGTGTTGGGTTGGGCGACGTGTCGCATCTGTATGCCGGCGGCGAGGAGCCGTCGTTCAGCGCTCGCTTTTGTGAATGCTTTTCGGATAAAACGCGGCATTAAAGTAACGGACGGGAGCGATCCCGTCCGCTTTTTGTGCCCCTTTTTCGGTACATTGCCTATTGCCAAATCCGTGCATCCGTGCTATGATGAACACAGACTACGCACAGGAGGGATAAGCATGGACACCTTTGAGCCCAAAAAGTTGGCGCTGTTACGCATTTTGGAAATTCTGCAAAAACACAGCGATTACGATCATCCGCTCACGCAGGAGGAGATTGCCGATTATCTGAAGCTGGATTACGGTATTGAAATTGAGCGCAAGGCCATCGGCCGTAATTTGTCGCTGCTGCAGGAAGCAGGCTACGAGGTGGAAACCCTCCGCCGCCGCGGCAGTTATTTGGAGGCGCGGGAGTTCGAGGATTACGAGCTGCGCATGCTCATTGACGGTGTGCTGAGCAGCAACTATATCACTGCGTCACATTCCAAGGAGCTCATCAATAAGCTGTGCGGGTTATCCAACAAGTATTTCCGCGCCCACGTAAAGCACATTCATTCGGTAAACGAGTGGAATAAAACCGATAATCAGGCGTTGTTCTACAACATTGAGCAGGTGGACGAGGCCATCGAAAAGGGCGTGCAGCTGCACTTCGATTACAACAAGTACGGCATCGACAAGAAGCTGCACAAAACCAGCACGCATCGCGTTTCGCCCTATCAGCTGGTGCTACACAATCAGCGGTATTATTTAATGTCGTTCCACGAGCATTACCGCAACATGACCTTCTACCGCGTCGACCACATTACCAATATGACGGTGCTTCCCGACCAACCGGCCACGCCGCTTAACACGGTGGAGGGTTTTAAGAACGGTATCAATTACAAGGAGCTTGCTTCGTCGTTCCCCTATATGTACACCGACAAACCGGAAAATATGGAATTTATTGCGCAAAAATCGGTGATCGATCAAATCGTCGATTGGTTCGGCAGTGATATTCGTATTCTTAACCGCGACGAAAACACCGTTTCGGTCATGGTCAAGGCCAGTCCCAACGCCATGGAGCATTGGGCTATGCAATATATCAATTACGTGGAGATTTTAAAACCGCTCTCCCTGCGCGAAAAAATTAAAGAAAATTTGGCGGCAGCGCAGCAAAAATACGGAAGGTAAGGTAAAAGCAATGGATTTTAAAAGCGTTACCATAAAAGGATTCTTTGGTCAACACAAAATTTCCTACACGATCCCGCCGTATCAACGGGCGTATTCCTGGGAAGAAGATCAACTGAAAACGTTTTTGGAAGATCTGAAAGAGCACAAAAACAGCGGCATCGGAAATTCATACTGCTACGGAAACGTGTTGTTAGAAACCATTACCAAGGACAGAAAATGGGAAATCATCGACGGTCAGCAACGAATTACTACGATCTCCATTTTCATCAGAAGCTTGATCAATGTTTTAGGCGAGCGTTTGGAGCGTGGCGAATCACTGATCGACTCCGCCGGCGATACCATTGATCTGTGCTACGAGGAAGAGGTGTTTTTGAAGGACCACGGTGTTGTGAAATTGCAGCCCACCCAAGGGGATATGGCTTGCTTTGAAACGGTGATCGTGGACAATCACACGGAATTTCTTTGCCAAACTCCCTCGCAGCACCGCATCCTGTTTGCCAAAACGTATTTTACGCGTGAGCTGCGCGGCTTACCCACCGACCGTTTGATAAACATTTATGAAATCCTTAATAATTCCACGATAAATAAAATTGAACTCACCGGCAAAAAAGAATCGGCTCTTATGTTTGAACTGCAAAACAATCGCGGTAAGGACCTGACGAATCTGGAAAAGCTGAAGTCGTTTTTGATGTATCAGTTATACGTTTACAGCGAGCCCGAGGAAACCGAAGCCAACATTACCAAGCTCTCAAATTACTTCAACCCGATCTACACCCTTGTAAACCAAATGTCGATCACCCTCGATGAGGACGAGGACGACGTGGTGAGCACCAAGGTGACCGAGGATAATATTTTGCTGTACCATTCGTATGCCTACAGCAAAAAGCATTTCTCCTACAGAAACCTTAACGATATTTTTGACGAGTTCAAAGCGGTGCCGCCCGAAAGCAAGGTCGATTGGATCAGCGACTATGCTTGCAAGCTGTATAACAGTTTCTCGTTTATTCAACGCGTAATCGGCTCGTCCGACAAAAATCTTTTGCGCCTTAAAAAAATGAATATGCCCTTCTTCGTCTATCCGTTTCTTATCCGTTGCTCACAAAATAAGGAAAACCTCCCCAAGCTTTTTGCGCTGATGGAGGTTTTGGGATTTCGGTATAAGCTGGTAAGCAGCCGCGCGGATATTCGCGGCAAGCTGACCGAGCTTATTAAGGACTTCGACGGTGACGTGGAGCTTCTCGCCGCAAAAATGGCAAACAAAATGGAAGCGGAGTATTATTGGGGCGATAAAAAGGTCGTTGACGTGTTAAACGGAAATATGTACAAAAATACGATGATCAATTATTTCCTTTGGGAATACGAGCAATTTTTGCAGAGCAAGGGTTATACCATCGGCGATCTGTCCTTGGAAAAAGAAAGCATTGAACACATTGCTCCGCAAACCGAGCCCGACAACCGCGAAAATGCCGGCTATCCCATTGAGGAGGACGGCCTGTATTCCCAGGAGTTCCGAGACGCCTACGTGAACAAATTGGGAAATCTGATGCTGATCTCGCAGTCGCATAACTCCTCGATTGGCAACGTAGCGTTCGCAGAAAAATTAGCCTCGTACAACAAAAATCCCTTGTTAAATCAACAGGCGGAGATTAAATCCTTTGTGGAAAACGAAGAACACCCCTTGTGGGATGCCGAGGCAATCGACAAGCGACACAAAAAAATGCTGGAATTCGCACTGCGCAGATGGGCGTATGTCCCCACCGAAAAATAACCCCTTTTTTAAAAACAACCAAAAACACCCTGCAGCACCCGGCTGCAGGGTGTTTCTTTTTTTTGTACCATTTTTGGTGCGTAAGATGCTTTATACTGGTCAACGTAACAAAAAACAACGGAGGGATCGGGTATGGTATTTTACAAAGTTGAAGCCACCGTATCGGCAGAAAAAAACGATGAAAACACCGGCAGTTCGCAGGCGTTGCGCGCCGAACTGTGTGAAAGGAGCGAAACGCTGTACCGAAAAAGCCAAAAACGCTGCTTCGTGTTCGTTTCGTCCATGCGCCTTCCGCGCGTTATCTTTGGTGTGATCGCCGACCGACCGGACGCCGCGGAGCGGGCATTTGCCGAGTATATGGCACAGCTGCCGTTTCAGCCGGAGCGATATACATTTGAGGAAAGTACCTTCAGCGTCTTGAAGTTGCAATTGACAATTGCCTATCGCAACGATTATATCGTGGATAACGATACGGTGCTGAAACGGTTTGATCTTGCCCCCTTGGCCGACCGCTACAACGACATTCGTTTTGAAGAGGAGCTTCTCCCCGACGATATGACCGCCGCCAAGGCTCGGCGTATTTCGGACGAGCTGATGTTTAACGAAACCTTTACGCCGGAGCTGGAACGCATTTACACCTCCCCTGCCCACAGCAAAGCACCGGGGCATCCGGTACACTATCTTTTGCAGGCTGACGACAGCGAGAACCGTCGCCCCCTTTACGAGGCCCTGCTTGGCTCTCTTTACACGGTGGGGCGGCTGAAAAACCGTCGGTACAGCTTAGTGGACTACGACGAGGAAAGCGATTTCCCCGGGTCGGGCTTGGAAGCGTTGTACAAAAGTTCGGGGAACGGCACCGTTATTCTGCGCTATACGGGCGACGGCGATGCCAACGGGCACTTCGCCAACCGCGGACTTGCACTGATTTCCGCGATCGGCCGTATCGCTGCGCGGTATCGCCACTCCGTTCTGACGGTGGTGTGGTTTCCTCTTGCCTGTCAACGCATTAAGCAGGAGCTACTGGTCACGTGGGAAAGCGCCTCATTCGTGGAGCTGTGCGAAAACCCCGCGTTTGGCGAGCGGGCGCTGCAATACCTCAAGCAGAAAGCCCGCACCCATGGGGTGCGCGCCGATAAGGCGTTGCTGTCGCTTCCCGAGCAGGAGCGTGGCTACACCGTTACCGACTTGAACCGTCTGTTCGGCACTTGGTACGATCGCAAGCTGCGCACCGGTGTGTATCCGCAATACGCCGCAACGGTTACCGCCAAAACGCAGGTGCAGCAGAGCGAAGCGCGCGGCAGCGCTTACGACAAGCTGCAATCGCTCATTGGCCTTACCGAGGCCAAAAAGGTGTTAACGCAGGCGCTGAACTATCACAAGGCGAAAAAACTCTTTGCCGACCGCGGCATGCTGGCCGACCGCCCTGCCATGCACATGGTATTCACCGGCAACCCCGGCACCGCCAAAACCACCGTGGCGCGGTTGTTTGCGCAGATCATGAAGGAGAACGGCCTGCTGCTGAACGGCGATTTGTACGAGGTGGGGCGCGCCGATCTGGTGGGCAAGTACGTGGGACACACCGCCCCGCTGGTGAAGCAGGCGTTCAAAAAAGCCAGTGGCGGCGTGTTGTTTATCGACGAGGCTTACTCGCTGGTGGACGACCGCGACGGCATGTTCGGCGACGAGGCCATCAACACGCTGGTACAGGAAATGGAAAATCATCGCCACGATACGGTGGTGATCTTTGCGGGCTATCCCGCCAAGATGGAGCACTTTTTGAACAAAAACCCCGGCTTGCGGTCGCGTATTGCGTTTCATATTCCGTTTGAGGATTACAACGCCGACGAGCTGTGCGACATTGCCGCGCTGATCGCCAAGGAAAAAGGGCTTTCCTTAACGGCCGAGGCAACAAACAAGCTGAACCACATTTTCCAAGGCGTGCAGGGCAGCGACGATTTCGGCAACGGTCGCTTTGTGCGCAACGTCATTGAACGTGCCAAAATGGTGCAGGCCAACCGCCTGCTTTCGATGGACGTGGACCGTTTGACAGATCGCGATATCGTGACACTGTGCGCCGAGGATTTTGAAGTACCCGACACGGCACGCCGTTCCAATGTGATTAAAATGGGCTTTTCAGCCTGAAAGGATGATAGGTATGAACACCCAAGTAATCTTCTACCCCGAGGAAGAACGCGAGGAGCTTTGCAAATTTATTGAGAAAAAATTCGGCCCCGACTGTCGCTTTATCTCCCACGAGCTGGACAGTGAATACGTGCACACCGACGTGCAGCTGCTCACTTCCGAAAACGGCAACCGCGAGTTCGTTACCAGCGGCATGGGAGCCCGCCCGATGAACTCCCCCACCGACTTTGAACGCACCGAGCTGGTCATGTCGTCCTCGACGGTGCCGGACACGACGGCAAGCGAAAGCTACCTCATCTGCAACGAACTGAGAAACCTGAGCAAATTTCCGTTTCGCAACGACACGTGGTTCGGCCCGGGACACACGATCAACGTGTCGGAAGCGTTTGAAGAACGCTTTGGTTACCCCTACGTTGCGTTTTACGACAGCGGTGTGTACGCCGAGATGGAGGGCGTGGGCGAAATCGGCTTTTTGAGGGCGGTACCCATTTACGAGGATGAGTATGACTGGATCGTGGAGAACGATACCGAGGTGTTCCTCCATCTGCTGCACGAAAAGCTGGGCGACGCCATGTTCTGCGTTGACTGCGAGCGGGAACACGTTGTTCCCGAGCACGCACTGGATGAGGATGACAAGTTTCTGCTGAACCTGATGCGTACGTTCCACACGGATTGGGAAACGGTGCAGGAACTGGCCGCCTACCTGGAAGACGTGAGCGAACGCGGCGAGGAGATCACCCGCGAACTCGTTGAGGCATGGCTTGAACAACGCGAATAATCGCCAAGTAACGTACCGTTTTTGGTGCGTTACTTGTTTTATACTGAGAATACTCTAAAAAAAGGAGCATACAACGCTATGGCTGAAATGAAAAACGCCCCTGCCGTCGAGCAATTGGACCCTGTTGAGCTTGCCAAAGAAAAGCGGTCGCTGTACCGCCGCTTTTTCGGGAGTGTAAAGGACGGCGGCGAAGTATTCTCACCCGAGGATATTGACATTGCCATTGAATCGCTGCGATTTGCCCAAATGGATATTCGCGCACGTCTGGTGCGGGAGCAGCAGGAAAAAGAAGCCGAGCAGCTGCGTCAAAAAATGGAGCAGGACAAAAAGCGCCGCGAGGCCGCCCAGCTGCGAGCCGCCCGCCGCGCCCAGCGCCGCCGCGAGCGACTGGCACAGGAAATTGCCACCATGCAGGTGCCGGAGGGGTTTGTGAACGCCTTCGAGGGCGATCACCGCGCCAACGTGCATTGCGATTCCATCAGCGATGCGCTGTTCGTGTCGATCGACTCGCTCGGCATGGTGGACATTGAGTTCATCGCCTCCATCACGGGCGAGGAAATGAAAACCGTAATTGAAACCTTACGCGGCTCCATTTTTCAAAATCCGCTGTTTTGGAACGAATGCTTTTACAAGGGCTGGGAAACGGCCGAGGAATATCTCTCGGGCAATCTCACTCACAAATACCAGCTGGCCGAGGAGGCCAACGAGCAATTCCCCGGCATCTTTGATGCCAATTTGGAAGCACTCAAGCAGGTGATGAATCCCGAACTGGATATTTACGACATTTACATTACGCTGGGCTCGCCCTGGGTACCAACCGATATTATTGACGATTTTATTTTGCACTTGGTGGAATTGGATCCGGTTGACGGTGTCCCCCCTGCACAGGCCGAACCGTTTTTGGCGCCGGAATATGCCGTGCAGCACGACGATTACACCGGATTTTGGGAAATTCCCGAAAAAACGCGGTTCCGCAAAAGTCGCGAGCACGGGCGGTTTGAAAGGTTTAATTATTCGGTGTGGGGCACGCCGCGCATGGAAATGCTCACCCTACTGGAAAACGTGCTGAACATGAAAACGCTGGCGGTGTTCGACACCAAAGAAGGCAAAAACGGCAAGAAAACGCGCCTGCTCAACCAAGAGGAAACCGTGAAGGTGCTGGAAAAGCAAAAGGCGCTGGTGGCGGAGTTTCAGTCGTGGGTGTGGCAGGACGAACACCGCCGTAACCGCCTGCAGGGCAGCTATTGCCGCAAGTTCGGCAGCATTAAACGGCGAGAATTTGACGGTTCTTTTTTGGAGTTCCCCGACATCAACCCCAACATCGAGCTGCGCCCGCATCAGAAAAACTCCGTGGCACGCATTATCTTTTCCCCCAACACGCTGCTCGCGCACGACGTGGGTGCCGGCAAAACCTTCACCATGATCGCCGCCGGCATGGAGCTGCGCCGTTTGGGTAAAAGTCAAAAAAACATGTATGTGATCCCCAACAACATTATGCCGCAATGGGTGCAGATGTTTCATACCATGTATCCCGATGCCAAGCTGCTGACGATTACCAACAAAAACTTTAATCAAAAAAAGCGCTACGCCACCCTGAAGCTCATCATGGATGAGGATTTTGATGCCATTCTCATCACCTACAGCTGCTTTGATATGCTTTCGCTTTCCAAAAAATATTATAAAGACTTGTATCTCAAGCAGCTGGAACGGCTGGAAAAGGCTCGCGAGAAAAATCCCAGCAAATCCATTGCCGGTAACCGCGCCCGCGTGCTTGAGCTGCTGGACAAACTGGAGGAGGATGCCGTGAACAGCGTGTGCGAGATCCCCTTTGACGATCTGGGCATCAACACGCTGTTCGTGGACGAAGCACACAACTACAAGAACGTATCGGTTGCCTCACGCATCACGCGCGTGCGCGGCATCAGCACCGTCGGCTCCAAAAAATGCGACGGTATGATGGATAAGATCCACTGCGTACAGCGGCAGAACAACGGCGGCCGTGTGGTGCTGGCTACGGGCACGCCCATCACCAACTCCATCACCGACCTGTTCGTCATGCAAAAGTATTTGCAGGAGGGCGAGCTGGAATTTATGGGAATTCACACCTTTGATGCTTGGGTGGGTATGTTCGGCAAAAAAACCACCGAATTTGAAATTGACGTGGACACCAACAGCTACCGTTTGGCCACGCGCTTTTCGCGGTTTTACAACGTGCCCGAGCTCACGGCGGTGCTTTCGTCCATTGCCGATTTTTATCACATTGACCAGTCGGACGGTCTGCCCCGTTTTGACGGCTACACCGACATCGTGCGTGTGGGTGATCAGGATTTTAAGGAGTTTTTGGCCGACATTTCCACCCGTGCCGACGACGTGCGCAACAAGCGCGTGGAGCCCAAGGTGGACAACCTTTTGAAGATCACCACCGATGGCCGCAAGGCGGCGCTGGATATGCGTTTGATCGACATGGTGTACGGCTTGAGTCCCGATTCCAAGGTGTTTCAGTGTGCACGGCAGGTGGTGGATATTTATGAAAAAACGCGCGACCAAAAACGAATTCAAATGGTGTTTTGCGACACCTCCACCCCCAAGCTCAGCTTCAATTTGTACGACGAGCTGAAGAAGATCCTCATAGCCATGGGGATCCCCGAAAACGAGATCGCCTTCATTCACGACGCCGACAACGAGGCCAAAAAGCGCTTGCTGTTCAGCGACCTGCAAAAGGGCTTGATCTCGGTGGTGGTGGGCTCTACCTTTAAAATGGGCTTGGGCGTGAACGTTCAGGAGCGCCTGTGCGCCCTACATCATCTGGACGTGCCGTGGCGCCCTGCCGATATGGTGCAGCGCGAGGGGCGTATTCTGCGCCAGGGTAACCGCTGCGAGGAGGTGCAGATCTTCCGCTATATCACCCGCGGCAGCTTCGACGCCTATTCGTGGCAGCTGCTGGAATCGAAGCAGAAATTTATCAGCCAGATCCTCTCGGGCCGCGCCGTGGTGCGTGAGGGTGACGATGTGGATGAAAGCGTGCTCTCCTATGCCGAGGTAAAGGCGTTGGCGGTGGGTAATCCGCTCATTAAAGAGCGTGTGGAGCAACTGAACGAGTTGGACAAGTACCGTATTCTGCAGCGCGATTATCAGAACGATTTGCGAAACAAGGAGCGCCGCCTGCGCGAGCTGCCGCAGCTGATTGAAGATCAGAAAAAGCGCATTCACGATACCGAGCTGGATATTGCCTTTTATCAGCAGCACGGCAACAACTACGAGGAGATGTCCTACGAGGAGCAAAAGGCCATTCGCGATGCGATTTACGCGGCAGTGAAAACGCATATCGGTAAGCGTGTTTCCAAGCAGGTGCTCACCTACCAGGGCTTCAGCGTGGTGGTGCCCGAGGGTATGCAGCCCAAGCTCGCCAAAAAGAGCGACGACGAGGACGCGGGCGAAAAGGTGTCCTACGTGTTTGTGAAGCGCAACGGCTCATATTACATGGAGGTACAAAGCTGCTCCGGTATTACCAAGCGCTTGAACAATCTGCTGGACGGCTTGGTGCACGAGAAACGACGCCGCAAGGAAGGCCTGCAGGATCTGCTGTGCCAAAAGGCCGCTATTGAAGAAGCACTGCAGCTGCAGGGCAACGATTACGCACTCAAAATCGAGCAGCTGATGAGTCGTCTTGAGGAAATTGATTACGAATTGGGAGTGATGAGCGCATGAAAGACGTAGCAAGCAACATACCTGCCCTTTCGGTGGAGGCAACCATCAGCGCCTTGACCGATGCCTATTGCGCGGTGATCGGTGAGGGGCGCTCGCCCAAGGTGTTGCCCTCGGTGATGCTGTGGGGGCCGCCCGGTGTGGGTAAATCGCAAGCGATTCGGCAGATCGGCAAAAACATTGAGGAGCGCACCCACAAGCGGGTGTGCCTTACCGACGTGCGCCTGCTGCTGTTTAATCCCATTGACCTGCGCGGTATTCCCACCGCCAACGCCGACAAAACGCTGGCGATCTGGCTGAAGCCGCAGATCTTTCAAATGGATCCCGCCGAGGACGTGGTGAACATTCTGTTTTTGGATGAGATCTCCGCGGCACCGCAATCGGTGCAGGCGGCAGCTTATCAGATCACGCTTGACCGCGTGGTAGGTGAGCACAAGCTACCCGACAACTGCATCGTCATTGCGGCCGGCAACCGCGTGACTGATAAATCCGTGGCGTTTAAGATGCCCAAGGCATTGGCCAACCGTTTGCTGCACATTGAAATTAAGGGCAGCTTTGAATCGTGGCTGGGATGGGCGGCAAGCGCCGGCGTGAACGAAAAGGTGATGGGCTTTTTGGCCTATTCCCCCGACACGCTGTTTAATTTTGATGCTTCCGGCGACGATCTGGCCTTTGCCACGCCCCGTTCGTGGGAAATGGTGAGCAACCTTTTGAATAACGTGTCGGAGGATGTGGAAGCCATGCTGCCGATGATCAGCGGCTTGGTGGGACTGGGCACGGCCACACTGTTTGCGGCCTTTTGCCGCAATGGCACGCTGCCGCGCGTGAAGAACATTTTTAACGGTACCGAGCAAAATTTTCCCGAGCATCCCGACGTGCTGTATTCGGTGCTGCTTTCCATGGTGTCGTATGCCAAGGAGCACAAGGACGACGTGGCGCAAATCCGCCATTCGCTGGCCTACGCCGCCAAGTTCCCGCCCGATTACGTGGCCTACCTGCTGAAAAACTACGCAGCCTTTGGCAACGATTACCAACGCTTCCTGAGCACTCTGCCCGAATATCATCAGTTAACGCAAAAGTGTGGTGTTCTACGCAATGGCGAACTCCGTTAACGAGCAGCGCGCCAACAAGCGCCTGCTCGGCGCCAAAATGGCGCTGCTGAACACGTATCCGTTTTACGCGCTGCTGCTGACACATATCACCTTCGTGCCCGACAGCACCTGCCGACAGATCGCCTGTCGAAACGATTCCATTCGGTACAACCCCGAATTCATTGATACCCTTACCGAGGAGGAACTGAACTTCGTACTAATGCACCAGGTGCTGCACTTGGCGCTGGGGCATCCCTTCCGCACGCAGGTGGGCTACGATCTGAAAAAATACGATCTGGCCTGCGATATCGTGGTGAATTCCAATATTTTCAATTCCATGAACTACTATGACGATCAGTTTGAGATCACCTTTCCGCATTTGGGAACGCCACCGAACCGCGCTCCCGACGGACAGGCCGGCTATTGCTTGGACGTGGATCAGGTGTATCGCCAGCTGATGCAGCTGCCTGCTGATGCCTCGCCGCAGCTAACCGTGAAAGGGCCTGAGTGCGACGAGGAGGACAGCCTTGCGGGTGCATCGGACGAGCCAAGCTCCGACACACAGGAGTCCAACAGGCAACAGCGCAGCGACGACGAGCAGGATGACGGTGACGGCGAAGATAACGGCAAGGGTAGCAGCAAGGACAGCGGTGGCGACAACGATGAGGAGAATGAGGAGGCAGAACTGCAGGAGCTGATTCGTTCCATTAAACAAAAAACGGCCGAACGGGCAGAAACGCTGAAGCAAGTAAAGCCGCCCCCAAAACCGCGGCCCACCCCGCAGTTTGACGATCACACCTATTGGGACGGCGAAAACGAAAACGAGCTGATTCCCCCCTCTGCCAAATGGCTGTCACGTTGTCTGAACGCCGGAGAAGCCTTGTCCTCGGCCCTGCGCAGCTGGGGGCAGTTCCCGGCCGGCGTGAAGCGGCGCATCGACAGTATCAAAACCCCGCTGTTGGATTGGCGCACCATTTTAAACGATTTCGTGCAAGAGGAGATTACCGACTACTCGTTCTCGCCGCCCGATAAGCGACTGCAGGAATGTCCGTTCTTCCTGCCCGATTTTAACGAGGTGAGCGACATGGTGAAAAACGTGCTGTTCATGATCGACACCTCGGCTTCCATGGATGAAGAAGCTGTGACACAGTGCTACAGCGAGATCTATCACGCCATTTTGCAATTTAACGGCCGCCTGCAGGGGATGCTGGGCTTCTTCGATTCCGAAGTGTCAAAGCCGGTGCCGTTTGCCGATCTGGAGGAGTTTCAAATCATCACCCCTCGCGGCGGCGGTGGCACCAGCTTTCAAGCTGTGTTTGATTACGTGCGCACAAATATGACCGACGAGCCGCCTGCCAGCATGATCATCCTGAGCGACGGCGAATGTGATTATCCTCCCGAGTCGGCGGCACAGGGAATTCCCGTGCTGTGGGTCATTGACAATCTCGACTACACGCCACCGTGGGGAAAAGTTGCACGACTGATAAAAACGTGACGATTTCGGTACGCAACCTTTGGTAAAGTACCGTTGTAAGGAGATGAGTATATGAATCAATTGGAAAAAATGCGCGAGCTGGTCGATGCTATCAACAGCGCCGATACCGCCTATTATCAACACGACGAGCCCTCGCTTACCGACCGCGCCTACGACGAGCTGGTGCTGGAGTTGACCATGCTGGAGAAAATTACCGGAGTGCATTTTTCCGACTCGCCCATCGGCAAGGTTCCTGCCGATACCAAAACCGAGCTGGAAACCGTGCGCCATTCCAAGCCGATGCTTTCGTGCAATAAAACCAAGGACGTGAACGACCTGGTGCTGTTTGCCAAGCGCAAGGATTGCCTGCTCACTTGGAAGATGGACGGCTTGACCCTGGTGCTGCGCTACAAGCAGGGCAAGCTGGTACAGGCGATCACCCGCGGCAAGGACGGTCTGGTTGGCGAGGACGTTACCCATACCGTGCGCGAAATGCGCAACGTGCCCTCGCACGTGCCGTGCAAGGACGATTTTGAGGTGCGCGGCGAGGGCGTGGTGTCGTGGGAGGATTATAAGATCCTCACCAAGCTGGACGACAAAAGCTCTCACCCACGCAGCATGGCGGCCGGCGCGGTGCGCAGCTTCGTGGCAGATCTCGGCAAGCTCAATCACTTGGATTTCTTTGCCTTTGAGCTCATCAAGGAGGAACATGAGCCGCCCACCAAGCTGGAGCAGCTGGCCTTTTTAAAGGACAACGGCTTCGACGTGGTGGAATATCTGGAGGTGTATGCCGACGAGAAGGCCAGCGCCATTATCGATCTGCTGGAGCAGTGGACACCCGAGGATTACGCGTATCCGGTCGACGGCATCGTTGCCGAGTACAACGACATTGCGTTCGGCCGCTCGCTGGGGGCTACTGCCCACCATGAAAAACGTATGTTGGCGCTGAAATGGCAGGACGAGCTGAAGGAAACCACGTTTCGCGGCGTGGAGCTGCACACCACGCGCAGCGGTAAGGTGAGCATTGTTGGTGTTTTCGATGAGGTCACCATCGACGGCACCAAGTTTCACCGCGCCAATTTGCACAATCTGAGCACCTTTGAGTCCTACCGCTTTGGCGTGGGCGACACAATCACCGTGTATAAGGCCAACAAGATCGTTCCGCAGATCGCCCAAAACAAAATGCTCAGCGGCACCTACGTGCTGCCGCGCTTTTGCCCGAGCTGCGGCGAGGAGCTGACGGTGCAGACCTCACTCTCCGGCGTGCGTAACTTGTATTGCCCCAACGAAGCCTGCGTGGCACGCAACGCCAACCGCATTGCCGCCTATTGCGGGGCGATGGGCATTCACGGCATTTCGGCTTCGGTGGCCGAAAATATGGTGGCCTATGGGTGGATCAACCATTTCAAAGACCTGTATCATCTGGAGCTGTACCGCGAGGAGATCGCCAACACGCCCGGCTTTGGTGCCGACTGGTATTCCCGTATTCACGAGGCAATCGAAAGCGCGCGCACTCCCTATATGTCGCAGTTTTTGCAGGGCTTGGGTATTCCCGCTGTGGGCACCGACGCGGCACTTCGTCTGCACGAATATTATAACGGGTCGATGACCGATTTGGAAAAGGCGGCGAAAAAGAAGTTTGCGTTTTCGCATATTGAGGGAATCTCTCCCCGCGCCGAGGCGGCCCTTCACGAATGGTTCGGCAATCCCGCCAACCTGAACATGCTGCACGAGCTGATGACCGAGCTTCAGTTTTCGGGAGTAGTGCCGAAAAAAATCACTGCCAAAAACCCCTTCCATGCAGCGAAGGTGGCGCTTTCGGGTGTGTATAAGACGCTGGACAAAAACGGCATGGCTGAGCTGCTGAAATCGCTGGGCGCTTTGGTGAGCAAGGAGATCACGGAGGAAACCGAGTTCTTTATCTACGGCGATATGCCCAACAGCAAGCTGGTGAGCCAAGCCATAAAGCAAGGCACCACCATGATGAGCGAGGAAAAATTCGCCGAAATGCTGGAGCAAGAGCTGTGATACTCCGCATCAAGGCGCTCACCGTTGAAGAAAACGGTAAGCTCGTTGTAGCCCGCACGTTCGACGGCGATCTTGCCGTGATTACGGGAGATACGTGTGCGCTCACGCAAGCGGTGCTGGCGGCTGTGCTCGGATACACAGCCCCCGCCTACTCTGCTGCCGTGCGGTTTTCGGCCGAAGTACAGGGTGATATTCTCTTTCACGTGAGCGGCAACAACACAAACGGTCATGCTGCGTTTTACCTGCAGGCGCACGACACCGACGGCAAGGACTGCACCGCCGCCTATCGGGAGGCGCTGCAGCAAAGTGCCGAGGAGGCTTCGGCGAACTGCTTTTTGAGCGACGAGCGACAACGGTATCCGCAACGGCTGTTTCGGTATAAACACATCGACCGTTTCTTCTCCCGCGACACGTTTGCCGCGCGCACCGACGGTTTGGGTGTGACCCGCTGCTTTCGGGCGTTTTTGCGGCGCTATATCCGCGACTTCCGGCCACGGCCGCTGCCAAACGGCAAGCTATGGGTGCAGCTGCGGCCCGACGGCCGCTTCACACTGAACACCGAGCACGGCGAAGCCGCCCCCGCTCCCACCAAGGAAACGCGCGTGCTATACCGCTATCTCTGTTTTTTGATTTTGGCCGATTTTTGGCAGCAGGCCGAACAGCAACGGAATTTCCATCGCAGCGTTAAGCCCTTACTGGTGTGCGGGGCGCCACAGCAGGCGGCCGCCCTCGCGGCTGCCACACCGCCCGACCGTCAGGTGTTTTTATTGCTGGCCGGCTAGTTGTGTACCACTTTCGGTACATCGCGCCGTATATACTGGGGATACATTAACAATAAGGAGTGTGCTTAATGAACAACACCACCTTGGACGCCATGAACGACGCCCTGCTTTCCCCTGCCGATTTTATCACGTTTATGTTCGAACGCACCGACGAGGACGGCGTGCTGTACATTCCCGGCTGGCATTACGATAATCCCGGCTGGGAGGTCAATGCCCCCGGCAGCACCGACGACGGAGCCAGCTATCGCTGCAAAATGAACTGGAACTTATTCAAATACGAAAAGGTGTTGGCAGAGTTCAAGGCCGTGTATGCGGCGCTGCAGCACATTGCTGCGGCAGGCGATCTGTTTGGTGCCTCGCCCGAAGAAGCCAAGGCTGCACTTGCCGACGAGTCGGTGTTTGCCGTATGGAATACCTATGTGCGCACCCTCGACGAGGGTGAGTTCGATACCGAGCGGGTAGAAACGATCTACGACAAGCAGGACACGATGGAATGGGTAAAGGCCATTGCCGCCCGTTTGGCAGCGGGGGAAACGCTTGAAAGCTTTGAAAAAGAAGCGTTGGCGGAATATATGGATATCGCCGTCACCGAGGAGGAGGTCGCTTATCGGTTTGCTTATCTGGAGCACCAACACAAGGAGGCCGAAAAGCGACTGGGCGACGGTTTGTGCGCCCACGACGTGTACATTCGTGCGCGCCGCCTTTGCCGCCTGTTGGCATTGAAGGCGCCCGCGCTGGTCGTTTGCAACGAAGCTCGCCAGTTCGCCGCAGCGTTTGTGCTGCAGCGGTACGGTCTGTCCCGCGAGGTGGTGGATAATACTATTCGCCTGCGCTTGGAGCAAATGGAACTGATGAGTGAGGATGAGCTGGACGAGCTGTACCGCCCACAGCGCTCCAACCGTCGCAAAAGCTTAGCACCGCTGTTTGTGTTTGAAATTTTGAGCAGGCACTCCAATTCCAAAACACATCTGCGGCAACGGGATATTCTGAAAGAGCTGGAAAAATATCCCTATGAAATTTCACTGGAGCGCAAGGCGCTCGGTCGTATCATCCATAATTTGGTCGACACACCGCAATACGCCGTGTTTTCGGATAAAAGCGGCGTGTGGATCGAACAGGAATAAGCAGAAAAGGAGAAACAAATTATGAAAGACGTATGGGTATTGTATGAGCGCTCGGATCTGGCGCGCGGCGGTGAATGGGATTATCAGAACTATGCGACGGCATGCCGCGCGTTTGCCGATTTCGACACTGCCAAGCAAGCAATGCGAGATACCATTAAGCGCTACGCCACCGAAAAAAGCTCGATGTTTGACGGCGAGGGGAATCTCAACGAGCTGCTCGACCAATATTACTGTGACGATGATGAACGTGACACCTTCACCTACGTGGGCGAGCTGCTTCGCAAGCTTTGTCTGAATGAGCTGGACGATGCCACCGCAAAAGCCATCAAGCCGCTGTTTTGCACTACCTTCCTTTTTGCCGCCGAGATAACGACAGACAACGGCGAGCCCGTGCTGCTGATGCGCGGTGATGACGACGGCCCTTGCAACGGTGTGAATCCCTACGTTCACACCAACCTGTTCTCCATGAACGACGATACCAAAGATTACTATTTCTACGTTGAGGATATGTTCCACATGGATTCCGACTTCTTCTCGCATCTGTTCCTGGATTTAAAAAAGGTTTCGGTGGAATAACCTTGTACTAAAAAAGAAGGAATTTGTGGTATACTATTGGTACGAGGAGGGATCGTATGATTTATGCCATGAGTGATCTTCACGGCTGTTATGAAAAATACATAGCCATGCTGGACACCATTCAATTCAGCGAGCAGGATACCCTGTACGTGCTGGGCGACGTGGTGGATCGCGGCAACGGCGGTATACGCCTTTTGCAGGATATGCAAAGCCGCCCAAACGTGGTGCCGTTGCGCGGAAATCACGACTGCATGGCCTACCGCATGCTGTCGGCACTTATCAACGACTGCATGGGCGACAGTGACCGCTTTTTGCAGCTGTATGAGCTGTGGCTGCACGACGGCGGCGCCCCCACCTACGAGGCATTTGCCGCACTGACACCCGCTCAGCAGGCACAGATTCTTACGTATCTCAATTCGTTTTTGATCTATGACGAGATCGCTGTGGGCGGAAACACGTTCTTTTTAGCGCACACCGTCCCCGAAAAAGAGCGCATGCTCCGGTTCGACAAGCTGCTGTGGCAGGAATTTATTGCAGGCGAGCCCGACTATGACCAAGAATACTATCCCGACAAATATCTGGTGACCGGCCACACGCCCACCGGCTTGATCGACCCCGCCTGTGCGGGCCGTATCTTCCGCCGCAATCGCCACATTGCTATTGATTGCGGTGCCGTGTTCGGCAAGTCGTTGGGCTGTATCTGCCTGGACACACTGGAGGAGTTCTATGTATAAAGCAGAAAGGAAGGAAAAATGGAACGCGTTGAACTACACCTACACACCAAGCTATCCGACGACGTTTCGGTTATTGAACCCGCCGAAGCCATAGAACGAGCACTGGCATGGCAGCACACCGCCGTTGCGTTCACCAATTTGAACAACGTGCAGGATTTCCCCGCCATTGCCGAGGCTGCAAGCAAGGCGCCGTCGCTGCGGGTGATCTACGGTGCCGAGCTGCGCTATGCCGCCGACAACGGTATCGCTCCCTACGGTATTACCGCGCTGGTGAAAAACCGCGCGGGACTTAAAGAACTGTATACCGTTTTATCGTCGCTGAAGGACGACGGCGTGTGCGAATTGATCGACACCGCCGTGCTGAAAAAACACCGCAAGAACCTGCTGATCGGTTCCTGCGGTGAGTTGAGCGAGTTATTTGCATTGATCGCGCGCGGCGCCGACCGCGAAGTCATTGAACGCGCCGCCGCCTTTTACGATTATTTTGAGATCTACCCCACCGACGATGCGGAGGAGCAGCGCGTGTATGCGGCGATCTTCCGCTTGGGCGAACAGCTGGGGGTTCCCGTGGCAGCTGTTGGCAACTGCCATTATTTAGACCGGCGCGACGAGCTCTGCCGCCGTGTGATGCGCACCGTTAAAGGGCACACCGACAAAAACACTCGCTTATTCTTTCACTCCACCAAGGAAATGCTGGCCGCCTTTGCCTACTTGGGCGAGCGGGAAGCCTATCAAGCGGTGGTGTCCGATCCGCACACCATTGCCGCGTGTGTGGAAGCGGTATCGCCGCTTTGGGAAAACCGCTGCACGCCGGTGGTGGAAAACGCCGGCGAGCAGCTGTGCTCGTTAGCACACGCGCAGGCCAATGCGCTTTACGGCAGCCCGCTGCCCGCCCCTGTTGCCGAACGTCTGGAGGAGGAGCTGGGCCACATTCAGCGCCACGGCTTTGCGGTGCCGTATTTGGTAGCATACGAGTTGGCTCGCGCCATGCATCACGAGGGGGTTCGCACGGGAACGCGCGGCTCGCTGGGCTCAGTGCTGACAGCATTTTTTTTAGGAATTACCGACAGCAATCCCCTGCCGCCGCACTATCGCTGCGCACAAGGACATTACGCGGAATTTGCCGATGCCTTTGACGGTGCGGAGCTTCCCGCCAAGCCGTGCCCGGTGTGCGGCAGTCGTCTGATTGCCGACGGCCACAACATTCCCTATGAAACCTTTATGGGGTACGACGGCAGCGCTGTGCCCGATCTGTCGTTAAATTTCCCTGTTGCCAAGCGAACACGTGCGCTGGAACAACTAAAAACACAGTTCAGCGAGGAGCAGCTGGCCCATGCAGGGTGTATCACCACATTGTGGGAGCGCTTTGCCGAGGGATACATTGCCGTGTACGAGGCGGAAACTGCCGACTATCTCTCAAACAAGCAGCGCGACCGTGTGTGCCGCAAGCTGTGCGGCGTGAAGCGAAACGTAGTCACGCATCCCTCGGCCGTTTTGGTGATGCCTGCCGAGCGGAACTTTACCGAGCTGACACCGCTGCGCGCCGCTGAACGCGACACGCCCATTCCGTCGGTTACGCAGCTCGACCATCACAGCCTGCGAAACAGTCTGATGCGCGTGGACGTGCTGGGGCACACCACGCTGGATCTGCTGATGGCCTTAGAGGCTGCCACCGGTTGTTCGGCCGATACGGTACCGTGGGACGATCCTGAAGTGTACGCATTGTTTGAAAGCGCCGACACGCTGGGGATTCCCGAGTTTGACTCGGAGTTCATGCGCGAACTGCTTGCAAAAACCAATCCACACAGTTTTTCCGAGCTGGTGCAGCTATCCGGGCTATCGCACGGTACCGGCACGTGGCGCAATAACGGCGAGGTGCTGCTCAACGAAGGACACACGCTGCACGAGCTGCCTGCTCTGCGCGACGACGTGTTCCTGCAGCTGCTGCACTACGGCTTCAACAAACGCACCGCCTACTATCTCATGCGCTACGTGCGCATGGGCAAGCTCTCTCGCGCCACCTCTGATAATATACCACGTGTGCTGCGGCGCGCGGGTGTTCCCGACTGGTACGTGCAGTCGCTGAAAAAGATCCAATATCAGTTTCCCAAAGCACACGCAGTGGCCTACGTGAAAAACGCCGTGCGTACAGCGTGGTTTAAGCGGTATCATCCCGCCGCGTTCTATGCGGCCTGCGTTGCCACGTACTTTCCTGCCGAAAAAGTGCTTACCGATGAGGAAAATACGCATCGACAAAGCTTGCTGAAGGAGTGTGCCGCCAAAGGCTTGCCGCTGCCGGAGTAATAAAAAAAGAAAAAGGCACGCTGTATCGTGCCTTTTTTGTGCGAAAGAGTGACCAAGCGGAGCAACATTGAGATAAAAGTAAGCAAAAGTACACCAACATACCTCATAAGCCGTATTTTTGAATGTATCTCTTTGCTTCGTTCTTGATCCATGTCATTCTATGATCTGCATATGGTTTGATGCGGTCGACATATTGAGATGCGCCCATTTTATAAAGGGTACTAATAATGTGTCCGTCAATATCATCATCCGGTAAAATACTTGCTATTCGGTCTGCGTAGTGTAGAAAACGTTTCTTTCCAAGTAACATGACGAAACTTTGGCGTCCTCTTTTAGCTTTGATATTCTCGCAAATCTTGCATACCCGGTCAGCTTGTTCTGCGCCCAAGTCTTTCTTTTTGGTTAAAATCAGTTGTCTAATATTCTCGCCTATCTCCCATAATTCGTGTTCAAAGTCATACCAATCATGAACTGTCGGTGCTAATTCCATATACGGTAAGTCGGGGAGGTCTTTCTCCGGAATCAACTTTTCTGCAGAAAGCAACAAACTGTTTAATTGCGAATCAAACTCATCTCTTTTCATTTCGCATTCTCCTTTGCGGTGTTGATGGAGGAGATGAGTATTCTGCGAATCGATCCGCAATCGTGCAATACAGTTTTTGCGGCATCATCAGAGATAATGCTCGCTTTTTGTGCGATTTCAATCCAGTATTCTGTTTCGTAGCATTCTTTCAAAGCAATCTGCAATTTAGCGATAAAATCGGGACGGCTGTGCGCATATTTCGCTTCGCGGATATTTGCTCCAATACTCGTTCCGCTTCGTTCAAGCTGATTTGACAGAGAATAATGCCCTTTTATATTTTCTGTCAGTTTTAAGATTTGAATTGCAAATTCTGTTGACATATCAGCAAGTTTGTTTTCAGCCATACTATCACCTCATTTACTCCGATTGTACCACACATTGGCAAACTTTTCAATGAAATCGCGCGGGGCGCGATGAAATCCTCACTCCGCTCGGATGAAATCTGCTAACGCAGATGAAATCAAATCCACCCACCCGCCGTCGAGGCGGATTTCATCCCCGTAGGGGATTTCATCATCGGAGATGATTTCACCCATCCGAAAGGGTGGATTTAGTTGAAAAGAACCCACACTTGTCGTAGACAAGTGTGGGTTCTTTTCTGGAGCGGCTTACGAGGCTCGAACTCGCTACCTCCACCTTGGCAAGGTGGCGCTCTACCAGATGAGCTAAAGCCGCAAGTGCAAGAGTGAGTATAGCACAGCGCTTTGGATTTGTCAAGAGATATTTTTCAGTTTGTGAAAATTCCTTTCGCTGCGCGCGGAATGACTCACCCTTGCCGCAACAAAAAACACCGCCGTTGTGTAACGGCGGTGTTTTCGGTTTTATTTCTTGGTGAGGCCGAGCAGCTCCACAAAGTCCACGGCGTTCATCGCTTTCCAGTCGATAACGGCGGTCTTTTTCAGTTCCTTCACGCGCTCCTTGACTTCGGCATCGAACTCATCGTACTTCATGTACTGCAGCGTTTGGTCGCGGCTGTCTTCATAATAGTCGATGTCTTTCTTATCCTCGTCTTGGCCGCGGTCGGCTTCGGGATCCATACGGAAGATGAGCGCCAGCGTATTCTTGGTGCCGCCCTGCTTGTAGGTGACGACCTTGGCTTCGCCCTCGTTGATCTTTTCGATGGCCTTAACCAGCTCTTCATCGGCGCCGTCGGCTTCCTTTACCAAGTCGATGCGGTTGGTGGTTTCGGGCTCTTTTTCCTCCTCGGAGTCAGCCTCGGTGGTATCGGTAGCTTCCTTATCCTCGTCTTTCTTCTCCTCGGCGGTGTCGGCTAAGAACTGACGGTAGATCTCTTGGAAATCGGCGGCCGTTTTCTTCGACTTGTTGAAGGTGGCCAGATACTCGTCGAAATGCTTCTGGTAGTCGGCGATGATATCGTCGGCCAGCGCCTTGTTTTCTTCGTCGACCAGCGAGATCTCGAACATGTAGTAGCTGAGGTAGTTTTCGTCGAAATACTTGCGGATATCCTCTTCCTTGACCTCACGCTTGCCGCCCTTGTTGTACAGGCCGTCGAACAGCGAGGCCTCGTTCAGGTTGAGCGCCTTGTACATGTTGATATACCGCTCGTTGGAGAAGCCCAGCGGGAGGTATTGGTCGGCCTTGAGCGCCTTGAGATCCTCTTCGGCATCGGCCACCAGTTCCTTATCCCAGGAAATGCCTTCGGCTTTCATCATATCTTCCAGAGCCTTCTGGCGAACCATCATGTCGCGGGTGGTGTAGATGAGATACTGCTCCATGGTGACGTCGAGTTCATTGTCGCCCTCGCCGTACACGAAATCCATCGACAGAGCTTCCTCACCGTAGTAATACAAATACACGTAGGCGTTGGAGTCGGTCATGGCGGTGCCGTAGGCATAGGCCAGATAATCGCCCATTTCGTACACCTTACCGCCAACCTCCATGGCTACCGCGGGGGTGGAGCAGCCGCAAACCAACAGGCAGGACAGCGCCAGCACCACGGCCAACGCCGAACGCAATACACGCTTCAGAGTCATAATAAAATCCTCCTTGAAATCTACAATACCCCTATTGTACACGAATTTTAGTCGCTTGTCCACACAAAAATGAAAATTCGCACAAAATTCACAATTTTTTTGTAAACAAAAACCGCACCGCGGTGAGCGGTGCGGTTATCGGGTTACGATCAGACCCACGGAGTCCAGTGAGCACTGGGCTTGGTGGTTGTGGCGCCGGGCTTGGTGCTTGTGGTGGTACCGGGCTTGTCGCTTGTGGTGGTATCGGGCTTCGTGGTCGTGGTGGTTTTGCCCGTCGTGGTGGTTTCGCCCTTTTCCGTTTTCTTCGTAGTGGTTTTGGTGGCGGGCTTATCGTCGTCGGGGTCGGGGTCGTCGTCAACCACAACGTCGCCGTCGCCCTGAACCACGTTCGACGGATGGGTGCGCGTGGTGGTTGTGGTGGCCACGGTAACCGCCTCGCCGTTCGGCTGAGTTTCGGGATTGCCGTCGGGCTTGGTGATAACCGTGCTGCCCTCGTACACGGTGACCTTGCTGCCCTGCGTGTTGGTCATTTCGGTGCCCTGATTGTCGGTCACCACAACGGTGCCCTGCGTGGTGGTCGTGGTGGGCTTATCGTTGGTGATGACCGTGTTGCCGTCGCCATCGGCGGGCTTGCACGCGCACACAGCCAACAGCACCGCACAAATGCAGAATACAAAAGACAATTTGCGCAACATAATGCTTCCTCCTGGTTGTTTATTTCAGCCGGTTTACGGTTAAACCGGTGATCAGCTTGGGATAGAAGTAGGTGGATTTTTGGGGCATCTTTTCGCCTGCGGCCGCCACGTCGCGAATTTCGGACACGCGCGTGGGATTGAGCAGGAACGCGCCTTGGAACGTGCCGTTTGCCACCACGTCGATGGCTTCGGTGAAGCTGCGGGTGTAGGTTAAGTTGATCTGCTGGGCCATGTTGGCCTTGTCGATGCCGAGCAGCTGCTCCAAAATGAGCGTGTGCAGCACGTTTACGTCCAGACGGCGCGAGGCCTCCGACAGAGCAGGCAGCTCGGTGTCCATAACGCTGAGATCGCGCAGGGTGAGCAGCGCCGCGGTGTCGCCGCCGGTGTAGAAGCCGAAGGCACGCTTACCCTCGCCGTAGGCGGCGGCCAAGCGCTCCTCGATGGCCGACAGCGGCAGTGCCTCCTCCACCTCAAAGCGAGCGCGGCAAGACTCTAACAGCGCAGCGGGATCGAAATTCGACAGGTCGCGCAGCAAGCGGTGCGTGGGCTGAACCACCAAGCCGGGGTGGCTCATTTCCACCATCATCATCATAATGTAATCGGCATCGGTGCCGGCGGGCGTGCCGTTTTCGCGCAGCCAGTTACGATAATTGATGGCGGTTTCGTAGCGGTGATGACCGTCGGCAATGTAGAGCTTGGTATCGGCAAAGCGCGCCTGAATGGCGGCAATGACCTCGGGCTCGGTGATGGCCCACAGACGGTGCGTGAGACCCGCTTCGTCGGTGACGGCACACAGCGGCTCGCCCTGCATGGCGGCGGCGAGGTAGGTGTTCATGCCTTCGTCGTTATACAAACCGTACACGTCGCTGAAATTGCAGGCGGTGGCTTTCATTAAATTTAAGCGGTCTTGCTTGGCCTTGGACAGCGTTTCCTCGTGCGGGAGAACGATGCCCTTGCTGAATTCCTCCAGATGCAGCTGTGCCACCATGCCGTACACGTTGTGCGTGCCGTCTTCCAGGGCGAACTCAATGTCGTACACGTACAGGGCGGGGGTATCGTCTTGCTTTAAGACGCCCTCGGCCAGCATGCGCTCCAGCACCTCGCCTGCCACGGCGTAGGGATCGGCACCCTCACGGGGAAGCTCCAGACGAATAATGTTATTGGCATTGCGCGCGAGATACTCGCGGCGCTGTTCCTCGGAAATAATGTCGTAAGGGGGGCAGACAACCTCTGCCAACGGGCCTGCGGCCTCGGTGAAACGCAGCGCGCGGAACGCACGGATCTCAGCCATACTAACAACTCCTTTTTTCTCGGCTATCCATAATAAAACTATTGTATCATAGACTTTGCAAAAACGCTAGCCCTAAAACGCAGAAATTTATTGCAATTTTACACGGTGAGCGTTACAATGGTGGTGAGGTGAACTGTATGAAACGTTTATTGGCTTTTGTTTTGTGTATGCTGCTTCTCACCGTTACGCTGTGCGCCTGCGGCGCCAACACCGACGGCGAGCTGACCGTGATCACCAAGGCTTCGGTATCGTATTCCCTGCAAACCACAACCACCGTGGCGCGCCCCACCACCACCGTGTATACCGGCATCGGTACCACGCAGGGCAGCACGGTGTCAACCGGCACCACCACCCTCCCCACCGTGGCAGCCGACGGTGCCACCACCGAGCTGGGCAACCGCATTGCGCAAACCGCCATTTCGCTCATCGGCACGCCGTATGCCAGCGGTGCCAGCGGCCCCGATGCGTTCGATAACCCCGGGTTCGTGTCCTATTGCTACAAGCAAGCGGGCTTCACCGTGGCGCGCCGCGCTTCGGCCATGCTCACCTTTGGTGTGGAAGCGCCGCTCCATGCGCTGCAGCCGGGCGATATTTTGCTGTTCTGCAACGAGCTGGGCGGCGAGGCACAGTTCGTGGCGATTTATATCGGCGGCGATCAATTCGTAGCGTGCAACAACCCCGAATCACCCACCAAGGCGCAAAAACTGGATAACAAATACTGGCTGCCGCGCCTGCTGGCCGCCCGCCGTGCCGAATAATAGTACCAAATAAAAAAGCACCCCACGTGGGGTGCTTTTTTTGTGCGGATGCCGCAATCGGCATTGTAGGGACCGACGTCCTCGGCGGTCCGCCGAGGGGGGAAGGCGTGCGTGCCTGCCCTTTCACCCGCCGAACAGGGCGGCGAGGGCGGCGGCTTCGGCACGAAACAGCGACACCACGGCTGCCGCGCGCGGCGGCAGGTAGGCGTGCGCGGCGGTTACCGCTTCGCGCAGCTGTGCAGGCCACGGCGCAGCGGCTGTGGCCGCGTTGCCGTGCAGCACGCCGCCGGTGTTCAGCTCGGCCCACAGGCAGGCGCACGCCGCTGTCAGCACGATGACCGTGAGCAGAAAAGCGCACGCTGCCGTGCGGCGGATGTGTTTGTTCATGAGGCTCCCAATCCTTTCAAAACCGTTGCCAGCACGCCGCCCAGCAGGTCGCCGCTGTAGCAGGCCTCTTCCAGCGTATTGGCATCGCTGCCCATTTCGATCAGCAATGAACCGTTGGACAACTGCTGATTATACCGCGCATCTGCCAGCAGCAGCGGCCGCGCCAGCCCGGGGTGGGTTTGATGCAACGCCTGCTGCAGCCGCACGCCGAACGACAGATTTTCCGCCGTGTGCGTGTTGGGCACGGCCTTGGTGTTTTTCAGTCCCACAATGATCATCACCTGCGCCGCCTTTTTGCCATCGACGGTGACGGTGGGCTTGACGTGTGTGGTGGCATCCTGATAGATCGCATCGCGGTGCAGATCGAGCACCACCCGAATGGTGGGATTGGCCTTGAGATACCGCTCGACCGCCGCCTTGGAATGGCTGTAGGCACCGTTGTAGGGCTGATCGTGAATGGCGGTATCGTGCAGCACGCCAATGCCTGCAGCACGCAGCGCGGCTGCCACGCGTTCTCCCACCGCCACCATGTTTTTTTGCGGATCGTCGGTTCGGGTGGGATCGTCGCTGTTATAAAAGCCGTTGTCGTAGCTCATGTAACATTCGGTCGTGTGCGTGTGCACGATGAGCACTTGCGGCGCGGTGCTGTTTTTCTTCAGTCCCAGCGCGGGGATATGCTTCAGTGCCGCGGCAATATCCACGGTTTTGCCGCTTTTGTTGCGGATCGCCACGTCCTGCACGAAATTGCTGCCCGCGCTCAGCTGTTGCGTGAGCACGATGCCGCCGTCCTTACGTGCAGGAGCGGTGGCAGTTGTGGTGGCTGCCGTGGTGGTGACCGCCTGTGTGCGAGCCGTTCCCAACACCACCTGCGGTGCGGTAGCAACGGCGGTGGGGCGTGTGAGTCGTCCCTCTAACCATTCCACGCTGTCACGCGGGGCGCGCAGCCCTGCCGATAATTGCGCCGCCCGCTCCCCCAGCACGCGCAGGGTATCGCTGGGCACGGTATACGCCACCAAGGCAACACAAAGCACCAGTGCGCCGAGGGGCAGCACGGTGCGTAGCCATCTTTTGATCGTCATTCTTCTCACCCGTACAGTATACGCTGCGCGGGGGCTGAATATTACCGTGCAATGGCAAGCAGCTCCAACGGCGAATACTGCGGCTGCAGGGCGGCGTGTACCGTCATGGCCAGCAGGCGGGCGGCGCGGTCGATCATGAGGTCGATCTCACGCGGGGTCACCATCATAGCGGAATCGCACTCGCGGTGCACCAGATCGCGCACCAGCGTTTCGGCGTCCACCACGGTGGGTACACCCAAGCCGATGACGGGAACGCCCAACGTATCGCGGCACAGCGCGCGGCGGTTATTGCCCACACCCGAGCCGGGAGCGATGCCTGTGTCGGACAGCTGCACCGTGCAGCCCAACCGCGAAAGACTGCGGGCAGCCAGCGCATCCATGGCGATCACCGCCGACGGCTTCACCGTGCGGCACACCCCTGCCACCAGTTCGCCGCTTTCCACGCCGGTGTTCCCCAGCACGCCCGGCGTGACCACGGCGCAGGGGCGCAGATGCGTGAGCCCCACGCTGCGCGCCAGCTCTTTGGGAATGTGGCGTGTGGCCAGCACCTGTGCGGCGGCGCGGGGGCCGAGCGCATCGGGCGTGATGGCTTCGTTGCCCAGCCCCACCACCAACACCGTGCCCTGCGGCGGCAGCAAACGGCGCAGCTCGCTGCCGATGGCGCGGGCCGCTTGCTCCAGCAGGCGTTCGTCGTCGGTGAGCGGCGGCAGCGTGGCGGTAACGTAATCGCCGCACGGCTTGCCGCAGGCCGCGGCGGTGGCGGTATCCACCGTGACACGGTGCAGCGTGACGCCGTCTTGCGTCCACGTGCGAACGAAACGACTGCCCTCACCCACGGCTTCCATAGCTAAATCGGTACGGTATTGCACGGCATTTCACCTCAAATTTAGTGTGTACCGTAAAAAAAGCCGTTATTCGTAAAAAAAAGTATTGATTTTTTAAAAAGTTCGTGGTAAGATAACCTATGCGTGATTTAAAGACAAGTCTGTTTTCGAGGAGGTGTGACCATGCCCAACATTAAATCCGCCAAAAAGCGCGTCAACGTTATCGCTGTGAAAACGGCTCGTAACAAGGCAAACCGCTCGCTGCTCAAAACCGAAATCAAAAAGGCCAACGCTGCGATCGAAGCCAACGCTGCCGATAAGGACATCGCTGTCAAGGCCGCTGTCAAGAAGATCGACCAGGCCGTTGCCAAGGGACTCCTGCACAAGAATACTGCTGCTCGGAGAAAGTCCGCCCTCGCAAAAAAGGCTAACGCTTAATTGTGAGAACAAACCCCCTCGCCTTATGGCGAGGGGGTTTTTGTTTTGGTGTTGGGGTTGTGCGGGTGCGGGGGAACTCCCCCAGTCATCGGCTTCGCCGATGCCAGCCCCCTCGGGGAGGGGGCCTATGCGGGAAGGAATGACACATAGGCATCGGCCCCTACAGTGCCGGTTTTAGAATGTGCGGGGAATTCAGCGGTGGCGGCGCGGAGGGGTGATATCGCTCTCGGTGATTTCCTCGAACGGATAAAACGGCTTCGGCAAGCGGTCGAACGGCAGCGCCTTCAGCACCACGCCGGCCGCACCCGGGGTGGCGGCGTTGCAGATCGCGGCGCTGATCGGCTCGTATCCTGCACGCAGCGAGGTGCACGCCTTCACCGCTATCAGATCCTGCAGCATCGGCTCCACACCGAAGCCGCGATAGAATTGCACGTCGCCCTGGTAGCAGGAATGGGAATTCACCACGATGCGCAGCTTACCCGCCGCGAGCACCGCCGTTTTGCCCATATCGCGCCATTCGCCGCGTGAAGCAGGGCCCTGCATACGGAACTCACCGCTGTGCAGGCTGACAACGGTGCAATCCGGCACCGTGACGGGGGTACTCAATTTCGGTGCAACCGTGGCACCCAGTGTGAAATCGCCCTTGCCGCCGACACCCAGCGCAAACGCCTTTTCCACGGCGGGCACGTCGTCCACCGATGCCGCGGCGTAGAGCTCGTCGCGGTAGGGCAACAGCGCCTCGATGACGGTGGCGGTGTCGCCCGTGGCACCCGCGTTGGGTGAATCGGCGGAATCGACCAGTACCACGGGCTTACCTGTGGTGTTGGCGCGCGCCGTTTGGATAACCTCCTCGATCGTCATGAGCGGTTCGCCCTGCAGCACCTCGCGCAAGGCGAACGCCGCGTTGACAAGCTCGCTTGCCACGGCGGCCGCCTGTTCCTCGGTGGCGGCAGTGACCAGCACCGTCGATGCAAGCTTTGCCACGTTCAGCCACGGCTGCACCTGAAACACCGAGAAATCGGCAATGTCGCCGCCGGAAACAAGCGCGTGGCCGCGATCCATCACGGCTTTCAGTGCGGGCGTGTTCGTGGTGTAGGCGTGCGCCGGCGCCATCATGGGCACGGCAGCCCGTACCGTCACCAGTGATTCACCCTCCACCGCTCGCGCTGCAAGCGTTGCGGCACGGCAGCCCACTTCGTAGAAATCCAAATGCGGATACGTTTGATAGCCGCAAATATGATCGGCTGCACAAAGCATACGCTCGGTGACGTTCGCGTGCAGGTCGCACGAGGCGGTCACCACGGCAGTTTCGCCCACCGCTTCGCGGATGGCAGTCAAAATATCGCCGCACGCATCTTCCGATACGTCGGTCAGCATGGCACCGTGCAGGCTGACCACCACGCCGTCCCAGGTGTTGCCGCGCAACAATGCGAGATTGCGCTTTAAAAATTCGTCCACGACCTCGTGCGCCACGGGGCCGCCGCTTTTGGCTTTCATGACCACGCCTGCCGTCACGTCGTATCCGCGCGAAAGCAGGGTATCGACCATGCCCTGTGCCGCGCCGCCTACCTCACCGCGCAGCACGGCCTCGCCCTCGCGGCGGGTGTAGGCAAAATCCGCGTCGGTGGCGGGCGTGGGGTTAAAGGAGTTGGACTCCTGCATTATACCACACAGAAAAAAACGTTTGCTCATTACGGTTCACCTCTCGGTCAATATACCACAAATCTCAAAAAAAGTCAACATCATAACAACTTCAAATCAGCCAGTGAATACGCCGGCGAAAAGTGATGGGTTACCGTGTCGATAAATGCATCGCGCACGGTGGAAACCGCCGCCGTGGGGTACACCAAGGAAAAATCCTGCCGCGTGCCGTTGCCGCCCAGCACCAGATACACGCAATCGTCGTCGGGCGGCATGGTGGCCACGTTGGCATCGGCTGTGATAAACGCGCCCACGCCGGCGCGCATGAGATTGTAGTTAAACACCGCGCTGGGCGTGTTGGAAAGCACGTAGGTTTCGGGATCGGTGCCGTTGAACAGCAGACGGCGCTTTTTATAAATATCGGTATTGGTGGGGCTGTACATAAATTCCAAGCCTGAAAGCAGTGACAGATCGGTGAGAATACGGTCGTTGCCGTAGCTGCGCTCCACCAGTTCGCGGTAGCTTACCGCCCACGGCAGCAGCGGTGCGGCTTCGGGTGTGTCGCGCCGCAGCGCCACCACCAGCCGTTCCTCCAGCAGCGGCACCGCCACACAATGCTCGGGCACGGTGGTGGTGGGGCTGAACACCAGATCGACCGAGTCGTTTTCCAGCAGATGATACAAATTGGTGGTGGCGGTGGAGATGATGTGCACGTCTACCTGTGGGTACTGCTTGTGAAAATCACGCAGCACGGCAGGAATGATGAAATACGACAAATGCGTGGAGGTGCCGATGCGCAAAAGCCCCTGCTTGGTTTCGCGGATATCCTGAATGTGCTCGGCCGCTTGCTTTTCCAGCAACAGCATCTTCTCCACTGCTTCTATGTACACCTTCCCCTCGGGCGTGAGCGAAAACGGCAGCGTTTTGCGGTTGAAAATGGGGGTGCCCAGCTCCTCCTCCACGCGCCGCACGGCGGCGCTTAACGCCGGCTGCGAAATGAACAGCCGCTCGGCTGCCTTGGAAACGCTTTTCAGACGGTACACCTCATACACGTACCGCGCTCCGGTATCCAGCATAGTTATCACCTTTCTGTTATAGGATATATAACCTTATTTTAATTTGATTATATCACAGGAGCATGCTATAATCAAGGTAAAGAAAAACAGAGGGGGCTTGGTTTTATGCCATGTACCGCATTGTTACGTAAAATTGACGAATTGCACGCACAGTATCTGAACGTGTTGGAGGATCTGTGCAATCTGGAAAGTCCTACCGCTGACAAAGCGCGTGTGGATGCCGTGGGCAGCTATATTGCCTGCTGGGGCCGCGAGCACGGCTTTGAGGTGGAGGTGCAGCCGATGGAGGGCGCGGGCGATCCGCTCTGCATCACCATGAATCCCACGGCCGCTGCCGCACCGGTGGTGCTTTCGGGGCATATTGACACCGTGCATCCCGTGGGGCTCTTCCCCACCCCTGCCGTGCGCCGCGACGAAACCAACATGTACGGTCCCGGTGTGGTCGACTGTAAGGGCGGCGTGGTCGCTTCGATGCTGGCAATGGACGCCTTACAGCAATGTGGGTTTACCGCGCGGCCGGTGAAGCTCGTTATCCAAACCGACGAGGAGACCAGCAGCATCAACAGCGGCAAGCGCACCATTGAATTTATGGTGGAACGCTCCAAGGGGGCGGCGGCGTTTTTGAACACCGAGGGCTGCGTGGAGCACAAGGCGGTTATTGAGCGCAAGGGCATTGCCCGCTTCCGCTTGAACGTGCACGGCAAGGCGGCACACTCTGCCAGCTGCTACGAGGGCGTTAACGCCGTGGCGGAGGCCGCGCACAAGATCCTGAAGCTGGAAGCGTTTAAGGATCCGCTCGGTATCACCTGCAACTGCGGTGTCATTCAAGGCGGTACGGTGGCCAACACCGTGGCCGAAACGTGCAGCTTTTTGGCGGATTTCCGCTACGCCACCGCCGAGCAATACGAGCAGCTGATGCAGACGTTGAACGAGGTGGCCGAGCACAGCACACTTCCCGGTGCCACCTGCACCATTGAGCCGGTGAGCTCACGCCCGCAAATGCAGCGCTGCGAGCGTAACTTGAATTTGCTGGAGCGCATGAACGCCATCTACGCCGAAAACGGGCTTCCCGCACTGACGGGAAACCCGTCCCGCGGGGGCTCGGATGCCTCCTACACCACCATTGCCGGTATCCCCACGGTGGACAGCGTGGGTGTTGACGGCCGCCGCATACACGCGATCGACGAATATATGTTTCTGGATTCGCTGGCCGATTCGGCCAAGCGTTTGGCTGCGGTGGCGTGGTCGCTGTAAGGAGGAATACGGATGAAACGTGTACTTTCTGTGCTGCTCGTTCTGTGTCTGCTGCTGCCGCTGTGCAGCTGCAGCAAAGGCATTGACACGGTGGATAACGTGCACTTTACCACCACCGACATGACCGATGCCCAAAAGGCCGTGGTGATCACGGCGGAAAGCATGTATTTGCGCGGCAAGCGCGTGCAGTACGATCAAACCAGCTTTACTAAAGGCGCCAGCCGTTCGGTGAGCCGCCGCTCCACCGGTGTGCGCACGCCCGAGGACTACACCTCGCAGTATTTTGGATATCACGATTGTTCCAGCTTTGTGTTCGACGTGTACTGGAACGCGCTGGGCATGGATTTCAGCGAGGGCTCCAACAAGCGCAATACCAAGTGGTTTATGGAAAATCCCAGCGTGATCTTGAAAGAAACGCCGCAGGAGAGCAATTTCACCTACGAGCAGATCGAGCAGAAAACACAGGAACTTCTGGACACGCTGCAGCCGGGCGATATCATCAACTATCGCAAGCGCGGCAACGGCAGCGGCCACGCGATGCTGTACGTGGGCAACGATACGCTCATCCACTCGCAGGGTAGCGACTACGGCGGGGCATTTGAAAACGCCGAGCCGAGCGGTACGTACACCGTGGATAAGCTGTCGGAGCTGCTGCTGACCATCAGCTCCAAGCGGTATTTGTTCAGCGCTCATTCCTACGTGGTGATGCGCCCGCTGAACAGCTTTGACGGCGAGATCCCCACCGCCACCGCGGCGCGCATGGGTGCCATGCGCGGTATTATGGCCGAAAAGCTTTCCTCGCACACCCTTGGCCAAACCGTGAGCGAGGGCGGCGAGGTGACCTTTACGTTCCTCATGGAGAACCGCTCCACTGCCGAAAAGGCGCTCACCGTTACCGACACCGTGCCCGAGGGCACCACCTACGTGTCGGGCGCCGATGCTGTGGACGGTACGGCGCTGTCCTGGAACGTTACCGTGCCTGCCGGCGAGACCAAAGAGGTGTCCTACACCGTGAAGGTGAACGCCGGCACCAAGACGGTGCACAGCAACAGCAGTATCAGCGGTGTGGCGGTGAATTGTCCTGCCATTACCGTGGCGAACACGCTTACGGCCGATGAGCAGCAGGCGGTGCTGACGGCGCTGGAAAAGCATCGCGGCAAGACCACGGGCTTGGCGCTGGCCGATGCCATCTACCGTGAGGTGCTGGGCTATGAGCAGCTGGGCGGCATGACTGCCGAGCAGCTGCTGGCCGACCTGTACGTGGATTGGAACGACACCGATAAGGACCTGAACCCCGAAAGTGCGTTGGCCGGCTTGGTGGTGCCGCGGCTGTATGGCGGCATTAAAGTGGTGGAGCAAACACCCAACAACGACTACCGCGTGCGCCTGTTGCAGGCGCAGCATCTCGTGGTGGGCGACCTGATCGTGGCCGACGGCGAAACCTATCTGTTTGCCGGCGATACACTGGTGAACCTCGACAACGGCGAGAATGCCGAACTGAGCACGCTGGAATGGTTTGTGGGCTATTTTAGCTTTGCGGTGGTTCGCCCGTCGATGGGTGTGTAAATAAAAAAAGAAGTCCGTCACCCCCCAAGGGGTGGCGGACTTTGTTTATCTCTTTTCCTTTTCGTTTTTCTCATCCAAACGTTTTAAATGGCTTTTTAACACAACGTTGATATATTGCGATAACGAACGGTCACAATCCTCGGATACGATCTTCAGCTTTTCGACAACGTCCTCATCCAAAGTAATGCTCACTTTTTTCTTCAACGGCTTCATACGCTCACCTCATAAAAATCATACTATAGGATACGACAAAATGTTGACAAATCGTATAAAGTAGGATAAAGTAGTATTGACGGATTTTTTATTATTTTCAAGAAGCAAACGAGGTGTTTTTATGAAATGTGAAGAAACGTTGAGCAAGCGAATGAGGCGGATCTGTCCGCTCGTATGCTATATGCGCTCACAAGGAACGGTTACGCAACGGGAGCTCGCCGACATTATGGGGATAAGTACGTACAGCGTGCGTTTGTTGGAGCGTGGCTGTCTTCCGCCACGCTTGAGCGAAGAAGCTGTAGATCGTCTATATGAGGAATTTGGATTTACGTTTTAAGTCGAATACGAAGCCCCTGCTCGCTGTCTGCGAGCAGGGGCTTTTGTTTGTTTACTTTTTCTCTCCCTCCGTCACGGCTTCGCCGTGCCACCTCCCTCGTCAGAGAGAGGCTTGGGGGCGGCTCCCTCTGACGAGGGAGCTGTCAGCGAAGCTGACTGAGGGAGAGACTGTTTAACCGCTCTATCTATACATGCACATACACCACGGAAATTTTTATCCACATCTGCATTGCAAAATCGCAAAACCGTGAGTCCCATGCGCTCCAATTCACGCGTTCGTACACAGTCCTTTTGCTCTTGCTCGGCTGTATAATGGCCTCCGCCATCCAATTCCACCACTAACTGTGCTTTTGCACAATAAAAATCCGCAATATATTCTCCTATGGCCTTTTGACGTTGAAATCGAAGCGGGTAGGTTCGCAAAAACTCATACCACAGCTTGCGCTCCCACGGTGTCATGGCTTTGCGAAGCTCTTTTGCCAAGGGAATATGACTTCGGTTATACGGTTTCATTCGCTCCCTCCGCTTGAGAAAAACGCACCGCACCCTTGCGGGTGCGGTTGCTTTTACTTATTTAATTACCTTCACCTTGGTGCCGTTGCCGATGCCGGCGGCGTTGGCGTCGTCGGTGTCGATGTGCATTTCCAAGCGGAAGGCTTTGTTCACGCGTACCTGCACGTCGTAGAACGTGGTGCGGCGCTCGCCGTTGACCTCTACGGTGACGTAATCGCCGTCCTTCAGGCCAAACTGCGCGCCCTCCTCCTCACTCATGTGAATGTGGCGGTTGGCAATGATGCAGCCTTCCTTTAAGGTGACCACGCCCTTCGGACCCACGATGGTGATGGGCGCCGAGCCGGCAATGTCGCCCGATTCGCGCACGGGGGGCTTTACCTTGAGCACGAACGAATCGGTGCGGCTGATCTCGACCTGCGAGGCCTTACGCACCGGGCCGAGCACGCGCACGCCCTCGATGGGACGCATGGCAGGGCCGATGAGGGTGAGCGTTTCCTTGCAGGCGAACTGGCCGGGCTGGGACAGATCCTTCAGCGGTGTCAGCTCGTAGCCGGGGCCGAACAAGGTTTCCACGTCGTCCTTGCTCAGGTGAATGTGACGGTTGGACACACCCACCGGCACGGTGTTATCGTTCTCGTTGGCGGCCGCCATCACGCAGCGGACGATCTCCTCCAACAATTTCGGATCGTATGCCATACGGATCTCTCCCTTTTAGATAATTCTGAAGCTGTCGGCCATGACACAGCGGCGCTGACGGGTGAAGCTGCGAGCCGAGGTGATGCCCTCACCGGTGGGACCGGCGATGGTGAAGGTGGCGTGACCCTCACCGCCGAAGCCGATGCCGGCATAGGACGGCGCGTTCTTTACGAAAATGGTGGTTTCCACCGCACGCGCAAAGCGGGACAGGTTATCAATGTTCTTGGAGTGCATGTGGGCGGTGTGACGGTTGCCGTGCTCGGCCTTGCAAGCAAGGTCGATGGCTTCGTCGATGTTATCCACGCGCACGATGGGCAGAATGGGCATCATCAGCTCTTCCTGCACGAACTCGTGGTTGAAATCGGTTTCGCAAATGATGCAGCGGATATCGTCGCTGACGGTGACACCGATCTTCGCGAGCAGCACCTTCGCATCGCGGCCCACGCAATCGCGGTTGACGATCTTGCGCACCTTGCCGCTCTTATCGGTCTTTTCCACCAGCACGATCGAAGCGAGCAGGTCGGCCTGCGCCTTATTGATGAGATAGGCGCCGTTCTTCTGCATGTTGGCGATCAGCGTATCGGCAATGTTGCGGAACGCAAATACTTCCTTTTCGGCAATGCAGGGCAGGTTGTTATCGAAGGTGCAGCCGTCGATAATATCCTTACCGGCCTTGGCGATGTCGGCGGTATCGTCGACAATGACGGGCGGGTTACCGGCACCGGCGCCGATGGCCTTTTTACCCGACGACAGCACCGCACGCACCACGCCGGGGCCGCCGGTGCACACCAGCAAGCGAATGGACGGATGCGACTGCATGACGGCAGCGGATTCCATGGTGGGCTTCACCATGGAGCACACCAGCACCTCGGGGCCGCCTGCGGCCTTGCACGCACGGTTGACCAAGTCAACGGCGTAGTTGGAGGTGGCAATGGCGTTGGGATGCGGATTGAACACCACGCCGTTACCGGCGGCGATCATACCGATGGAGTTGCAGATAACGGTTTCCGACGGGTTGGTGCTGGGCGTAATGGCGCCCACCACGCCGAACGGAGCCATTTCCACCAGCGTTAAGCCGTTATCGCCCGTTTTGGCGGCCGAGATGATATCCTCGGTGCCGGGCGTTTTGTCGGCCACCAGCAGGTGCTTGGCCTTCTTATGATCCACGCGGCCCATACCGGTCTCCTCAACACCCAGCTTCGCCATGATGGGGGCTTCCTCGCGGGTGAGGCGGCGAATTTCGGTGATGAGCTTTTCGCGCTGCTCCACCGACATGGCGCGCACGGCACGGTAGCCGGCTTCGGCGGCCTTGATGGCGTCGTTCATATCGTCGTAAATACCAATGAATTTACGGCCGTTGTACTGCGTGGAATCCCACGAACCGGCCGCGGCAGCAGGGGCTCCCTGCATGCGCTCCAATACCTGGCTGACTAACTCTCGTACTTGATTTTCCGTCATTGCCATAGTGAACACTCCTTTAGTAAATGAGTTCTACCTGTTTTTCTTTGCAAAATTCAATCCAGCGTTCGGAGGGGGCTTCGTCGGTGACCACCGTGGTGACCTCGCCGATGTCGCACACGCGAACAAAGGAAATTTTATCAAATTTTGTGGCATCTACCGCCAAGATCTTGCGATCGGCCGCCGCAAAGATGGCCTGCTTGATCTCGGAATCGCGTTCGTTGGAGTCGGTGATGCCCATGGCCATGTCGATGCCCTTGCAGGAGCAGACCGCCAAATCAACGTGGAAGCCGCGCACCATCTTTTCGGCCGAGGCACCCACCAGCGACAACGCGCCCTCACGCAGCGCACCGCCGGTGGAAAGAATGTTCCAACCGTCTTTATCGGCGAGCTCCAGCAGGATCTCCACCGAGTTGGTGATGAGCGTGATGTTTTTGCGGGATTTAATGTACTTGGCCACGAAAATGGCGGTGGAGCTGGCATCCAGCATAATGTAATCGCCATCGTGGATCATTTCGCCGATCTGCTCGGCAATGCGCTGTTTGCGCTCCACGTTGGCGCGCTTACGCACGCTGTACGGCAGGTCGGTGTTGCTGTTTTGATTGGCTACGGCGCCGCCGTAGGTCTTTTTTGCCAAGCCTTCGCGGTCCAGCTTTTCCAGATCGCGGCGGATGGTTTCCTCGGTGACGTCAAATTCCTTGGCAAGATCGGATACGATGACCTTGCCCTCTAAAGCCAACCGGGCAAGAATGGTGTTGCGCCGTTCAATGGCAAGCATGCTGTTCCCTCCTGTTTTTTGAGTTAGGGGCGGAGATTGTGCTAACAACGACTACCCCTCAGTCGTGCTTCGCACGACAGCTCCCCTAATAAGGGGAGCCTCGGCTCCCTCTGACGAGGGAGCTGTCATCGGCAGTGCCGATGACTGAGGGAAAGATACCTGCGCTCAGTTCCCGAGTTACAGAATACTCTTCCAGGTCTTTTCGTCGGGATGCGGGATCACGGCGCTGTCTAAGAACATGCCGTGGTCGCCCGCGCCGGCCTGCGCCTTTTCAATGGCGGCCTGCACCGCGGCGATGCCGCCGGTGAGCAGCAGATAGGATTTGCCGCACATACCGCGAGCCAAGCGCAGCTCGATGAGCTGGACCATGGCGGTTTTGGCGGCGACGTCGGCGGCCACGATGGCGGCCGACGAGGAGAACGTTTCCAGTACGCCCAGCGCTTCGGGCGAGCCGATATCGGCCGTGCCGTACAGCGCGGTGAAGATGCTCTCGTGCGGAGCACCCAGAACGAAGGTGTCGATCACGGGCTCGGGATCGGCCACGGTGGCGGCATCCACCGCCGCACGCACGGCCGAAAGCTCGCCGCTGATGAGCACCAGATATTTGCCGGGGCATACCGTGCTGGCTTCCAGAATGTCGACCTCGGCGGTTTTGACCATACGGTCAGCCGCGCGCATACCCGACGACACGGTTTTCATTTCGACCATACCGATTGCTTTGTTCACGGATTACCCCTCCTTTACTTCTAAGGTGATGACCTTATCGGTCACGCTTTTGATAACACCGGCCAGCGGTGCGTTGAGCCCCACGCTGAGCGCGTTCTCAGCCGCGGCGGCGATGGGTTGGCCGGCAACCACGGTATCGCCCGCCTTGACCAGCGGCACCGACGGTGCGCCGATGTGCTGGGAAAGCAGCAGCTTTAACTGTGCCGGCACCACCGCTTCTTCCGAAAGCGGTGCGGTTTTGTTGTAGGCGGTGAGGCCCAAGCGCGTGAGCAGGCGGCTCATGGGAACACGGCGATAGGCGCGTTCCTTTTTCACCGGCTCCAGCGTGGCCTTGGGCGGCTTTACGCCGTGCTGCCGCAGCCCGTTTTTGCAGGCGGTGAGCAGCATACGCGGCGACAGCCCTTGCATGCACGAATACATTTCGCACAAGCCGCAGCCCGTGCAGAACGCCGAATTGACATACGGCGCGGCATCGTTCGTGACACCGTTGGAGGCCACCAGCATGAACTTATGCGGTTCGATGGGATGACCCAACAAATGACGGGGACACAGATCGGTGCAGTAGCTGCATTGGCAGCAGGCGGCCATGGCGCGCTTCATATCCAAGAACGGCTTGGCACGCTTTTTCTGCACGATGGTGTGCGATTCGGGCAGTACCAGCACCGCGTTGGTGGTTTTGGTGACCGGCTCCAGCGGGCTTCCCAGACGGCCCATCATGGGGCCGCCGAACACGTAGGCAGGATCCTCCACCGTGACACCGCCGGCTTTTTCCAGCAGCAGGCTCACGGGGGTGCCCAACGGCACGCGCAGAGTGACGGGATGCGCCACCTCGCCGGCAACGGTAACGTACTTGTGCGTGAGCGCCTTGCCCGCCAGCAAGCGGGACATGTTGTACACCGTTTCCACGTTGAAAACGGTGACACCCACCGAAATGGGCAGCGCACCCGGGGCGACTACGCGGCCGGTGGCCTCGTAGATCATCACCACCTCGTCACCGGCGGGATACACCTCCGGCAGCGGGCACAACGTCATATTCTGAAAGGAGCTGAGCAGCGGGGTAACGGCTTCGATCGTGCGCTTATACGAACGCTTGACCGCTACGATCACCGAGGTGGCTCCTACAGTTTTCGCAATTAGATCCAACGTACCGAGAACTTCTTCTGCGTATTTCTCCAGCACCTGACGGTGGAGCTTGAGCAGCGGTTCACATTCGGCACAGTTGAGAATGATGGTGTCGGCCTTGGCGTCCAGCTTGGCGTAGGACGGAAATCCCGCGCCGCCGGCACCCACGACACCGCCGTCTCGCAGGACGACTTTCAGTTCATCGAGTGTCATTTAGTTCATCACTCCGGCTAAACCAATGCCGCTGTCGACGATACCCACAATGGCGGCATCGACCGGCGACTCCGACATACCGCAGCCGATACGCGCTGCGCTGCCCATGGCAACCAACACGATCTCGCCGATACCGGCGCCCACGTTATCGACCGCGACGATCTTGTTCGTGGCATCGCCCAGCTCAGGCAGGGGCTCCACCACCATAAACTTGCTTCCGATAAGATTTTCGTTCTTGCGCGTGGACACGATGCTGCCCACCACTTTACCTACGATCATTGCTCTCTCCTCCTTCTATGATAGAACCCGTCGGATCAGGCTGACGGGCGCGTTGCCCGTCAGCCTGAAATGATCCGATTCGGATTACTTCAGCGAGGGCAGGATCTTCTCCACGTCTGCATGCGGACGCGGGATGACGTGCGTAGCAACCAGCTCACCCAGCTTCGAAGCCGAGGATGCGCCGGACTCGACAGCAGCCTTAACAGCGCCGACGTCGCCACGGACCATCACGCTCACCAAGCCGGAACCGATCTTCTCGGTGCCGATGAGCTCTACGTTCGCAGCCTTGACCATCGAGTCGGCGGCTTCGATCGCAGCAACCAGACCTCTGGTTTCGACCATACCTAATGCTTCCAGTGCCATTGCGGTAACCTCCTTATGGATAGTGAATATGGGTAACTTATTTCAGTACCGGCAGGATCTTCTCCACGTCGCCGTGCGGGCGCGGGATCACGTGAGTGGCAACGAGCTCGCCCAGCTTCGAAGCGGAGCCAGCGCCGGCCTCAACAGCAGCCTTCACGGCGCCAACGTCGCCGCGAACCATAACGCTCACCAAACCGGAGCCGATCTTCTCGGTGCCGATGAGAGTGACGTTAGCGGCTTTCACCATGGCATCGGCCGCCTCGATTGCTGCGACCAAGCCTCTGGTTTCCACCATACCTAATGCTTCCAGTGCCATTTTCTTTACCTCCTTTACCGGTTTGGGACTTTCTACTACTTCAGCGGCCTCCGCCGCGGGGGTTTTGGTTTGTTCTGCCATAGCGGTTTATTCCCCTTTCGGTTTGATACGGGACGCGCTCAGCTGCACCAGGCGGGCCGTTTCCGCGTGGGGATTGGCGATCACGGCGCTGGCGACCGGCCGTTTGATGGCCCCGGCGCACGCGTTCTCCACCGCGGCGGTAACCGCCGACACGTCGCCCTCCACGATGACCGTGACCAAGCGACCGCCCAGCTTACGCTCCCATGTGACTAATTCCACATTAGCGGATTTACACATAATATCCAGACAGTCGATCCCGGCGGTGACACCGGAAACCTCTATCAAGCCCAATGCTTTCATAACGGGCACTCCTTAAACAGCAGTTTTTACAGCTTCGGCAGGATCTTCTCCACATCACCGTGCGGACGCGGGATCACGTGAACGGCAACCAGCTCGCCCAGCTTGGAAGCGGAGCTTGCACCGGCTTCGACAGCGGCCTTCACGGCGCCAACGTCGCCGCGGACCATCACGCTCACCAAACCGGAACCGATCTTTTCGGTGCCGATGAGAGCAACTTCGGCAGCCTTAACCATCGCATCGGCGGCCTCGATCGCGGCAACCAGACCGCGAGTTTCTACCATACCCAGAGCTTCTTTCATGACATTCATCCTCCTGATTTATCGTTAATTTTTATCAAACGCGTTGAGTTTGAGCATTTTTTCGGTGTCTTCCTCGGTGCTGGTCATGATGTGTGTGCTGACCACACCCGACACCTTTTCGGCGGCCTCCGCCGCCGCGGCAACCGCCGCCTCAACGTTGGGAACCGTGCCGCGGAACTTGATGGCCACGATCAGCGGAACCGGCATGCTGTCGGCATTGGCGGGTTTGTTTTTGTCAAAGTGTTCCACGGTAACATCCGCGGCCTTACAGCCGGCATCGCACGCGCAAAACGCGGCGACCAGACCGAACACTTCCACGATACCGGTGGCGTTACGCATACTCCGTCACCTCTTATTTGTTGACGATGGCGATCTTCAGACCTTCCATCTTCAGATTGGTAACCAACGCATCGTTGATCTCTTCCAACGGATAGCGGTGCGTGATGAGCTTGCTCATCGGCAGGCCGATGCCCTTGGCACGCTTGAGGAAATCAAACGTGGTGGCGTAATCACGCAGCGTGTACACCCACGAACCCACGGTGGTGATCTCCTTGGAGCAGATATCGAAGTGCGGGTTGATGGTGGCGTCGCCGCCGTTGACGAAGAAGCCCAGCTCGCACAAGCCGCCGCCGTTGCGGATGAACTTGTAGATATTGGCGTGGGCCACGGGAGAACCGGTGCACTGGAACGCGAAGTCGGCCAGATAGCCGCCGAACGCTGCCTTCACACCGTCGGTCAGGGCTTCGATGCCCTTATAATCCTTGAAGTTCACCGTTGCGCAGGCGCCCATTTCCTTGGCGAAGGCCAAGCGCTTTTCCTCACCGTCGACTGCGACGATGTTTTCCACACCCATGGTGCGCAGCACCGCAATGCAGATGAGGCCGATGGGGCCGCAGCCCTGCACCACAACGCGGCTGTTAAAGCGCAGGATGCCGGTGGTCTTGGCACGCTCAACGGCGTGGATGAGCACCGCGCAGGGCTCGATGAGAATACGGGAATCGAGGTCGAGATCGCTGACGTTGAACACCGACGAGCCCTTGCGGACCAGGATGTAATCGGCGAACCAGCCGTTCAGATGCACGTCGTCATCCGGCAGCAGGCCGTACACGTCGGCGCCGCCCACGTTCTGCTTGTTCATGTCGAACATTTCGATGTCGGGGTTGGGCCCGAAGATCACGCTGGTAACGATCTTATCGCCAACGGCGAGGGGCTTACCGGCGCTGTCTTTCTTAACGTTTTTACCCATCTTCACGATCTCGCCGGTGCCCTCGTGGCCGAGAACCACGGGGATCAGGCTGAAGGGATCGCGCTTAAATTCGTGTGCATCGGTACCGCACACGCCGCAGCCCTCGACCTTGACGAGGATGTCATCGTCGCCAACCTCGGGCATGGGGTATTCCTTGATTTCAAACTTCTCAAGCGCCGTGAGCACCGCGACCTTCGCAGTCTTGGGTACGGGGCCGGAAGCCTTGGCGGGAGCAGCCGCGCCGGCGGGGGATTTCATGCCCTCGAGTACCTGGCGGACGATCTCCTCAATGTTCTGGGAGTTGATATCCATTATAAATTGCCTCCACTCTGTTCAAAAATCTGCTTGCCGTACACGGCAAGGGCGGTATCCTGTTCCTCGCTGCCGCCGCTCACACCCAAGCCACCCACGATGGTGTCGCCCAGCTTCAGGGGCTCGCCGCCGCCGAAGATGACGATCTGGCCTTGGTTGGTGAACTGGATGCCGTACAGCGGTTGCCCCGGCTGCGCCAAGGGCTTGAGCTGCGAGGTTGACATTTTAAGGGCCGTTACGGTGTACGCCTTGTTGAGCGCAATATCGTAGCTGGCGATGTAGGCATCATCCATACATTCGACGAGGATGGGGCGGCCGGCGCGATCGCTGATCGCCACCACCGCGTTCACGCCGATGCGTGCGGCCTCTGCCCGAACGGCTTCGGACAGGCGGCGCGCGGTTTCCAGCGTGAGGGTCCCCGTCACCCGACGGACGACGGCATCCACCACCGCGTGTAACGCCTGTTCGTCCATGTTTGATTTCTCCTTATTTGCCGAGCTTCTTGAGAACCTCGCGGGTGATCTCGGCCACCAAGTCGTTGCCGCCGGCAGCAGCACCGCCGGTGCACACGTTTTCGCAGGTGTTGGTGCGGCAGCCGTGGCAGCTGGGCTTGCCGTTCTTGGCGTTTACGCACATATCGGCCGGGTGCTTACCCTTGAGGCCGTACTGAGCGCGCATGCCGTACAGGCGCTTGACCTGTTCGTCGCTGAGCTCCTGCGGGCCGCCCAACAGGTTGGAGATGAACAGCAGCTGAGCGTAGAACTCAACCGACTCCATCTTGTGATAGGCACCGAGCAGACTGTCGGCGTACGTGAGGGCGCCGTGGTTTTCCAGCAGCACCGCATCGAAATACTGCAGGTACTTGGAAACGGCATCCGGAATTTCCTCGGTGGAGGGCGTGCCGTATTCGGCGATCGGGACACAGCCCAAGCCCAGCACCGCTTCGGGCATGATGGGCTGGCTCAGCGGGATGCCGGCAATGGCAAAGCCCGTGGCGTACATGGGGTGTGCGTGCACGACCGACTTTACGTCGGGGCGCTCCTTGTACACACGCATGTGCATTTTGATCTCGGACGAGGGCTTGAAGCCGGGGTTCGCCTGAATGACCTTGCCGTTAGCGTCGACCTTGCAGATGAACTCAGGGGTCATGAAGCCCTTGCTCACACCCGTGGGGGTGCAGAGGAAGGTGTTGTCGTCCAGCTTGACGGAAATGTTACCGTCGTTCGCGGCGACCATGCCCTTGTTGTAGATGCGACGGCCGATCTCGCAAATTTCTTTTTTGATTTCGTACTCGTTTACCATACTACTGACTCCTTTGCGATTTATTGGGATTTTGTTTGGTTCCCTATTATTTGAGTCTATCATACCACGCAATCTCAGGAAAGTCAACACCTTTTTTTGGTTTTTTCTTTGTTTTTGTTGAATTTTAGGCTTGTTGTCGGTGGTTTTGGGGGTCAAATCCGTTTTCTTGTGTGAAAAATTGCAGAAATCTAACAAGAAATCACATTTTAAATGTGGGTTGCGGCGAGGTTTTGAGAAAATCAAACGCGAGGAACGATACGCAGGGCGGTCCTCGGGGAGGGTGCGGGTGACTCTTGCTTTTTTATATATATAATGGTAGAATAGAAATAACCGAAATAAGGAGGGGTCCCTATGGAAGGTAACGCATCTCACAGCAACCCCCGCTTGGAGCGGGCCTGCAATCTGCTTGCGGATGAAACATTCGACCGCGCCGTCGACGTGCTCAACCAAGAGCTCGACGAAAATCCCCACAACAGCGAAGCCTATTGGTTGCTGCTGTTGGCACAGCGCCAGTGTGTGGACGAGAACACACTGATTCATCGTGGCATTCCCTTTACCAACGACACCGCCTACACCTACGCCTGCCGCTATGCCGACGAGGCACAGCAGGCACACTATCAGCAAGCGGCTGAAAGCACGCTGTTTTTCACCCACACCCAGGTGCTGCAATGCGCCGCCAAGGGCGATACGTTCCGCATGAAGAAGTGGATCGGCCATTACGCTGCACATTGCCCGCAAAAAGACGACCGTTTCCTCGCCCTGCATACGCTGTTGGGTGAGATGGGTGGTCTGGCGGTGCCCTCGAACGGCACCATCGGCATGGTCGCCACGCTGCACGGTATCTACCGCGAGCTGGAAGGCCGCTTCCCCACGGAGGAGGTCACCGCCGCGCTGAACAACGCGTTTACCGTGTTTATGCAGCACTTTACCGACGAGGCGGTTGCAGCGGCTTCGGTGTCGGCGAAAAGCGCCGATTACACCGTAGATCCCAAACGCGCCGACGAGGACCTGCGCAAGCGCGCAGCGGCCTTGCTGAAAGAGAACGATGCCATTCGGCGGTGGATCGATCCTGTGGCCGTGTGGAGCGACTGCGGCAAGCTGCCGCCCCTGCCCGCCACCCTGCCCGACGGCTCCCCCACCGACCGCACCGCGCGTGCGCGGCTGCTGGCGGAGCTGCTGCAAAAAGAGAAGCCCGAGTGGGATATCAAGCGCTACGCCGTGATCGACGCGCTGTACGATGCGTGCGGCGACGAGGACGGACGGCTCGCGTTCCATCGGTCGATCTTAAAACGCAAGGGCGTTACCGCCAAGGAACTGCAATATCTGGCACTGCGCAGCAGCGAGGGTGCCGAGGCGGCCTGGCAATACGTGCTGTCCCAGTCGGACAAGCTCACCGTTGCGCTGCCGCCGTTGGATGCGGAAAAGCCGGTGGAGAAATTCTTAAAGAAAGAGCTTGGCGACGAAGCCCGACGCACCGCCATTCGCGCGTTGCTGGAGGAGCGCCGTCAATGGACCGCCACGCTGGAGGCGCAGGTGCTGCAACCGCTCGAAGCCTGGGCCAACCGTGCGCTGCAAGCGCCCGACAGCCCGCACCGCTCGGAGTGGGAGGCCTTTACCGATGCCCTGCACCGCGCCGTGACGGCGCTTACCGCCACCTGCGACACCCTGCTCGACAAGGTGAACACCGCCATTGCCGACTACGATGCCACGCTGCTCAAAAGCAGCCAAAGCAGCGGCAAAAAGGCGGCCGTCACCTCATCCATCACGCTGGGGTTGGCGTTCGTGGGGCTGCTTTTGTCGGTCTACTGGCTGCTGGCACCGCAGCAGGTGCTCAACCATTCTGTTTACATACTGTACGGCTGCCTGCTGGGCGGGTGGCTGGTGCTGCGTCCCATTTTGGTGGCCATTCAAAAGGCGCAGCGGGAAAACCGCCGCCTGGGCGATAAAATGAGCAACGAGGCCGCGCGCTACACGCCTGCCTGCCGTCGTTTGACTACGTGGGCACCGCGGCTGACCAACGTGGCGTTCTTCGCTTCGGTGGCGGCGCTGGTTTGGTCGTTGCTGACGTTTAACGCCCACGTTGGCGTGCAGCCCATCAACAAGGCCGAGGATTTTGCGAAGCTGCTCACCAATCCGCTGGGTCACTATCAGCTGGCAGCCGATATTGACCTGGCAGCCACCGAGCTGCCCACCGTGCCGTTCTTCTTTGGTGAAGTGGACGGCGGCGGTCACAAGCTGCTCAACGCCGCTCAAGGCGAAAGCACGTGGATCGGCCGCAATTTCGGCAAGATCTATAACCTCACGCTGGAAAACGGCACCTGGCAGCAGGCGCTGGTGAACAACAATCACGGCACCCTGCGCGATCTCGCCGTAAACAACGTTACCCGTGCGTTCGGTGAAGCGTTACCCAAGTCATTCCGTTTGGCGGTACTGGCCGAGAACAACACCGGCATCATCGCCAACTGCCGTCTTACCGGCGGCGCGGTGAAGTTCACCGCCGATTACACCGTATCCGATGCGCTGCTGCTTGGTGCGGTCGCCGCCAAAAACAAGGGAACCGTGATCAACTGCCACAGCGATATGCCCATCACGCTGGGATTGAACTGGATGAGCGCCAAAGCTCCCGGCGATCATGAGATCGGCAGTCTGGTGGGCAACAACGACGGCGGCACGGTGGAGGGCTCGTCCTACACCGGCAAGTTCACCGCCGCCATTGCCGACGGTATCAGCAACGGTAGCGGTCACCTGTATGCCGGCGGTCTGATCGGCCACGAGGGCACGGTGTCTCGCTCGTTCTTTAACGGCGAGCTGGCCGTTACCCTCACCGCCCCCAAGAATTCGGGCGCCGACGGCCATACCTACTGCTACGCAGGCGCTATTTCCGGCGCTTCGGGTATGAGCAATTCCTACGCGCAGGGCAAGCTGGCCGTGACGAGCCGTGCCGAGTGTGACAAGACCTTCACGGTGTACACCGGCGCGCTCACCGGCAACATTCCGGTGGGTGCCCGACTCGAAAACTGCTATCACTCGCTCGCCTGCTCGGTGAAGAATACGCCGTATAAGAAAAAGACCGCTTCTTACGATTACTGCATCGTGGCGGGTCGTGCTTCGCAAGTAGGTGAGGTGGCGCATTTGGTGAACTCGTTTGTGTACGGCACCAAAAAAGCGAATAACAGCTGCGGCGAAGAGGAACTGGTGATCGAAAACAGCTACAAATCGGCTTCGCTGTTCCCGAACGGCAAGAATTTGAAGCCCGCCCGCACGATGACTACCGTGAAATTCCTTACCGAAACGCTGGGCTGGAGTGACGAGATCTGGGTCATGAAGGACGGCTCACTCCCCACCCTGAAGCCGATGGTGTACACCGAGGCGACTGACGACACGCCCACGGCCACCACGACCACAACCGAGAAGGAGGCGGCATAATGGCTTATTTGAACGTACTGTGCCCTGCTTGCGCAGGCATGATCCAATTACACGAGGCGATGAAGACCGCCTATTGCCCGCTGTGCGGCGACTGTATTTCCTTGGAGGATGCCAAAAACGAACGCATTGATGCGGCCGTGCTGGAAAGCTATCCTGCCGACGTGCTGTACACCCTGGCACAGGAAGCCGACAACAACGCCACGCTGATGCACGCCGCTGCCAAAAAGGGCTCGCCCAAGGCGAACCTGTTTATCGGCACCGGCTTGGTGGTGGACGGAGAGTACCGCAAGGCGCTGCCGTATTTGAAGGTGGCTGCCAACGCCAAGGTGCCCGAGGGCATGGCGTTGTACGGCGCTACGATGCTGGATTTGGACAACGATCCCGACGAATACGAGGAGATCTTAACGCTGCTGGAGGGGGCGCTTAAACTCGGCTGCGAGGAAAGCGTTGCCGATATTTGCAATTCGCGCCTTGAAAAGCTGCGCCCGGTAATTGCCAACAACCGCCGCGTGAAGCAAATGGACGCGGAGTATCGCCGGGCTCTTAACAGAAATGATTACGAGGCTCTCAAGCAGCTGGCCAAGCAGGGCCATGCCGGAGCCCGCGAGCTGGTGGACAGCGTGGAGGAAAGCCTGATCTGCTGCTACTACCAAAACGGTTTGTGCACCAAGCAAACCACGTCGTACTACGTGGCCCATTGCGACGACCCCCGCAAGGTGTGGTGCAGCGATTATCGCAAGCGCGGTTAAATAACAACAAAAAGAGCACGAACGGTTGGTTCGTGCTCTTTTACTATACCTATTATTAGTGATTAGCCGTAGAGGTATTGGTGCAGGTTCTTAACGACGGTTTTCGGATCGGTGAGCATTAAGCCCGCGCCGCCGTTGATGGTGGCACCCTTATACTCGCCGGCCTTGGGAACGGAATAGTCACGCTTCAGCTCATAGCCGAAATAGGTGACCGCCGAAGCCGCAAAGCTTAAAAATTCATCGGACGACATGTTGGTGTCGACACAATCCAGCGCCTTGTACAGCACCGCCACCAATTGCGAATAGCTCATGGATTTGGCCTTGTTCATGATGAGCTCAATGACCTTTTGCTGGCGCTGCGTGCGCTTGAAGTCGCTGTCGAGCTTGCGGATGCGCGCATACTGCATGGCTTGGAAGCCGTTGAGGTGATACGTGCCCGCCTCGCCCTTGAGCGAGAAGAAGCCGTTGGCACCGCCGCAATCGTCGGTGCGGCCGGGAATGGGGATCTCCACGTTGCAGCCGTAGCCGGGGATCTGGGTCATTTCCTTTTGGGTAAGATAGATATCCAAGCCGCCGAGCGCGTCGATCACCTTGGGCAGCGAGCTGAAGTTCACGCCGATATAATCGTCGATATCCAAGCGGAAGTTGCGCTCGATGGTTTTGTTTTGCAGCGTGTGCCGCCCGTAGGCGTAGGCAGCGTTGAACTTACCGATATCGTCTTTCCCGTCGCCGTCTTTATCGCGGCCGGGGATATTCACAAACGTATCGCGCAGAATGGATACCAGCTTGATGGTTTTGGTGTTGTCGTTGATCGAGAGGATCATCGTGGTATCGGAGCGACCGCTGTAGCTGGTGCCGTCGATGCCGAGCAGCAAAATGTTGCGCACGCCCTTTTCATTGCCGCGCACCGGCAGCTCCAGTACGTCGGCGGCGTAGTCGTAATCGTCGGGATTGACGGGTTCACCCTGAATGTCGGAATCCTCGTCGCCAAAATCAACGTCGGCGTTGGGATCGTATTCCGTGTCGCCCTGGAAGCCGATGCGGCCGAGCATTGTGGTGAGCACGATGGCCACCGTAAGACACAAGACACCCAGCACCGCCATGACCGACGAGCCGACGATGGTGAAGATACGCGTTTTTTTGGAATACCGATGCGGTTTCAACGTGCCTTTCATACACACTTCTCCTTATTTTTTGAGAGCAACAGCGGCGCGAGCCTTGGCCGCAATGTTGGCGGCGCTCAGGCCGAACAGCGGCAGCAGGTCGACAGCCGGACCGGATTTACCGAAGGTGTCCTCCACGCCCACGCGCAGCACCGGCACGGGCAGCGTTTCGCACACCACGTCGGCCACGGCACTGCCCATACCGCCAATAACGGAATGTTCCTCGGCGGTGACGATGGCGCCTGTGTCGCGCGCGGCGGCAATGATGGCCTCGCGGTCGATGGGTTTGATGGTGGCCATGTTGATGACGCGGGCGTTGATGCCCTCGCCCTTGAGCTGCTCGGCAGCGATGAGCGCTTCGTTCACCATTAAGCCGGTGGCGATGATCGCCACGTCGTTACCCTCGGTGAGGCGCACGCTCTTGCCGATCTCAAACGTATAATCGTTTCCGAAAATGACCGGCACGGCCAAACGGCCGAAGCGCAGGTACACGGGGCCGTTCATTGCGGCGGCAGCCATGACGGCCAGCTTGGCCTCGTGAGCATCGGCGGGGTTGATGACTGTCATGCCCGGGATGGTGCGCATTAACGCAATATCCTCGTTGCACTGATGGGTGGCGCCGTCTTCGCCCACCGAGATACCGCCGTGGGTGGCGCCGATCTTGACGTTCAGGTGCGGGTAGCCGATGGAGTTACGCACCTGCTCGAATGCGCGGCCGGCAGCAAACATGGCGAACGACGAAGCAAACACCGTTTTGCCCGTGGTGGCAAGGCCGGCGGCAATGCTCATCATGTTGCCCTCGGCGATGCCGCAGTCGAAGAACCGCTCGGGGCACGCCTTTTTGAATACACCGGTTTTGGTGGCGGCGGCCAAGTCGGCATCCAGCACCACCACGTTGGGATCATCTACCAAAGCCAGCAAGCCGTCGCCGTAGCCGTCGCGGGTTGCTTTTTTGATTACGTCTGCCATTGTTTAGCCCTCCTCGATGGCTGCGAGCGTGGCGCGCAGCTCCTGCATTGCCTGTGCGTGTTCTTCGGCGTTGGGGCCCTTACCGTGCCAGCCAACCTGATTTTCCATGAACGACACGCCGCGGCCCTTCACCGTTTTCATGATGATGGCGGTGGGCTTGTCGGTGCAGGCCTTTGCCGCGGCAAAGGCGGCGGCGATCTCGTCGAAATCGTGACCGTTGATCTCGATGACGTTGAAGCCGAACGCCGCAAACTTTTCGGGAATGGGATAGGGCGAGTTTACCTCGTCCATGGTGCCGTCGATCTGGAGGTTGTTATTATCGACAATAACACACAGATTGGACAGCTTCTTGTGGGCGGCAAACATGGCGGCCTCCCACACCTGGCCTTCTTGGATCTCACCGTCGCCCAAAATGGTGTAGGCGCGGAAATCCTTGTTATCCAAACGAGCACCCAGCGCCATACCCACGGCCGTGGAGATACCCTGACCCAGCGAGCCGGTGGACATGTCGACACCGGGGGTGGTGGTCATGCAGGGATGACCCTGCAGCATGGCATCAATGTGGCGCAGCGACTGAATCTCCTTTTCGGGGAAAAAGCCGCGCAGTGCCAGCGCACCGTACAGTGCGGGGGCACAGTGGCCCTTGGACATAACAAAACGGTCGCGGTCGGCCCAGTCGGGACGGGCAGGGTCGATGCGCAGCTCCTCGGTGTATAAATACGCCAATACGTCGGCAATGGACAACGAGCCGCCGGGGTGGCCGCTCTTGGCGTGAAACGTGCCTTCGACGACCGCCATACGAATTCGCGTGGCCGCTGCCGACAGCGCTTTCAGCTTGGTTGCTTCCATGGTAGTTCCTCCTCTTTGACAAAACCGGTCATAATTATCTATAGTGTACCATAATACTTTTTAAATTGCAATATTGACAAAGGCATATTTTTCTATTAATATAGTATAGATACTTATTATCGGAGGCATCGTTATGAAAAATACCGAAAAAACCATGGAAAAAATCGTTGCTCTGTGCAAAGGTCGCGGTTTTGTGTTTGCCGGCTCGGAAATCTACGGCGGCTTGGCCAATACGTGGGACTACGGCCCGCTCGGCGTGGAGCTGAAAAATAACATTAAGCGCGCTTGGTGGAAAAAGTTCGTGCAGGAAAACCCCTACAACGTGGGTCTCGACGCCGCCATTCTGATGAACCCCCAAACGTGGGTGGCCAGCGGTCACCTGGCCGGCTTCTCCGATCCGCTGATGGACTGCCGCGAGTGCCACGAGCGCTTCCGCGCCGACAAGCTCATTGAAGATTGGTGCGCCGAAAACGGCGTTACGCTGGACAAACCCATCGACGCGTTCTCGCAGGACGAAATGAAGGCGTTCGTGGATGAGCACAACATCCCCTGCCCCACCTGCGGCAAGCACAATTTCACCGATATCCGTCAGTTTAACCTGATGTTCAAAACGTTCCAGGGCGTTACCGAAAACGCCAAGAACACCGTGTATCTGCGCCCCGAAACCGCGCAGGGTATTTTTGTGAACTTCCCCAACGTGCAGCGCTCTACCCGCCGCAAGCTGCCGTTCGGTATTGCCCAGATCGGTAAGTCGTTCCGCAACGAGATCACGCCCGGTAACTTCATTTTCCGCGTGCGCGAATTCGAGCAGATGGAGCTGGAGTTCTTCTGCAAGCCCGACACCGACCTCGAATGGTTCGCCTACTGGCGCGAATTCTGCCACAACTGGCTGCTGGCTATCGGTCTTAAAGACGAAAACCTGCGCCTGCGCGACCACGATCCCGAGGAGCTGTCGTTCTATTCCAAGGCGACCACCGACTTCGAGTTCCTGTTCCCGTTCGGCTGGGGCGAGCTGTGGGGCGTGGCCGACCGTACCGATTACGACCTGACCCAGCATCAGAACACCTCGGGCAAGGATATGACCTACTTCGACCAGGAAACCGGCGAGCACTACATCCCCTACGTGGTGGAGCCCAGCCTGGGTGTGGAGCGTACCGTGCTGTCGGTGCTGTGCGACGCCTACGACGAAGAAGTGGTGGATGCCGAAAAGAACGACGTGCGCACCGTGATGCGCCTGCATCCCGCGCTGGCACCGTTCAAGGCTGCCGTGCTGCCGCTGTCTAAAAAGCTCAGCGACGCCGCCCGCGCCGTGTTCGACGAGCTGGCTGCCGACTTTATGGTGGACTTCGACGATGCCGGCTCCATCGGTAAGCGCTATCGCCGCGAGGACGAGATCGGCACGCCCATCTGCGTAACCTACGACTTTGAGTCGGAGGAGGACGGCTGCGTGACCGTGCGCGACCGCGATACCATGCAGCAGGAGCGCATTGCCATCAGCGAGCTGAAGGCCTACATTGCCGAAAAGATCAAGTTCTAAATAACACAAAGAAAACCGCTGCCCGATGGGAGACACTTCGTAAGGAAGTTGTCTTCCATCGTTTTTTATAAAAGAAAAAGCACTTTCAACTGATGAAAGTGTCATAGTGGGTTACATACTTTAAAATAATACCTATCTCAAAGATAAATGTATTAAGTGATATTGTGAGACAGGTCTCACAGTTATATTTTGCCTAACGGCAAAGTTATATTGAAACCTTGCGGTTTCAGTGATATTATATTCGCCCTAAAACTCGCGAAGCGAATATCACTTGGGCGAAGCCCAAATATAACTGCAAAGCAATATCACTCGCCGCAAGGCGAATATAACTGAGGCACCTTCCTTACGGAGGGTGCCTCATGGGCAGCGGTTTTTGTTTTGTGGGGTGATTCTTTGGGGGGCGAGGGGTGCCCCCCTCATCCACCGCCAACGCGGTTCCCTTCCTCCGAGGGGAAGCCGATGTTTGTGCGCATGCGAGGCAACTCCCCCGGTCGCCTGCGGCGACAGCCCCCTCGGGGAGGGGGCCTATGCGCGACGAAACGGCACGCAGGCTGTTCCCTACTTTCTCAACACGATGGCGGCGGGGCGGTTTTCGATGGTGACCACGGGGGTGCCGTGAGCCTCCTCGCCATCCAGCGACCAGGAGGGATCGCCCTCGACGGTGAACGAGGCGCGGGAGGTTTTGAAAAACTCAAACAGCCGTTCATCGAACACACCGGTGTTGATGGCGGTGATGATCTTACCCAAGTCGGCGGCGGTTTTGGGCGGGCGCACCAGCACGGCCTCGAACAGGCCGTCGCCCATGTCCACCAGCGACGGATCCAGCTTAACGAGCCCTGCCACCGAGGTGGAGTTGCAAATGGCACCGAACAGGAACTCGCCCCGGATGGTGCGCTCGGCGGTTTCCACCGTGACATGATACGGGCGCAGCGCACCCAGCTCCTTGACACCCTCCAGAATGTAGGCGAAATGCCCCAACGCATTTTTGGTGGTTTGCGGCGCCTTGTAGGAAGCGGCCGTGAACGCGCCGAACGAGGCAATGTAGGAAAAATAGCGTTCGCCGTTAAAGCAGCCGATATCCAGCGGCGTGTCGGTGCCTTCTAAAATGGCTTTCAGCGCCTGCGGCACGCGGTTCGGCAGGCGCAGGCTGTTAGCAAAATCGTTGGTGCTGCCCAGCGGCACGTAGCCCAACGGTACGCGGCGCGAGCACTGCATAAGGCCGTTAATGACCTCGCCCAGCGTGCCGTCGCCGCCGCAGCACACCACCAAGTCGTGCTGCTCGGCCTGCGCAGCTACCGTGCGCTCCGCATCGCCGCGCGCAGCGGTGACGCAGGCAGTTACCAGCCAATCGGCTCGGCAAAGCCCCTCCACCAGCGGAAACAACGCGGTTTTGCCGCGCATCATGCCCGCTGCCGGATTAACCACCAACAACACTTTTTTCGCCATTACGGTGCCTCCTGTTCTCCGCTGACACGGTTACTGCGTATTAACAGATCGGATAAATAATACATGGTGTGCGCCACGGCCAGTTCCTCCTCGGGCAAGGTGCCGTGGAGCGTGCCGTCGTCCATGACGGCGAAACTGCGCTGCGTGGCCGTTAGATCGCGCCCGAAAAACACCTGCGCGGTGCGGCTGTCCTGCACGCCCATGAACGACAGCAGCGTGGGCAGCATATCCACCTGACCGCCGATGACGTTCACAACGTGGGGGTCGGCAATGTCGCTGCTGTACAGCAGCATGGGCAGCGTGTAGGGCTCCTCCTCGGCGAGGAACCAATCCTCGCACGCCTCGGGGGAAAGGTCGTCGACCCAATGCGGATAATACTTATGAATGCCGCCGTGGTCGCCGATGACCACCACCAGCGTGTTCTCCAGCGTGCCGTTTTGCTCCAACGCCTCCAAAAAGAGGCCGAGCTGACGGTCGGTGTAGTGAATGGCCTGCAAATAATCGCCCATGGGGTTGGCGGCCAATTCGTCGTTTAACGCAAGGCCCTTGAAATCGGCGGGCACCTCGCACGGAATGTGCGACGAGCAGGTGACTACGTGCGCATAAAACGGCTCGGCGAGGGCTTGGTTTTTGAGCTTTTCGGCCGTTTGGCGGAAAAAGCTTTCGTCGGACAGGTAGCCGTTGAGCATATCGTCTTGCGCGTAATCCATAACGATATGGTCGAACTCCAGCCCCTGCTTGAGCATGTCGGTGTAGTTCCAGATGGAGTTGACCGCGCCGTGAAAATAGTAGCTTTCGTAGCCGCCGTGGTCGGCCAGCAGCTCGGCCAGCGAGAGATAATCGTTATTCGGCCACGAGCCGAACGCGTAGCTTTTGTTGGTGGGGAGCAGCCCCGTCATGAACAGAAAATCGCAGTCGGCGCTGTTGCCGCTTTTGACCTGCTCGTACAGCTCCGTGAACGCGTAGCCGCCGTTCATGAGCCGATTGAGCGTGGGCGTGACCTCTTGCCCGCCCACACGGTTGCCCAGCACGAAGCTTTCCAGCGATTCGAACTGCACCACCAGCAGGTTTTTGCCGCCGAACTGCCCTGCGTGGGCGCTGACACCGTCGTTATTCCTTTGCCAGCTGCGGAACGCCTGCAGCACGGCTTCATCGTCGGGCGTGGCTGAAGCAGTGGTAACGCGGCCGGTGGCCGCGGCGGCAATGTCGGCCGTGTGGAAGCCCATGAACGAGAAATACTGCGCCTGCTGCAGCGTATCGGCCGTGACGTACAGCCTGCGAAACGGTTCCCGCACGCCGCACACGCCGAGCAGCGGAATGACCGTCAGCGCCAGCACCGCGCACAGCAGTGCACGCAACGTAACGCGAGGACGACGCGCCGTTACCGTCACGCCGCGACGGCGACGATTGACGAGCAGCAGCACCGCCCACAGCACAAGATCCAGCAAATACAACAAGTCCCACCACGTGAGCAGCGTGGGCAAAATGGTGGACACGGTATCCTGCCCGGTGTCGGTGTTCAGCATGGGCAGCATCACCACCGAGGGGAGCACGTTGTAGGCGCGCAGGTAGACGGTGTCGATGAACCCGATGAGCGTGAGCACACCGCCCGCAACGCCGTTGTACACCAAGCGGCCGCGCCCCTTAAACAAGAGCGACCAGCCGAAGATCAGCCAAAACACCGCCAAATGCAACGGCAGGTACGGCAAAAAACGGCACAGCCCGGCCCACACCGCGGGGGTGTAAGGGTCGCTGCCACCGATGAACATTTGTAATAACAAGTCTTTGCACAGCACGCCCACCAAGGGCATCCATACACACAGCCACGCACTCACACGCGCGAAGCCTTTTTGAATTTGCTGCATGCGTTTCACCTTCCTTTCCATGATAGCACGCTTTTCTCTAAAACGCAAGAAAACAAACTGTGAATTTCTTGCCGCTCGCAGTTGACAGATAAAAGCGAAATATTGTACAATAGTAAAATAGCCGAAAGGAGGTGCACAGATGGGACTGTTTAAACGCAAGGAACGTGACAAGCGCCCTGCCGGGCTGGACAAGCTCGACGGTAAGCTGGTGGCGTATGCCGTGCGCCGCGAGCCCACCGGCGAGGTGGTCATTGGCAAAAACGGCCGTATCTGCGCCGCCACCGAGGTGCTGGAGCTGCGCTTTAACGACGGCAGCGTGCCGTTTGCCTGTCCGGTGGAAACCTTGGAATTCGGCGAGCTGTTAAGTAAAAACGGCGTGCTGCTCACCGGCGACGATACCGTGACCGGCCGCAGGCTTACCGCCGTGGCGTATTATTCGTATTATCGGAAATAAGGGTAGGATAACTCCCTCCGTCACGCCTACGGCGTGCCACCTCCCTCAAAGAGGGAGGCTGCTGACGGAAACTATTCGCGTAACGAGGTGTTGATATGAAACTGAAAACCGTTTTACTGTGGGTGTGCACCGCCGCCCTGCTGCTTGGCTGCATGGTGTCGGTGGCGGCCGAGGAAGCGGTGGCCCCCTTCCCCTTCCCCGTGCCCGAGGCGGTAACCACCACAACCACCACCGCAACCACCACAACCACTACGGCGGCGCCCACCACGGTCACGACCACCGTCACCACGGCGCCCACCACGGTGGCAACGCCCGCGCCCACACAGGCAACAACGACGGTAAGCACCGCATCGACGGGCACCACCGAAACTACCACCACCACCGAAACCACCACCACAACAACCACCATCCCCACCACGGTAACACTGCCCACCCAAACGGGCCCGATCGTGTTTCCTGAGCTTTCGGAACGCATTGCCGTGGTGACCGAGCCCGAAGAAGGCGACGAGAAGATCTACTACTACGAGGACAACCGCAAGGTGAAGCCTGACGATTTCACCTGGGTGCCCGGCCGCAACGGCTTTGCCGTGCATCTCAACGGCGAAGACCAATATTTGCGCTATTCCGCGCAGGAGTCCCTGAAGCTGACGGAGTTTACCTTCTCGGCTTGGGTGAACTGGCAGGGCGGCGATGCCGGCCAAAAGCTGCTGACGGTGTATAAAAACGATAACCGCTTCTTTACCGTGTCGCCGTATATGCGCGACGAGGAAAAGGGCGTTAACGGCTGGTACGGCGAGGTGCGCGACCGCACCATCGAGCCGCACGACACGTTCTGCGAAGCACGCGAGGGCCACTCCTACGCGCTGGAATCCCACGCCTGGCATCACGTGGCGGTAACCGCAACCGATACCGCGTTCACCGTGTATGTGGACGGCAAGGAATATCTTTCCACCACGTACCGCCTGTCCATTCCCGAAATGGAGCTGAACACGTTTCTCATCGGCGGCGGCTTCTACGGTGAGCCGCGCCTCAACGCATTGCTGGACGATGCGTATTTGTACACGCAGGCGCTCTCGGCCGAGAATATCGCGCTGCTGGCGGCGGATATGAACCCCGTTTACGGCGGCTCGGCGCCCACCACCACGGTGTATTATCCCACGCAGCCCGCCACCACCGTAACCGCCTCGCCTGCCGACGGCAGCGTGCCCTCCCGCGGGACGGTGTTCGGCCTGCCGGCCGCGCTGGTGATCATTCCGCTGGCCGTTATTGCGTTGGCGGTGGTGCTTTCGCTGGTGCTCAGCGTCCAAAAGAAAAAAGAACCCGTTTGGCGCGACGATGAAGACGGCTCGCCCGTGCTCGGCGAGCCCGAAACGCCCGACGACCCCGACACCATTAACAGCGAGGAGGAGCAGGAATGAAACGGATAATGACTCTTGCCGCCGCGCTGCTCCTGCTGCTTTGCGCCGCGTGCCCCGTGGCGGCCGACAACGGCACGCAGCAGATCGCGTTATCGGAGTTCGACGGCACGCTGATGCTGTCGGCCAAGAACCAGCCCACCTCGTGGGAGCTGATCGACCTCAAGGCCGGCGAGGCCACCGATCAGCCCGGTATGCTGGTGCTGGAAAACAACACCAAACGAGCCCATACCATTTCGCTCAATTACGTGGGGCTGCCGTTCGACAACGAAGCGGCGCTGGCCTATTTGCAGCACGTGAATATCACCGTGGCCGGCGACAGCGGCGTGCTGTACGACGGCCCCTACACCCGTATTAACGACGAAAACGGTCTGCGCATCAATCGTCTGCTGCAGCCCGGCGAGGCGGCAACACTGTCGATCTCGGTGCGGTGCGATTACACGCTGGATAATGCGGCTCTCCCCGCAGGCGGCGTGCTGACCGATTGGAAGTTCTTCACCATGGTACAGCAAGAGGTGGAGGACGGCGATAAGGTGTCGGCCGCGTTCAGCGACCCTGCCCTGCGTGAGATCTTGATTGCCGTGGCCGCCGCCGCGGCGCTGCTCATCGGCGTGGGCGTGTATGAGTTCTCCAGAAGAAGAAGATAAACCGAGTTTTAAACAGCCCCCTCACACGAGGGGGTCGTTTTTTGTGTGAAGCCGAGCGTAGGAGCCTGTGCAGAAACGTAAATTCTGCTTGTATCGACGCGGGTTTTGTGGTATAATAACATGAATTATGATAACGAGGTGATAACATGGGTTTGCTGAAAGCCTTATTCGGCGATTACAGTAAGCGTGAGTTGAAGCGTATTCAGCCGATCTGCAACCGTGTTTTAGCATTGGAGGATACCTATCGCGCCATGGACGAAGCCACGCTGCGCGCCGAGACCGAGCGCTTGCGTGGGCGGCTTCAAGCCGGTGAATCCACCGACGATATTCTGCCCGAGGCCTTTGCTGCCTGCCGCGAGGCATGCGACCGCGTGCTGGGGCTGCGCCCCTTCCCCGTGCAGATCTTGGGCGGTATCGTGCTGCATCAGGGTCGCATTGCCGAAATGAAGACCGGTGAGGGTAAAACGCTGGTGGCGACTCTCCCTGCCTATTTGAACGCGTTGTGCGGCGACGGTGTGCACATTGTCACCGTGAACGATTACCTCGCCCGCCGCGACAGTGAGTGGATGGGCAAGGTGTTCCGCTATATGGGTCTTTCGGTGGGCTTGGTGCTGCCCGGCACCTCCTCCGAGGAGCACAAGGCCGGCTACGCTGCCGATATCACCTACGTGACCAACAGCGAGCTGGGCTTCGATTACCTGCGCGATAACATGGCCATGCACAAGGATAACCGCACCGGTCGCGGGCACGCCTTTGCCATCGTGGACGAGGTGGACTCCATTCTCATCGACGAAGCGCGTACCCCGCTCATCATTTCCGGCCAGGGCGATAAATCCACCGATCTGTACGCCCGTGCCGACAGCTTCGTGCGCAGTCTGCGCGTGTTCCGCATCCGCGAAATGGATGCCAAAGAGGAGCAGGACACCGTGGACGGCGATTATATCGTGGACGAAAAGGCCCGCACCGCCACGCTTACCCAGTCGGGTGTGAAAAAGGCGGAGCAGGCATTTAACGTAGAAAATCTGATGGACCCCGAAAACGTGACCCTGCTGCACCACATTAACCAAGCCATCAAGGCGCGCGGCGTGATGCAGCGCGACGTGGATTACGTGGTGAAGGACGGTCAGGTCATTATTGTGGACACCTTTACCGGCCGCTTGCAGCCCGGCCGCCGCTACAGCGAGGGTCTGCACCAAGCCATTGAAGCCAAGGAGGGCGTGGCCGTTAAGCGCGAAAGCCGCACCATTGCCACCATTACCTACCAGAACTTCTTCCGCTTATATCGCAAGCTGTCGGGCATGACGGGTACGGCGCTCACCGAGGAGGCCGAGTTCCGCGAGATCTATCGACTGGACGTGGTGGAGATCCCCACCAACCGCCCCGTGGCGCGCGTGGACTATCCCGACGTGCTGTACAAGAGCGAGCTTACCAAGTTTAACGCCGTGATCGATCAGATCGTGGAATGTCACGAACGGCAGCAGCCGGTGCTGGTGGGTACGGTGTCGATTGAAAAGTCGGAGCAGCTGTCCAAAATGCTGCGCGCCCGCAAAATTCCGCATGAGGTGCTCAACGCGAAGCATCACGAAAAGGAAGCCGAGATCGTGGCGCAGGCCGGTAAGCCCGGCGCGGTAACCATTGCCACCAACATGGCAGGCCGCGGTACCGATATTAAGCTGGGCGGTAACGCCGAGTTCTTGGCCAAAACCGAAATGCGCCGCATGGGTATTGCGGAGGAGCTGATTGCCGAATCCACCGCCTACGGTGATACCGACAACGCGGAGGTGCTGGCCGCGCGTACCACCTTCCGCGAGCTGGAGCAGAAGTACCGCGAGGAGATCCGCCCCGAGGAAGAAGCCGTGAAGGCGGCAGGCGGCTTGTTCATCATCGGTACCGAACGGCACGAATCCCGCCGTATCGACAACCAGCTGCGCGGCCGTTCCGGCCGTCAGGGCGACCCCGGCGCCAGCCGCTTCTATCTGTCGATGGACGACGAGGTGATGCGCCTGTACACCAGTCCCTCGGCTCGCGCCATGCTCGACCGCATTTGGGTGGACGATATTGAAAAAATGGATTTCAAGCTGTTCAGCTCGGCGGTGGAAAACGCCCAACGCCAGGTGGAGTCGCAGCATTTCGCCGCGCGCCGCAACGTGCTGCAGTATGACGACGTGATGAACCGCCAGCGCGAGATCATCTATGCGCAGCGCAACCAAGTGCTGGACGACGAGGACGTGCAGGAATCGGTGAAAAAGATGATCGCCGATGCCATTACCGCCACGGTGGCGCAGTACACCGCGAGCGAGGATCATACCGAATGGAACCTCGAGGGTCTGCGCGCCTATTACAAGGGCTGGCTGGCCGACGACACGTCGTTTACCTACACGCCGCAGGAGCTGGAGGATCTGGAGCCCGAAGCCCTGTGCGACGAGCTGATCGAACGCGCCACCGCGCTGGCCGCCGCCCGCGAAGCGGAATACGGCAGCGAGCTGATGCGCGAGGTGGAGCGCGTGATGCTGCTGCGTGCGGTGGATATTCATTGGATGGATCACATTGACGCCATGGATGAGCTGCGCCGCGGTATCGGCTTGCGCGCCTATGCCAACCAGGATCCCGTGGTGATGTACCGCAAGGAAAGCTTCGATATGTTCGAGGACATGGTGAACGCCATTCGCGAGGATACGGCGCGGTTCGTGCTCACGGTACGGCTGCGCAGCGAGCAGCCCGTGCAGCGCACGGCGGTGGTGAAGGAAACCGGCACCTCGGGCGACGGCAGCGCCCCGAAACGCACGGTGCGCAAAACGCAGGCCGAGCGTGTGGGCCGCAACGATCCTTGCCCCTGCGGCAGCGGCAAAAAGTATAAGCAGTGCTGCGGACGATAAGGCAAAAGCACTCCCATGAGGCACCCTCCGTAAGGAAGGTGCCTCAGTTATATTCGCCTTGCGGCGAGTGATATTGCTTCGCAGTGATATTATGCTACGCATAGTGATATTGTCCTTCGGACAGTTTATAGGGCGAATATAATATCACTGAAACCGCAAGGTTTCAATATAACTTTGCCGTTAGGCAAAATATAACTGTGAGACCTGCCTCACAATATCACTTAATACATTTATCTTTGAGATAGGTAGTATTTGAAAGTAGGGGACGATGCCCACATCGTCCCGCCAAGGCTTGTACCAACGCGGGGGGAACTCCCTCAACGAGGGAGCCTATGTTTGCCGATATGTGAAAAGGCTCTTGAAAAAACGGAGATCATGTCGTATACTTATAAGGTATACATTGCACAGCAAGGAGATTCAACGCTATGAAATTAGGTATCGTTGGTTTGCCCAACGTGGGTAAATCCACCCTGTTTAACGCCATTACCAACGCGGGGGCGCAAAGCGCCAACTATCCGTTTTGCACCATCGACCCCAACGTGGGCGTGGTGGCGGTGCCCGACGAACGGCTCGACCGCTTGACCGAAATGTATTCCTCGGCCAAAACCACCCCCGCCGTGATCGAATTTGTGGACATTGCCGGTTTGGTAAAGGGTGCCAGCCGCGGCGAAGGCTTGGGCAACAAGTTTTTGGCAAACATCCGCGAGGTGGACGCCATCGTGCACGTGGTTCGCTGCTTTGAGGACGACGATATCATCCACGTGGACGGTTCGGTGGACCCTGCGCGCGATATGGAAACCATCAATCTGGAGCTCATCTTTGCCGACATGGAGGCTGTGGAGCGCCGCTTGCAGCGCACCGTAAAAGCCCTCAAGGGCGATAAATCGCTGCAGGCCGAGGTTGATCTGCTCAACCGCATCTACGCCGCGCTGGAAAGCGGCCTGCCTGCCCGCTCGGTGGAGTGCACGCCCGAAGAGGAGGCCGTGCTGGATGCTTCTCCCCTGCTCACGAGAAAACCCGTGATCTACGCCGCCAACCTGAGCGAAAGCGATTTCGCCGACGGCGCGGCCGACAGCAATCCGCACTACCGCACGGTGTGCGCCGCCGCCGAGGCCGAGCACGCCGAAGTGCTGCCCATCTGCGCGCAGATGGAAGCCGATATTGCCGACATGGACGAGGAGGAAAAGGCGCTGTTCCTTTCGGAGCTGGGGCTCACCCATTCGGGTCTCGACCGCCTCATTCAAAAAAGCTACAGCCTGTTGGGGCTGATCTCGTATCTCACCGCCGGTCCCACCGAAAGCCGTGCCTGGACCATCGTGAAGGGCACCAAGGCTCCCGGTGCGGCAGGAAAGATCCACACCGATTTCGAGCGCGGCTTCATTCGCGCCGAGGTGGTGGCCTACACCGATCTGATGGCCTGCGGCAGCATGACCGCCGCCAAGGAAAAGGGCTTGGTGCGTTCGGAGGGTAAGGAATACGTGGTGCAGGACGGCGACGTGGTTCTGTTCCGCTTTAACGTGTAAGGAGGATATTATGAAACGTGTAATTGCCATACTGCTGGTGCTGGTGCTGGCACTGGGAATGACCGCCTGCAGCGGCGGCAAAAACAGCGATAACACCCTAAAGCCCCTGCGCCCCGTGGGTACCTACAAGGCAGGCACCGACGGATTTTATGACATTCAAAACGAGTTTTACGAGTATTTCCTGCATCTCATCGGGTTCGGGCACATATCGTTCACCGACGAAAGCGGCGATTTTTCCGATACCGAGCTGATCCAGTTTGCGGTGCTGCAGCTGTCGTACGAGGGCAAGGATATCGACGCCGGCCTTACCCAGCGCGAGATCGACCGCACCACCAAGCGGCATCTCGGCCAAAAGGCCGCCAAGCTGGATGGCTATTATCTGGAATACGATAAGGACGACGATCTGTACTTCCCGAAAAACGTGAGCTACGAGATCGGACAGCTCATGTCGCTGGAAACGCTTACCGTGCAGGAGGACGGCTTGTGTGTGGCCGAGTTCCGCCGCTCGAAGTGGCCCAACGGCTACGGCGAGGGCCGCACCGACGAGGAGATCAAGCAGGATTTCCTGAACGGCTGGTACGACGGACTGGACGACGTGCAGCGCATTAAAATGACCTTCCGCGAGCGCGACACCGCCGCCTACGGCTATTACGTTGAAATTCTCACCATTGAACAGCTTCCCGTTATGTAAACAAAAACCACCCGCTCTCGCGGGTGTTTTTTTTGGTTGTGCGTCCCTTGTCCTCATCCGTCTTTTTGCTTTGCAAAAATACTCCCCCCGCATAGCGGGGGGAGTATTTTTATTCTTCGGTTTTCAGCAGACCGATGCCGAGATCGGTGAGCTGTTCGGCATCCACCGCCGAGGGGCACTGTGTCATGAGCTCGGTCATGTTTTGCACCTTCGGGTAGGCCACCACGTCGCGCAGGGTGGGCGCGCCCAGCATCTGCATGACCAAGCGGTCGAGCCCCAGCGCCATGCCGCCGTGCGGCGGTGCGCCGTAGCGGAAGGCATCGGTGAGGTAGCCGAACTTGGCGTGAGATTCCTCATCCGACAAGCCGAGCGCGCGGAACATACGCTGCTGCAGCTCGGGGTTGGTGATACGAATGGAGCCGCTCGCCAGCTCGATGCCGCCGAGCACCAAGTCGTAGGCCTTGGCGAACACCTTGGACGGATCGTTATCCAGATACGGAATACACTCATCCAGCGGCGAGGTGAAGGGGTGGTGCATGGCCACCCAGGTTTGGCTCTCCTCGTCCCACTCGAAGAACGGGAACTCGGTGATCCACAAAAGGCCCAGGCCTTGCTTTTCAATGTTCAGCTTGTCGGCCACCACCAGGCGCAGCGCGCCCAGCACCGACAGCACCAGCGATTTCTTCGCATCGGCTACCACCAGCACCACGTCGCCCTGCTCGGCACCCGTGGCGGCAAGAACGGCGGCAAACTCCTCTTCGGTGAGGAACTTGCCAAACGACGAGGTAACGCCGTCGGGAGTCCAGCGCACCCACGCGAGGCCCTTGGCACCAATGCCGCGAGCGTGCTCGGTGAGCTTGTCGATCTCCTTGCGGGACAGCGTGGCCGCCGCCCCCTTGGCGGTGATGGCGCGCACCGTGCCGCCCGCCTCCAGCGCACCGGAGAACACGCCGAAGCCACAGCCGCGCACGGCATCGCTGATATCGCACAGCTCCATGCCGAAGCGGATGTCGGGCTTATCGGAACCAAAGCGATCCATCGCTTCGGTGTAGGTCAGGCGCGGCAGCGGCGTGGGAACGTCGACATCCAGCACGGTTTTGAACACGTGCTTCATGAAGCCCTCGCCGATGGCGAGCACGTCCTCCACGTCGACAAACGACATTTCGAGGTCGATCTGCGTGAATTCGGGCTGACGGTCGGCGCGCAGGTCTTCGTCGCGGAAGCAGCGAGCCAGCTGGAAGTAGCGGTCGAATCCGGCCACCATGGACAGCTGCTTATACAGCTGCGGCGATTGCGGCAGCGCATAGAACTCGCCCTTGTGCACGCGGGACGGCACCAAGAAATCGCGGGCACCCTCGGGCGTGGAACGAATGAGCATGGGGGTTTCGATCTCAATGAAGCCCTGCGAGTCAAAATAATCACGCGTGGCCTTCGCAATGCGATGGCGCAGCAGAATGTTCTTTTGCAGATCGGGGCGGCGCAGGTCTAAATAGCGGTACTTCAGACGCGTAGCCTCGGCGGTGGTGCTGTTTTCCGTGATCTCAAACGGGGGCGTTTCCGCCTTGTTGAGAATACGCAGCTCGGTAACGGCGATCTCCACCTCGCCGGTGGGGATCTCGGTGTTCACGGCGGAACGCACGCGCACCTCACCCGTGACGGCCAGCACGTATTCACTGCGCACGGTGCTCGCTTTTTCGAACACGTCGCGGGCGGTGGCATCGTCGAACGCGAGCTGCACGATGCCCGTGCGGTCGCGCAGGTCGATGAAAATGAGCTGACCCAGGTCGCGCTGACGCTGTGCCCAGCCGAACACCGTTACGGTATCGCCCGCGTGCTCACGGCGAAATTCGCCGCAGTAGCGCGTGCGCTTCATTCCTTGAATGGTTTCCATACTTACCCCTCCAGCAGGTTGGCGACCGCGGCAAAATGGCGGTCGAGCTCTTTGTTGTACAAATCGTTATACAGGGCGCCCTCATCCAGCACCACAGGCGTGGCTTCGCCCGTTTTCATATCCTTCAGCGTGGCTTCGCCGCTCTCAATTTCGGAGTCGCCCACCACCACGGTGTACAGAGCACCCAGCTTATCGGCATATTTCATTTGCGCCTTTAAGCCGCGACCCACGGTGTCGCACTCGGCGGCGATGCCGCCGGCGCGCAGCGCGTTGGCCAGCTTGAAGCAATGCGTGGCTGCCGCCTCACCCAGCGAAGCAAAATACACGGTGCAGCGGGTGGGCTCGGGCAGCGCCGCCTCTTGTGCCTTGAGCACCATCAGCAGGCGTTCAAGACCCATGGCAAAGCCCAACGCAGGCAGCTTGGGACCGCCCATTTCCTCGCACAAGCCGTCGTAACGGCCGCCGCCGCACAGCACGGCCTGCGCACCCAGCGCATCCGACACAAATTCAAATACGGTGCGGGTGTAATAATCCAATCCGCGCACAATGTGCGGGTCGAGCTCGAACGCAATGTCGGCCGCGGTGAGGTATTCCTGCACCTTGGCAAAGTGCGCGGCGCAATCGTCGCACAAATAGTCGGTGATCACCGGTGCTTCGGCCGCAATGGCGCTGCACACGGGGGATTTACAGTCTAAAATGCGCATGGGGTTACGGTCGAGTCGGTCGAGGCAGGTGCCGCACAGCTCGTCCTTCTTCCCCTCAAAGTATGCCTTGAGCGCTTTGTGATATTCGGCGCGGCAGGTGGGGCAGCCAATGGAATTCAGCCGCAACGTGACCCCCGTGACCGACAGCGCCTTCAGCACGGCATCGGCCAGTGCGATGGTTTCGGCATCGGCCAAGGGCGAAGCGGCGCCGTAGCTTTCCACGCCGAACTGATGAAACTCACGCAGGCGGCCTGCCTGCGGCTTTTCGTAGCGGTAGCAGGAGGTGACGTAGGCCACCTTTACCGGCAGAGCCTCGTTGTGCAGGCCGTGCTCGAGCAGCATACGCATGGCACCTGCGGTGCCCTCGGGGCGCAGGGTGATGGAACGCCCGCCCTTATCGTCGAACGTGTACATTTCTTTTTGCACCACGTCGGTGGTTTCGCCCACCGAGCGGGTGAACAGCTCCGTGTGCTCAAACACGGGGGTGCGCACCTCGCGGAAGCCGTAGTCGTGGGCTACCTGCAGGGCGGTGCGCTCCATGTGCTGCCAGGCAGCGCTGTCCGACGGCAGTACGTCTTGCGTGCCGCGGATCGCTTTGGTAATGAGTGCCATAGTTGTTAAACTTCTTTCTGTAATTAATATGCCAACGTGGGATTAACGATGGTGCGCCAGTCGAGGTCGCCGCGCTCGAGGCCGTGAATGAGCACCTCGGCGGTGGCGATGTTGGTGGCGATGGGAATGTTGCGAATGTCGCACATACGGAGCATTTCCAGCTCGTTGGGCTCGTTTTCCTTAGCGCCTTGCGGATCGCGGAACAACAGCACCAAGTCGATCTCGTCGCAGGCGATGCGCGCCGAGATCTGCTGAGCACCGCCCTGCAAGCCGCTCATATAGCGGGTGATCTGCAAGCCGGTGGCTTCGGACACCAAACGCCCCGTGGTGCCGGTGGCGCACAGGTTGTGACGGCTTAAAATGCCGCAATAGGCAATGCAAAACTGGACCATCAATTCTTTTTTTGCATCGTGAGCGATCAAGGCAATGTTCATGTGTTGTTCAGTCCTTTCTGTTTAATACAAGTCGGCCAGGGGGACGGTTTTCCCCAGATACCGCGCAGCCAAATTGGCAAAGCATTGCGCGGCCGCCGAGTCCATGGGCAGCGGCTTGCCGTAGGCATTGGCCACGGCCACCGCTTCGTCTTCGGGAATCACGCCGATAAGCTGCAGGCTGGCGGTGTCGATCAGTTCGTCGATATCCGGCATTTTACCGCGCAAAATGGGCTTTACACGCAGCCGATTGATGACGAGCCGCGCCGGCACGTTCCGCTCGCGCAGCAGGCGCGCCATGATTTGTGCATCGCGGGCACACACCATGTCGGGTGTGGACACCACGAACGCACGCTCCGCGCCTGCCACCGCCGTTTCGAAGCCGCCGCCGATGCCTGCCGGGCAGTCGATGATGACTTCGTCGTAATACTTGGTGAGGCCGCGGCACAAGCGCGCCATATCCTCGGGCTTGGCCAGCCGTTCGAGGCTGACGGGTGCGGGCATGACGTACACGCCCGGGCAAATGGGCGACGGATATACCGCTTCGGCGGGGGCACAGTCGCCGGCGATAACGTCGGCCAAGTCGTACACCGCCGTGCCGGCAATGCCGAGCATGACGTCGAGGCTGCGCAGACCGGCATCGCCATCGACCAGCAGAACGCGACGGTCGCGCCGTGCCAAGGCACACGCAAGCCCACCCGACACGGTGGATTTTCCTGCTCCGCCCTTGCCGGAGGTGATTACGGTGATCATGCGCAAGCCCCCTTCCCTTTTACAAACCTATAGATAACGAAAGTATATCATAATTTTGCACCGTTGTAAATGATTTTATCGAATTTTCGCGGCGCTTTTTTCACGCTTGCGCTTGCTTTTTCGGGGAAGTATGCTATACTGATAACCGTATACATTGGCACTTCGCACAAACTACTTGCATTTTGCGCGAAAATCACTTATACTATATAGTGAACCCAGTGATAGGAGGTATCCGCTTATGTTGGATAAAACAATGACGTTTTCCCTCGGCAACGATAAGGATCAGGAGATGAAGAAGATCCTCACCACCGTGTACGATGCGTTAAAGGAAAAGGGCTATAATCCCATCAACCAAATTGTGGGCTATATCCTGTCGGAGGATCCCACCTATATCACCACTCACAACAACGCCCGCAGTCTGGTCCGCAAGGTCGACCGCGACGAACTGCTGCGCGCTATGGTGAGAACCTATTTGAACGATTAAGGGGAGTAACACGATGGCAGAAAAAAAGGAGACGCTGCTCGTTTACAAGGAGCGTCCGTTGGTTCGCTGCGGCAACACGCTGTATTACGGCGATCCCGCCGAAAAGTGCGTGATCGTGCTGCAGGTGCTCACCACCAAAACCGTGGGCGACTTAACCGTGGCCGATAAGGTGCAGGTGCAGCTGCTGCTCACCGACCCCGAGGTGCGCATGAAGGATCGCCTGCTCAAAAAGAGCGAAAAGGTGGGCCTGTACAACGCCATGGACATTGGCCGCATTTGGTTGGAGCGCGAATTGAAGGAAGCGTAAGCACAACGAAAACCGCCGTAAGGCGGTTTTTTTGTTGTGTTTGTACTCATGCGTGACAGCCCCCCTACCCAATTGTACAAAAAACGGCAGGTTTTGTCGGGGTTGCATCGCAGGTGATCTTTATGGTATAGTATCGTGGTAAAGGAGGCGTTACCATGACTTGTAAACGCTGGTTAGCGGCGGCTCTGTGCTTTTGCCTGCTGCTGACGTTAGGCGCCTGCGGCAGCGAGCCCGCAAGCAGCACGACCACCACGGTGGCTACCACTACCACCACGGCCGCCACGGCCGAAAACACCACCACCACGGCGACGGAAGCCACGGTCACCACCACAACCACCACAACCACCACCGCTGCGGTCACCACCACGGTGACTACGGTGAAAAAGCCCGGTATCTCCACCGGCAGGGTCACCACCACCACGGTGACCACCACCACAACCACCACCGTGCCCGCCGGACCCTACGAGGGGCCGCTCAAATATCGGCACAACGCGGGCAAGGCCGTCATCATCGGCTGCGATGAAACGAGCGAGCCCGTGGTGATCCCGAGCAGCATCGACGGAAATCCCGTTACCAACATTGAAAACGGCGCGTTTGAGGGGTGCACGTGGCTTGTCGGCATCACCCTTCCCGATACGGTGAAGCGCCTTGGCGGTTTTGCTTTTAAGGGCTGTACCGCGCTCACCGCGGTGGATATCCCGAACAGTGTTACCGAAATCGGCGACGAAGCGTTCCGCGGCTGCACCGAGCTGGCAACCGTGACCTTTCCGCGCAGCTTAAAAGAACTGGGCGAATATGCGTTTTACGGTTGCGCCAAGCTGACGGCCGCCAACCTACCGAACGGCATCACGAGCATTGGCCGTGCCGCATTTTGCGATTGCAAGGCGCTTGCCGAGCTTACGCTGCCGAGCAGCCTCACCCACTTCGGCAATTCGGTGTTTTACGGCTGCAAGAGCCTCACCGTGGTGATCTTCCCGAGCAAGGCCACCACCATCAGCGGCGAAATGTTCCGCGGCTGCTCGGGGCTGACCACCGTGACCATTCCGGCGGGAATTACCAGCATTGGTAAAAACGCATTTTTCAATTGCAAGGCCCTCACCACCGTGCATTACGGCGGCAGCGAGGCCGACCGCAACAGCATCACGGTGTACGACGGCAATGATGCGCTGTCCTCCGCCGCGTGGAATTACGCGAAATAACGAAAAACCGCCGTAGAGGCACCCTCCGTAAGGAAGGTGCCTCAGTTATATTCGCCAAAGGCGAGTTATATTGCTTCGCAGTTATATTATGCTACGCATAGTTATATTGCCCTTCGGGCAGTTTTAAGGGCGGATATAATATCACGAAAACCGATAGGTTTTCATATCACTTTGCCGAAAGGCAAAATATCACTGTGAGACCTGTCTCACAATATCACTTATTATTCTTATCTTTGAGATAGGTTAATTTTAAAGTATGTAACCCACTATGACACTTTCAAACCGAAAGTGTCAATTTTTATATAAAAAGAAAGTAGGGAGAACACTTCTTTACGAAGTGTCTCCCTAAGGCGGTTTTTTTGTTGTGTAGGGGCAAGGGTTTGCCCTGTAGGGACCGACGTCCTCGGCGGTCCGCCATGGATTGTACAAATGCGTGGGAAACTTCCCCCGTCATCGGCGTTGCCGTGACAGCCCCCTGCATACGGACTCCCCGGCGAAATTTGTCGGCAAATCCCCTCTTGACTAACGATGGCATATCCTATATAATATTGGTAGGTGTCGGCTTGTCCGACCGCTACTAGGAAAGAGAGGAGGATCGGCTCATGCAAGAGATCGATCTCAAATCCGTATTTGCACTGCTGCTGGCCAAGGTGAAATGGATCATCATCAGCGTAGCAGTGGGTATTTTGGTGTTCGGCGTGTACGCCTTCGCCTTCGTGCCCGAACAGTACACCGCCACGGCGTTCGTGTACGTGCGCAACACCAAAGACGATTTCGACAATACCAGCAACGGCACCACCGCCGGTAACCTTTCGGCTGCTCAGCAGTTGGTGGCCAACTATTCCATCCACATGAAAACCGAACCGGTGCTGCAGGCCGCTGCCCAAAAAATGAACGGCCGCGTCACGGCCAAGCAGATCAAAAGCGCTGCCTCGGCCGCCGGCATGGAGGAAACCTCTTGGCTGAAAATTTCGGTCACCATGCCCACCGCCGAGCTGGCTGTGGACACCTGCGCCGCCATTGCCGACGCTTCGGCCGAAACGTTCGTGGAGCTGGAGGCTTCGTCGGCCTCGGTGCGGGAACATCCCACCAAGGCTACCAAAACGGCTCCCAACATCGCCAAAACGGCGCTGCTCGGTGCGCTGCTGGGCTTCGTGGCTTCGGTGGCGGTGATCCTGCTGCGTCAGTTTATGGATAACACCATTCACGACAAGCACGACCTGCAAATGCATATCGACATTCCGGTGTTGGGCGAGATCCCCAGCTTTGAGCTGGCCACCGGTAAAAAGAAGGGGGGCCGCACCCATGCGTAACACAAAAAGTGCCAACGGGCAGCGTCCCATTGCCTCCACGTTCCAAATCGTTGAGGCCTACAAAACCATTCGCACCAACCTGCTGTTCACGCTGGCCAACACCGACAACAAGATCGTTGCCATTTCCAGCGCCGAGCCCAACGCGGGCAAATCCACCGTGTCGTGCAACCTGTCCATCACCATGGCCCAAACCGGCGCCAAGGTGCTGCTCATTGATGCCGACATGCGCAAGCCCTCTCAGCACAAAACCTTCCGCGTGAAGAAAGCCAACGGCTTGTCCCGCGTTCTCAGTGGCCAGGCCGAGCTGGAGGAGTGCATTTGCCACGACGTGGCCCGCGGGCTGGATCTGCTTCCCAGCGGCTCGCTGCCGCCCAACCCGTCGGAGCTGCTCAGTTCCGATACCATGAAGGAGCTGCTGGAGCGCTTGGCGCTGCAGTACGATTACATTTTCATTGACACGCCGCCGCTGGGCGTGGTGTCCGACACGCTGGTGCTCTCGGAGCTGACGGCCGGCACCGTGCTGGTGGCGCGTCAGGGTCAAACCACCTACGACGAGCTGCAAACGGCTATCGACAGCGTGAAAAACGTGAACGGCACCCTGCTGGGCGTGGTGATCTCGGATATGCGTGAAAATCCGCGCAGCTACGGCCGCTACGAACGCTTCCAGTATTACAAGGCCTACGATTACAGCTACACCACCAGTCCCGAGGAAGCGGAAAAATAACCTTTGCCAACAATACCAAAAAGCCGCACCTCCCCGTGCGGCTTTTTCGTCCATCGAGGTGGATACGTTTTGAGTAAGAAGAAAAAATTCAGATCCTTTATCTTCAACACGCTGGCCGGCGTGCGCGAACTGGTGGTGGCCGTTATGGACCTCATCATCCTCACCGGTTGCTGCACCCTGCTGTATTGGTTGATCCAATTCGGTCAGCGCGATTCGCTGTTCTTCATGCAGGGCAGCGTGGAAAATCCCCATTTTTGGGTGGCGCAGTTTGCGTTGCTCATTCTGTCGGTGTTTATGTTCCTGCTGCTGTTTCGCGCCTATGCCAGCCTGTGGCAATACGCGTCCGGCCGCGAATATCTCACCGTCATTGCTTCGGGCTCCTGCGGCTACGTGCTGTACCTGCTGTTCAGCCGCTTGGTGCTGCAGCGTTCGCTGGCACCGGTGTTTGCGCTGCTCATCGTCACGCTGGCCATTGCCATCATGCTGGCAGCGCGCATGCTGTACCGTCACTACCGTGAGCTGGGTCTGGCCCAAACTCTCGCAAAGCAGCGCACCCCCATCATCGTGGTGGGTGCGGGCGGCGCCGGCGTGATGGTGCTGGATGAAATGGTGCGCAGCACGAACACCGCCTATCGCCCCGTGTGCCTGGTGGACGACGATCCGAAAAAAATCGGGCGTATGATCCACGGCATTCACATTGAGGGCCCTGTGGCGCGCATGTCGGAGATCATTGCCCGCTACGGCACCAAAGAGGTGCTGGTGGCGATGCCGTCGGTGGATCGGCACCGTATTCGCGAGATCTTTGAGCTGTGCTCGGCACTGAAATGCCGCGTGCGCATACTGCCCGACGTGCTGAATCTTTCCACCGGCTCGTCACTGACAAAGCAAATGCGCGAGGTCTCCATTGACGACCTCTTAGGCCGCGAGCCCGTGGTACTGGAGGACGATCGACTCGACGACCTGCTGCGCGACAAGGTGGTTATGGTAACCGGCGGCGGTGGGTCCATCGGCTCGGAGCTGTGCCGCCAGATCGCCAAGCACGCGCCTCGGCGGCTCGTGGTGGTGGATATTTACGAAAACAACGCCTACGATATTCAGCAGGAGCTGCTGTTTAAGTACAAGGATTCACTCGATCTGTGCGTGGAGATCGCCTCGGTGCGCGATGCACATAAGATCGACCGCTTGTTCGACCGCTATCGCCCGCAGGTGGTGCTGCACGCCGCCGCGCACAAGCACGTGCCGCTGATGGAGCATTGCCCCGAGGAGGCGGTGCGCAACAACGTGTTCGGCACGTACAACGTGGCCTCGGCTGCCGACCGCTTCGGTGTCGATCGGTTCATTCTCATCTCCACCGACAAGGCGGTGAACCCCACCAACGTGATGGGCGCCTCCAAGCGGCTGTGCGAGATGATCGTGCAGAGCTTTGCGCACAGCAAAACGCAGTTTGCCGCCGTGCGCTTCGGCAACGTGCTGGGCTCCAATGGTTCGGTTATTCCGCTGTTTAAACGGCAAATTCAAAACGGCGGCCCTGTCACCATTACCGATAAACGCATCATTCGCTATTTTATGACCATTCCCGAAGCCGCACAGCTGGTGCTGCTGGCCGGTGCCATGGCCGAGCGCAGCGAGATCTTCGTGCTGGACATGGGCTCCCCCGTGAGCATTCTGGAGCTGGCGGAAAATTTGATTCGTCTGTCGGGCTTTACGCCGTATGAGGATATCGAAATTAAAGAAACCGGCCTGCGCCCGGGCGAGAAGCTGTATGAGGAGCTGCTTACCCGCAGCGAGAATTTGACGGAAACGTCGTCGGCCAAGATCTTTATTGAACGGCAAAAGCAGCCCATCACCCCGAGCGAGCTGCAGGAGAAGTTCCGTGCGCTGAACGCGGCGCTGGCCAAAGACGATGCCGCCGCGCTGGTGGAAACCATGCACGCCATTGTGCCCACGTTCCGTCCGGCCGAGGTGGTTAACGCCGAAGCCATTGCCGACCTCGACTACAAGCACGCCGTACATAAATAAAACGAAAAACGGAGGCACCGTGCCTCCGTTTTTTTATTCGCCCCATTCGGCTTTTATGCGTTCGTTGACCCCGGCATCCATCTTTTGAATGCGTTTTAAATCCTCTTTAGCAATCGAAATTTCCGCAATGTCTGCTTTTTCACCGCGCTGTGGAAAGTTAACAAGAACCGTAGCGGTCGTATCGGGCTCTATACAAATCCAGCCTTGCATACCCTTGTGTACGCCTTCTTTGGCGTACTTTTCTTTTTCTGTAATAACCTCTACACGATCCATCATGTTCATAGTACTTGCCTCCCATGGGGGGTGCTTTTCCCTTTTCAAACCGGCAGTCGTCAAGTTTCAAACATACCGCACAGTGATTATCACTCAAATTTTGATGATTCCACGCAACCCAGTGCGGGGTTTGCTGATAGCGTCCCCACACACCTGCAGCAAACGCTTCGCTTATGTAACCCAAAAGAAAAGCCCTCCTTTACAGTATATCATCTTTTACTGCCAAATACAAGACTTCAGATGCCGGTTTTGTCGGTGGGGTTGTTAACGATGCCGAACGATACCAGCACCGGCAGCAGCACGTTTAACAGGCCGTCCACGGTGGTGCTGATGTCGATGCCGACAAATTCCTTTACGCAAAACGCCGTGAGCGCACCGAGCGAAAGCCACAGCGCCCACGAGCGAAAGCGGGATAAAAAGCGTTTCATACGTCGTTCTCCTTTTTTGTTGATGTGAAATAGGTCATTCTGCGATGCCCACATCGTCCCGCCGAGGGTGGTACCAAGGCGTGACAGCCCCCTCAAAGAGGGGGCCTTTTCGCGCAGCGGCACGCTCCATCATTTGAGCAGGAGGGCGGCAAGGGCGCCTGCCAGCGCCCCCGCCGTCCCTTTCACCAGCCATTCCACGGCGGCGTTCCACCGCTTATTCGGCACGGCCAAAAGGCCCTTAACGTCCTGCTTGATCTCCTGCACGTCGCCGTCCATGTCCACCTGCTTTTGCGCAATGGTGGCCACACTCTGCACCAGCTCGGTCATTTCGCCGTGCTTTTTCTCCACGTCATCCAAGCGGTGCGTATTGGATTTGGCGCGGTTCTCCACGGCCGACAGCCGATGCTCCAGCTTTACCTCGTCCACGCTACGCACCTGCCTTTACGATCTCGATCTGCACACCGTCGATGGCGTAGCCCAGCACGCCGGCGTAGCCGTCGCCCGTGGGGTCGGCGGTGCCCTCGCACCACTGATGCCAATCGGCGGTTTTGAGCGAGGTCACGCGGTAGCAGATGGTGTAGTCGGGCAGATCGGTAAGCCTCATCTGCAGCGCGTCGATCGCCTTGCCGCGCACGCCCGCCCAGCTTTTTTGGCTGGTCACCCACGGCAGCCAGTCGCCGCCCAGCTGATGCACGCGGTACTCCACGGTGCCGCGCTCGGGACGCACCTGAAGCGCCGACGTTGCCTGTCCGAACACGCCCGCATAGCCGCTCGCGCCGGCGCCGCAGTTTTGCACCCACGGCAGCCAACGGCGGCCGCTGTAGGCGCGGTAGCGCACGTCGATCCGCTCGGTGATGGGCAGATCGGCCTCCAGATACGGCGTGGGATCCACGCGCACACCGTCACGCCGCACCTCAAAATGCAGGTGAATACCGTAGCTGTTGCCGGTGTTGCCCATGGTGCCCAGCATCTCACCGCGCGAAACGGCTTGCCCTTTTTTCACGTTCACTGAGGCGAGATGGGCATACAGCGTTTCGTAGCCGTCGCCGTGGTCCACCTTCACAAAATTGCCGTAGCTGGCAGTACCCTTACTGCCCTTGTTGTTTTTCTGTCCTGTTTGCACCAGCGTGACCACGCCCGCGGAGTGCGCGATGATCGGCTCGCCGATTGCGTGCACGCGGCCGAGGTCCACCCCTTTATGGGTGACCTTGTAGCCCTGTGTGATGCGATTGGTTCCTTTTTGTAAAATTCTGCTTGCCATAGCGCCCTCCTTACGTTAACGTGAAGGTCCAGTTCGGCTTGGTGGCAACCTGTGCGCCCCATTCCTCGGGGGCAAAGGCGGCTTCCACCGCCGCATACGACAGCGTGAGCGTTTTATCTGCCACGGTATCGGACAGCGCCGCCACAAGGCTCGCAATGCTCTCGCGTGAGAGCAGTGTCGATTGCGACACGTCCACGCTCGACACCAGCTCGCCCTCCAAACGGATCTCGACGAGATTGGGGATGTTTTGAAAGCTGTCACCCACGTTGCCGCCGTGCAGATACACCTTTTCAATGCGCGTCAGATACGGCATTCCGTAAAAGACCGATTGCTGCTTGGTGGTACTCGGCGCACCGCGCATATCCACAACGGGAAGCTCGGTAAAGCCCGAGGAGCAAAACGCATAGTTCCAGTCGGTGCATTGCGAGCCGTCGAACTCCACGGGCAACCGCGAGAGGGATCGGTTGCCGTAGAACGTCATGTACATGCTCGTCGGTACGAGGGGGTAGGTTGGCGTAAAGGTCTCGTCGTTCCAAAGGCGGGACAGCCTGAAAAGATTGCTGTAACTCGTGGGCTGTCCGTGGTTGGTGATGATATCCCACCATGCATCCTGCGCGTTGCCGTAGCCCAGATCGTAACCGATGCTGTGGCCTGCCTGCTCACCCTCGTGGTAGGACGCGTCGCGTGTTTCTTCGATACACGGCGGCACTTCCGTCAGTGTTGCGACAGGGCGCCGTAAAACACCGTTACAGCCGTCCAGCACGGCGCTGACGTTGTTGCTGATATTGATAAGATCGTCGCGCAGGCTCATCCGCTCACCACCTTTATAACGGAAGCGGTGATGCCGCAAAGCTCCTCCACGGCGGCGAGCGTTTCGCCGCACTCTGCGGCAGCGGCCTCGGCGCGGTCGGCGTGGTGATTGGCCTCCGAAGCCGACTCGGCGGCCGCCTGTGAAAAGGGCCTTGCCATGGTGGCGGCGGCTTCGGCGCGCAGCGTAAGCTCAGCCTGCTCATCCATGGCCTGCTCGGCGCGGGTGAGATATTCCTGCCACAGCGGTGCCGCCGTGACCCCGCCGCTGCCCTCGTCGCGGTAGTCGAACCGCAGCAGCACCGGCGGATAATAAAAGCGCGACACCTCATTGCCGCTATCGATCTCCAAGCGGATCAAGCGCAACGCCGCGGTGCCTGCGGCTGTCCACGCGGTGGGAATGTCCCACGTGGCGGTGCCGTCTGCCACTGCCAGCGGCGCGGTGATATCGTATTGCCCTGCACCGGTCACCAGCTCCAAACGGTAGGTGTAGCCCTCGGCAAGCCCGGCGAACGTGAGCTGTGCCACCTTGTCGTCGCCCTCGGTGCCGCACGGCAGTGGACCGCGCGGCGTGATGGCCGTGTCCTGCACCGTTAAGTGATACTTAATACAATGCTTGTCCATACGGTACCTCCTCCTCGAACAATCCCAAGACCTCCTGCACCTTGGGGTTGCCGTCAATAAACGTTTGATAGCCGTTTAGCCACTCATCAATGCGGACGCGCGGCACACCTAACGCCTTGCACAGCACGCTGCGCTGCTCGTCGTTCAGCTGATAGGGCGCCACGGAGCGCATGGCGGCCTCGAAGCCGTCCTTCGTGAAGATCTCCACCGCGCGGTTCACGATGGTGTTGGTGCGCACGTATTCCTCCTTGCGCTGCAGCGTTTCCTCCACCGACCAGCCCTGGTCTAACGCCAGGGTGTACATGGTCAGGGGAATAGCGCCTTCCTCGTACAGCGTGAGCAGACCCTTGCGGCGGTTTTCCTCGGCCCTGCCGGCATTGATGCCGTTGCCGCTACCGCTGCTGCCGCTGCCACCGCTGCTGCTACCGCTGCTACCGCTGCTACCGCTGCCGCTGCCACCGCCGCCACCGCTGCCGCCGCCGCTTTGTGCCTTGGCATCGGCGGCGTAGGCGGCCTTCATCAGGGCGGCGCGGTTGTCGGCGCTGTCCTTTTCGGCGGCGTTTTCTTCCTTCAGCACCGCGGCGGCGCGCTTGCTTTCCAGCGCGGCCTCTTCGCGTGCAAGAGCTTCGGTGAGCTTGCGCACCGCCTCGTCACGCGTGTTTTCCGCCGCTTGCGTGCGGCGCTGTGCCGTGACGGCGGCCGCCTGCTCGCCTGCGTGCTCGTAGCCCGAGGCCGTGAGCCCTTGATTGGCCACCCGTTCGCGCACCTGCTTCATGGTGATCTGCTTTTGCACCGCGGCCATATCCTGCTGCGACAGCGCCGTGCGCTGCTCGTCACGAATGGCATCGGCCGTGACGTCCACCGCCGCCTGCCGTTCCTGCTCGTAGGCGGCGTTGATTTGCTCCACGTTCGCCGCCGCCTGCTGCTTACGTTGCTTTTCATACGCATCCGCCTCGGCGGCAGCCTGCGTAATATACTTACTCATTCGCGTATCTCCCCCATTCTGTGATAACCGATCTCCAGCCGATCCACCGTCATGCGCCCGGTACAGGTGAGTGCCACCGCCGCATAACGGGCACGGGCCGTACCCAGCGGCACCAGCCGCACCGCCGCTTCAGAAAGCGGAGCACCGTTCAGGCGAAGCACCGCCACGTCGCGACGATCACCGTCGCACAACGACACCGTCACCTGCTCGTCGGCATCTCCCGTGAGCCACAGCCGCAAAAACGACAGCCGCTTATACTGCTCGGGCGCACCCAGCTCGTACCACTTGGTACTCAGCCGCGTGGTAAGGGGGTACTGCACTCCCAGCACCGTATCCTGCGCCGCCTCACCAAAGGTGTGGGCGACGAGTGTTTGCCCCGACGGCACCAAAAACAGCGGTACGCCGCCTGCATCGGTGAGCATACCGCGCAGCGGCAGCTCCCAGCGATACCACGCCATAGCCGCCTGCGCACCCTCGGCGGTGGCGAAGCTGCCGTAATGCGCAAGGCCGGTGGAGCTGCCGTCGAGCACGTAGGCCGTGCCGTCGAGCCACAACAGATACCACCCCTCCCAGCTCACCGCGGTCGCGGTGCGCAGGGCGAACTCGGTACAATCGGCAAGCGCCGCTTCGATGGGCTGCGACACCGCGCGCACGCTGCGCACGTCGTAGGCGCCGCTGCTGTACAGGGCATAGGCGCGCCCATTGCTGCACAGCCACACCAGACGATCGCCGCACAGGCGCACGGTGTTCGGGCAGTCGCACCCGATCTCGGGGTGGATGAGCTGCATGGGAAACACCGCCGCTGCGGTCTCGGTGTCGGTAACGGTGCCGTTCATCAGCGCTTCGGCGGTGACCGTGCCGCCAAGGCGGTACTGCGTGGCGTACACCTCGCGCTCCTTGAAGATCACCAGCATATCGCTCTGCTTGCCGAAGGCGGTGACCGCCGACGACGAATCGCCCACGTAGGCGTAGTTGTTTTCGGGAAGATACAACGGATCGTTGAGGGCGCTCCACTGCACCAGATTGGGGTGCTTTGTGTTGCCGCTCAAAAACAGGCGCGTACCGCCCACGGTGCCGTCGGCACCGCCGCCGAACCACGTGCCGAAGCGCATGCCGCACACCAGCGCCAGGTTGCCGCTGTCGGTGCGTGAGGCAAACAGCGTTACGTTGTTTGCCACGGTGATCTCCAGCGGAGCCGGGCCGCCGCTGTGAGCGTATTCGAACCAAAAGCAGCCGCGCACGGTATCCACGTGCAGCGAAAGCTCGTCCACGGGGATCTCCTCGTCCGTGGCGTATTTCTCATACCACACGCCGTCGCCCTTGTAGGTGTTCACGGTGTGCAGAAGCTCGCCGCCCAGCATATCCACGTAGGTTACCGATAAGGCGGCGTTCATGTCGAGCGTTACGCCCTGCGGCAGCCAGTAGTATAAGCCCTCGCCGTCGGACGTGTAGCGACAGCGAAACATCTCGGTAAGCCGATTAAACGGCTCCAGATAGGCACCGCTGTCTTGATGATGCTTCGGCACGGTAGGCCGTGCGGCCGACAGCACGGTAGGCACGTGCGGCAGCTGCTGCACAAGTGAGCCATCGACCGTCAGCTCGTAGGCACCGCGCATATCGGTGTCGTCGCTGTCGAGATACACCACCGCCTCGCGGCCGTCATCGCTCACGATATCCCCGCGTGAGGGCACCGCCGTGAGCGCGCGATAGCCCGGCAGATCGGCAAATTTGCCGCGCAGCGTGCCGTTTTGATCGGCCAGCGCCAGCAGGTGCTGCTGCGGCCCCTTGCCGTGCACGAACGCGTAGCGCCCGAGCGGCGTGACCGTATACGCCGTGCGCGGATCGGTGGTAAAGGTGCCTGCCTCGCACACGGCGGGGCGGGTGGTGAGCACGCCGTTTTTGCGCCACAGGTTGCACGCCTCACTCAGGCGATCATCGGCAATGCGGTGCGGCGGAAGCGTTACGTCGATACCGCCCGTCAGCTCCCCCACCGTCATTACGCGACGCGCGCGGCGCCCCAGGGTGGGATGCTTCATCCTCTCACCCCCGGTAAGCCGTCGTGTATGCGGCGCGGCGCCTGCCGCACCGCCGAGCGCCGCTGATCGTATAAGGCGGCGTACACGGTTTGATTATCCGCATCGCCCTGCAGCTGTGCCAGCAGCATTGCCACGCCGTAGGGCAGCACGGTCTGCGCCGTGCGGTCGGACAAGGGGATCTCGTCCGACAAGGCGATAAACGGCGTGTAGGGCGTGTCGTTTTCCACGTACCACAGCTCGGCCGTGATCTGATCCACCACCGCCAACCCCTGCTTGTACACCCCATCGCCGGCAGGTACGCTGCCGGCGGCGTGGGGATCGGGATAATTGAGCAGGCGCATCGCCTGCCGCAAACAGTCTTTTACCGTCATACGCCGCCTCCTAACGCTTCGCGCAGCAATGCGGCACGCCGTTCCTCGGGGAGGGCGTCGTACACCGCGCGGCTGTGCTCGTCTAAGCCGTCAAGCACCGTGCCCTCATCGGGCGGGGGTGCGGCTTGCTCCAGATCGCGAATGAGTCCGTTCACCTCGGGCACCGTGCCGCGCGGCAGGCGCTTTAGGTACTGCACGGGGGTGATGACCTGCCGTTCAAACAGGTTATCCAACGTGCGGATCGACTCGCTTTCGCTCCACAGGGTAGAGGCTCCCACCTCCACGCGTGCGCTGATGAGCAGCTCGCGGTAGCGGCGGCCGTCGAACGGCAGATACCACACGCCCTCGGCGGTTTCCACCTTGAGGCTGCGCTCGCCGTACATGCTCACCCAGAACTCGGCCCAAATGCGCGCCACGTCCTCCAAGAACGCATAAAAGCGGTTTTGCACGGTCTGCATCGGCATCATGGCCGCCTCACGCACCGCAATGATGGCGGAGGTGTTGTGCGGGTCCACGTCGCCGAGCGCGCTGTCGTTGGCACCGCTTTGGGTGAGCGTGTTCTGAATGAGCGAGGCAATGTTGTTGTCGAACGCCGGCGCAAACGCGGGCGGATCGACATAGCGCATGGCATTTTGCACGTCGGTGGCGCCGCCGTACACCTGCACCACCTGTCCCGGCTCGTTGGAGATGGGCTGCTGCACCAGATCGCCGTTGACCACCAGCATGGGCATGCCCATCATCATGACCGCCCACACCGAGGCGGTGAGCATGCGGTTGATGGCAATTTGATTGGGAATGAGGTAGGTAACCTCGCTTTCCCCGTAGGCGCAGTTTTTGCGGCGTTCCCACGTGAACTTGGCCAGCGGATACAGCCGCACGCCGAGATCCCAGTCGCGGCGCACCGTGACACCGCGGCACACCTGCACCGCGCGAATGTGGGTGCGGCCGTCGTCGCCGTGGTGGCGGCAGAGCTTGGTGAGCAGCAGCGCACGGCGGTTGCCGTCCTGCTCCACCGTGCCGTAATCGCCCGATTGATAGCCGTTTTCGTTGTCGGCGCGCACGGTCTCAATGTCGGCCGCAGGGCGGTGGTGGCGCTTCATCAGCCGCTGAATATCCTCCACGCGGCGGCGCTGCGCCAGAATAATGTAGGGCTGCTTTTGGATATCGTCGCACGACGGATCACCGAAATAGACGTTTTCCACGTCCAGCACCTCGCACTGCAGATCGCCGCAAATGGGCACGCGGCGGGCGGAGTCGGCGTACAAGCCGGTCTGCACGCTTTCGTCCCAGTAGGTGTACAGCAGCCCCGTGCCGGTCACGTAGGCGTCACGCAGAGCCGCTTCACGCAGGGAGTCGAAGCCCACGCGCTCGGCGGTAACGCGGAAATAGTCGGTGAGTGCCGACATCACGAGCGCCAGCTCCTCGTCGCCGGACACCGAGGGCAGCTCGCCGCGCAAAAACTGCTCGCGCAGCTCGCCTACACGGTGCTTGAGCTCCAGCGTGTTGGGCACGCCCTCGGCGGAGTAGTTCACGGTGACAGGACCGGCACCCACCACCGCCATTTTGTAGTCGCCGATGCGCTTGATGACGTTGTGGCGCACCAGCGGCCGATCGTTACCACAGCGGGCACCGTGCCATTGGTCGCCCACCATAAACCGCTCGTTCACGCGGTTTTGTTCGTATAATCCCCGAGCACCCAGTCCCGCCTTGTACGAAACACCCTGTTCGTACTCGGCGAACACCTGCTTGGGATCGCACCAATTGTTCATGTCTTACCTCCTGTATATCGTTCCGTCGCGAAAAGGCCCCTCCCCGAGGGGGCTGTCACGGCAACGCCGTGACGGAGGGAGTTTCCCACGCGTTTGTGCAGCCCCCGGCGGGACGATGTGGGCATCGTCCCCTACGATGCGGATTGCCGGCCACGTAGGGAACGACCCACACGACCCCAAACCAACACCGTAGGGGGCAATGTAGCGAAAAGGCCCCCTCCCCGAGGGGGCTGTCACGGCAACGCCGTGACGGAGGGAGTTCCCCACGCGTTTGTGCAGCCCCCGGCGGGACGATGTGGGCATCGTCCCCTACTGCAATTTCAATAGGAATCCCGCCACAGCGGCACGTATTAACGCACGGCGTTAATACGTATACACGAACACGCCGTCCTGCTGGCTCTTTTTCACGAGCAGGTCGTAGTACAAGCGGTAGTCGAACTTGTAGGCATCGGCCTTTTGGTTCTGGTCGGGGCTGAACGCACGCAGCTTTTCGGTTTTGCGAATAAGCGAAGCGCCCTTCTTGGGCATCACCAACGCACCGATAGACGCGGCATCCCCCGCTTCGGCAAAGCCACCCTCGGGAGCGGAAACGCCGTCCTTAAAGGTGTAGGCCGTCTTCATGCGGGACGACGGCACCGGCAAAATGGCCACGTTGTCAATGTGCTGCACGCAGGTGGACAGCTCGCCCTTTTTGAACTCGTCCATGCGCACGTAGCGCGTGATCTCGGGCGTGGCCATCAGCGCATCGTACACGGTCTGGTCCACGAACGCCACCAGCGCCTCGTCGTAGCCCACGGCATCGCGCACACGGCTGATGAGGCGGCGCATCAGCGCCAGCACGTTGTTGTCCAGCGTTTCGCCGCTTTCCAGCGAGGCCGTCTGACCCTCGTCAGTAGCCAGCTTTGCCAGCTTAGACAAACAGTAAGCGTCCACCTCGGGCACCACCTTGGTGCGCACGAACTCGCCCAGCACCTGGCCGGCGAGGTTGGCCACGCCGCTTTCGTCCTCATCCTGGGCATCCAGCATAAAGGAACGGCCGCGGTCCTGCGTGAGCTCAAACGCGGTGTTGGACACGTTCACCGAGCCCTCGGCGAAGCCGGTGGTACGGTCGTAGTTGCCCAAGCCCGACAGCTCCATATCGGGAACCAGTACGGTGTGTGCGCCCACGAATTTGGCGCGCAGCGCGTTATCGGTCAAAAAGCCGGTAACGGCGCTCTGTACGAAGAGCTTGTCCAGCTCCTCGGTCATTTTGGTTGCATAAGAAATCGAATTTGCCATAGTTGTTTACTCCTTTTTTGTTGTAGGGGGCGATACTCACATCGCCCCGTTCCTCGCATTGGTACAAGACTCGGCGGACCGCCGAGGATGTCGGTCCCTACACGCCACTCCGTCCGACATAGGACGGCAAAGGCGTGTCAGCCTCTCCCCCAAATGCCGCGCAGCATGGCGCTTTCACTGGCCGTTGCTGTGCTCACCGCCTCGCCTGCCAGCGAGCCGGTGGTGGCTGCCGCTGCTGTGCGTGCCGCTTCGTGTTCTGCCTCGGTACGGCAGCGCTCGCGGTACTCCCAGCGCAAATAGGCATCCAACAGGGGCACGCCGTCGGCCACCGCCGTGTGCAACACGGCCTCGGGCAACGCGGCGAACGCACCCACGGTGGGCACCTCGCGGCACAAAGCCTCGTATTCGTCGGCAAGGCGCTGTGTCAGTGCCTCGTCGGCCGTGGGCGCAGGGCGGCTTTTAAGACCCTCCACCCACTCGTTCAGCGGTTTTCCCTCGGCAGCGGCAAGCGCCTTGAGCGTTTTAAACAGCGGCTCCACCGAATCGTACTTCATGCCCATCTGGGCATAGCGCACGGCATCCTCCCGTGATAAGCGGTGTGTCTGCTTGTTAAATTTCACCTCAAGACCCTCGTCGGCCGCAGGGGCCGCTGTATCCGCGGCAGCCTCGGTTGACACGTCGGGTTGCGTGTCGGGCGCCGTTGTTACCGGTTCATCCATCGTTTAGTCCTCCTGCTCGGTATAGCCGTCGTAGTTCATGAAATTGCGATACTCGCGCAGCGCCTGCTGACGGCGGCGCTGCTCGGCCTCGTTCGGCGGCGGTGTCGCGGGCTTGCGCAGCCGCTGCAGCACTGCCATGGCCAAACAGCCAACGATCACTCCCAAAATAAACGTCATGTTGTACTCCTTTCGTCATTCCCAGTGCCCCTGCACGTCCTCGGCGCGGATGCCGCGATACGCTTTGCGCGGCGGCGGCGCGGGCGGCACGGGGCGAAAATAGGTGATATCCTCCATCGCATACCGCAGCGCATCCAGCAAATGATCGTTCCCGCCGCGCGGGCGGCTGCGGAGACCGCCGGTATCGCGTTCCCACGCGTAGCTCGACAGTTCCGCCGCCGTGTGCCTGCATTTCGGGTGCACGATGATGCGATATTCCTGCAGCCGCGCAATGCCATAGAGCAGCGACCCGGGACCCTTGTCGGCCGACAGTACGCGGTGCACTCCCTCGCGGCGCAGCTCCTCGGTGGATTTCGGCTCGGCGCTGTCGGCGCGAATACGCTCGCCGGCATAGCCCAGCCGATGCAGGCGGTCGGCAATGTCACGGTTCAGCAGGCCTTGCTGCAAAAACTCGTCGAACACGTACAACCGCCGTCCCAACGGATCCACCGCCGCCGCGATAAACGCGGTGGGATCGTTGGCGTAGCCGTAGTCCAGCCCATACACGCGCTTGTAGCGCCACGGCTCGGGCAGGGTGTCGGGGTCGAACTCGGCAACCTCCCAGTTCTCGTAGATCAACCCCTCGGTGACACCCCATTCCCCCAGCCCCGCCACCGCATAGCGGCGCGGATTGTCGCGGCGCATACGCTCAAACACCGCCCTGTCGGCATCGTCTAAAAACTCGTTGCAGCGGTAGGTGGTGGTGAACACATCGGCGTTATCGGGCGGACGGTCGAAGAAGCGCTTTTTCAGCCAATGCCGATCGCTCCACGGGTTAAAGGTGAGCGTCGTCTGCTTAAACAGCGGCGGCGGCACCTCACCGCGGGGCACCGACAGATCGAACGTGTCGAACTCCTCCTCGTCGGCTATTTCGAACGCTTCCTCCACCCACACCCAGCACAAATAGCCGTGTGTCACGGTGGTGGAGGCGATCTTATACACGTTATCAAAGCCGCGGAACAAGATCTTTTGCCCCGTGGGCAGGTAGGTCAGCTCCAGCGGACTGGTGGTGGCGCGCCACAAATGCGACACACCCAGCCGTTCCACCGCCCAGCGCAGCTGTGCAAAGGTGGAGGTGCGGTGCGTGTCCATCACGGCGCGAATGACCAATAAATTGGCCTCGGGATATTGCATCAGCCGCACAATGAAATTCAGCGCGGCGGTGGTGGATTTTTTGGAGGCCTTGCCGCCCTTGAGCACGCGATAGCGACGGCGGCTGTTCCAAAATTCGCGGTATCCGCCGCCCACCACGGCGGCTAGATCGACGGTTTTGCTGCTCAAATGCGCTCCTCCCCCACAAACGTCACGCCGCCCGCCTCGGTTTTAAGCTCGGGCTTTTCGCCCTTATCGGCAAAGCCGGCGCGGTTGCGCAGGTAAAACATCCACAGTCCGTGGGCCTTCGGGTCGGCCTGCAGGGCGCGGTCGATCACCGAGGCGGTACATTCCTGCAGCGCGCTTTTAAGCAGTGCCGCCATGCTGCCGCGACCCTCGGCGTAGCGCAGCAGCGTTTCGTAGGAAATGCCCAGCGCCGCCGCCAGCGCATCGGCGTGAAACGGCGTATTTGCCGCGGCACACGCCTCCCGACACGCCGCCACCGCGTGTTCAATGTCCTTTAACGTTCCCAGTTGTTTCATACCCCACCCCAAACAAATCAAGATCAACGCAAGCCCCTCTCCGAGGGGCTTGTCGCTGCGGCGAGATTCCGCTCGCTTCGCTCGCTCTACGCGCAGGGAACCCCTGACGGTTCCCCCGCACACACCCCCTCCCTCCGAAGTGGCAAAGCCCCTCTCCGTCCGAAGTGTCCACAGTATAGCACAGGGGGGCTAGTCACCTTCAAGTCACTTTTCCAAACTTTTTTTGGCGTTTTGAAACACCTGCTCAGCCAGCTTTTCCAAAGCCTTATTGTGCTCTCGCAGGAGGTACTGCTTGGCCTTTTTTTGCCGTGCCACAATGTCACCCCACGTGCACCCTTGCACGTATCGCTGCCCCAAAATGCGGTTTTGCAGCGGTGTCAGCCGCCCTGCGCGCACGCGCGCCCAGTTTTTCAGCTGCTGCCGCGTAAACGCCCGCCGCAGCGCCATTCGTTCGCGGTTAACACTCTCGGCCAGCGCCAGCCCTTCGTCGTCGATCACGCTGTTCTCCAGCGCCTCCAGCAGGTCGCGCCATTCCTGTTCCAGCGCTTCCAGCTCGCGCCGCAGCGTTACCGCCGTCATCATCTCCCGTTTTACGGCCTCTGCCGTTTTACTCATCGCCATACATGCCCTCCTTGCACAACACACAATACACTTCATCCTCGTCAACGGCCTCGCCACACAGCGGGCACACCGCCATCACCAGCGGATCCTCGGCAGCCCGATAATTCGGACACCCCTCCGCACACCACAACAATCCGCACAAGTCACACATTCCTTCGCCTTTCTTTCGTGTTTGTCCACCGATTGTGAAAAGTTTTCCACAGCCGCTTTGCAGTTGGATTCGGATTCAAAATAAGATTGGATTACGATTGGATTGGATTGGAAACACCATTTGCAACCGCTTGCTGCAAACAGTTGTCAACATAGTTATTCACATTTTTCCACATAATTCCACCGTTTTTTCCACACGCACACGCTAAAACAACGTGCGCGGCGGCGGAAATTTCACGCGCGGCGCCCGGATCCGCTGGTGCTTGTCCCACGTGCACAGCTGCAGATAGGGCTGTCCGTCCACGGTGTAGCGCTCGATCAGCCCCACCGCCTCCAGCTGATCCATGGCCGCCTCCACGGCGGCAACGTCCACGTCGTCCCGCAGCGGAAACAGCCGCGCACGCAGCAGCTGCGGACGAGCATCGTACCGCCCGAAATCGTCGCACTGCACCAGCAGTCGATAAAAACACACCTCCTCAAACCACCCCAGCAGCTCAATGTTGGGACTGGTGCACACACTTTCACAGATAATGCGATTGGGCATACTCTCCTCCTTTCTCTACTTTTAGTAGACAATAGGCGCAAAAAATACACCCGACAGCATGCGCCTCCGTTGCCTATCAGGTGACTCCCATTATACTCTACTTTTGGTAGAAAGTCAAGCCGTTTTGCAAAATAATGCTTGCAATTTCTCTACTTATGCGATACAATAAGTAGAGAACAGGAGAAAAAGCGGGGGTTTTGCGGTCACCTTTGGGGCACCTTGGCATACCCTCGGCGGGACGATGTGGGCATCGTCCCCTACGATGCACCGCACACACCCCAAAACCAACACAGGAGATGATTGCATGTCCATCGCCGAGAATATTAAGCGCCTGCGCGAACAGCACGGGCTCACCCAACGCGAGCTGGGCGACGTGGCCGGCGTGTCCGACAAGGCCGTTTCCACGTGGGAAAACGGCACCAAGGAGCCGCGCATGGGCGCGGTGTCCCGCATGGCAGCGCATTTTGGCATTCCCAAAAGCGCCATTTTGGACGATACACCCGCCGCCGCGGGCTTCCCTGCCGCCATTGATCGCCTGTGCGCCGCTTGGGGGCGCACGCCCGAGCGTGTGGAACGCGAGCTGCCGCTGCCGCACGGCCGTATGCTGCTCTTGCGCCGCGGTCAGGCCACCCCCACCGATGCCGAGCTGGATGCGTTTGCCGCCTATTTCCGCGTGCCGCGCACCGTGCTGCTGGGCGAAGAGGTGCCCACCGAAGCCGCCAACGTAACACCGCTCCCCGTGTCGGTACCTGCCGAGGTGCGCCGCATTCCCGTGCTGGGGCGCGTGCCTGCCGGCGTGCCGCTGGAGGCGGTCACCGATATTATTGACGAGATCGAGCTCGACAGCCGCCTCACCGACAGCGGCTACGACTATTTCGGCCTGCTGGTCACGGGCGACAGCATGTTCCCCGAATACCGCGAGGGCGACGTGGTGATCCTGCGCGCCCAAAACACCGCCGAAACCGGCGACGACGTGGTGGCCTATATCGGCGGCTCCGATGCCACGCTCAAGCGCATTGCCGTGCTGGACGACGGTATTCAGCTTCGCCCCATCAACCCCGCCTACCCTGTGCGCAGCTTCACGCAGCAGGAGGTGGTGTCGCTGCCGGTCACGGTGGGCGGCATCGTGGTGGAGCAGCGGCGTATCAGGAGGCGATAACATGGCAGATTTCGGTTGTCGCAATTATTACGTGGTGATCGCGTGCGAGCATAAAGGAAAGCTGCTCATGCTGCACCGCAACCGCCGCAAGCACTACACCGGCTTTCAGGGTCGCTGGATGGGCATCGTGGGCAACAAAACCGAAAAAGTCCATCCTCACCTGGAGGCCATGCGCATTTTCCACGAGGAAACCGGCCTCACCGCCACCAAGGTGCGCTACCGCGGGCTCATTCAAATGTGGCCGTATCCGGAGCTCATCGACGGTAAGTGGCACTTTTTCGTGGACGGCGTGGTCATGTTTGACATCATGAAATGGGAAGGCGAGCTGCAGCCCGAAACCTACCTCGGCACCTACGAATGGGTGCCCAAGGAGCGGGTGTACGAAAAGCTGTACAAAAAGCTGTGGCGACCCGACCGCGTGCTGCTCAAATGCCTGCGCGATAACATTAAGCTCACCCACCTGCGCTACAGCATCTACCCCGACGACACCGTGCACCGCGCCGATCTGTTTGAAAAACGCATTGAGGGCGAGGCTTTTGAGGAGTGGAACGTATGATACGGTATTTGCTGTTTGATATTGACGATACGCTGCTGAATTTCCGCGACCAATCCGAGGCGGTCATTCAAGACACGCTGGCCGAGTTCGGCCTGCACTTTTCCGACGAGCAATTCGCGGTGTACCACCGCATCAACAACGACCTGTGGAACCAAGTCAGCAACGGCACGCTCAGCCGCGAGGGGCTGTACGCCATTCGCTGGACGCGTGTGCTCGAGGCACTGAACCTGCCGGGCGACGGCCCCGCCGTGGAGGCGCAGTTTCGCCGGCTGCTCAATTTGAGCGCCGTGCCCGAACAGGGCGCCGCCGAAACACTGCAGGCGCTGGCCTCGCGCTATACGCTGTGCACCGCCAGCAACGCCCCGCAGCGCCAGCAGGAGCTGCGGCTGGAAAAGGCCGATCTAAGCCGTTATTTTGCGCATATCTTCACGTCGGAGGGGTTGGGTGTCGATAAGCCCTCGCCGCTGTTTTTCGAGCGTATTTTAGAGGCACTCGGCAACCCCGCCCGTGACACGGTGATGATGCTGGGCGACTCGCCGCAGGCCGACGTGCTGGGCGCCGCCGCCGTGGGGCTGCGCACGTGCTTCGTCAATCTCCGCGGCGTGACCCTGCCGCCCGATTGCACCCCCGACCACACCGTAACCACCCTCCCCGACTTGCGTAAGTTCCTATAGACCCTCCCCGAGGGGGCTGGCACGGCAACGCCGTGACCGGGGGAGTTTTCACGCATTTGCACGACCCTCGGCGGGACGATGTGGGCATCGTCCCCTACGGTCGCTCAACCCTTGGCGGACCGTCAAGGACGCCGGTCCCTACGATGCTGATTGCGACACCGCACCCCCTCCCCGAAACAAAAAAACACCGTCCGTCCGGACGGTGTTTTTTTATTGTTAAAACTCGTTGGGGTTTTCCTCGTAGCTTTGAATGAGCGCTTCAATATCAAAATTATAGGTAGCAAAATACCGCGTGCCCGCGGCCTCGGCCGCCACCTTGCTGTCGAAGGCCATCGTCACGTTCACGATCCCCTCCTCACGCGCTTTCTGCAAATACTCCTTGAACTTTATCGGCGTGTCAAACTTCAGCAGACCCATGCTCTCCGTCAGCCGTTCCGCAAACTCCTCTGTGTGCGACACGGTGATCGACCCGTTATACTCCGGACTGTAGATCGCCTCGGTGCCGGCGCCCACGCCACGGCAGAAAGCACTCGCACGCCGGCCTTCCTGCGCCGTTTTCGACGGTTCGGCTTCGCCTTAGCGGCAACTATCGCACCGCAGCAGGAGCACAAAACAGCGTTGTCCTCCAGGGCGCTTCCGCATTTCGGGCAGTTCATAGACATTCCTCCGCTGTGATTTCAAAATGAGGGGATGCATCACACATCCCCTCATGACTTGTTCGTTTACAAAGCCGTTACGCTTCTGCTCAATCGCAGCAGGGATCGGCCTTTTTGGCTGCCGCGGGAGCATCGGGTGCCGACGGCGTGGTATCGCCCAGGCCGGAGGTCTCCGAGAAGAGCACGTTGGCCTTGGTCATATCCACCACGTCGCTGGGAACGATGATCTTCGAGGCCTTACCGTCGGCCATGGCCACCAGCGCCTCATACTTTTTCAGCTCCAGCACCGCCGTGTCCACGCCCGCCTCTTTCAGCGCACGCAAGCCGTCGGCTTCGGCCTTTTTGGACAGGAAGATCGCGCGGGCCTCACCCTCGGCGCGAGCAATGCGGGCATCGCGTTCACCCTCGGCGGCCAAGATCATGGCCTGCTTGTCACCCTCGGCGCGGGTGATCGCCGCCGCCTTGTGGCCCTCGGCCTGCAGCAGCGTTTCACGGCGATCGCGTTCGGCCTTCATCTGCTTTTCCATGGCGTTTTGGATCTCCGTGGGCGGAATGATATTCTTCAGCTCCACACGGTTTACCTTAATGCCCCACTTATCGGTGGCTTCGTCCAAGATCTCGGTCATTTTGGCGTTGATGGTATCACGTGAGGTAAGCGTGCCGTCAAGCTCCAGCTCACCCACGATATTACGCAGCGTGGTTGCCGCCAGATTGGACAGTGCCGAAATGGGATTCACGGCACCGTAGGCGTACAGCTTGGCATCGTACACCGAATAGTAGATGACGGTGTCGATCTGCATGGTCACGTTATCCTTGGTGATCACCGGCTGCGGAGGGGAATCCAGCACCTGCTCCTTCAGCGTTACCTTTTTGGAAATACGCTCAAGCAGCGGCACCTTTACGTGGAAGCCGGCCGACCACGTAGTCTTATACTTACCCAAAAACTCCACCACGTACTCGTGCGCCTGCGGCACGATCTTGGCGTTTGCCAGCACAAACACGATCGCAACGACCGCTAAAGCAACGATCCATCCCATAGTTAACACTCCTTACCTTACTTATTTTACGGCGTACACGTCCACGGTACCATCCTCGTTGTAGGCATACACGTACATCATCTTACCGGGAACCTCCACGCACGAAAAGCTGGAATACCCGTCGAGTATGGTGGTGCCGGAGATCACATCCACCAGTGCGTACTCGTAGTCGGGCTTATTCACCTTCACGATCCACGGACAGAAGCTGCTGCCCTCGATCGTGAAATCCTTATCCTTCAGCGAGTAGTACGTTGTTTTATCGTCCACCTTCTTGCTCATCAGGAACGTAGAATAGGTGTCGAAATCGCAGTCCTCGGTTTCGGTGCCCTGATACAGCACGGTGCCGTCCTTTTTGATCAGCGTATAGTTGTCGTCGTTTTTCAGGAACCACGCGTTGTTCGTCAGCTTATCCACATACGCGTACTCGTAGGTACCCTCGATGACCACGTTACCCGACAGGTCGTACAACTTTTGGTCGGCCAGCACCAGCTCGCCGTACAGATTGGGCATCGCGGTAAATTCGGCGCTGACCACTTTGCCCGTGGTATCCATATATACATAGGCTCTCACGTCGCCATATTTGGAGGCCAGAATGTAGTCATCTTCGCTTTCCAACGGCACGAAGCCGTCTTCGGTATACGTAAACAGCGTATTGCCGTCGGAATCGTATACTGCACCGTTCAGCGCATACATACCGTTTTCAAAAAGATCGGCACCCTCCGGCAACGCGGCGCCCTTGTCGTTCACCGTCTTCTGCTGCTCATCGTCGGTGACGTACCGCACGAAGTTGCCGTACCCCGAAACCGTATACGGCGTGGTGCCCGTCACACCGTCCAGCAGCTTGCCGGCAACCGTGTCGAACACGTACCAGTTGCCCTTGAACAGAATATCGCCTTCCTTGGCAGACAGCGAGAACATCGAATCGGTGTAATACATCAGCATTTCGTCTTTGTTCTCGGTTTGCTCGGTCAGCTCGATCACACGCACGTAGCGGTCGTTGATCTTTTTGATTTCGGCGTACTTGGCAGGAATGATCTCGCGGCCGTTCACGTCCACCAGGCCGTAGCAGTTGAGCGTGGCCAGGTTATTCATATCGTACGTCACGGGCGCCGTGGTCACCTTAAAGAAGTTCCCCACCACATCGCAGGTGGTGTACAGGCCACCGGTATCGGATTTGCCGTCAAGCGACACGATATGGTACTTGCCGGAATCATCCTTGTAAAACACACCCACTTTTGACGTGGTGCTCACCGAATCGGCGATGGTACCGATCTTGGTGGCTGTAAAGCCCGTGGGGAACGCCGTGTAGGCCTCGCCCGACACCGCACCGCCCTGCTGGACGCTCGATTGATCGTTTTGGTCGTTATCCTGAACGTTGTTTTCTTCATCGTTCAAGCCGCTGTTGGTATCGGTTTGGCCGTAGCCCTCGCTCTGGAACAGTTTTTCGGCCGTAAAGCCAATACCCGCCAGCACCAGCAGCACCACCGCAACGATGGCAATGATCAGCCCTGTCTTCTTTTTTTGGGGCGTTTGCTGCACAGGCGGCTGCTGATACACCGGCGCCGCCGGCTGCGAGGGGGCCTCCTGAACGATAAATTGCGTGCCGCAGTTGGGGCAAAACGCATCGGTTTCCTTTACCTCGGCGTTACAAATAGGACAAACCATCATGGGATATTCCTCCTTGTCAAATCAGTTAACAAACAGTGCGCTGCGCTTTTGGAAGTAGGTGCGATTCAAGAGGATCATGGCAATCGAAACAACCACCGACGGCACAACGGTTGCCAGATCATTCACACCCGACACCACCGCCACGGCGAGGGTGTACAGCAGCGAAACAGCGGCACCGGCCGCATACAGCACGTACAAGCAGGTGGGGCCGTTCTTCTTGTATTTCGCCAAGCGGAAGCGGGTGTACACACCAAAAGCCGACATAGCCAACAGCACCACACCGTAAAACACGTCCACCGCCTTCAGAGCAGCACCGTACAGACTATACACCTGCTCCGCCGAAACCTGACCGTTGGTTTGCACAAAATAGATGCCGCCGCTAATGTAGTTGAACCCGTTCACCACGTTCAACACCGCACCGAGAAACAGCGCAAAGTAGATCAAGAACTTAAACCACGACATCGGCTGCTCCGCCACAGGAGGTGTGGGCGCTGCCTGCTGCGGCATCGGCTGCACGTAAACCGGAGCCTGCGGCGCCGCGGGCGCCTGCTCCCCTTCCGTAACAAACGGCGTACCGCAGGCGGTGCAAAACCGCGCAGCATCCTCCACCACGGCGTTGCAATTGGGACATTGCTTCATAATACTTCCTCCTTAAATTAGACAAAAGGCTCCCCATAAAGTGCCTTTATGGGGAGCCTTCAAGATCCGTTTACGCGTTATGCGTTCTTCTTGCGTTTCTTGTAGATCACGAAGAAGATGATGGCCGCCGTCAGCAGCAGCACGCCGCCAATGACACCCCAACGCAGGGTCTTGTTCGCCCAGAACTGTACGATAAAGGCGTTTGAGTTGATCGAAACGTTGCCAATCGTTACAGTGTATTCATTCGCCTTACCATCGTTGCCGCTGGCACGGTCAGTACACTCGATGCGCACGTTCTGATACAAGCCCTTGTCGATGGTAAAGGTGATTGCACCGTTACCCACAGTCAGCTCATCAGCCAGCTTATCATCAACCAGATTGACCAATTCCTTCAGCTTATTACCGTCCTCATCCACTAAGTATACCAACAGCGAATACAGCGCACCGCCGTCGTCAGTGGGGATCAGCGTAACAACCTGCTTATCGGTCTGATATCTACCGTCTTCGGTAATACCCGACACCGTTACCACAGGCGGGGTACGGTCAACAACGAAGTTGATGGCCGCATCCTTTACGTCGCTGAACGCGTCGTTCTTTGCCTTATCGGTAGACGACACCACCAGGATGTATTCGCCCTCGGCCTCAAACAGTTCCTTCTTCACCGTGTAGGTGTAGCGCTTCCACTGGCCCACACCGCCGGTGGACTCAACCGTGTAATCGGTATCCTTCACCAGCTCCACGCCGTTGAGCGTAACGTTGTACTCTGTCAGCACGTCGGTGTTGATCTCGTGGATCACCACGTCGCTCGTTACGTTCTTCACGTAGTACTGCTTCAGCAGCTCCTGAACGTCCTCAGACAGCTCGTAGGTGGAGCCGAAGCGGTTCACCGAGAAGAGAATAGACTTTTGGGTGGTTCTGCCTGCCATGTCGGTCAAGCTGACCGACAGCGTGTAGATATCGTCGATCTCCTTCTTCTCCGCAAAGTTGTCGAAGGTGAAGGTCTGACCGAAGGTGCGGCCGGCGCGGATATCGTCAACGGACTTACCGGAGATCTTCACGCCCTTGCGGTTTACGCCGGTCAGCGTAATGGTTACGTTGTTCTCGTCCCAGTTGGTATCCGAGTAGGTCACCACGGGGATCACGTCGCCGGCATTGGCCGACTTGTCGGCCACACCGGTGATCTCCAACGCGGGATCAATGTTATCTACAACGAAGTTCTGCTTCGCAAAGTCAGCAGCATCGTTGCCCGCCAGATCCTTCATCGCAATATCGAAGGTGTACTCCGCATCGGCGCTGTAGGTGATAGTGGCGGTATGCGTATCGCCGTTGGATACCCAAGCAGTGGGCGCAGGAGCTGCAACCGTTGTCAGGGGATCCTGGGCCGTGATATCAAAGGTCACGCGATCAGCGGCGAAGTTGTGCTCCGTGATGGTCACAGTTGCCACACGCGTTCTCTGATAATACTTGCCGTTGTACACGTCGTTGTTATCGTAAGTAACCACGATCACCGGCAACGTCTTATCAATGGTGAACTCATACGGCTGCACCGAATTACCGGTTTCAACCTCTTCGTTCGCATTACCGGCTTCGTCGGTGTACTTCACACTAAACGTGTAGTCGCCGTCTGCAACGTAGTCAATGGTAGCAGTCCAAGTGGTATCGTCCAAATTGCCGGTACCCTCCGTCTTGGTCCAGCCAACCACGGCAGGAATCACGCCATCGGTATTGGTAATGTCAATTTCCACCTTTTCCTGGTTGAAATTGCGCTCGGTAATCGTGATAGTAGCCTTTCTGTCGGCCTTGAAGTACTTAACGCTGCCAACGTCGGCCTGGTTGTTATCATACGATACGTTGATCTTCGGCTTCGTGATATCGATCTGGATATCCTTATATGTGGTAATCGTCGTGTTACCGGCGTTATCGGTAGCAGTTACCGTTACACAAACGTGGTTGCTATTGAAATTGCTTGCAGGGATCACGATTTCGCCGTTCCAAGAATGGATCAACTTGTCGTACTCGCCACGCACCACTTCGCCATCAACATCGGCTTGCAGTTCAGCGTTTTCCATCAACGCCGCCGTATATTCAGCATTAATATCGGCAGCAACAATCTGGTAACTAATCTCTTTCAAACCGGAATAATATCCGTTCAGATCAGCCGTGGCACCCACATATTTAGGATCCTGCACAAACAGCTTCACAGTTACGTCGCTGTTGTTGAAACCTAGAGCATTAGCGCCTTGAGGTGCAATGGTGATTTTCGGCGGTTGCTGTTCTTCCGAGCCATCGGGAGCCTTATCGTCCACCACGATACCACGCGAATGGATAATGGTGGTATTAGTCGACTTGTCCTCCACGCGCACATACACGATCACACGCGTGTTCGGCTCAATTCGGAAGCCGTTTTCAGCATCGTATTCCACCCAGTTTTCCTCTAATTTAAACGCCTCGTCGTGGTTGACGATCTGATACTTAACGGAAGCTACACCACTGGTCTTGTCAAAGGCCGACAGCTTCACCGTAATCGTTGTTTGCGAGAAGACGTTAAACGCGATTTCGTTCAGATCCTCCGGCTTCACCGATTTATCGCCAACAAAGATATCCAAATCGCCGGTCAACGGAGCGGTCTTATCCACCGTAAAGGTATCGACAACCTCGTCCTTCTGTGCATTGCCGGCCAAATCCTCGCCGGTGATCTTAATGCTGTAGTTTGCTTCGGTCTCAAACGGAATTTCGGTAACAAAAACATTCGTCGCTTCTTCCGTCCAAGTGGCTTCCTGCAAATATTCCGCATAATTAAGCACGGTTTCGCCCTGCTTAAACTCGGTAATCTTCACCTCGTCGCCGGTCGTCTTATCATATTCGAAACCGGTCACTTCCAGGTTCATCAGCGTAGCATTAAAGTTGTGCTCCTTCACCGTTACCTTAACGGTCTTGTTCTTATCGTAGAAAGCACCGTTAGCCGGCTCAATCGAAATTTCCGGCTTCGTTGTATCCACCGTAAACTCCTTCTTGTAACTGGATGCGTTACCCGAACGATCGGTATATTCAATTGTCAAGGTATAATCAGCATCCTCGTTGAACGTGGGAAGAACAGCCTCGTATACATCCGCACTGCCCTCGACCTTATTAAACGTCAGATCCTTCAACAAAGTCGGCGTTTCCGGATTCTTGGTCTCGTCATCATACACCTTTGTCAGATATACCTTCAGCTTTTCCTCCACTAGATCCGCAGCTCCAAAGAAGTTGGCTTCCTCAATAACGATGGTAGCCACGGTGTCGTGGTTAGCCAAGTAAAGCTTGTTATCCACATTATTGGTGTAGAACTCATTGGTGTATTTCACGCTCACTTCGGGAGCAATGTTGTCCACCACAATAGTTTTTTCGACTCCGTCGATGTCGTCATCAACAAATTCCGTTGAGTTCTGCGATTTGTCGGTAGCCACGAACGACACCTTACCACGGAACTGAGCAGGAATCGTAAACACAACCTCATCCGTTACGCCGTTCACCGTCACGGAAGTATCGTCTTTGCCCGTGTTACCGGAATTGATAGCATCTGCATCTACCGTATACTTATAGGTAAAGGTATCCAGACGGGAGGTCGTATCAGTAGCCTTCAGCGTTACCGTTACTTCATCCTTGTAGAACCCAAACACCTTACCCAAACCAAAAGTAACCGCATTCCACAGCACATTCTCAAATTTGGGCGTATACGTAATGCTCAAATCGGTAGGAGCGGTCTCATCCACCGTAAAGGTGTCAACAACCTCGTCCTTCTGTGCATTGCCGGCCAAATCCTCGCCGGTGATCTTAATGCTGTAGTTCGCTTCGGTCTCAAACGGAATTTCGGCAACCCAAACATTCGTTGCTTCTTCCGTCCAAGTGGCTTTCTGCAAATACTCCGCATAATTAAGCACGGTTTCGCCCTGCTTAAACTCGGTAATCTCCACCTTGTCGCCGGTCGTCTTATCATATTCGAAACCGGTCACTTCCAGGTTCATCAGCTCAGCAACAAAGTTGTGCTCCTTCACCGTTACCTTAACGGTCTTGTTCTTGTCGTAGAAAGCACCGTTAGCCGGCTCAATCGAAATTTCCGGCTTCACCGTATCCACCGTAATGATCTTAGAAGTGTATTGCGCCGTACTGGCTTCCAAAGCATCGTCAGCCTTAATCGTCGAGTCGTTGGTGGAGAAATCCGCATAGTTAACCGTAATCACATAGTCGGCATCATCTTCAAGCGGAATAACCAACGTATGCTTGTCGCCCTCGTGCTTCCACTCAAACACCGTGGTTTCGTTTACATCGGCAAAACGCTGCTCCGCATCTTCTGCAGGAAGATACTCAATCTTCGTCACCTTGCCTTGGTCGTCTGTCTTTGTTACTAAAATACCAACTTCATGAACGCTCTTACCGATAGGTGCTCCCTGCTCATCGGTGTACTTATAGCCCTCGAAGAAGTTCACCTCTTCAATGGAGATCTTAGCGTCAACACTGCCATCGTAATACGCCTGCGTTGCCGCGTTGAAATCCATCACGAACGAGTCGGCATTTCTAAAGAACACGGTGGTGTTCTCATCCTTCGGCTTATAGGCAATGTCGATCTTGGGCCCTAAGGAATCTACCACAAGAACCTTATCGCCCACCATCACATTGCTCAACCCGGCTTTGTTGGTGGCCGTAAAGGTTATCGCCTTTTGATTCAGTTCAGCCGGAATCGTAAACGTTTTGCTTACGGTTGCATCATCCGTTGCTTCAATTGCAATCTCGCCTTCAATATCTTCGCCAATCTTATAGCTAAATTTATCCAGCTTGGAAATATCATCTGTAGCAGTAAGAGTTACCTCCATCGAAGGCTTATAGAAGCCAAACGTAACTGCTTCGATTATTTTCTCAACGATCGGCTGAGAATACTCGATCTTCAATTCCGTCGGAGCGGTCTTGTCGATCCAAATCTCGCCAACATTCACCGCTTCACTGATATATCCGGTTTCCTCGTGCTTCAGATAGATAGCCGCCGGTGTGTTTTTGCCTTCGGTCGCTATGGTGATCTTGTCCATCCAAGTGGCATCAAACAAATCGGAATTCGAAATCTTATACCCTTCAGCAGGAGTAATATCTACGTCGATCGTATACCAGCCGCTCGCCGGAACATCAGGGACAGAATACTTATCCTCGAAATCGTTGGTGTTCACTTTCACAGTAGCTTCGGCAGTAATATCATTATAGTTATTGCCGCCGGCAAGCGTTGCCTTTACAGTAAAGGGGCCCGTTTTGCCGCTGTTAAATGTGAGCGCACCACTCGTATTGTTAATGGAAGCAATATCGCCATCTACTACTTCATAGGTGACCGTGCCACCGGACTGACCACCCAAGGCTGTAACCGTCAGCGTGGTTTTCGAGCCATACTGCACGCTGTATTCGCTTTGGGTAAAAGCAAAACCGGTTTGATCAGCCTTAATGGTATTGATCACATAGGTGGTAGAAATAGCTTTATAGTTATTATCCCCCGCACGGGTAGCCGTGACAGTTGCCGTACCGCCGGCCTTGATGGCTTTGACGTTACCGTTTTCGTCAACTTCCACATACTCCTGACCCGCGGTCACTTCATACGTGACCTCACCGGTGGATTGCCCACCGGTAGCCTGATTGATTACGGTGCTGTTGTAGGGCAGATCAGGCATGGTTGCATTTTCAAAAACAAAGCCGGTTTGTTCCTCTTTGGCAATGTATACGTTGAACGGGACCGCAGCCGACTGGGCCGGCGCAACCTCAACGTCTTTATCTTCATAGTTGGCCTTGGTCACCTTGACAAACACAGTGTACGAGCCTGCGTCGACAACTGTGGGGATTTCCTCTTGCCATGCGCCATCCACGCCAAGCTTATACTTAATCGTGTAGTCAGCACCTTCGTTGCCGCTTACCGTTACCACCTTTTGCGGATTACCGGTATAGATACCCTCAAGACCCTCAACCTTGAGACTGCCGAGGACCAATTCGCCCAAAGCGATCTCTGAGGTTACCGTTTGAACGTAAGGACGATAATTGTCACCTCTATCAACGGTAATCGTCACCTCATAGCTACGCACTTCAGCAAACTTCGGAATGGCCGAATACTCATTTTCGTCACCCGTGATCGTATACGTAACCTTGTCATCGGGCAGAAGTGTACCCTTCAAGATTGCCACGGGGAATTTCTCTCCCGTGTACTTGTTGATGGTTTTCTCAATGGAGATACCGGTGATTTCCGCAAGAGTCACGGACAACTTAACTTCCTTTGTCAGCGCCACGTAACCGGCTTTCGAAAGCTGGACATACACCGTTTTCTCACCAACGTCGGTAATCGAAACAGGCGTCTCCGTGAAATCAATGTTGTTTTCGCTGTACTTAACAGTATAGCCCTCTGCAGTTACCAAAGCCGTGTGCGCCTCACCGTCGTACACGCCGGTATAGCCCTCAACACTAACGGAATCCTCCAGCGGATATACCTGCACGCCGTCCTTCATCAGAACGATCTTCTCGCTGGGCGTCACCGCGAAGGTAACTTCTTGCTCGTACACAGCATCGCCGTCCCAGTCGAACTCATACACTCTGGTGGGCTTGAGTCCCTGAGCGGCAAACGTTTCCAGATCCTCGGGCGAAACAGGGAACCACAGCTCAACGTAGCTGCCGTCGCCGTCGGCAGTGTCCGAAAAATCATACGGCGTGCCGTACTCTGCATCGAGCCCCTTCTTAATTCTAAAGCCCGCATTGTCGGCAATCTCAGTGGGAGCAGTCATCTTAATACCGACCCACCAGCCGGCAGCACGGTTCAAGCCCGCGTCAGCATCGACCCACTGTAACGTAGTCTCTTCCACCAGCACCGAAACCTTCGAGGGATCCTCGTCAGCCACCGTACCGCCGGTAAAGGTCGTTACCGTGCCGTAGTCCGTGCTTGTCGATGCAAACACGTTTGCCGGGATCATCGCGATCACCAGCAAAATCGCCAAAGCGATAGCTACCAGGCGGTCGAACGATCGTCTCTTCGCGTAATTTTTCATTCCGCATCTCTCCTTACTTCTTTAAACTCTGTATAAAAACGTCCGTTTAACAAACAATGCAGCCCCAACGAAAGGATCCACAGGGCCATCAGCGAAAACAGCACCCACAGATGCCACTGACAGGCTCGACCGATAATAAACACGATCAGCAAACACAACAGGGCACCGTCGGCAACAGCTGCCGGTTGGTTCTTGAAAAACCTCAAAAACCCAAAGGCTTGGGGCGTGCTTCGATGGATCAGGATCGCCCACAGCACAGTGGTGATCAATCCAAGCCAAAACAAGGCGCCCGAAATGTACAAGAATGCCGGTACGGTATCGGCAAGCGGCATCAGCAGCACCGCTGCTGCCACCACCAAAACGCCTGCCAGATACCCACACAACAACCGCTTTTTGTAACGTAAATTACGACTCATAGCTTACGTCACCTCAAACGATGATCTCACTAGAATGTGTATAGGTAATATCACACTCAACCTGGAACGTTCCATCCGCCACAGCGGGCGCAGCCTGTACAGCTGCCATCGCCTCAGCGGCGCTCAACACCGTGGTTTCGGAAGCGGTTGCATTCAGCGTTGTCGTTTCGGAAGCTTCCATGCTATCGTAGCGGTCTTGAGCACTGATCTTGGTAGTTTCCTTTGTTTCGTAATCCAACCGCGCCGACGTGGTTTTGTTCGAATAGTCCACCTTGGTAGCGTGCTTTTTGTTATTGCCCGCTATCGAGCTCTTATTATGGATGTTTTCAACAGCTCTTCGCTTGTTCGTACCCGTAATATCACCGATCACACCGCGAATGTTCAACAGAAAGAAGATCAACACCGTGGCGATCAGCATCACGATGGCGAGGACGAGTCCGCCTATGAAAATATAGTTGTATATCTCTTGCATAGCCGACCCCTCCTTATTCCTCTTTTATTGAATTGTACTTATCCAATGCACTGGTAATCTGACTCTGCAACGCCTCAATGTCTTCTTTCAGTGCCGGGATATTCACGGTTCCGGTTTTGGCATAAACGTCATTCATCATAGCCGTAACATCGTCTTTTGAAATGTATTTAAAGGTAGTTTTCGGGTCGTTTGACAACAAATAGATTATCTGACTCCAAACACGAATCTTTAGATCATTTTCTTTATCTTCCTTGTTGCTCACTTCATCTCGCAGGATCACCAAGGTGTTCCAAAGAGTTTGGTAGGCCTCACTCAACTTTTCGGTTTGTTTTCCTCTTCCATATTTATTGATTTGGCCTAATGCGGTAGAAATATCATCGTAGTGCTTTGCCATGGCAAGCGACTCATCGGAACTATCAAGAACCTCTTTAAACCATGTTGACGCCGCACTGTATCGATCACTCGGTACGTTCACATTGCTGTAGAAAAGAATATGCTCGCCGATTTCAAAGCAAACCTTTTGGTATTTTGCAAGATCGGCCGTCTTCAGTTCCTCCAGAGGCTTTACGGTAGTGGTATACCCGTTTTTACCGGTTTTGTCGATACCTCGGCGCAGTTTTTCCAGCAAGCCGCTTTCGCTCGCGTCGTTTTCCAGTACGCCATCTTCAACCAAGCAGTCTAAAAGGCCGTCATAGCCGCTGCCACCCTCGTCATGGTCGCCGATATAGGCCTCAGTGCGTGTGGGATCAATCAAAATCGCCTCTACATAATCATCCACGGTTTCAGCGGTATACCACGAAAACTCATAGTTATCCGCCTGAGCAGCCTGGGCCGAAAAATACCCAAACACCGACGTGGCAGCGAATACCAAGGTTAACGCCGCACTGGTGGCAAACAGCGACAACTTTTTCTTCTGCTGCTTAATATACTCGTCTTCAAAGTCCTTATAATGCTCCAGATCGTACATTAACTCCGCGCACGACTGATAGCGGTCGGCAGGGTTGTTTTGCGTACATTTTAAGATGATCTTCTCCAAGCCGGTGGACAGCGCCGGATTGATCTCGGTGATCGGCCGGATCTCATACGGCGGCTGGCTCGGGTTCATGCCCGTCACCAAGTGGTAGATCGTGGCACCCAAGCAATAAATATCGGTGCGGGCATCGGTTTGCCCCATGCCGCCGTATTGCTCCGGAGCCGCATAGCCACGCGTACCCAAGCAGGTGGTATCCTCCACCTTCGAAGCCTTATGCTCGCGAGCGGTACCGAAGTCGATCAGCGAAATGGTGCCGTCAGGCTTGAGCATCACGTTAGCCGGCTTCATATCACGGTAGATGATGGCCGGCTCGCGGGTGTGCAGATACCCCAGCACGTCGCACAGCTGCTTCGACCATTCAATAACGTCTTCCTGCGGCTGCGCGCCGAAATCGCGCAGAGCCTTGTCCAGCGAGTTACCCTGAACGTAGTCCATAATAATAATGAACGAATCCGCAGTATCAATAACGTCAACGATACTGGGCAAATGCTTATGACTCAGTTTTTTCAGAATATCGGTTTCGGCCACCAAGCCTTGCTTCACCGCTTCAAAATCCAAAACGCCGTCCTTACGCACTTCCTTAACGGCCCATTGTTTATTCGCTCTTTCGTTCATGGCGAGGTACACAACGCTCATACCGCCCTGACCGACTTTATTTAATATTTTATATTTTCCGTCGACAAGCGAACCTACTTCTAACATTGTGTCACCCCTTAATATGTTCTCACGAGAACGACCGAAATGTTATCGCGCTCTTCCCGCTGCTTGTTCAGATCAATAAGAAATCTGCCGTTATTCTCCATAGTCGCAGAGTCGGTTAACGCAGCAGGTTGAAATTTCTCATAAATCTCATCAGGAGTAATCTCGTGCCGGAAGCCGTCTGAACACAGCATATACACCGCATCGCTTTTGACATCGCCAAAAAACATATCGGGATATACCTCGTCCGATGCGCCAACGCACTGAAGTAACACACTTCTGCGGGGATCCACCTTTGCCTCCTCGGCAGTCATTCTACCCAACTGGACCTCGCGGGCCACAAAGGTTTGATCCTCGGTTACCTGATGAAGTGTATCAGAAATCTCATAGGCACGGGAGTCACCAACGTTTAAAATGTAATATCGGGTTTGGGTAAGGAGCATTACCACCACGGTGGTACCCAAACGGATGCCCTGACTGGCACCGTAGGCACCGATGGTGCTGTTCTGCTTCACCACAATGCTCTCCCACTGACTGCGAATGGTGGCATCCTCAATGGGGGCGGAGCACAAGGCGGGCAGTTCGTTATACACCCAATCGTTAAAGGCCGACACCACCGTCGTGCTTGCAACCTCACCCTTGGCAAGGCCGCCCATACCATCGCAAAGAATGGCAAACACCATTTTTCCCTGCTGCGTATTCAGCACTTTTACCGACAAACCGTCTTGGTTGGTGTCCTTAACATTGCCGATATCCGTATTTGCAGAAATCAAAAATTCCATATTGGTAACCCCTTAGGCAAGAAAATTATAAAGCTCTAAAACGACCAATAGATAGGGTACAGGCGGCGGTCTCACCGCCTGTACCCTATCCGTATTCAACAAATTCTACGCGTTGGTCTTATTTCTTGTACTCAAACTTCTCGTCGGCCAACAGGATCTTGTCGCCATCTTTCAGTTCAACTTCCTGACCGGCGCGCGCCTTCACACCGTTAACGAAGGTGCCGTTGGCAGCCTTATTGTCAACAATGTAGGTAACACCGTCACGAACCACAAAGCGAGCATGCACACGGCTGATATTCGTATTGCCGCCCACGCAGTAATCAACACTGCTGCGCTCTCTGCCCACCGTGAACTCGGCCGAGCAGATCGGAATACGCTCGTTGTTGCTGGAACGCACCAACGCACCGCCGTTCACGTTCTGCGACAGAACGGTGGTTTCACCGGCGCTCTGCGACAAAACGGTGGTTTCGCCGGCGCTCTGCGACAGAACGGTGGTTTCACCGGCAGAGGGGGCTGCAGGCTTCGCAGGAGCAGCCACAGGCTTCACGGCAGCCACCGGAGCGGGAGCAGCCACAGGCTTCGCGGCAACCGGAGCCACGGGAGCAACCGGAGCAGCCACCGGAGCGGGCTGAGCCTTTTTCTTGTTCATCGAAACGATCAGAATGATAACAACAACGATCACAGCAATCGCCACAACCGCGATGATACCGATCATCACGTACTGATTCATAGCAGATTTCTGCTCTTCCTTCGCCAGCGCGTCGATAGCCTCATCCAAAGCCTCGGCAGCATTGTCGATGGTAGCCTGCGAATCGGCAGTCAAAGCAGCCTTCGCATCCTTCAGAGCAGCCTTCATCGCCTTATAGGACTCTTCGGTGTAATCCTGAGCGGCATAGCCCTCAGCCTTGGTGATCAGGCTCGACAGCTCGCTGGTGTTCAGCGTAGCACCGGTGGTCGTCGTAGTAGTATCGGCGGTCGTCGTTTTGATGGGACCGGGGCCAGCGAACGAAATGTTCAGCGCAGTCAGGTAGGTAATCAGCTCTTTACTACTAATAGCCATGAAACGGCTTCCGTCTCCTGCGGCGTTCACGCCCACCACGTTACCGTCTTTGTCTACCAGCGGGCCGCCGGAGTTGCCACCGGTGATCAGCGCGCTGTTCACTACGCAGTTAACATCTTTGTATTCATGAACTTCATAGTTGTCATCGTATGCATCAAACTCTACGTCACCGACCTTGTTCACATTACCACTACTAATGGTAATATCGTCAATGTCGTAGGTGTTTTTAGAATCAATACTTACCAAATCCGAAGGATAACCGATAGCAAACACCTCGTCGGTCTGCTTCAATTCGTCGCTGTTGCGGATGGCCAGAGGGGTGCGAGCAATCTGCTGGCTCAGTGTCAGCACGGCCAGGTCGAGCTCGGGGTTAGCGTTGGTGAGCTTCGCCTTCACGTAAGTACCACGATACAGCATTACGCGCAGCTCCAGCATATCCTTGATCTGAGCCGCCGTACGGTTGGTGCTGTTTTCGGCGTTGGTGAGCTTTGCCCAGTTAACATACCACTCATCCGGGAAACCGTTCGCCACGTGCTGGCAGGTTACCACGGTGGTGTCGTTCACCAGGAAGCCGGTGCCATAGTGAAGCGGCACTTCGGTAGCAGTTTCAGGGTCTTTAAACCACACCTGCACCTGTACAACGCCGTTCTTGGCCTCGGTGACAGCCTGGCCCACTTCGGCAGCATTGGCGCTGAACGCCATACCGAACACCAAGCACATCATCATGCTTACTGCGAGAATCAAGCTAACGAGCTTTGTTCTCTTTGCTTCGGGATTCTTTGTTTTGAAGAACATTTTCTACTCCTCCACGTTGAATTTGTTTATGTAATCGGTAATAGTACCGTTCACATCGTCGTCACAAAAAATTTCAAATTGTGATACACTGGTCTTAATCCTTCGTAGAACTGATACTTCTAAAAATGAATATATATTCCAAAAAAAGGTATAATACACCTACTATTGCGGTTATTATATCACTCGGAACAGGGTTTGTCAATTATTCCCTGCCGGTTTTTGTCGAAAATATTAAGAATTTGTAAATTTTTGCCGTGTGAGATTTTATGCAGTTAGTATTATTCGCCGTTTGTGGTCAGCGCTGTGGTCGGAGAACTTCTCAATCTATAATCAAGAAAGGATGATTACTTATGTCAAGGCGCGGGGATCATATTCATAAGCGAAAGGACGGACGTTGGGAGGGCCGCTATCGTATAGGGACCAACATGGACGGAACGGCTCATTATCGCTCAGTATATGCGCACACCTATGCTGACTGTAAAGCCAAACTGACCGAAGCAACCGCCCGGCGACACAGCGAACCGCCTTCGTCAGCAAAGCAACTGCGTTTTCGTGAAGCCATATATCAGTGGCTTTCTGTCAAGCAAATGCAACTAAAGAGCTCCACCAAGCTAAAATATCGTGACATGATTGAAAAACATATTTTACCGGAACTGGGAGAACTTCCCTTATCCACTCTTAATGCCGTTGTAATCAGCTCTTTTTTAGAGCGAAAGCTACATTGCGGGGGTGTCAAAAGCAGTACTCCCTTAGCATCTTCCTATGTAAGAACCATGGCGATTCTCATCACTTCAGCACTGGAGTTTGCCGCCTCTCTCGGCTGGTGCGTCCCTCTGAAAATTCCACCGTGTCTGCCAAGCGTTCCTAAGAAAGAACCAACCGTATTAACAAAAATCGAAGAAGAAACTTTGACGGACTTTTTGTTGCAAGAGCATTCTCTAACCGTATTGGGAACTCTGCTGGCTCTACAAGCAGGCCTGCGCATCGGTGAGGTCTGTGCCCTGCGTTGGTGTGATATTGACCTTGAAAAACGCTTACTACACGTTCGGCATACGCTATCCCGAACCGTATCAGAAGAAACTTCTAAAACCGTTTTCATTTTAGATCGACCGAAATCACGTTCATCCCACCGTGACGTTCCGTTAACTGCAGCCTTGCTGCAAAAGCTACATGCAGCGCGCGAAATTCGCCTTTCCGATTACGTTATTTCTGAAACCTCATCGTTTGTTGGTACACGAACATTTGAATACCGCTATAAAGCCCTGCTCAAAAGAGCAGGTGTTCGGCCAATTAATTTCCATGCGTTGCGACACACCTACGCTACCCGCTGTGCCGAAGCCGGAATGGATGCCAAGATGCTAAGCATGCTGTTGGGGCACGCTTCCGCGACAACAACGTTAAATGTGTATGTACATCCCTCTATGGAAAGTGCATCACAGCAGGTAGAAGCTATTTACCGTCTTGCCTGAACGGGGTCAAAATAAGGGTCACAAAACGGCACAGATCCTTATATAATGCAAGGCTCTGCGCTGTTCTTTACAGAAGTATCAGTTCTACGAAAGCAAGATGCGCTTACACCCCAAAAAAGCAAGCACATCTCCTAAACGGCTGCTCGCGCACGATCTGTATGAGCAGCAGCGTTGCCACGGCGCTAAGCCCCCAAAAACAAACAGCAATCCCCTCCGGCCACCATTGCAATAATTGCGTCATATCGTCGCTTGGCAGCGGCACTCCTCCGGCAAAGCATACCACCGATACTACCGAAAGCACAAGAGCCACCAGTGCCGTTATCTTAACCAACAGCGAAAGATACCATCCCCAAAACCACCGGCAGCTCAACAGACTGAGCGCAGCCGGAAACAGCACCCCTGCCAGAGAAATCACGATCCGCCCCTCTTGCGTAACAGCGGCAAGATCACACACCACGTACGGCAGCGGCAGCACGTGCACCTCCTTCACCGTGGCGCCTGTCAACAGCGCTGCCAGCGCGTGCCCGGTCTCGTGCAGTGCCGGATACAGCACCAACGCAACAGCCATTCCCAAGGCAGTGATTCCCACCATTTTCCCTAACAGTTTCACAAGAACACCCCTTACGAGTGTTCCCGCAACACAACAAAAAAACACCGTCCATCCGGACGGTGTTTTTTATTCAGTCACGTTTAATGCGCCTGTACCGATTGCGTGTACTCACGCGGGGTCATGCCAGTGGCCTGCTTGAAGTGCCGCGAAAAATAGTGCACCGAGGTGTAGCCCAGCCGATCGGCGATCTGCGTAATGTTGCCGCAGCCCTCGCGCAGCAGCTGCTTGGCGCGCTCGATCTTCAAATGGCGGTAATATTCCATAACGCCCATGCCCGTTACCGATTTGAACACGGTTTTCAGGTTGGTGGCGCTTTGTGCCGAGAACACGCAAATGGTGGAGAACGACAAATTCTCGCACAGGTGCTCCTCCATGTAGCGGATCACACGCTCGGTCATTTCGTTGTCGGCGCGCTGCTTCACGCTGGAGGCCACACGCGGGCGCTCCACCACGGGGGCGGCACTGCGCACAATGTCGATCAGCAGCTGCTCCAGCACCAAGCCCACCATCTGCTGCGAGCCGAACGGCGCTGCTTCGTCGCAAGTCAGCTGCGGCACCATCGGGTCGCCCAGAGGGCAGGAAAACGCCTGGCGCGCCTCGTTGATGATATTGGACAACAGCTTCCGCTGCTGCTGCGTGGCGTACATGACCTTGTTCTCAAAGAACGCCATGGCAGGCGAATGCGACACAAACGACACGATCACCACATTGGGTGCCACCGTTCCGTTGGCCATGAGATTGTGATATTCGTTGGGCTTGTGGAAGATCATTTGACCCTGCAGCATTTCGTAGGTCACGTCCTCGGCGACCTCGCGCACCTGGCCCTTGTCCACGTACACCAGTTCCCAGAAATCGTGCGATTCGCCCTTAAACGCGTAATTTTTGGCGTGCTCCAGGTAGTGCACCGACACCACCGACTCCACCGTAATTTCGCGTTTGAGCACGGTAGGAATATAGTCCGTCATTCCAACATCCCCTTGCTTTATAAGTACACGCGCGGCACTCGCTGCCCCACGCGGCATAGGATCTCGTACACAATGGTTCCCGCCGACTCCGCCAGCGCATCGGCCGGCAGGCCGTTACCGAACACAACCACCTCGTCGCCGGGCTGTACCTGCAGTCCGGTCACGTCCAGCACGCATTGGTCCATACACACGCGACCCACGATGGTGGCGCGTTCACCGTTCACCAGCATGGTTGCCGTGTTGGAGCAGGCGCGCGGCAAGCCGTCGGCATAGCCGATGGGCACCGTGGCCAATTGCGTTTCGCGGGTGGTCACGCCCATGCCGCCGTAGCTGACAGCCGTGCCCGCAGGCACAGTTTTCACCTGCGCCACCACGGTTTTGAGCGACATGGCGGGGGTAAGCTCCTCCCACGAAAGCGACGCATCCGGCACGCCGCCGTACAGCAGCAGCCCCGGGCGCACCATATCGAGATGCATTTCGGGGAACCGCAGGGTGGCAGCGCTGTTGCAGCAATGCCGTAGCGCCACGGTGATGCCGGCTTCGCGCAGGCGGTTGGTAACTTCCTCGAACAACGCAAACTGATGCCGCGTTTTCGCTTCGTCGGGATCGTCGGCAAAGGCAAAATGGGTAAACAGCCCCTCGGCTTGCAAATGCGGCAGCGTGCAGGCGGCGGCGATCTCGTCGATCGCGGCACCGTGCTGCTGATACACAAAGCCCAAGCGGGACATACCCGTATCAATTTTAATATGTACCGGCAACACCACACCCGCGTGGGCCGCTTCGGCCTCCAGCGCTTCGGCGTAGGCCGCGTCGGACACGGTTTGCGTAATGTGCAGCCGCGCCAGCTCCGCCGCCTCCTCGGGAGGGGTGTAGCCTAAGATCAGTATCGCTTGTGTGAGGCCTGCCTCGCGCAGCTCGGCGGCTTCGCACAGGTTGGACACCGCCAACCAATCGGCGCCCGCCTCCACCAACGCCTTGGCCGTGGGCACCGCGCCGTGACCGTAGCCATCGGCCTTGACGATCGCCATAACGCGGCAATCCTCACCCACCAAGCGGCGCACCGCGCGGTAGTTGGCCGCGATCGCCTCGGTGGACACCGCCGCCCAGGTACGCTTCAGCACCGCAACGTCGCCCCTCTCACACTTTGACATTAATTTAACAAGCATGTTCAGTATACCCCAATTCACCTATTTAATCAAGAAAAATGACAAGGAATGACAAAAAATACCAATCAGCCGCCCAAAAAGATAAATTTGCACATTTCGGCTCGCAAATGACAAACCGCTCGCCCATCTGTGCACAAGCAAGAGGATTTACGCAGAACACTTACCCAGCGAAAATCCGACTGCGCTGTAGGGACCGACATCCTCGGCGGTCCGCCAAGGATCGTGCTAATGCGTGGGAAGCTTATCGACACACGCCGGTGAGGTCGAACGCCGGGATCATGGCCTCGCCCGCCGCCTCGCGGCTTTGCACGTAACCGTCGGTGAGCCCCAAATCTATCATACGCTGCCACACCTTGTCACATTCCCGCGCGGTCACACGGCGAGACAGCTCAGGATGCCCCGCCACCTCGTCCATGGGCGTGTACTGAAACATGAGGCTCACGTAGCAGCCCTGCGGCAGCACCGCGGCCAGCGTTTCCAGGCAGCGGAGCGAATCGTTGGTGTGCCCCGGCAGCACCAAATGCCGCACCACCGTGCCGCGCTGAATAAGGCCGTGCTCATCCAGCACCACGGGCCCTGTTTGCCGTGCCATCTCACGAATGGCTGCCGCCGCAACGGCGGGATAGTCCTCGGCCCCCGACAACGCCTGCCCCAGCGCCGCCGAAGCGTATTTGTAGTCGGGCAGATACACGTCCACCAAGCCCTCCAAGGCACGCAGCGTTTCCACACGCTCCCATCCGGAGGAATTGTACACCACCGGCACGGGCGGCCGATACTGCCGCAGCGCTTCACGCACGGCGGGCACGTAGGGCGTGGGGCTTACCAGATTGATATTGTGCGCCCCTGCCTGCACCAGCTCGCGAAAAATTTCCGCCAACCGCGCGGGCGATACGGGCGCACCTGCAGCGGTGCGACTGATGGCGCGATTTTGGCAAAACGCGCACGCCAGCGTGCAGCCGCCGAAAAACACCGTGCCCGAACCGCGCTCGCCGCTGATGCACGGCTCTTCACCGAAATGCAGCGCCGCTCGCGCCACCATGGCCGTGTTCGGCAAACGGCAACGCCCCGCCCCCTCCGTTTCTGTACGGACGGCGCGGCAGCGGTGTGGACACAACGAGCACAGCATAGCGGTCACCTCCTCCACAGTATACACCGTTTGTGCAACAAAAACAAGCATTTGTGCACCGTTTGTGCAAAAAAAAGCGCTGCGTAGGGAGACTTCTCTAAGGGAAGTCTCCCAGTTTTATTCGCCAAAGGCGAGTTCTATTGCTGCGCAGTGATATTCGGCTAACGCCGAGTGGTATTCGCTTCGCGAGTTTTGGTGGCGAATAAAATAACACTGAAACCGAAAGGTTTCAATAACACTATTGCCGTAAGGCAATAATATCACTCCGACAAAGTCGGAATATAACTTGAAAGACTACCGGTTTTTATGTATAATAATTTTGAGGTGATAACATTGGCTGATAGCATTTTAAGAGATAAAGCAAAAGAATTTGCAAAGACTATTGTTTTTCTCTGTCGTGATATGAAAGAAAATTGTAAGGAATCAGTTTTAATAAACCAATTACTTCGTTCTGCTACTTCAATCGGTGCGAATTTACACGAAGCACAATACGCACAAGGAACAAAGGATTTTATTTCTAAACTTGAAATAGCACAAAAAGAATGCTACGAAACTGAATATTGGCTTGAACTTCTATTTGAAACAAATTGCATGAATGAAGAAAATTATAAAGCATTACAAAACGATTGCGGTGCTATCCGCAGAATGTTAATTTCTTCTCTTAAAACAATAAAATCGAAATAGGGGTTTGGGCTTACCTACAAACTCTTATGAAATAAAAAAACGCACCGGAAATATCGGTTTATCATTGGTTTCCTAAGTATGCTAAGGAAAAAAGATATATCGAAATATGGTTGCCTATAGAAAAAGCAAGATAACAAAAAGTTCCAGACAGAGATTTTTCTGCCTGGAACTTTTTGTTATCCGATCTCTTTTCCGTCTTTCCAATAGCCGGCATTCACGCGGCCGTCGGCAAAGATATACCGCCCGGGGCCGTTACGCTCACCGTTTTCCCATTGTCCCTCAAAGCGGTCGCCGCTCTTCCAGTAATAGGTGCCACTGCCCTCGCGTTTACCGTTCACCCACATGCCGTCGTACACGTCGCCGTCGGCATAGGTCATTTTCCCGCGGCCGTGGCGCCTACCGTTCTTCCAGTCGCCCGTGTACACCTCGCCATCCGTCCACGTGTACGTGCCATGTCCGCACTTTTGATCATTCACCCACGCGCCGCTATACACGTCGCCGTTCTTCCACGTGTACGTGCCGTGTCCGCTCACTTGATCGTTCACCCACTCGCCGTCGTACGCGTCACCGCTTTTATAGGTCATTTTTCCGCGACCGTGACAGCGAAGTCTGCCGTGCTCGGCTTCGTGCAACGCTCCCTCGTACACACTGCCGGTGCTGTAGCGCACCCGCACGTGGTCCAGCTGCAGCACACCGTTTTGCCAGGTGCCCTCGTAGGTATCCTCACCCTCGTCCACGTACACACCGCGGCCGTGGCGCTTACCGTCCTTCCATTCGCCCTCGTAGGTGCAATCGTCGCTCTCCTCCAGCCGTCCAAAGCCGTTGTACGCACCGTTCTTATAGCTGCCAATGTACGTTGTGCCATCGTCGTATTCCACGCGCGCATGCCCGCACGGCTCATCGTCGCGCCAATCACCGTCGTACACCACTTCACTCTCGTTACCGTATTGGTCTTTCGTTTTTTTCACGAGCTTGCCCTTGCCGTGGCGCTTATCACTTTTCCAGTCGCCCTCGTAGGTGCTGCTGTCGGCATAGGTCATCACGCCGCGACCGTGGCGCTCACCATCCTTCCAGTTGCCCTCGTACGCCGCACCGTCATTGTACACCAACCGGCCGAAGCCGTTGCGCTTGCCATTCTCTGCCATGCCGTCGTAGACAAAGCCGTCGCAAAATACCGCATGTATGTGACCGTGCGCTTTCCACTGCTTCCACTCGCCGTCCACAGAGGCGCCGTTATCGTATGTCAGGCGGCCGCGGCCCTCGATCATGTCGTCGCACCAGTCGCCAACGTACGTGCGGTTGCTCCAGCGATACTCGCCGTGGCCGTGGCGCTTGCCGTCACGCCAGCTGCCGCGGTACACCGAGCCGTCCTTATACGTCATGGTGCCCACGCCGTGCGGCACGTCGCCCACGCGGTCGCCGCTATATTCGCCCGCCTCGGTAAACACCTGCTCGTCGGACTCCACCACCCCGAACACCTCGCCGATCTGGCGCAGCAGGGTTTCGGTGTGACCCGCCGCTTGATACTTCACGTAGGTGTGGCTTTGCGGGAACATTTCGGCCAGCACCGTCATTTTTTCCAGATCCACGCAGCCCTCGGCAAACGCTTCGCCCAGCATCTGTTGCGGGCTCTTTTGGGCCAGCTTCACGCAAAAATACGTTTTCGGCTCGGCGCCCTCCACCGGCTTGCCGTGTTCGTCGCACCCGCGGGTAAACTGCACCTCGCGGTAAATGGCACTGCTGCGCAGCATGCTTTCACTCAAATAAAAAATTACGCCGCGGCAGTTGGGATGCTGGATCCACGCCTGCGCATCGTCGTCCCACGCTTCGCCGGCCGTGAAATGCCGATCGTAGAAAAACCGCACGTTTTGATCGTACAGATCGGCCAAGTCGGCGTACACCTGCTTGTAATCCACGCGCGCATAGCTGATGAACACAAAGGTCTTTTTTTCGCGGTCAAACTCGGGCAGGGGCACCTTGTCGCACACATCCAGACTGCTTGCCGCCGCCAGTTGTTTTTTGTATTCTTCGCTGTTAAACGCCATGCTTCGCGCCTCCTCGCAGGGTACTGTATTCATTATAAACGTCCGCTACAGGCTTGTCAAGAACAGGGAACCCCCCATATCTTGTGGTATTTCGCCGCATTTCGCGCGTTTTGTCACAATTTGTTTACAAAAAAGGCTTGCACTTTGCCGAAGTATTGTGTTAAACTATAGCGGTAAAGGAGCTGATCCTATGAAATGTCCGTTCTGCGGCCAACCTGAAAGCAAGGTTATCGACTCCCGCCCCACCGATGAGGGCACCCGCATTCGCCGTCGGCGCGAATGCTTGGAATGTGCGCGCCGCTTCACCACGTACGAAATTGTGGAAAGCCTGCCCATCGTGGTGGTCAAGAAGGATTCTTCCCGCGAATTGTTCGACCGTCAAAAGCTGTTCAACGGCATGCTGCGCGCCTGTCAAAAGCGCCCCGTACCGCTGGAGGTGCTGGAGCGCGCGGTAGACGAAATCGAAGCCCAGCTGCAAAATTCGCTGGAGCGCGAGGTTCCCGCCACCAAAATCGGCGAATACGCCATGGAAAAGCTCCGCAATATCGACGAGATCGCCTACGTGCGCTTCGCCTCGGTGTACCGCCAGTTTAAGGATATCAGCTCGTTCCACGACGAGATCAGCAAGCTGCTCGATAAATAAATAAATAAAAAGCAGAGAACACCTGTTCTCTGCTTTTTTTATTCCCGCAAGGCACCGCGTCGCCGCGCATGCACCAAAAACGCCGCCGTCATCACAAGGCACAGCAGCTCCGAGGCCGGCCCCGCCAGCCAAATGCCGTCCAGTCCCCACCACAGCGGCAGCAGGTACAAGGCCGCCAGCTGGAACACCAGCGTGCGCGAAAACGACAGCAACGCCGAAACCAAGCCGTTGTTGAGCGCCGTGTAATACGACGAGCCGAAAATATTGATGCCCGACACCAAAAACGACAGCGAGCACAGCTGAAACGCGCGCAGGGTCATTTGGTACAGCTCGCGGTCGTACCCCACGAACACACCGCTGAGCGCAGGGGCTAACAGCAGCGCCAACGCCGTGAGCAGCACGCCTGCCACTGCAAGCAGCAGCACGCTTTTGCGCAAAAGGCTGCGCAGCTCGGGGCGATTGCCCGCACCGAAATGAAAGCTCACGGGTGGGGCACTGCCCACCGCGTAGCCGATAAACACCGAAACGAAAATGAAATTGACATACATGACCACGCCGTAGGCGGCAATGCCGTTTTCGCCCGCCAAGCGCAGCAGCTGCACGTTGTACAGCATCGACACCAGCGACATCGACAGATTGTTCATCAGCTCCGACGAGCCGTTGGTGCACACCCGCAACAGGGCACCGCCGTCGAACGTGAAGCGGCACAGCCGCAGCAAGCTGCTGTTGCGGCGGCCGAAATAGAACAGCGGCAGCACGCCGCCCACCGTTTGGCTGAGCGCCGTAGCCCACGCCGCGCCCTCTAAGCCCCAGCGAAACACCGCCACGAACAAGGCGTCCAGCACAATGTTGGTCACGCCCGCCGCCACCGTTACCGCCAGTCCCAAGCGCGGCTTACCGGCCGTAACGAAAAAGCTTTGAAATTCGTTTTGCAGCACGAACGCAGGCAGCACGATCATGAGAATACGCCCATAGGTCACGCAGCACTCCAGCATCTCGCCCTCGGCGCCCAGCAGCGCCGCAATGGGGCGCAAAAACAACAGCCCCAGCACCGTGAGCACCACAGCGCCCACCAGCGATACGCCGAGCAGCATGGAAAAGAGCCGATTGGCGCGGTCGTTCTCACCCTCGCCCAGCGTTTTTCCCACCAGCGCGCTGCCGCCGGTGCCGATCATAAAGCCCAGAGCGGAAAACACCATTAGAAAAGGGAAAATGAGGTTCACCGCCGCAAACGGCGTTTTCCCCACGAAGTTCGACACGAATATTCCGTCGATCACGCCGTAGATGGACACAAAGATCATCATCACCACCGACGGCACGGTAAACCGCAGCAGCCGCCCGTAAGAAAAATGCCCGTCCAACGGACTGTTCTTCATGGCTCTCTCCCCTTCCTTAACGCAATTAGGCCTATTATATCACACCGATCGTAAAATACAATCCTTTTCCGCCGCGGGTCTGTACTTTTTTAAAAAACTATGCTACACTTATAGCCGAAGACACCACCAAAGGAGGTTTCCCATGCGTTGTTTGCAAATTTTCGTATCCAGCACCTTCAGTGATATGCACCGCGAGCGGGATCTTCTTCATCAGGTCGCGGGGCTTATCAACCGCGATATCGTTCACACCGGCTACCAAATCGTGCTGCGCGACCTGCGCTACGGCATCAACACCGCCGACCTGCAAAGCGAACGCGACGTTGAGCGCACCATTCTGTCGGAATGCTTCGACGTTATTGACGACTGCGCGCTGTTCGTGCTGCTGCTCGGCAACCGCTACGGCACCGTCTTTCACGATATGGACACACCGCAGCGCTACCTGCCGCACGTAGATCTCGAGGGCAAAAGCGTAACGCACCTCGAGGTGGACTACGGCCGCGTTCGCATCGACAAGCAGCGGCTACTGGTGTTTGAGCGTGCGCTTGAGGGCGCCGTCACCGGGCTGTCGCTGCCCTACCGCGAAACCGAAGAGGGCGCCGCCAAGGTGCGCTTGCTGCGCGATGCTCTGCTGCGCGAGGGCTACACCATCGACCGCTACACCGCCACCGCCGAGGGCGGCGCGCTGTGCATCGACGAGCACTATTTCATCAAGCACACGCAAGGGCTTTTGGAGCAACGCGTGCTGGAATACATTGCCGCGCAGCCTGCCACGGCTGCCGCCGCCACCGAGGCCTTACACCCCGCGCTGCAGCAGGCGCTGGAGCAAAAGCTCGCCGTCTATCCCGCGCCGTACCGCGCGTGCGCCGAAGCGCTGCTCCGCTTGCGTATGCAAGACCTTTTGCACCAAGCCGACTACGACGCCGTGCGCCGCTTCGGCCGCGGCGGCAAAGCATTGTTAGATTATCGCTGCGCGCTCGTTGCCTCACAGCCCGACGATATTCTCGAGCTACTGCAAGCCGTGTGCGCCTGTCTGGCCGAGGTAACCGCCCCCACGTCCGACGTATTTCGTGCCCTGCAGCTGCTGGCGTGCGCACAAACCACGGCGCTGGCCCAAACGGGCGGTATCAGCCTGCACGAGCTTACCTGCTTGTTGGAGAACACCCCCCTACCTCATGGGCAGGATTACGATGCATGGCAAGCATGGCGCAGCGAAGCGGGCGGCATGCAGCACGCACAAACGCCGCTGCAGCGCGCCTTCTCCTGCCTGCTCGACTCCCTGCTCACCCACACCGAGGCCGGCTACGCCTTTGTGGACGAAGCGGTGGCCTCGCTGCTGGCCGCCACCGCTCCTGCCGCCGTGCGCGAACGGCTGCAGCACTACGTAGCCGCGGTGTTTTGGTATCTGCCGAAACCCGCCAAAGCGTGGCTGTCGCTGCTGCGCGAGGGCCGCTATGCTCTGTGCGTGGCCTGCGTGGAGCAGCTGCATTACGACGAACGCTTCACCAACGCCCTGTGCACCTATCTTGAAGACGAACATGTCCCCGTGGGCGAGCTGCTTTCGCTGCTGGAGGAGCTACTCAAAAACGCCATCGAGCTGCCTGCTGCCCCCACCACGCTGTATTATCTGCTCACGGTGGCCGCCGCGCTGGTGGAGTTCGCCTCCTACGATGACGACATCGACGGCGACGAGCTGTTTGCCAACCGCATGGTACCGCTGTATCAAACGGTGCATCAGCGGTTTTACGAAACGCACAAGGATGCGCTCACCCTCGAAAAGCGGTATTTTCTCCATCAGGTGTACAACCGCTTTGAGCTCGAGCTCGATGCTACTCCGCCGCCGCTGCTCACACCGCCGCAGCAGGATGAGGCCGAAGCCCTGTATGGGGCGATCCTCCAATTCCTCTACCCCACCCTGCCGCCCGAGCTGGAGGGGGACTCCCTGTTAGAAACGCTGGGCGCACTGCTTCAGCAGAATGCTCCGCCCACCTTCGCATTCCCCGAGGAATTTGAAGAGGCACTCAACCTGCTGCACTCGTACCTGCCGCAGGAAGCCGCGCTCACCGCCGTGTTTCAGTTGTATATGCTCAACTGCGGTTCACAGCCGCTGGCGATGCTGGAAAGCCTGGCCGTTGCGGTGCTGAAGGGGGCGTTCAGCACGGCGTTTGCGCAAACGCTGGCAGAGAACTGCCTATACATTCATCCCACCGCCTACGACCTCGAAACCACCATTGCCGCAACCGTGCTGTTTCTGGCCATTCCCGCCCTTGCTAAGAAAGAACTTGCGCATTGCTTGGCAGCGCTGCACACCGTGTACGCGCTGGTGCGCACCGAAACGAAGCTGCTTCGCTGCGATTGGTTCCGCTGGAGCACCCTCGTTTCGTGCGATCTCATCGACAAGCTGCGCGACACCGACGATGCCGTGGTTGCCGAGATCGCCTTGGTGCAAGACGACTTTTTCGGCGCCGACTACGACGAGTTGGCCGCCATCGACGCAAATCTCGTCAAAGCCGCTCGGCAGCACCACCCACAGTAACGCAACAAAAAAGCACGCAACCCTCGGTTGCGTGCTTTTTTTAAGTCTTCTTCCGTTTCAGCCATGCCGGCAAATACGGCAGCGCGTGAATCAGCAAATAGATGGCATACACCAACATCACCGACAGCCAGTCGGGCGTGGCCGCGCCCAGCGGCGCAAAGAAAAAGGAATTGAGCTTAAAAAACATGTAATCGGACTGAACGGGCGAAAAATTCACGAGATTGGCCACCACCGACACGCACAGCGCCGGCACGGCAGGCAGCAGCAGCTCGTAGCCCTTGGTCACGCGCGTGTAGCTGTGATAGCCCGATACCAACATCAGTAGTGCACACAGCACCAGCGTGCCGTGATAAAACAGCGTGTGGAACCCTGCAAAGGACACGCAGGAATAGTTGCTCAGAACGTTGGCGGGATACACGAAATTGATCACTCCGCCCAACAGTCCCAGGCTGCACACGTAGCCGCAGGCGGCGTAGCGCACGCGGCCCTTGCCCCAAACGGCAAACGGCATGGCATACATAAAAATGCTGCAGGGATACAGCGGCAAAATGCCGCCCCACTCAAAGCTCACGGTCGCGCCGCAGCAGGTCTCCCACGTAATTTTGGCGATCTCCAGCACCACCGTGGCGATCCACAGCCCCGCAAACACGCGCTGCAGCACGCGCTCGCTTTGGTGCTTCAGCCGCACACACAGCAGCACGATCACCGCCACCCAGCAAGCCGAAGTCAAAAAATGCAGCGGCGTAAACAGCGTGCCCGGCAGCTGCTCGGCGGCGGGCAAAAAATCCTTATGCGTAAAGAAATTGCGAAGCAGCTCTCCCATCGTCCACATTTAAAACGCACCCTTTCTCATCCGTGCTTTAAAAAAACCGCCGCAATAGTGCGGCGGTTTTTTTATTTAGTCCTTGTCCTCCACGTCGCTGATCACACGATGGAAGCCCTCGAACACGAGCTTGTGTTCGTCCTTTTCCATGCAACGACCCGAGCAACGCACTGTTACCGTGTCTTTCTTAGGATGGTGCCATCGGTATTCCACCTGCACCACCTTATCGCTGTTTGTCATCGCATCGATCATAGCCTCCACCGCCGCGCGGTCGCTCCTATGTATCCGCTTTAGCCAGTACGCAAAGCAGTCCTTCGGCGTGATCGCATCGTCAACATCCAGCAGCGCGCGCATGGTTTCGTCGGTATACAATTCGCCCTTGCCGGTGGCCTTATCTATGCGAACGATCCACAAACCGATACGAATACCGCTCAAGATCGTTTTCATTTCCATGTTCACGACCGGCGCGTGGCGCTTCACCTTGTTCAGCCGTTCGGTCAGCTCGAGCCGTTCGGCGTATTCCTTGGTGTTTTCGCTCAAATACTTAGCCTCAAGCAGCTCGACCGTCATCGGCTTGTCGAACAGATAACCCTGGAAAATATCCGGCTGCAGGCCCGAAACCACGGCAAATTCGTCGGTGGTCTCCACACCCTCCAGACACACCTTCAGTTCATTGGAGCGCGCAAACTCGATCACGTTGTAGATCAAATTGTAATTGTAGCCGTTTTCCTTAATACCGCGAATGAACACGCGGTCCACTTTAAGAATGTTGGCGTGGATATGCTTCAAGTTACCCAGGTTGGAATAGCCGGTACCGAAATCGTCAATGGCGATCTGCACGCCTGCCTGCCGCAGCTTTGCCAAAATGGCAAACGTGTCTTCGCTTTCGTCCAGCGGTGTCGATTCGGTGATCTCCAAGATCAAGGCCTCACCGGGCAAGCCGTGCTTGGTGAGCAGCCGTGTGATCTGCGCGGCAAAGCGCTTCTTTTCCAACTGCTTGGGCGAAACGTTTACACTGATCTTAAACTCGGGGAACCGCTCGCGCCACGCCTTGCATTGGCCGAGCGCCTCGTTCACCACCCAAGCGCCCACCTCGTTAATAAGACCGGCCTGCTCCAGCAGCGGAATGAATTGGTCGGGATATACCAGACCCTTGGTTTTTGACTCAAAGCGCAGCAGCGCCTCGGCCGACACCAGCGAAAGATCCTCGGCGGCAATTTGCGGCTGATACATCAGCGAAAATCCGCGGCACTTATGCTTTACGCTGTCCTCCAGCTCCTCCAGCAGTTCCACGGCCGACAACCGCTCCATCAAGCTGTCTTTCGAGAAGAACACCAGTTTCCCAACGCCGTCTTTTTTGGCGCTGTTGAGGATCTGCACGGCGTAATCGTAAATGTTTTCGGCGCTGACGTACAAGGAGCGATCGTTGGGAACGACCGATGCGGAAATGGTGCATTGCCCTTCCATGGCCGCTTTGATCTCCTCGAACCGTGCTTCGGCCTCTCTGCTCGACTCCACGTTGAGCAGCACCACAAAGCGGTCTTTTTCCGCGTGGTAAAGCTGCTGCAGTGAAAAGCGGTTTTCCAGTTCCTCGGCAAGCATCTTGAGCAGCTTGTCGCCGTACACGGAGCCGTGCTTCAGGTTGATCTCCGAAAGATTATCAATGTCAAGGAGCATCAGGCAGCTGAACGAGTTTTCCGTTTGCTTGAGCAGATCGGCTTTCAGCTTGGTCTTGTTAAACAGCGTGGTAATGGGGTTGTACAGATGCTTCACCGCGTTTTGCGAAATGCGCCCGATCACCACGAAATGGCTGTCGGTCTCGTCTTTGATCACGCTGCCGCGGCAGTTGACCCAACGTGCGCTGTTGTTGATATTCATGCGGAAGTTGATATCAATGGTTTCGGTGTCGTGTTGGATCACCGCCGTAACGGCATTTTTCACCAGCGCATGATCGTTCACGTGCACAAAGCGGAGCATATCCAGTATGCCGCCTGCCAGCTCGCGGCCGTCGGCAATGTCAAAGGCGTTCGGATCATCACCGAAGAAGCGGATCACACCCGTTTCGGTGTTCATGAGGAACAAATAGTCGTCGGTGCTGGAGGTGAGTGTCTGCAGCAGCTGGCAATACTTTTCCACCTGCAGCTGCTTAATGCCCTTCATGCCCTCCTGCCACGGGAAGGTCTCGCGCTTGGTGAGCGATTTGTTGTTGTACATTTCCTTATCGGCGCGGCGCAGCACGTCGGCAAGGCGATGGTCGGTCTCGGCATCAAAATGCGCCACACCGTAGGCACACGACACGCGACACTCGGGAAAGTCCTCCAGCCACAGGTCCTGCATACCGTCGATGCAATCGCTGATTCTGCGGGTGCGATCCTCATCGTCCTTTTCGTCCAAGATCACCACGAATTCGTCGCCGCCCATGCGGTACACGTTGGGCAGGCCAAAGCACGACATCAGGAAATTCGACACTGTCCACAGCAGCTTATCGCCCGCCATGTGTCCGAACACGTCGTTGGTGATCTTCAGTTTATTCACGTCGAACACCGCCACGGAAAAATCGGCCGTGCCGGCAAAGATCTCGTCGTTGATCACGGCCTCGCGATCCATGAAGGCCGATTTGTTACCCACGCCGGTCAAGCCGTCGCGGTGTGCTTCGGCATCCAGCAAATGAATTTGATTTTTCAAGATCTTGCGCGTTTCAATGAAGGTGGAGGTCAGTTCACCGATCTCATCGCGCGATTTGGTATTAATATCGTAATCAAACTCGCCGTCCGTCAAGTGCTTGGCGGCCTCGTTGAGCTGTTTAATGGGGCGCGCCATTTCGCGGCTGACGAAGAACGCGATGAGCAGCGCACCGGCGATGACCACCAAAATGATGGAGCCGGTAAACAAGATCAGCTCGCGCTGCTCGCGGTAGATTTCCGACACGGGCGCAAAGCACACCATCAGCATACCGTTGCGCAGCTTGTAGCTGGCAAGGCGTTTTTCCACGCCGTCCAGCTCGTAGGCGATGAGCTCGTCGGTGTGATCGGAAGCGGTAAGCGCATCCACCACGCCGGCGAAGCCGGGGTCGCCCTCGCCGATCAAATGCCCTTTTGCAAAGTTCGGGTGATACACGACCGTGCCGTCGCTCTTGAGCACCGCCGCCTTACCCGAATTGTAAATGGACATCTTCTTAGCCAGATCTTCCACGTAATCGGTGGAAATATCGGCACCGATCACACCCACCAGCAGCCCCTCTTTGTAGATCGGCACCGCGTAGGAAATAATATGGCGCTGCATGTTGGCGTTGTAATAGGCCTCCAGCCACGTGGCCCTGCCGTTTTCCACGGTGGTATACCACCAGCCCACGTGTTCCGTATCGTCCTTGTTATACGCCGAGATCACCGTCAGGGGATGACTTTCAAACGTTTGCGTGCCTTGTTTCTTCACGTAAAAGAAGCCGTCGGTCTTGCCGATATACGCTTCGTCGTAATGCATCCACACCGCCTCGGCACCCTCGGCGCTTTCAATGTGATGCAGCGCACTTTTCTCCAGACTGGCCGAAAACGCCGCGCGCATTTCGTCGTTTTGCAGGAGCTTCACGTCGATCAGCTCCGCTTCGGCGTAGTGCGCCAGCGTGTCCACAGAATCCTCGATCTTCGCCAAGGAGATATCCATATCATCGGCGTTGCTTTTGCACAGCAGATTCATGTTTTCGGTTGAACTTTTTTGAATAACACTGGCCGTCAGCGTAATGCTCATCATACCGATAATGAGCGACGCGATCAGCACGCTACCGAAAAGCAACCACATAATTTTTCCGCGAATCGATCTCATTGTTTTATATCACCAGAATTGTATTTATAATATCTCACTTTCTACTATAGCACACTCCTTTTAAAATAGCAAGTACCACAAAAAAAGAAAAGCCGCGGCAAGCTTGCCGCGGCTTTCGTTATTGGTATTTCAAGTGAGTATAACGCTGTTGCTGTGAAAAATTGTTGTTTTGACCGATTGCTATTGCTTGGTTTTGTAAAATTCCAGTGCGTTTTCCACCGGTAACACGCGGGAATAGAGGAAGCCTTGAATAAAATCGCACTCGGCCTCGGTCACCTTATGATTTTCCGACTCGGTTTCCACACCCTCGCACAGCACGCGAATGTCCAGTGCGTGCGCCATGCGGATAATGCCCGTCAGCACGGCGTAGCCGCGGCTGTCGGAGGCCTTGATAACGATGTGGCGGTCGATCTTGATCACGTCGATGGGATAATCGCACAGGTCGCTGAACGAGGTGTAGCCGCTGCCGAAATCGTCCAACGCAATGCGGCAGCCCAGCTTTTTAATGGCCAAAATGTTTTTGTACGCCACCGCGCTGTCGCTCACCAGCGAATCCTCGGTCAGTTCCACCAGAAGCTTTTCGCGGTCGAACGCATAGCGCGACAACACCGCCTCGAACTGCTCGGCAAAATCCGCTTTGGAAAGCGTGGTGCGTGTGAAGTTGCACGACAGATACAGCCCTTCGTATGCCGTTCCCCGCCATGCCTGCAGCAGCGCGCAGGTCTTTTCAAAAACGTACAGATCCAGCTTGTCGATCATGCCCGCCACTTTCATGTCCTCAATATAATTGGCAGGCGACAGCACCCCCTCCTCGGGGCTGTGCCAGCGCGACAGCACCTCCGCACCGCACAGCGTGCGGTTATCGGTGTCGAAGATAAACTGCAAATACAGCTGAAACTCCTCCTGCTCAATGGCGGCGGAGATCTTCTTTTGCAGGCGGCTTTTCATCGCCACGCGGCCCAGCATCTGCTTATCGCACAGGCACACGTTCTGCCCCTCGTTTTCTGCATACAAATACCCCTGCCGCGCGTTGTACAGCACCGTTTCGGCAGGCAGCTGTTGCTTGTCGAGCGGGAACACACCGCAGCGGAACGCCGCATCGTTTTCGCCCGCGTGGCCGTCCTTATACTCGTTCAGCGTGCGCACCAGTTCTGCCGCCTTGGCAAGTGCCCGCTCGGTGTCGGGACACAGGAAGCACGCCGCAAACACGCCGTTGTCGATGCGCGCCGCAAAATCCGTATCGCCCATGGCGCTCACCAGCGTGCTCGCCGCATAGCGCTGCAGCTCCTCCGACTCGGCCTGTCCGAAATAGGTTTCAATTTTTTTAATATCCAGCGCCACGTAGGCCACGTAATACAACGAGCGCATATCCGCAGGCAGATGATGCGCGTAGCAATCCTCAAAATAGGCAATGTTGCCAATACCCGTTAACGGATCGTTAAGCTTTTGCGCCTGCTGCTCGTTGCCGCGGCGGCGGTGCTTTACCAATCGCACCGTCAGCACGACCACCGCCACGAGCAACACTCCCACAGCCGCAGCCAGCCACAGCGCCGCGTCGGGCACCTGCGGACGGCCCTCGAGCTTCATGGCGGCCGCCAGCCACGTGTGCTTATCGGCCGCCTGCACGGCAGCCTCCACCTCGGCCACCAGCTGCGGGGCGGCGATCTTCGTAAACCCGATGCACACGGTCACCGTTTCGCCGTCCTTCTCATAAGAAAACAGCTCCAGCTCCTTGGCCACCGCCACCGTGCCCTGCTCGTAGGCCGACACCAGCTCCACCTGGCAATTTTCACCAAGCTCCTGCTGCCGATCTTCACGGTCGGCCGCCACGTAGGCAAACTCCAGGCCGCTTTGGCGGCTGATCTCCTCGTACAGCTTCGGCAAAATACCCTCGTAGCTTTTGGTTTTTTCGTTATAAAATTCCAACGGATACAACGCGGGGTTGCCCGCTACGTACACGGCGGCCCCTGCCGTGGGCTCTTCGGTGGAGATCACCGCCGCCTCGGCGGCAACGCCCACGGAAAACACCGTGAATATCAAAAGTGCCAAGCATAGCAGCTTTTTCATACAGTGACACCCTCTTTGGCATGAGATTCAACATACGCCTTGCTTATTTCACGTTGATCTTCTTGCGTTCAATGCGGCCCCAGTTCAGCTTTTTCTTTTTGTAGCCGAAAAAGGCGGTCGCGCGCACAAACGCCATAACAAACCGCAAAAACGTAATTTCAAAGAAGCACAGCAGCACGGCTTTGAGTGCATCCTTAAACGAGATCTTCAGATCAACGGTCTGGGTGCGCGCAAAAAACGCCGTTAAGGTCAAAATGCAACCAAACACCGCATACACCCCAAAGAACAGCAGCATAAACGGAAGGTTGATGAGATCCACCAGCAGCGCGAGCAGCATGGTCACCACGCCCAGAATTTCAATAAAGGGCGACAGCAGCTCATACAGCAGGAAATAGAAAAACGACACGAAGCTCACGGCGCCGAACTTGGTGTTAAACAGCATCACCCGGTGCTTCCACATGCTCTGGAACAGCCCCAAATGCCAGCGCTTGCGCTGCTTGCACAGATCCTTCAGCCGCTCCGGCGCCTGCGACCAGCAGATCGCGTCGGTGGCGTACTTCACGCAATACGGAATTTCGTTCAGCGTGCAGTATTCGTGCAGCTTCACCACCAGCTCCATATCCTCACCCATGGTGGAATGATCGTACCCGCCGGCGGCGATCACGGTGTCTTTCTTAAACAAGCCGAACGCGCCCGAAATAATGAGCGAGCCGTTAAACTTATCGAACAAAATGCGCGATGCCAAAAACGACCGATCGTATTCCAGCACCTGCATACACGCCAGCACGTTTTGCGGCAGCTGATAATCCAGCACCCGCCCCTGCTCCAGTGTAACGCTGTTGGCGGGGCGCACCACGCCGCCCACCGCCACAATGTTCTCCTGCTCCAGCAGCGGGCGGGAGATCTTGCTCAGCGAATCGTACTGCAGCACGGAATCGGCATCCATGCAAATAAAATACGGATATCGGCAGGCGTTGATGCCCATGTTCAGCGAATCCGCCTTGCCGCCGTTTTTCTTGCGAATGAGTGTCAGCGGCACCTTTTCGCTCACCGATTCATACACAAATTGCTCGGGCTGGCAAGCGATCTTGCGGTGAATGGGCCGACGGATCGGCTTCATGCGAAACGCCTCGATCAGCTTTTGCGAGGTGGTATCCTTTGAGCCGTCGTCCACCACCACAATTTCGTACAGCGTATACTCCAGCGCCAGCAGCGACTTCACGGTTTCCACCACCGTGACCTCCTCGTTGTAGGCGGGCACGATGATGCTGATGGGCACGTAATAGTTTTGCAGCAGGGTGTTTTTCAACTTTTCCTGATGCCGTTTTTTGTACAGCTCCGAGGAGCCCACCACCACCGCCAAAAACAAAAAGGAGGAATACCCAATAAGATACACCACGAAAAACACGTTAATGTAATCCAAAATGGTTTTGATGATCAAAAACACATTATCGCCGATCATACCGTCGCCCCCTCCTTTTCCGTCAGCTTCTTGCGGTCGAACCGATACCGCAGCATTTCGGAGGCGTAGCGATCGCCGCCCTCAAACACGTCGATCATATCCTCGTAGGTCACACCCAAGCGCTCCAAGCTGTCAGACGCGTTGTAGCGCACGTACCAGTTCTTGTCGCACAGCAGGTCTTTAAGCAGCGCCTCGGTGGTGGGCGAGGGATAATTCCCCAGCGCCGTCGCCGTAATGGCCTTGTACTCCCACACGGGCGACGTGTCCCGCGCAAACGCGCAAAGCGGCTCAAACGCCGGCTCATACCGATACTTGGCAAAATACCGAATGGCGCTGAAGCGCAGCTCCCGATGCTCCTGCTCGTTAGTCATGATATGCAGCATGGCTTCCTTGTGCGCGTCGGAGCTGAACCGAAAATAATCCAAAAATGCCTGCTGCAGGCTGAGCGACACCACCTCAAACAGCTGCCACAAGCGTTTGTCCAGCGCCGCCCGATCCCCCGCAAAGGAAAGCAGGCCGTCGGTCAGCATTTTCGTGTGATGAAACCGCTCGTGTCGGTCCAGCAGCCGCAGCGCTTCCACCACGCTGTCAACGTCACCGATGGCATACAGCGCCTGCAGGGCGTTCTCGCGGCAATACAGGTTCGGCTCCTTCACCAGCTCCAGCATGGCCTCGGTCACCGTGTCAACGGCGGCGCCGTGGAACACCTTGTATTTTTTGATTATGTACGGAAAATACGCCGCTTGAACGCGGTTTTTATTGCGATACTTCTGCGTAAGATACACAAACACCGGGCTCAGCGCGGCAACGTAGGCCTGCACCTCGTTCGGGCGCGCCGCATACAGCGCTTCCAGCGTTTCGTCGAACGCCATCATGTGATGAACTTTTTTCAGTTTTTTGCACAAGAACTGCTTGTGCGCTTCGTCCACCGTGCCGCAGGCCAGCTGCTCCTCCACGCTTTTGGTGAAGTCGATGCTGCGTTTTTGCACGTTCTTATCCTTTTTGCGAAACACGAAAATGCACGCGATATTAAACAGGATCATCGCCGCACAGATGGCGAGATACGCATAGATCAGTATTTCAACCTTCACAGCCATCCCTCCACGCGCTTTGCAAAATATAATACGACGGCTTCAGCCGCTCGTGATACGTCACGGTATTCTCCCAGCCCTTCAGCTTTTGGGGGTGCAGCGCGATGCGTCCGCCCGTCGTGCCGTCCGACAAACCGAAATACAGCGTATTCACGGTAATATACTCAATGCCGTAATTACCGTCGTAGTAATCGTCGTGCACCGTCATGCGGGACGGGTCGGCAAAATTCAGCAGCTGCCACGGCAGCTTCAGCTCCACGTACTCGCCGTTCACCGCAAAATCGGCCAGCGAATTGTAATCGGCAGCGGTGGGATTGGCGTTACCGTAGGTCAGTACACCTGTTTCAAACACCTCCGAGCGGATCTCCACGTCCTCCTCGTCGGCAAACACCTCGGCCTTTAAGATCATGTTAATGTTCACAAACTTCGGCGAATCCTTGTCGGGCACGTTTTCCTCAAGGTAGGTATCGAACTTGTGCACGTTTTCACTGTAGGTCGAACGCAGCGCCTCGTAGCGCTCCTGCACCTGCAGGCGGCTGTTCTCCTTGCCGTCAACGGTAAGCAGAAAATCCGCCGCACGGTCAAACAGCAGGCCGTTGTTTTCGCAATAGCTGCTGCCGCTTTTGGGGGTCACGTCGATGGGCAGATACAGCACGTCGGTTTCAAAATCGAAGCCCTGCTTTTTGGCCAGCAGGTAAATAAACCGCTCGTCGTATTTCAGCGACAATCGGCAGTCGCCGTCATCGAACACCACGTCGTCCTCGGTCCACTCGGCCAGGTCGCCGTCGACGTAGCACACCGACTGCTCCTCGCCCGGGTCGAACGACAGCAAGCCGAAATACTGCTCGTTGGTTTGGTAATCCGACCAATACGGCGTGCGCATCAGATTTACGGCGTGCATGGTGTTCCAGGTACGCTTAAACCATTCGTCCTGCCACGTAAACACGCAGGAGCCCGCGCAGCCAACGCCCTTAATATCGTTGTAGCACTGCACCAGCGCTTCGCCCTGCTCGGTTTCCGACATGTGCCCCTGATTGCGGCCGGTGTTCACGTCCACCTGCGCCATACCGCGGCCGGTCGATACGCCAAACTCCGAGATCACCACCGGTATGGTATGGTGATGGGTCAGCATCGACAAATACGCCTTGTAGGTATTCAGCCCACCGTCCTCGGTCCGAAATTCTTCAATACGGATATCTTCATGCAGGTCCCCCCAGTCTTTCACGTGCGATAAATAATCGGGATAATACGGATACACGTGGTACGAGGCAAACTGCCCCGACAAGAACTTGTCGGTAGTTAGAATGTGCTCCACGTCGATTTTGGCGCACTTCATCAAATACTCGGTAATTTCCTTGGGATACTCAAACGGGTCGGTAGTGGGCCAGTTGGAAAACGCCACCAGCTTTTGCGTTTTGTACTTTTCCGTTTCGTAGGTGATCACCGTATCGCCCAGCCGCGCCAGCAGCGCCTCAAACGGCGTGGCCTCCTCGGCGGTGTACAAATACGTTCCGCTGTAGCGGTTATAGTCCTCGTTGGTTTTGTATTTCTCGTCGGTGAAGATCACCGTCACGTCTTCCCATTCCACGCCGAGAATGTAGCCCAGCACCCACGGCGACACGTCGTTCTTGTAAGAACCGTGACCCGCCGAGGCCATGCGCCCCAGATTGATCTTCTTGCGGCCGTGCAGCACGTCAACCACGGTGCGGCTGTCGGCGAGCAGGCGGTCGAAAAATTCCTCGTCGTAGGCATCGCGGTGAGAATTTAAAATGTAATCGTTCACCCACACGCCGTGAAGCAGGTACAGCGGGTCGGGATTGTTGTGATTGTATTCGTAAAATGCGTTGTAAAAGGTGTCGTTTTGCACCGTATAGATACGAATGGTATTGGCGCCCATCGCCTGAATTTGGGCAAACCACCGCAAATAGGTGTCCTTATCCACGCTGAAATCGGTGGACCACTCGCCCGGCATTCCCGAGCCCATGTTCACACCCTTAATTTCAAACGGCGCGTAGCCCTCGCCCTCGTCCAGCACAATGTCGGCACCCTCGGTCTTCACAAAGGTGGTCACCTCGCGCTCGGGGTCGAGGTCAATGTACAAGCCCCACCGATAATGGCAGGTGTCAAACAAGATCACCAGTGCCACCAGAACCGAAACCACAATGATAAACTTTTTCACAGCCTGCCCCCCTTTACTTAATCGGTGTGCTCGTTGTACTTTTTCACCTTCGACTCCGCCGAATACTGGCGCAGCGTGTGAATGTTCTTGTCCATCCAACGGCCGCGGGTAACGATATTGGCCTTCAGCGCCGCCACCGCCTCCTCGTGCGAATGGAAATTGCGCTCGATCGGCGTCAGCAACGCGTGCTCGTCGCTGAACGTGTAGCCCCATTTGTCGAAATTGCGGGTCACCGCCTCACCCAAATAGGCAATGGTCTCGTCGATATAGCGCTGTAAATACTCCTCGTTCAAGTAGGTCTTGCGCAGCTCGGCGTAGCGGTCGAGGATGCGCTCGTTAAAGGTCTCGTCCTTCATCAGCATGGTGTACCACACGCAGTACTGAAAAATAAACCCCTCCGGCGCAATGGCCTGCTCTTGATAGTTATCGCACGCGGAGTTAAAGTCCCAAATGCACATCTTAAACTTGCCGTCGAGATCCTTGTAAACGTAGGTTGACAGCCACCCCGCATCGTAGTTGGTGGTAAATTCGTTAAGAATGAAATAATCCACAAACGACTCCACGTCGATCATCGTTTCGTAGCCGTAGGTGTCGTTGTCGTAATCAAAGGAATACACCGTCTTTTCAAACGCCGAAAAATCCTGCCGAATATTTTCCGCGATCTGCGGTGTCAGGTTTGAGGCACCGGGATACACAATATCCACCGTGTTGGGAAATCGCTTGGAATACACCGAAAAGGTGTCAATGTTTTTCAGCGGATTGGCGCTGCCCTGATCCAGCCGCAGCAGGTAGCCGGTGAAGCTGTTGTCCTTCTTGTCCACCGACAGGCTCAACCGCGCGCCGTTCTCGCCCGCGGTAATGTTTTCCGCCAGCACGTAAATGCCGCGGTACTCGCCGTTGATCATCAGCTCGCAAAAGCGCACGTTCGGCGCATAGCCCATGATCTCGCCGCCGATATTGTACCACATATAGTTGCGCACGAGGCTCTTGTCCAAATACGGCCCGTGCAGGATCCATTCGTGGTGCGCATCCATGCCCGCCATCACCTGCGGATTGTTTTCATCCGTTTCGGTTACCAGCCGCAGATTGTAGCCCGGCTTGTCAAAATTGCGCGAGGAACGGCCGCGCACGTTAATGTAGGCCAAGCTGTCCACCGTGGGCGTGTCGGCAACGTGATTGTTGCGGCCCTCGTTGTCGGTCAGCTGAAGACGGCAGCGAATTTCGGTCTTGCCGTCCTCGGTCACCGTGGGATGCAGAAAATCGCCGTCGTACACCTTGCCGGGAATGTCCACGCCGCCCGTATCCACTTGCAGCAGCGGCAAATGCGTGCAAAAGCTGCCGTCGGTGTGCGTGCACGCCGCCTTGGGCTCGGCCTCTAAATGCTGATGATACCGTGCGTTCTCCTCCTCGCGGAAGATGAGCAGGGAGCCGACAACAATGGCCAGCGCCACACACACGGAGATCACGGCATAGAGCTTATATTTCATTGTCAGTCCCTCCCTTCCGTAAGGCGCGTGCGGTATCAGTTGGAGATCTCGTCGTTTTGCATCACGATATTCACATATTCAATGCCGCCCAGATCGTACAGCGCATCGGCAATGTTGGTTTCCTTTTCCACCTTTTTCAGCACCGACGAGGACACCTCGTAAATCAGCTCCATGGTTTCCTCGGTGGTGTTTTTCACGCGTAAGATCGCCTTGTTCTTAAACAGCTTAAACAGGTAGCCACTGGCAACCGACTGCTTGTTACGCGCGCCGCGAATGATAATGAGCATGCGGTTATCGTTCTTAATGGCACCCAGAATAAACAGCACCGCAAAGGTAATGGCACTGCCCACGAACGCCACCATGAAATCGCCCACGCCGCAGCAAATACCCACGATCACCGTCCAGAAAATGTACACGGTATCGCGGCTGTCTTTAATGGCGGTGCGGAAACGCACAATGGACAGCGCGCCCACCATACCGAGTGACAACGCAATGTTGTTGCCGATAACCGTCATCACGGTGCCGGTGAGCACGGTAAGCACCACCAGCGAGGCGTTAAACTTTTTGCTGTAGATGGTGCCGCGGTGGGTAATGTAATACGAAACGAAGATCAAAAAACCCAGCACCGCTGCCATGGCAATGTTCAGCGCCACCGTTTCCAGCTTCAGCTCACCGCTGGTCTTAAAAATTTCAAACAGCTTGTCTTTCATAATTCCGTCCTCCTATTTATACGTGCGTTTGATAGGCGTTCTGCCTGGCCAATACGTATTTGCTCACCGACAGCTCGCTCCTGTCGGCCGCGTTGATGAGTTCCTTCATGTACCCCAGTAAAAATCCGTTAAACTTTACCTCCAGCACCACGTCGTAAGGATCCAGCACGGGGTTCATGTTCAAGTGCGGATCGAACAACGCGAAGCTGCTTTCGGTGGATACGATCTTGTTATCGAAGGTGATGCGAATTTTGTTCTCCTTGCCGATAAACGCCTTGCGGTTGTATTCCACAATGGTTTTCGGTCGGTAACAGCGGCTGCGCATCAAGCCGTACATTTCGGCGGCAAAGGGCTCGTCATACGCCAGCAGCGGCGTATAGTCCCCCGCGATCAGCCGTTCGGCGTGGTCACGGGAAATTTCCAGCGACCGCTTCAGCTGCTGCGCCCCCTGCTTTTGCTTCAGCTCCAGCTTGGCCGTTTTGTCGTTCGGGTCGTAGCACCGCAAGCGCACCTTGCGCCTAAGCTCCACGCCCGCCTGCTTTTCGTAATAATCGTCGTCAAACGGGGTGTCGAAATACAACGAACGAATGGTGTAGCCGTGCGTGCCGTTGTGCGGATCACTCGTCATCACCTGCTCCACCTTGTGGCTCAAGGCAAGAAAATCCGCCACCGATATTAAAAATTTTTTCTCCTCGCGCAATACCTTTAGCAAGCGATCACCTCACAAACCAAAAAACCGACTGCACCTGCGAGGATGCAGCCGGTCGATCATACGAAATTCGTTTAGACACCTAGCTTTGCGTCCTTGTTTTTCAACAAGTTTGCTAATCGTATTTTCATTATACTCCCACTTTTTTCACTTGTCAATGCCCAACCCAAAAACGGCCTTGTAGGGAACGTCCCCTTACTCCTCCACCGCCAGCGTAAACACCTTGGCCGCCCCGCTTTTCACGGCGGCGATAAACTCCTCAACGCTGTCGATCGGCTCGTCAAACTCCACGCCCGCAAGCCGTCTTTGCTCGCTCGCAAAGTGATTATCCGACCCCGCGAACGGAATCAGCCCGTAATGCTCGGCGTACAGCTTCGCCATACGGTTGTGCTCATCCTTATGACCCGCATTCACGATCTCGACGCCGTGAACGTGCCGCGGGAACAGACGAATGTGGTCAATATACGGCGCTTCGTGGAACGGATGCGCCTGAATGATCAGCGCACCGCTCTCCCGCATCAGCGTCAGAAAATCGGAACGCTCCATCTCCACGATCTCGGGATGCGCGAGAAACCACGCCTTGTCCAGCCCGTACACCAAAAAGTCCGTGCCTTTGTAACTCGTTTCCACGCCGCCGAACACCTTGATCCCCAGCTTTGCACCAACATCCAGCGCGTGTTCGTAGTCCGAGAAGAAAAAGTTGATCTTCCCCTCGTAGGTATTATCGGGCGCGGGACTCATACTGCCGTCGAAGAAATGATTGGTAATACATACGCCGTCGTAGCCCATCGACTTGTAAAACGCCAGCGAATCCTCCACGCTCGCCCGCGCACAGCGACTGACCGGCGACGTGTGTAAATGCGTTTCATATTTGTACATAACTATCACCCCACACCAGTATACACCATTCTTTCCCAAAAGAAAAGACCAAAGTCCCCGCCACTCGGCGGGGATTTTTTTGCTTTATTGCGGGCGATTCATGAATCGCCAAAACTGTCACGGCGAAGACACCGTCCCGCCTCAATACCACCGCTCGTCGATCAACTGTTCTTTTTTAAGACGTTCCAATTCCTCTTTGTCGATATTTATGTAGATACATTCCATACAATTTCCTTGTATGTCCAACTGCACACTCTCCAAAAGGCAGTTCCCCTGTTTTTGATATATGCAAAATTCATTTTCGCAAGATACCCGAGTCATACTATCACCCCAAAAATAATTTAACATAAATTATCTAAAATATCAAGTACACGAAGTATTTTTGATCAAGCCGTTTCTATACTTTGTTTATAGAATTATCGAGTAAATGAAGTATGGGGTGTTAATAATGAAACTGAACGAAGCTGTTGCATACAGAATAAAAGAGCTTTGCCGCGAACGTGGAATAACGCAGTATCAATTGCATTTAAAAACAGGGGTTCCCCAGTCAACTCTCAGTACGATCATGAAGTGCGCCTATCCCAGTATGAAGTTGCGGATCGTCTACGAAATTTGTGACGGTTTAGAAATAACCCTTGCAGACTTTTTTGCTTCGGATATATTCACCCGCGAAAACATCGAAGAATAATAACGCAAATTATCCCCACCTATGCTTAGGTGGGGATAATTTTGTTTATTCGGTTATGAATTATTTCATTTCCTTGATGGCGGCCTGTGGTGCTATCCGCAAAAGAGGGAAATTACTTATTTATAAACTTAACGGCTGTTCCGTATACAATTACTTCTGCGGCACCCTGCATAACCGCAGAAGATGCATAGCGGATGTTAATGACTGCGTCTGCACCTAATTCTTCTGCTTCCGCAACCATTCTTTTTGTTGCAAGAGCGCGTGCTTCATTCATCATTTCATTATACGCTTTGAGTTCTCCGCCTACCAACGTTTTAAAACTTTGCGCAATATCTTTACCAATGTTTTTAGACTGGATTGTGCTTCCTTTTACAAGAGATAAGGTTTCCAGTTCTTTTCCGCTAATGTAATCAGTATTTACTAATATCATCTTCTTCACCTTTCTTTATTTCATTTATTCTTTCTATGCAGACAAAAATCATAATTCCCGAAAAAACAAGCGGGATAATACCCAAAACATATTTCCAAAAACCACCAAGTAAAGAAATCAAAAATCCGAAATACGCAATATAATACAGTATCATAATGACTGTAATGATAATCGGAGCAATCATTTTCCTTTTGTGTGAATTCAACCTTTGCACCACCATAAATTCTGTTTGGTTCATTATATCATATATTAGCCATAAGCGCAATATGTTTAATAAAAATCGCCCTGCCGATTTCTCGGCAAGGCGATAAGTTTTGCTTTATAAAGTCAGCAATTACTTGCTTTCTTTGATAGCAGCCTGTGGTGCTATCAGCAAAAGAGGAAAATTAGGATTGCAACAGAGAGGTATTTATTTATTTGTGATATATTCTTTCAATATGTCCATTTGAGTTAAAACAGCAGTAACATTTGAGTTGTTTTCAAGATTGAACCCGCAATCTTCAAAAAACGATATGGAGGTCTCTAATCCCTCAAGATTGTCTTTTAGGTTTTTAATATGTTGTAAAACATCACAAACCTTTTTAATACGCCAAACTAAAAATTCAAATTGCAGTGCACTATCAACATTAGAATTACTTTCAATTTCCTTACGGATACCATCTCTTATAAGTATATATTGGTTTTGATTTACCTTGTTCCAAGCTGTAATATCTGTAATTCCTTTGTTTCTGCACCAAAGCAATGTGTTGTCATCTAACGGAATATGACACTTTTTAAAATCTAATGTGATAGGATTGTCCAATTTGTCGTTTATGCAATATATATATTTAAAACTCATATTGATAAACTTCTGCCACACACCATATCTCATTCCGAAATCGGTATTAGAGCACATATTATCATGCCAAGCGTCAAAATCGTTGTCCCAAGCAGAAGCGGTTATATCATCAAATAATCGTTGCTTAATTCCTTCAGCATTTTCAAGAATAGTAGAATCACTTGGTGAGTTTTTCTTTCTAACATAAATTATGGCATCAGGCCAAGCCTTGCTCAAACAATATTTGATTAAGTCGTTATCGCTATAAGATTTTTCACTTAATTTCTTTTGCCAAGCCTTACTAAATGTTAATTCAACAAATTGATTTTTAAGAGTTTGTTCTAACAGCTGATTCATACTTAACCTCCGCGATAGTTTATATCTAAAATTATATGAACCTTTTATCCAAAAGTAAAGTAATTTAGACAAAAATCCCTCTGCCGAACAAACGGCAGAGGGATAATTTTGTTTTATAAATCTAATTACTTAGATTCTTTGATAGCAGCCTGAGCAGTATAGCATCAAGGGATGACTTTTTACCGCACTTATCAACGGTTGTGATTATACCATTCTGATTTTCATTTTTCAATAGGTTCGGGAAAAATTGTTGTAATTCAGTCAAACCGATTACATCCCCGATATGTAGAGGAGGTTCATCCTCCTCGTCATCATTGAAACTGATAACCGCATTGTTTTTTCTACCCTCTGTTACCATATCCAATGTTGTGGTATCTTTTCCGTCTAAGTTCATATACCAACGAAAATGATTTCTACCGTTTGGCACGATATTGGAAACAAACTTACGAATGATGTGTCGGTCAATTTGCGGATTAGAAAAGTCTATCATAGCGTCAAGCGAAGATTGTATTTCATCCCAACATATATCAGGA
>JAFVSK010000019.1 GCA_017503785.1 Clostridia bacterium
GCTGGCGTTAAACTTGTAGGTCTTGCCGCCGATCACGCGCGTGCCGGTCACCATGTAGCCGTTGGCATCCAGATAATACCACTGGCCGCCATCGTACAACCATTGCGACTTGGTCATGCTGCCGTTGCCGTTTAAGTAGCACCAGCCCACGCTGTCGCGCTTCCAGCAGTTCGTCACGGCATAGCCGTCGGCGCCCACGTAGCACCAACCCACGCTGTCACGCACCCACGCATTGGTCATCATAGCACCGCTGGAGCCAAGGTAGACCCAACCCTTGCTATCCTTTTTCCACGCATTGGATACCATGTAACCCTCGGCGTTCAGGAAATACCACTTGCCGCCGTCTTGCACCCACGCGTTCTTGGTCATGCTACCGTTCGCGTTCAGCCAGATCCAACCCACGCTGTCGCGCTTCCAGCAGTTGGTTACAGCATAACCGTTGGCACCCACGTAGCACCAGCCTTGGCTGTCGGTGCACCAGGCGTTGGTAAGCATCGCGCCGTCTTTGCCGAGGAATACCCAGCCAACGCTATCCTTACGCCATGCGTTTTTCACCATCGTGCCGTTTTCGTAGAAATACCACTTGCCGCCGTCCAGTGCCCAACCGCTGTAGGTGATCTCGCGTTCGGCTTCGCACACGTTGCAATCGGTATCCCAGTCAGTGCTGTAGGTGTGTTCACCGGTTGCCGGAATAGGTGTGTTCTCGTTGCGTTTTACGTGGCAAATCGAGCACTCCTCGTGCTTTTTACCGTCCACACCGCAGTTGCCGGCATCGTCGATCACCCAGTCGAAGTCGTGCGTAACCGTTCTTTGCTCATGGCACACATTACATTCGGCATCGCAATCGTTATCGTAGGTGTGTTCACCGGTTGCGGGAATGGGCGTGTTTTCATTGCGCTTCTCGTGGCAAACCGTGCACTCCTCGTGCTTTTTACCGTCAACGCCGCAGTTGCCGGCATCATCAACTACCCAGTCGAAGGTGTGCGCAACCGATGTGTCACGCTTTTCGCCACACACGTTACAATAGGCATCGCAATCACCACTGTAAACGTGTACACCGTCCACATCCTCCACAAACGTTTCGCCTTTCACTACCTCCGCGTTGACCGCAAGGCTACCCGGTACCAGCAGCACCGTCAGCAGTGCCATTACCAATACCACACTTGTCCATTTTTTCATGAGATACGCCCCCTTTTATAACAAGTTTATACACATTCAGTATACCACACTTCGGCAAAAAAGCAAGATACACGAAAAATTCTCATATTCCTATGTTAAAAAGCACTCAGCCGAACGGCTGAGTGCTTTTGTTAATTATCCAACGCCACGATATCGGCCAACGTTTCGCGACGCACCGCCACGTACGACTCGCCTCCGCGCAGCATCACCACAGGCGGCCGCGGCACACGGTTGTAATTGGAGGCCATCGAGTAATTATAAGCCCCCGTAGTCATCACTGCCACCAAGTCGCCACGCGCAATGGAGGGCGGCATCGGCACGTTTTCCTGAATAATATCGCCGCTCTCACAGCAGCGCCCCACCACCGAGCAGGTCAGCGTGGCAGGCTCGTTCAGCTTGCTTGCCGCCACCACCGTGTACGGTGCTCCATACAGCGCAAACCGCGGATTGTCGGTCATACCGCCGTCGATCGCCACGTAATTTTTGTAGCCCTCGATCTGCTTCAACGAGCTCACGGTATACAACGTCAGCCCCGCATCGGCCACAATGCTGCGGCCGGGCTCAAACGCCACCTCCGGCATCGGGTATCCCAACGCTGCCGCTTGGGCCTTCACGTAAGCGCCTACTTGAGCAATGTTCTCCGCAATATCAATGGTAGGGTCACTCTCCACGTACCGCACACCGTAGCCGCCACCCAGATCCAAAAACGCGGCCGTGTAGCCGTAGGTGTCGCGCACGTGCACCATATACGCCAGCATGCAGTCGACCGACTGCAAAAACACGTCGGAGTCGAACACCTGCGAACCCACGTGGCAATGAAAGCCCTCCAGCTTCAAATGCGGCTGCTCCAACGCCAAGCGCGTTACCGCCTCGGCCGCGCCGGTTTCAATGGCAAAGCCAAACTTGGAATCCACCTTGCCCGTCGCTACCGCTTCATAGGTGTGCGGATCAATACCGGGTGTCAACCGCAGCACGATCGCCTGCGTTATTCCGCGGCGTGCCGCTTCACACTCAGCCGCCAGCAGCTCCTCGGTGTTGTCCACAATAAAGCAGCCCACACCGGCCTCCATAGCATAAGCAATATCCTCATCGCTCTTGTGGCTGGAATGATAATACACCCGCTCCATCGGAAAACCGGCGCTGCGCGCCGTGGCGATCTCGCCGGGCGACACCACGTCCACGTACAGGCCTTCCTCTTGCATAATGCCGTACATCCGCTTAAAGCATGCCGCCTTCGAGGCATACAGCACGCGGCCGCGGCCGTCAAACGCCGTCTCCACCGCCTCGCGATAGGTGCGACACCGCTCGCGGATGCGGTCCTCATCCATTAAGTACAGCGGGGTTCCGTAGGCCGCCGCCAACGCAGCCGTATCCTGCCCCGCAAACAATAGCTGTCCGTCCTCACGAACCGACAGGTTCTCACAAATCATAGAAAAAGTTCCTCTCGTAACAAACTACACTCACAGTATATGCGCACGCAGCTCCTCGGGTGACAACGGCGACAGATCGACCGGCGCCACGTCGAACACGGTTTTGCAGCCGCACACACCGCGGCCGTGCATCCGATGGATCGCCCGCGCATACGCCACCAGCACGCTGGCGGTAAATTCGGGATTGGAATCCAACTTCAAGCCGTATTCGATCACCTGGCGGTGCTCGCCGTCCCAGCCGGTCACCCCCGTTCGGATCACGGCGCCGCCGTGCGGCAATCCACCGTGCTCACGCGCCAATTCCTCGGCGGTAACGAACGTCACCGTCGTGTCGTAATCGGCAAAATAATTGGGCATCTCCTTGATCTCACGCTCAATACGTGCACGGTCGGCCCCCTCTTCGGCCACCACGTAGCACTCACGCGTGTGCTTTTCGCGGGTGGACAGCACAGGCTGCTCACCGCCTCGCACCGCTTCCAGCGCTGCCGCCACCGGCACGGTATACTGGCGGGCATCCACCACGCCGTCAATGCGACGGATCGCATCGGAATGACCTTGGCTCACGCCGCGGCCCCAAAACGTGTAATCCGCACCGTCGGGCAACACCGCCGCCGCATACAAGCGGTTAATCGAAAACAATCCCGGATCCCAACCCGCAGAAATCAACGCAATATGCCCGCTCTTCTCTGCCGCCGCATCCACGGCCGCAAAATGTGTGGGAACGGCCGCGTGGGTGTCAAAGCTGTCCACCACGTTAAAGTCGGCCGCCAAGGCAGGGGTCATCACAGGCAGATCGGTAGCGCTGCCGCCGCACAAAATCAGCACGTCCAGCTTATCTTTAAAATTCGGCAACTCCTCGGCCGCATATACAGGGACACCGCTTTTCACTTGAAGCGATGCCGGGTCACGGCGGGTAAAGATCCCCACCAGCTCTGCATCGGCCGCATGGCACACAGCGCACTCCACGCCGCGCCCCAAATTACCGTAACCGTAAATACCGATCTTCATATAAGACACTCCTGTCGTGTTAAATTACACCGTTTTCCTTCATCAGCCGCAGCAGCTCCGCCTCGTGAGCGGGCTCCATCGGCGTTAGCGGCAAGCGCACATAATTTTCACCAAAGCCCATCGCCGCCATCGCCGCCTTTACGGGAATGGGATTCACCTCGCAGAACAGCGCATCAATCAGCGGCAGCAGCTTCAACTGCATTTCCATGGCCGTTTTCACATCGCCCTGCTCATACAAATGGCACATACGGCTGGTCTCACGCGGCATCAAGTTCGACAACACCGAGATCACACCCTTGCCGCCCAGCGACATAATGGGCACGATCTGATCGTCGTTACCCGAATAGATATCCAGCTTATCTCCGCACAGCGCTGCAATTTTGGCCACCTGCGAAATATCGCCGCTGGCTTCTTTAATGGCGGTAATGCGCGGATGCTGTGCCAGCTCTGCCACGGTTTTCGGCTGCAAATTACAGCCGGTGCGGCTCGGCACGTTATACAAAATGCACGGCTTGGTGCTGGCATCGGCCACTGCCGCAAACGATTGCACCAACCCGTTTTGCGTAGCTTTGTTGTAGTAAGGCGTTACCAGCAGCACGCCGTCAGCACCCGCCTCACAGGCACACTGGGTCAAGTGGATGGCATACGCCACGTCGTTGGAGCCGGTGCCGGCAATCACCGGCACGCGCCCCGCCACCTGCTGCACACAAAAGCGGATCGCTTCGCAGTGCTCCTCATCGGTCAGCGTGGGGCCCTCACCGGTGGTTCCCACCGCCACGATGGCATCAATGCCCTCGGCGATCTGCCACTCGATCAACCGCGCAAACTGTGCGTAATCCACACCCTCACGTGTCATGGGGGTAACAATGGCAGTTGCCGCACCGGTAAACAAGGTGTTTTTCATGATTTCTCATCCCTTTTTTCGGATTTTTTAACAAAAAGAGATAGCCGACACAACGCGCGGGCTATCTCTCAAAGTACGCATCCGAAAAAACGGACAGTCGTTTGCGATAGCCCTCCGCATTGCTGCGACAACAGAACGGATATTCTCCGCACTGCCAGCCAAGCACGTGCCACTGTGCTCACTTCGGCATCGGCACCTTTTTCCTGCGGCTTCGGCAGCCGGCTTTTACAAGCCCGAAGCAGGATACTCTTTGCGCGATGCGCCTCTATCTCCACTTATTCTGTTGACCGTATCATACCATACGGAATACCTGCTTGTCAAGCAGTTTTAGAAAAGCCCCAAAATGCGACCGTTCTCGTCCACATCGATGGCTTCCGCCGCGGGCACCTTGGGCAAGCCGGGCATGGTTAAGATATCGCCCGTGAGCACCACCAAGAAGCCTGCACCGGCCGACACCTTCACGTTCTTCACCGTTACGGTAAAGTTCTCGGGGGCACCCAGCTTTTTGGGATCATCCGAGAAGCTGTACTGCGTTTTGGCAACGCAGATGGGCAGCTTATCAAAGCCCAGCTCGGTCAGCTGTGCGATCTGCTTTTTCGCAACAGGCAGCACGGCAATACCGTCGCCGCCGTAGACCTTCTTCACAATGGCCGTGATCTTATCCTCAATACTGCCGTCCAACTCGTAAGCAAAGGTGAACTCGCCCTGTTCTTCCTCGCACAGGCGCACCACCTCGCGCGCGAGCGCCTCGCCGCCGCGGCCGCCCTCGGCCCACACGGTAGACAGCACCGTGTTCACGCCCAGCTCACGGCACTTGGCAATGATGAAATCAATTTCCTTGTCGGTATCGGTGGGGAACCGGTTTACCGCCACCACGCAGGGCAGCTTATACACGTTTTTAATGTTCGCCACGTGACGAAGCAGATTGGGAATACCGCGCTCCAGCGCTCCCAGATCTTCTTCGGCCAGCTGCGTTTTTGCCAAACCGCCGTGCATCTTGAGTGCACGCACGGTGGCAACCACCACCACCGCATCGGGAGTAAGACCCGCCATGCGGCACTTAATATCCAAAAACTTCTCCGCACCCAGATCGGCACCAAAGCCGGCCTCGGTTACGGTGTAATCGCCCATTTTCAGCGCCAGACGGGTAGCCATCACCGAGTTACAGCCGTGGGCAATGTTGGCAAACGGACCGCCGTGCACGAAGGCAGGCGTACCCTCCAGCGTTTGCACCAGGTTCGGCTTAATGGCATCCTTCAGCAACGCTGTCATGGCACCGGCAGCCTTCAGCTCGCCGCAGGTAACCGGCTTATCGTCGTAGGTGTAGCCCACGATAATGCGCGACAGGCGCTCCTTCAAATCGGTGATCGAGCTCGACAAGCACAGCACCGCCATAATTTCGCTGGCCACCGTAATATCGAAGCCATCCTCACGCGGAGTACCGTTGGCCTTACCGCCCATACCGTCCACAATGAAGCGCAGCTGGCGATCGTTCATATCCACGCAGCGCTTCCAGGTGATCTTGCGCACGTCGATGCCCAGCTTGTTGCCCTGCTGAATGTGGTTATCCAGCATGGCCGCCAGCAGGTTGTTTGCTGCACCGATGGCGTGGAAATCGCCCGTGAAATGCAGGTTAATATCCTCCATCGGCACCACTTGCGCGTAACCGCCGCCGGCGGCACCGCCCTTAACGCCAAACACCGGCCCGAGCGAGGGCTCACGCAGAGCCACCGTCACGTCCTTGCCGATACGGCGCAGGCCATCGGCCAAACCGATGGTGGTGGTCGTCTTGCCCTCGCCTGCCGGCGTGGGGGTGATAGCCGTTACCAAGATCAGCTTACCGTCGGGCTTGTCGGTCTCACGCAGCAGCGCAGGGTCGATCTTCGCCTTGTAATACCCATAGGGCTCCCAATACTTATCGTCGATCTTTGCCGTTTTGGCGATCTCGGCAATCGGTTTCATTTCGCACGCCTGTGCGATCTCGATATCGGATAAATATGCCATGAAAGGCCACCTCTTTTTATTAGTGTAGGTTTAATAAATGGGGAACTTGGCGCACAACTCCTGAACCTCACGGCTGATGCGCTCGCGGCTGTTATCAAAATCATACACCGTGTCGTGGATCCACCCGGCAATGAGCGCCATTTCGGCCTCACCGAAACCGCGGGTAGTCACCGCCGGCGTACCCAAACGCACGCCGCTGGTCACGAACGGACTCTGCGGATCGTTGGGAATGGTGTTCTTGTTTGCGGTAATGTGCACCTCGTCCAAGCGATGCTCCAGTTCCTTGCCGGTCACGCCCGTATCCAAAAGCTTCAGCAAGATCAAGTGGTTGTCCGTACCGCCCGACACCACGCTCAAGCCCTTGTCAATAAGACCCTTGCACAGTGCAGCGGCGTTTTTCACCACCTGCTGCTGATACGCACGGAATTCATCGGTCAGCGCCTCGCCCAGCGCCACCGCCTTGGCGGCGATGATATGCATCAGCGGGCCACCCTGCGTGCCGGGGAACACGGCCTTGTCGATCTGCTTCGCCAGCGCCTCACGGCACAAGATCATACCGCCGCGCGGGCCGCGCAGAGTTTTGTGCGTGGTGGTGGTCACCACATCGGCATACGGCACCGGCGAGGGATGCACACCCGCCGCGATCAAACCGGCAATGTGCGCCATATCCACCATCAGATACGCACCCACCTCATCGGCGATCTCGCGGCAACGCGCGAAGTCGATCACGCGGGAATAGGCGCTCGCGCCCACCACGATCAGCTTCGGCTTGCACTCCACCGCAATGCGGCGCATTTCATCGTAGTCGATCATTTCGGTATCGTCACTCACACCGTAGGGAACAATGTTGAAATACTTACCCGAAATGTTCACCGGCGACCCATGCGACAAATGGCCGCCCTGCTGCAGGTTCATACCCATCACGGTATCACCGGGCTGCAGCAGCGCAAAGAACGTGGCCAGATTGGCGTTTGCGCCGCTGTGCGGCTGCACGTTGGCGTGCTCCGCACCGAACAGCTTCTTGGCGCGCTCGCGGGCGATCTCCTCCACGATATCCACGCACTGGCAGCCGCCGTAGTAGCGCTTACCGGGATAGCCCTCGGCGTACTTGTTGGTCAGCACGCCGCCGGCGGCCAGCAGCACCGCCTTCGACACAATGTTTTCCGAAGCGATCAGCTCAATGTTATGCTGTTGACGCTCCAATTCCAAGTGGCACGCATCGGCCACGGCAGGATCGTACTGCTTTAACTCTTCAAAAAAATTCATTTCCAATTACTCCTTTTCTCTCAGCGGAAATAGTTTACAGCGGCTTTAAACATATTGATCTCATAATTGCCCGGCACGTTGCGGTACAGACCCGAGCCGATACGCTCGCTGTGACCCATCTTACCGAACACGCGGCCGTCGGGCGAGGTAATACCCTCGATGGCGGCAATGGAGTTGTTGGGATTGAAATGCACGTCTGCCGTGGCGTTGCCGTCCAGATCGACGTACTGCGTGGCGATCTGGCCGTTTTCCGCCAGCTTCTTCACCAACGCCTCGTCTGCCAGGAAGCGACCCTCACCGTGCGAGATCGGCACCTCGTACACGTCGCCCACGTTGGTGAGCGCCAACCACGGCGATTTGTTCGAAGCAACCCGCGTGCGCACAATGCGCGACTGGTGACGGGCAATGGTGTTATACGTCAGCGTGGGGCAGGTCTCATCGGTGTCGATGATCTTGCCGTACGGCACCAGACCCAGCTTAATGAGCGCCTGGAAGCCGTTGCAGATACCGCACATCAAGCCGTCACGGTTATCCAACAGATCGGTCACGCCCTCTTTAATGGCGGCGTTGCGGAAGAACGCGGTAATAAACTTACCGCTGCCGTCGGGCTCGTCACCGCCCGAGAAGCCGCCGGGAATAAACACCATCTGCGCCTCTTTCAGCTTCTGTGCAAACTCCTCCACGCTCGACTGAATACCCGCCGCGGTGAGGTTTTTGATCACCACGATCTCCGGCTCGGCACCGGCATCACGCATGGCCTTGGCACTGTCGAACTCGCAGTTGGTACCGGGGAACGCGGGAATGAGCACCTTCGGCTTTGCCACTTTAATGGCAGGAGCCACGCGCTCGGTAGCGGTGTAGCTGTAATTTTGAATACCCACACCCTGCTGCGCAATGTTGCAGCTGTACACGCTTTCCAGCTTATCCTCGTACACACCCAGCAGATCGCCGAGTTTCAGGCTGTCGGCACCCAGCGAAATGCAGCCGTCGTCGGTGGTCACACCGATCTCAAGTGCACCCTCTACCGCCTCGGTAACCTCCAGCAGGAATGCACCGTAGCAGTAGTCGAAAATACCCTTCGTGCACATCGCCTTATCATAACGGAAACCAATACCGTTACCGAAAGCCATCTTCATCACGGCCTCGGCAATACCGCCCAAGCCGGGCGTGTAGCACGCCACCGCCTTGCCGCTGCGCAGCAGTGCGGTCACCTTGTTAAAGGTATCCATGAGCGACTCGGTCTTCGGCAAGCCGTTTTCATCGTATTCGGGGCACAGGCACACCACCTTGTGGCCCGCCGCCTTAAATTCGGGCGACACCACCTCGTCGGTCTTGCCCGTGGTCACGGCAAAGGACACCAGCGTGGGCGGTACGTCGAGATCTTCAAACGAACCGCTCATCGAGTCCTTACCGCCGATGGAGCCGATCCCCAGCTCCTTTTGCGCCTTAAAGGCACCCAGCAACGCGGCCAACGGCTTGCCCCAACGCTTGCCGTCCTTACCCGGGCGCTCGAAATATTCCTGGAACGTCAAATACACGTCCTCAAACGAGGCGCCGGTAGCGATCAGCTTCGCCACCGATTCCACCACCGCCAAATAGGCACCGTGATACGGGCTCTGCTCGGCCACGTAGGGGTTGTAGCCCCACGCCATAAACGAGCAATCGTTGGTGTGGCCCTTTTCCACCGACACCTTCTGCACCATCGCCTGAATGGGCGTAAGCTGGTGCTTGCCGCCAAACGGCATCAGCACCGTACCCGCACCGATGGTGGAGTCGAACCGCTCGGACAAACCGCGCTTCGAGCACACGTTCAGATCGGCTGCCAGCGCCGTATAATTCTCTGCAAAGCCGCCCTTCACCTCGCGGGTGGGCTGCACGGCCTTGGCAGGCGTTACGGTAATGTGCTTTTCCGCACCGTTGGAATTTAAAAACTCGCGGCTGATATCCACGATCTTCTTGCCGTTCCAATGCATCACCAAGCGCGGCTCTGCCTGCACGACCGCCACGGGGCAGGCCTGCAGATTTTCCTTGGCCGCCAGCGCCAAAAACGCCTCCACGTTTTCTTTCTCAATGACCACCGCCATGCGTTCCTGCGATTCGCTGATGGCCAGCTCCGTACCGTCCAAGCCCTCGTACTTCTTGGGCACGGCGTTTAAGTCGATCTCCAAGCCGTCGGCCAATTCACCGATAGCCACCGACACGCCGCCCGCGCCAAAGTCGTTGCAGCGCTTGATTATGCGGCAGGCGGTAGGATTGCGGAACAACCGCTGTAATTTCCGTTCTTCGGGAGCATTGCCTTTTTGCACCTCGGCGCCGCAGGTCTCCACCGAATGGGCATTGTGCGCCTTGGAGGAACCGGTAGCACCGCCGATGCCGTCGCGACCGGTGGAGCCGCCCAGCAGCACCACAATGTCGCCGGGCTCGGGACGCTCGCGGCGCACGTTTGCCGCGGGAGCCGCTGCGATCACCGCACCGATCTCCATACGCTTGGCGGCATAGCCGTCGTGATACAGCTCGTCCACAATGCCCGTGGCCAAGCCGATCTGGTTACCGTAGGAGGAATAGCCGGCGGCCGCCGTGGTCACGATCTTGCGTTGCGGCAGCTTACCGGGAATGGTTTCGTTTACGGGCTTGAGCGGATCGGCCGCACCCGTCACACGCATGGCACCGTACACGTAGGAACGGCCCGACAGCGGATCGCGAATGGCACCGCCGATGCAGGTTGCCGCGCCGCCGAACGGCTCGATCTCGGTGGGATGGTTGTGCGTTTCGTTTTTAAACAGCAGCAACCACGGTTCGGGCTTGCCGTCAACCTCAATGTTGATCTTCACGGTGCAAGCGTTAATTTCTTCCGACTCATCCAACTTTTCCAGCTTGCCCTGTGTTTTCAGCCATTTCACCGCCACCGTGGCCAGATCCATCAAGCAGATCGGCTTGGTGCGACCCAGCTCGCGGCGCACCGCCACGTACTCGTCATACGCCGCCTGCAGCAGCTCGTCCTCGAATTTCACGTCGTCAATAACGGTGAGGAAGGTGGTGTGGCGGCAATGATCCGACCAATACGTATCGATCATTCGAATTTCGGTAATGGTGGGATCGCGCTGCTCCGTTTGGAAGTATGCCTGACAGAACGCAATATCGTCGGCATCCATGGCCAAGCCGTAGTCGGCCACAAATTTCTCCAAGCCTGCACGATCCAGCGCCGTAAAGCCCGTAAGAGTTTGTACCTCGGTGGGAACGGTATATTCCATCGCCAGCGTTTCGGGCTTGTCGAGCGCCGCTTCGCGCGCCTCCACGGGGTTGATAACGTACTTTTTAATTTCTGCAATTTTCGCCTCGTTCAGCGCACCGTACAGCGCATACACCTTTGCGGTGCGCACGGTAGGACGGTCGCCCTGCGACAGAATTTGAATACACTGTGCCGCCGAATCGGCGCGCTGGTCGAACTGACCGGGCAAAAACTCCACCGCAAACACGGTAGCGCCGTCCAACGCCACCGTTTCGGTGGCAATATCCAGCTGCGGCTCGGAAAACACCGTGGTCTTGGCGCGCTCGAACAAGTCGGCGGTAATATTTTCGGCATCGTAGCGGTTAATTACGCGCACCGCCGTTAACGCGGTAATGCCCAGTAAGCCTCTCACGTCTGCCAACAGTGCCCGCGCTTCGTTATCGAGTCCCTGCTTCTTTTCAACAAATACACGATATACCATTAGTTCCCCTCCGTTGCCTTCATGGCTCTGGCGCCGATATCACGGCGGCAATATTTATTGTCAAACGAAACCGTATCGGCCAACCGATACGCTTCGGCGATCGCCTCTTTCAACGTGCCTGCCACAGCCGTGACACCCAGCACGCGGCCGCCATTCGTTACCAGCACGCCGTCCTTAATGGCCGCACCCGCCACGTAGGTGTGCGCAGCCGCTTCGGCAGGAATGGTCAGCGGCAAGCCTTTGTCGTAGGCTGCAGGATAGCCCTTGGACGCCAAGATCACGCAGCAGGCGTGACCGTCGTCAAACTCCACGGCGGTATCTGCCAGCGTACCGTTGGTCACCGACTGCATCACCGTGAGCAGATCGCTCTTCAGCAGCGGCAGCACCACCTGCGTTTCGGGGTCGCCGAAGCGGCAGTTATATTCGATCACCTTCGGGCCGTTGGGGGTGAGCATCAAGCCGAAATACAGGCAGCCCTTAAACGTGCGCCCCTCGGCGTTCATGGCGTTCACCGTCGGCATAAAGATGGTTTCCATGCACTCGGCGGCAATGTCAGCCGTGTAATACGGATTGGGAGCCACCGTACCCATGCCGCCGGTGTTAAGCCCCGTATCGTTATCGCCGGCACGCTTGTGGTCCATCGACGATACCATCGGCACCAACGCCTTACCGTCGGTAAAGGCCAGCACCGACACCTCAGGGCCGGTTAAAAATTCTTCCACCACCACGCGGTCACCGCTGGCACCAAACACCTTGTCCTGCATCATCGAACGCACGGCAGCCTTGGCCTCGTCACGCGTTGCGGCAATCACCACACCCTTGCCCAGCGCCAAGCCGTCGGCCTTAATGACAGTGGGAACGGGCGCCGTATCCAAATAGGCAAGCGCGGCTTCCATGTCGGTAAACACCTCGTAGGCCGCCGTGGGAATACCGTACTTCTTCATCAGATCCTTGGAAAACACCTTGCTTCCCTCAATGATCGCCGCATTCGCACGCGGGCCAAAGCACGGGATCCCCTTCTCCTCCAGGGCATCCACCGCACCCAGCACCAACGGATCGTCGGGTGCCACCACGGCGTAGTCAATTGCGTTATCCACCGCAAATTGCACAATGCCGTCAATATCCTTGGCAGCAATATCCACGCACGTGGCATCGGCAGTCATACCGCCGTTGCCGGGCAGTGCGTAGATCTCCGTCACCGCAGGATTTTCTTTTAATTTACGGATAATAGCGTGCTCGCGGCCGCCACCACCGACTACCATTAACTTCATGTAAGGCTCCTCCTTAATTAAAGACCGATAGCCCCTCCGAAAAGAGGGGCTTTTTCTTAGTGATGGAACAACCGCATACCCGTGAAGGCACAGGTCATGCCGTATTTGTTGCAGCAATCGATCACCGCGTCGTCACGGATGGATCCACCCGGCTCGGCCACGTACTTCACGCCGCTGCGATACGCACGCTCAATATTGTCGCTAAACGGGAAGAACGCATCCGACCCCAGCGCCACGTTATCCACGGTATCCAAATACGCGCGAATTTCTTCATCAGTCAACGGTTCGGGCTGCTCGCTGAAATACTGCTGCCAAATGCCGTCGGCGCACACGTCCTCTTCGTTGCGGTTAATGTAGCCGTCGATCACGTTGTCGCGGTCGGGGCGGCTAAGACCCTCGCGGAACGGCAGAGCCAACACCTTGTCGTGCTGGCGCAGGAACCACGTATCCGCCTTGCCACCCGCCAAGCGCGTGCAATGAATACGCGACTGCTGACCCGCACCCACACCGATGGCCTGACCGTCAACGGCGTAGCACACCGAGTTAGACTGCGTGTACTTCAGCGTAATGAGCGAAATAATGAGATCGCGCACAGCGCTTTCGGGCAGGTCTTTGTTTTCGGTCACGATATTGCCCAGCAGCTCGCGATTGATCTTAAAGTTGTTGCGGCCCTGCTCAAACGTGATACCGTACACCTGCTTGCGCTCCTGCTCGGCGGGAACGAAATCGGGGTCGATCTTCACCACGTTGTAGCCGCCCTTGCGCTTCTTTTTCAGAATTTCCAGCGCTTCGGGCTCGTAGCCGGGAGCGATCACGCCGTCGGACACTTCACGCGCAATGAGGCGCGCGGTAGTCACGTCGCACACGTCCGACAGCGCCACCCAATCGCCAAACGAGCACATACGGTCGGTGCCGCGGGCGCGGGCGTAGGCACACGCCAAGGGCGAAGCATCCAGCTCGGCAATATCGTCCACAAAGCAGGCCTTCTTCAGTTTGTCCGACAGCGGCAAGCCCACCGCCGCCGACGTGGGGCTGACGTGCTTAAACGAGGTGACCGCCGGCATACCCAGCGCCTCTTTCAGCTCCTTCACCAGCTGCCAGCTGTTAAAGGCATCCAAAAAGTTAATGTAACCCGGGCGACCGTTCAGAATTTCGATCGGCAGCTCGCTGCCATCGTGCATGTAGATCTTCGACGGCTTTTGATTGGGGTTACAGCCGTATTTCAGTTCAAACTCTTTCATCGTGTCTGCCTCCGTTACTTGTTTTTGTTGAGGATGATCTCGGTGGGCTCGCTGCCGTCCAGCGGCACGCAGCGCACAAACAGCGACACCTTGTTATCCTCGTTCAAATTGTTCCACACCAGCTCGGCCAGCTCTTCGGCCGTGTTGGGCAGCGCCACCTCTTCGGGCTCACCGTAGAACGACGGAATGGGATTGCCGTCGCACTTGTAGGTGTGAATGAAATGACCCAGTCCATCAATGGGATTGTAGCTGTAAAAATAGCGCTGGCAAACGGGCTCGCCGTTGTTGCTCTTTAAAATGGAGAGTTTATAACGGAACGTACCGGGCGCATAGTACAGCATACCGGAAATACGCGGCGTGTAGTTCGGTGCATCGGGCTCAAACTCCCGCAGATGCAACGCTTTTTCAAAAGCAAAACCATCTTCGCCGTGCTCCTGCACGTACTCATACACCGTGTTGGTCTGGTCGCCGTTGGTGATGATATCCATATCACCGCACGCCAGATACGGATTGTAGATGATCAAGCTCGGATCCTCCAGCTTAGACTCATCAAACGCCTTGGTGCGCATGCCGCCCTCAAACCGCTCGAAAATGCGGTTGCGGCTGTTGGCGCTGCGACCCATGATGAAATAGGCGATCATCGCGTTTTTGCCGTCGGCCGATTTGCCGATCACAATACCGCGGCCGGGATAGCTGTTCTCCGACAGCAGCGTTTTCAAATCATACAAAGCCATACGCTTACTTCCTTTCTGCAACCAACTCGCTGCACACCGTTTCCACGGCGGCAGGTAAGATCTTCCATTCCGCCTGCTCCATCACGCGCTTTTGCAGCACCTCGGGAGTGTCGTCGGGCAAGATCTCCACAGCCTTCTGCAAAATGATCTCGCCGCCGTCGGGCACCTCGTTCACAAAATGCACGGTGGCTCCCGTTACCTTCACGCCGTAAGCGAGCGCCGCCTCGTGCACGTGCAGGCCGTAATAGCCCTTGCCGCAAAACGACGGAATAAGCGACGGATGCACGTTGAGAATACGGCGCGGATACCGCGAGGTAAACGCTTCACTCAAGATCGCCATAAAGCCGGCAAGCACGATAATATCGATACGATACTCTGCCAGCAGCTCGTGAATACGCGCTTCAAACGCCTCCGCCGAGCCGAGTTCTTTCTTTAGCACCACGGCAGTGGCAATGCCTGCTTTCTTGGCACGCTCCAGTGCGTAGGCATCGGCGCGATTGGCGATCACCAATTGAATGGCACCGCTGTGAATATCGCCCCGCGCCTGCGCATCAATGAGTGCCTGCAGGTTGGTGCCGCCGCCCGATACTAACACGGCAACGCGGGCGCTCATACGATCACCTTATCGTCCGACTTGACGATCTCACCGATCACGTAAGCCTCCTCGCCGTTGGCACGCAGAATTTCCAGCGCCTTGTCGGCTTCGGCAGCAGGAACGACGATGCTCATACCCACACCCATGTTAAAGGTGTTGAACATATCGCGCTCGCTGATGTTCCCGGTTTTGGCGATCAGTTCAAAGATGGGCAGCACTTTCACGGCCGCCTTGTTGATCTTGGCACCCAAGCCGTCGGGGATGCTGCGCGGAATATTCTCATAGAAGCCGCCGCCCGTAATGTGCGAAATACCGCGCACCGTCACCTGCTCCAGCAGCGCCAGCACAGGCTTCACGTACATACGCGTGGGCGTGAGCAGCGTTTCCCCCAAGCTCTTTCCGCCCAGCTCTTCGCGCGGCGAGGTCAGATCGGCGTTTTCGATATCGAACACCTTGCGCACCAACGAGAAGCCGTTGGAATGTACACCGCTCGACGGCAGCGCGATCACCACGTCGCCCTCTTGCATGGTTTTGTTGTCGATGATCTTCGCCTTATCCACCACACCGGTGCAGTAGCCGGCGAGATCGTAATCCTCCTCCGGCATCAAACCGGGGTGCTCGGCCGTTTCGCCGCCGATGAGCGCGCAGCCTGCACGCACACAGCCCTCGGCCACGCCGCCCACGATATCGGCGATCTTTTCGGGATAGTTCTTGCCGCAGGCAATGTAGTCAAGGAAGAAGAGCGGCTTTGCACCGCAGCAAATAATATCGTTGGCGCACATGGCCACGCAGTCGATACCGATGGTATCGTGCTTGTCCATGAGCATGGCCAACTTAATTTTGGTTCCCACACCGTCGGTGCCCGAAACGAGCACGGGGTTGGTGATCCCCGTTAGATCCAAACCGAAGCAACCGCCGAAGCCGCCCACGTCGTCAAGGCAGCCCTCGTTCTTCGTGCGATTGATATGCTTTTTCATCAGTTCCACTGCTTTGTAGCCGGCGGTAATGTCCACACCTGCGGCTGCGTAGCTTTCGCTATGGCTTTTCATACGCTTACTCCTCCTGCGTTTTACTGTGCGCCGCCGTTTAAGGCCGCATCCTTTTCCAACACCTTGCGCGCATCCTCAGCACGCTTTGCATCCAATTTAGCGGCCAGCTCGGCATCCTCCACCGCCAAGATCTGTGCGCACAGCAGTGCCGCGTTGGCACCGCCGTTGATCGCCACCGTTGCCACCGGAATACCGGTGGGCATCTGCACGGTGGAAAGCAGCGCATCCATGCCGTCGAGCACCGAGGATTGGCACGGAATACCGATAACCGGCAACGTGGTATTTGCGGCAATGGCTCCCGCCAAATGTGCCGCCATGCCGGCCGCCGCAATAATGGCACCAAAACCGTTTGCGCGTGCGTTCAGCGCGAAATCGCGTGCCTCCACCGGCGTGCGATGCGCCGAATAAATGTGCGCCTCATAGGGGATTCCCAACGAGGTAAGCATATCCATTGCCTTGCGCAGGATGGGCAGATCGCTGTCGCTCCCCATCACAATACCCACTTTTTTCATACACGATCCTCCTAAACTCCGTTGCTTCCAACAAAAAAGGGCGCACTTACTCTTTGAAAAAGCAAATGCGCCCAGACGGTCGGCAATACACCCGAAATTCCCTGCTCCGCTGTGGTGCTCCACAAAACCGTCAGTCGCAGGAAACGGTATTCATTTGAACAAAAATAGTTTACCATAAACCCCCGAAAGTGTCAAGGCAAAACCCTACATTATTCGGCGTTTTTTCCGCATTTATCGCACGGCACGCTGCTCACAATACACGCAACGATACACACCGGCCTCGGCATCGGTCAGGTGGAACTCCGGCTCCAGCTCCTGCTCCACCGCCGTAATGCAACGCGGGTTGCAGCAACGCAAGCCGCTCTCGGCACCAATGGTAACGTCCTCTTCGGCACAAACGCCGTTTTTGGCATCCTCCAGCAGCTTTAAGATCAGTGCCATACGCATATATTTGCCGTTAAGCACCTGCTCAAAATAGCACGCACGGGGATCCTTGTCCACCGCCACGCTGATCTCGTTCACACGCGGCAACGGATGCAAAATGCACATATCCTCTCCCGCGTACTTGAGCTTGTCTGCCGTTAAAATATAGCGATCCTTCAGTCGCTCGTACTCGGCAGGGTCGTCAAACCGCTCGCGCTGCACCCGCGTCATGTACAACAGATCCAGCTCGGGCATGGCCTCCTCCAGCGAATCGACTTCCTCATACGCCATACTGCAGCGCTCCAGCACGTTCCACTTCACGTTGCCGGGCAAGCGCAGCTCGGGCGGCGAAATGAGCACCAGCTTCACGTTCTTATAGCGCGACAGCGCGGCAATCAACGAATGTACCGTGCGGCCGTATTTCAAGTCGCCGCAGAAGCCCACGGTCAGATTGTCAAACCGCCCCTTGTGGCGATAAATGGTGAGCAGATCGGCCAACGTTTGCGTGGGATGGCAATGTCCGCCGTCGCCCGCGTTGATCACCGGCACACCGGCATGGCGCGATGCCACCAGCGGCGCACCCTCACGCGGGTGGCGCATGGCGATAATATCGGCATAGCAGCCCACCGTGCGCGCGGTATCGGCCACGCTTTCGCCCTTGGCAGCCGACGAGCTGTTCGCCTCCGAAAAGCCCAGCACGCTGCCACCCAGCTCCAGCATCGCCGCCTCAAAACTGAGGCGCGTGCGGGTAGACGGCTCAAAAAACAACGTTGCCAGCTTCTTGCCGGCACACTTGCCCGCATACCGATCGGGGTGCGCAATGATATCCTCTGCCACACGAATAAGCTCGTCCAATTCCTTGAGCGACAGCTCGGCAATATCGATCAAGCTACGCATACCACTTACTCCTTTGCGCCGTTAACGGCCAAATAGTTTTTAATGCGTTCCACGTTCTCGCGGTTCTTTTCGTCCTCTTCAAGATACTCGATGATATCGTACACGTCCACCACCGAATATACCGGGAAGCCGTACTCCTCGCCCACTTCGGCCATGGCCGATTTTTCCGTCTTGCCCTTTTCCTTGCGGTCCACCATCACGAACACGGCGGCCACCTTCACACCCTCCAGGGGCGACAAAATGGCCATACTCTCGCGAATGGCGGTACCGGCGGTAATGACATCCTCCACGATCACGACCTCTTGGCCGGCCTGCGGCTTGTAGCCCACAAACACGCCGCCCTCGCCGTGATCCTTTTCCTCCTTGCGGTTGAAGAAGAACGGCACGTCCAAGCCTTCCTTGGAAAGCGCCACCGCCGCCGACACCGCAATCGGAATACCCTTATAGGCAGGGCCGTACAGCACCGCCTGCTTTTTGCCCAGCTTTTCAAAATACGCCTTGGCATAGAACTCGCCCAGCTTGGAGATCTGGTCACCGGTCTTAATATCACCGGCGTTGATGAAATACGGGATCTTGCGGCCGCTTTTGGCGGTGAAGTCACCGAACTTCAGCACACCCGCGCCCTCCAAAAACTGAATAAACTCTCTTTTGTAGCCTTCCATTTTCCGTTCCTCCTTAACCAACAAATTCACGCACGCAGCGCTCGTAGGCCGCCACCGGATCCTCGGCCGCCGTGATGGGACGACCCACCACAATGTAATCCGAGCCGATCTCCTTGGCCTGCGCCGGCGTCATCACGCGCTTTTGATCGCCCACGTCGCCGTCGGCAAAACGCACACCGGGGGTCACCGTCAGGAAGCCTGCACCGCAGGTGTCGTGCACCTTACCGGCCTCCAGCGGCGAGCACACCACGCCGTCCAAGCCGGCCTTTTTGGCGCAGGAAGCGTAATGCATAACCACCTTGTCGATCGGCTCGTGAATGAGCAGATCGCTTTCCATTCTCTCCTGATCGGTCGAGGTCAGCTGCGTTACCGCGATCAGCAGCGGACGCGTGCCGTCGGGGCGCGTTAAGCCCTCAATGGCAGCCTCCATCATGCTCACCGTACCGGCAGCGTGCAGATTGGTCATATCCACGTCCAGATTCGACAGCACCGCCATCGACTTTTTCACCGTGTTGGGGATGTCGTGCAGCTTCAGATCCAAAAAGATCTTGTGGCCGCGGCGCTTGATCTCCCGCACGATCTGCGGGCCCTCGGCATAGAACAGCTCCATACCGATCTTTACAAACGGCTTTTTGCCGGTGAACTTATCCAAGAAAGTGAACACCTGCTCAGCGCTTGCAAAATCGCAGGCAATAATAACGTCCTTACCCATTACTTGACCCCTCCTATAATCTCCTCCAAACGGTCAATGCCATAGCGCTGCATCACCGTCGGTAAATCTTCAATGATGTTTTTGCAGGCAAACGGATCCACCAAATTCGCGGCACCCACCTGCACTGCCGTGGCACCGGCGAGCATCATTTCAATCACGTCCTCCGCCGACGACACACCACCCATGCCCACCACGGGAATGTTCACGGCGTGCGCCACCTGATACACCATGCGCACCGCCACCGGGAAAATGGCGCTGCCCGAGAAGCCGCCCATTGTGTTGGCGATCACCGGACGGCGGGTGCGTAGATCAATGCGCATACCCAGCAGGGTGTTGATGAGGCTGATGCCGTCGGCACCGGCGGCCTCACACGCCTTGGCGATCGACACGATATCCGTCACGTTGGGCGAAAGCTTAATAATGATCGGCTTGGTGGTCACCTTTTTCACCGCCGCAGTCACCTCGGCGGCCGCCTCGGGCGACGTGCCAAAGCTCATACCGCCGCCGTGCACGTTGGGGCAGCTCACGTTGACCTCCAGCCAGCCCACCTGCTCGCAAGCATCCAACCGACGGCAGGTTTCGGTGTACTGCTCCACCGAAAATCCGCTCACGTTTGCCATCACCGGCTTGTGGAAGCAACGCTTCAGCTTCGGCAGTTCTTCACCGATCACCTTATCCACACCGGGATTTTGCAGACCCACGGCGTTGATCATTCCCGCCGTGCACTCTGCAATGCGCGGCGTGGGATTGCCAAACCGCGGCTCCAGCGTGGTACCCTTAAACGAAAACGTGCCCAGCACGTTAATATCGTACAGCTCGGCAAATTCGTAGCCGAAGCCAAACGTGCCGCTGGCGGGGATCACGGGATTATCCAGCGTAATACCGCATAATGTGGTGCTTAACGCTCCCATAAGATCTCCTCCTTCCGCAGCACGGGGCCTTCCTTGCAAATGCGCTTGTAGCCTGTCACCGTCTTGCACGAGCAGCCCATGCACGCGCCAAAACCGCAGCCCATGCGCTCCTCAAAGCTGAACTGGCCCTCCGTAGCGGAAGCGGCATACACCGCCTTCAGCATCGGTTCGGGACCGCACGTGTAAAAATACGAATAGTCCTCGGGCAATGCATCGGTCACAAAGCCCTTCACGCCGTAAGAGCCGTCGGCTGTGGTCACCGTCACCGCGGCACCCAACGCCCGAAACTCCTCCTCGTAAAACACTTCCGCTTTGGTGTTAAAGCCCAACACCACCGATACCTTGCACCCCTGTGCGATCAGCTGCTTCGCCAGCATATACAAGGGCGGCACGCCCACACCGCCGCCCAGCAGCAGCGGTGCTTCGCCCGCATCGGCCAACGTGTAGCCGTTGCCGAGCCCCGTCAGCACGTCCAGCGTGCCGTGGGTCATTTCGCTCATTTGGCGGGTACCCTTACCCACCACCTTGTACACGATGGTCAGCACGTCGCCCTCACAGTCGCACACCGAAATGGGGCGGCGCAAGAACAATCCGTCCAGCTGAATATTCACAAACTGCCCCGGACCGGTAACGGCCGACGTATCGCCACGCAGGCGCATACGCCACACCGTATCGGTCAGTTGGGTGTTTTCGATAATCTCAAATAAACCCTGCTTCATAAATAACTTCCTTTACGCGTCGATCGTCGAGATAGTCAGCGTGGTCTCCTCCAGCACGTCCAGCAGCACGCGCACGGTATCCAATGCGGTAAAGATGGTCACGTTGTTATCCGTTGCCAGGCTGCGGATCTGATAACCGTCGCTCGCTTGACCGGCTGCGCCGATATCGCGCGTGTTGATCACATAGGCAATATGCCCTTGGCGCATGGCTTCGGGAATCTCGCTGCTGCCCTCACCGATCTTCTTGAGCACGTGCGTGCGAATACCGTTGGCCTTCAGGAACTTCGCCGTACCCTCGGTAGCTTCAATGTTAAAGCCGAGGTTGTAGAACCGACGGATCAGCGGCAGTGCTTCTTCCTTATCCTTGTCGGCAATGGTGGCAAACACCGTGCCGTAGTTTTGCAGGTGCATACCCGAAGCCTGCAGCGCCTTATACAGAGCGCGGTTCAGCTTATCGTCGTAGCCGATGGCTTCACCGGTCGATTTCATTTCGGGCGAGAGATACGCATCCAAGCCGCGGATCTTGTTAAACGAGAACACCGGCACCTTCACGTACCAACGCTTTTTCTCGGTGGGATAAATGTCGAAAATGCCCAGCTCCTTCAAACTCTTGCCCAAGATCACCTCGGTGGCAATGTCGGCCAGGCTAAAGCCGGTGGCCTTCGACAGGAACGGCACCGTGCGCGACGAGCGGGGGTTCACCTCAATGATATACACGTCCTCGTTCTCGTCCACGATAAACTGAATGTTGTACAGGCCGACAATGCCGATACCCAAGCCCAATTTCTTGGCATACTGCAGCAGAATACCCTTCACACGGTCGGAAATGCTGAACGCGGGATACACGCTGATGGAGTCACCGCTGTGAATACCGGTGCGCTCAACCAGTTCCATAATACCGGGCACGAACACATCGCGACCGTCGCAAATGGCGTCGATCTCCACTTCCTTGCCTTGAATGTACTTGTCAACCAACACGGGCTTGTCCTCGTCGATCTCCACGGCAGTCTTCAAATACTGGCGCAGCTGCTCCTCGTTGGCCACGATCTGCATCGCGCGGCCGCCCAGCACGAAGCTCGGGCGCACCAGCACGGGATAGCCGATCTCCGCCGCCGCGGCAATACCGTCCTCAATGCGGGTCACGGCGCGGCCCTTCGGCTGCGGAATATTCAATTCTTCCAAGATCTTTTCAAAACGGTCGCGGTTTTCTGCGCGGTCGATCGCTTCGCAATCCGTACCGATAATGCGCACACCACGCTTCATCAGCGGCTCGGCGAGGTTGATGGCAGTCTGGCCGCCCAGCGATGCGATCACACCCTCGGGCTTCTCAAAGTCCACAATGTTCATCACGTCTTCGGGGGTCAGCGGCTCAAAATACAGCTTGTCTGCCGTGGTATAGTCGGTCGACACCGTTTCGGGGTTATTGTTGATAATGATCGCCTCGTAGCCGGCGGCCTTGATGGTCTGCACGGCGTGCACGGTGGAATAGTCGAACTCCACGCCCTGGCCGATACGGATGGGGCCGGCGCCCAGCACCACGATCTTTTTACGGTCGGTCAGCACCGAAGCGTTTTCGCCGGTGTAGGAGGAGTAGAAATACGGAATATACGCGTTGGTGTGGCAGGTGTCCACCATGCGATACACCGGGAACAGCCCGTTCTCGCGGCGCAGGGCGTACACCTCTTCCTCGCTCATCTGCCACAGATGAGCAATAAAGCGATCGCCAAAGCCCATCTGCTTTGCGCTGCGCAGCACGTCAATATCCTTGGGGTTGGCGCACAGCGTCATTTCCATATCCACAATGTGCCGAATAGCCTCCAGGAAGAACGGCGTGATCTTGGTGATCTCGTGCAGGCTTTCGATGCTCTCGTTGCGGCGCATCAGCTCGGCCACGGCAAAAATGTTATCGTCTTTAAACACCGTCAGATACTCGCGCAGCTCCTCCTCGGAGAAACTGTCGAACTTCGGCAGGTGGAAGTGGTTGGCACCGATCTCCAGCGAGCGCACCGACTTGAGCAGGCACTCCTCCAGATTGGAGCCGATCCCCATCACCTCGCCTGTTGCCTTCATCTGCGTGCCCAGCGTATTGGGAGCGGTGGCGAACTTATCAAAGGGGAAGCGCGGCAGCTTGGCCACCACGTAATCCAAGCGCGGCTCAAATGCCGCCGTGGTGTTGGCAATGGCAATGTCCTCCAACGCCATACCCACAGCGATCTTCGCGGTCACGCGGGCGATGGGATACCCCGAAGCCTTAGACGCCAACGCCGACGAGCGGGACACGCGGGGGTTCACCTCAATGAGATAGTATTCGCTAGTCTGCGGATGCAGCGCGAACTGCACGTTGCAGCCGCCCTCGATCTTGAGCTCGCGAATGATCTTGATCGCGCTGTCGTTCAACATTTTCAAGTCGTGGTCGTTCAAGGTCATAATGGGCGCCACCACCAACGAGTCGCCGGTGTGCACGCCAACGGGGTCAATGTTCTCCATACCGCAAATGGTAATGGCATGATCCTTCGAATCGCGCATTACCTCAAACTCGATTTCCTTGTAGCCCTTCACGCTCTTTTCAATGAGCACCTGATGCACGGGCGAGAGCTTAAACGCATTCAAGCCGATCTCGCGCAGCTCCTCGGGATCGTTGGCAAAGCCGCCGCCGGTGCCGCCCAGCGTAAAGGCAGGACGCAACACCACCGGGTAGCCGATGCGCTCGGCCGCCGCAGCCGCTTCTTCCAAGTTGTAGGTGATCTCCGAGGGAATGGTGGGCTCGCCAATGGACTGGCACAGCTCTTTAAACAGCTCGCGGTCCTCGGCGCGCTCAATGCTTTCGCTGCTGGTACCCAGCAGCTCCACGCCGCACTCCTTCAAGATCCCCTTCTTTTCCAGCTGCATTGCCAAATTCAAGCCGGTCTGACCGCCGATACCGGGCACAATGGCATCGGGGCGCTCATAACGCAGAATTTTTGCAATGTATTCCAACGTCAGCGGCTCCATGTACACCTTGTCGGCAATGGAGGTGTCCGTCATAATGGTTGCCGGGTTGGAGTTGCACAGCACCACCTCGTAGCCCTCTTCTTTCAGCGCCAAGCAAGCCTGCGTGCCGGCATAGTCGAACTCCGCCGCCTGACCGATCACGATCGGGCCGGAGCCGATGATCAAGATCTTCTTAATGTCTGTACGTTTTGCCATAATACGTTGCCTCCCTTAAATTTCCGAAAATACCGTCTGCCCGTTGCATACCGTCAACACACAGCGCCCGTATAGTTCTGTTCCTTCAAACGGCGTGGCCTTGCCCAGCGAGAGAAATTCCCGCGGGTCCACCGGCCGTTTATCCTCCATATCCCACACCGTAAACGACTCGTCGTACGGAATGTTAAACCGTTTCCGCGGCGCTGCCGCCAGCAGGTCGACCACCTTGTCCAAGGTGAGGATCCCCGGCTTCACCAGCGCCGTATACAGCACCGGGAGCGCCGTTTCCAGCCCCACCACACCAAAAGCGCTGCCTTCCAGGCCCTTGGCCTTTTCCTCGGCGGAATGCGGCGCGTGATCGGTGGCGATCATGTCGATCGTGCCGTCGCACACGCCCTCAATGAGTGCCAAGCGATCGCTCTTGTCGCGCAGCGGCGGATTCATTTTAAACCGTCCGTGCTCCTGCAGATCGCTGTCGTCCAACATTAAGTAATGCGGCCCGGTTTCGCAGGTCACGTCCAAGCCGCTCGCTTTGGCTTGGCGTATCAGCTCCACGCTTTCCTTGGTGGAAATATGACACACGTGATACGCACACCCCACCTCGCTCACCAGCTTCAGATCGCGCTCGATCTGCCGCCATTCGCTTTCGCTGCAAATACCGCGATGTCCGTGCGCTGCCGCGTAGGCACCGTCGTGAATGTACCCACCGCGCAGCAGCTCGTTCACCTCGCAGTGCGCCACGATCATTTTCCCCAGCGCCTTGGCGCGCTGCATCGCTTCACGCATCAGGGCATCGCTTTGCACGCCGCGCCCATCGTCCGAAAAGGCGATCACGTCGGGGGCCATATCCTCCAGCGCCGCCAATTGCTCACCCTGCTGCCCCACCGTAATGGCGCCGTAGGGATATACCCCCACCGTGGCGTGTTCGGCAATCAACGCCGTTTGTTCGCGCAAATGCGCTGCACTGTCGGGCACGGGGTTTAAATTCGGCATGGTGCACACCGCAGTATAGCCACCGTGCGCTGCCGCGCGGCAACCGGAAGCAATGGTTTCTTTATAAGAAAAACCCGGCTCGCGAAAATGCACGTGCACGTCGCAAAAGCCGGGAAAAACAGTATACCGCGTATCATTCAAATACGAAAATTGAGGAATAGCAAAACACGCTGCCACCGCACGGGAAAACGACGGCATCGAACCAATCAAAGTCGCTTTCAGCTGCTGTGCCATATCGCCTTCTCCTTTCTGCAAAAAAACCTTGCCGAACGGCAAGGTGAGTATGCGTGACGAATCGGCGCAGTACACCTGCACCGTGCAACGGTATTCCTCAATCTTGCCGATCTCTCTGTATCGTACTTAAAGATTTATTTCTCCAGTATCATACCATATTCCGCGCCGTATGTCAACGCACAAAACCGCCTTTTTTGTAAAATTTTCTCTTGTGCCGTCGTGCGTTTTTTGTTACAATGAACCAAGGGAGGTGGCACCGTGGAAAAGCCTTACTTTGTCTATCTGCTCCGCTGTGCGGATCATTCGCTGTACACCGGCATCACCACCGACGTTGCACGGCGATTTGCGGAGCACAACGGCAAATCCGTGGGCGCCAAATACACCGCCTCCCGCACCCCCGTGCGTATGGAACGCGTTTGGCGATGCGGCGACCGCGCCGTTGCTTCGCGGCTGGAATACCGCATCAAGAAAACGCTCACGCACAATCAAAAAGAGCTGCTGGTCGCCGATCCCGCGTTGTTGGAGGAGCTTCTCGGGCACGTTATCGATGTCAGCTGCTATCAGGAGGAGTGTCTATGAAAGAATTTCTGCGATTTCTCAAATTCTTAGCCGTATCGGTCGGCGCGGGCGTCATTCAAATCGGCACCTTTGCCTTAATGAACGAGCTCATCCGCTGGAGCTACTGGCCCAGCTACCTCATTTCGCTTATCCTTTCGGTGGTGTGGAACCTCACCGTCAACCGCAAGGTCACCTTTAAATCCGATGCCAACATTCCCCTGGCACTGCTCAAGATCTTCCTGTTCTACGCAGTATTCACTCCCGTCACCACCATCGGCGGCAACTGGCTGGTGGAAACCGTGGGCTGGAACGAATACCTCGTTACGGCGCTGAACATGGTACTCAACTTCATCACCGAGTTTTTGTATCAACGCTTCGTCATTTTCCGCACGTCTATCGACAATACGAAAAAATAAAAAAGAACGGCTGCCCAAAGCAGCCGTTCTTTTTATTTCAGGGTGATTTTCACCGCATCCCACGCCGAAACCGACTCCACCGTCACGGTGTTCAACCGCGCCTTTGCATCGTAGCACACCGTCGCAGGATGTGACGCTGCTTCCACTGCCAAGGCCTCGGTATCCGGCAGCTCAAAGCGATAGGTTCGCACCGCAGGCATCCCCTCGTAGGCTTCGCCGCTCGGCTGGGCCGACACCGTCACCGCACCGTCCTCGGTGCGGCAATAGCACAGATCGGTAATCACGCCCACGCCCTCGCGATAGCCTTCGGAAACGCCGTCGTCCTCAAACAGCGAAAAATGCGTTTCGCACGCGCCGCTCGTCGGATACGTTCTCACGATCAGCGTTTCGGGCGTTTTCGCCGTCATGCGGTTGGTATACGGCTGCATCGGCAGCGGCACACCGGCTTTTACGTACAGCGGGAACGTTTCAAGCGGGCACTGCTCCATGCGCCAGTCCCCTTTTATTCTTTCCCCTGTAAAGAAGTTGTAATACTCGCCGCCCACCAAGCGCACCTGCCGCTCGGCCAAGCCATCTGCACCCGCCGGGGCATAAATGGGCGCGCACAAAAACGCATCACCGAAGAAATACTCTTCAGGGCACACGTAGGCAAATTCCCAATCGGGGTAATCGTAATATAACGGCCGCAGCAGCGGCAGGCTGTTCACGTAGCTTTGATACGCCGTGGAATAAATATACGGCATCAACTGCGAACGCAGGTGGAACATGTCACGAATGGCCGTGCACTCCCGCTCGCCCCACGTCCACGGACGGCGATCCAGTTCATTGCCCGTAGAATGTAAGCGCAGCGCCGCCGTCGTCAGCGAATACTGTACCCAACGCACGTACAGCTCGGGGTCGCGCTTGCCGTAAAAGCCACCCGTATCGTGCGCCCAGTAAAAGCATCCTGCGTTGGCCGCGGTGGAAGTGAAATAGATCTCATACCGCAGCGCATCCCACGTGGCATGAATATCACCCGAAAAATACAACGGATGCTTATGATCGCCAAATCCGCCCCAACGGCTGTAGCCTTGGCCGCGCTTGCCGCCGCGGCGGCTGTTGTGGTAATACAAATAATTCAGCCACGGCAAATGCGGCAGCTTCCGCAAACCTGCCACGGTGGGATAAATGCTGTTTTGCTGCCAATCCACCCACCAGAAATCCACGCCTTGATCCTCGAGCGGCTGCAACACCTGCTCAAAGAAGGCGGTCATATACGCCTTATCCCCCGCGTTATACGGCAAATTCACGCCGTCCTTCGGGTCGTATCCGAGCGCTTGCATAAAGGCAGGATACCGATCCTCGCACTCGCGCACACCGTCGGCAGGATGATCGTTCAGCGTTACCAGTATATTTCGCCGCTTCATTTCCGCCATCAGCGCATCCGGATCGGGAATCAGGTCGGTACACCACGAATATCCCGTCCAGTTCAAGTCGCCACCGCCCCAGCCGTGACCGGTCTTGGCCTTGTGAGGATCGTCGGGCTTGTCCACGAAGCGAAATTTGCTCCAATGCCAGTCCATGTCCATCACGAGAATATCCAACGGAAAATCGTTCGCATCGTATTCGTCCACCAAATCCACAAAGTCCTTGGCGGTATACGGATGCCACCGCGAATACCACGACCCGAACGCCGCGCGGCGCGGCATCGCCATCCTGCCCGCTACCTGCGCCAATTGACGCAGAGCCAGCTTGTAATCCTTGCCATAGGAGAACAAGTACCAGTCGGCGGTGTGTGTCGGTTCGCGGTCGCGGATCCAACCGTCGGCCAGCAAGGGCATGCCGCTGTCGTTCAGCAAATACCACCCATCGCGCGACACCACGCCCTCTTTCGCCTGGGCATACCCGCCGATGTTATCCAACGTAGCCAGCGTACCGCCGAGATTGCCGTGGTTCTTCTTACCGGCAAACCAAACGTCCGCAAGCTTACCGTCGGCCAAGATCTCCGCCTTCAACGTATCGGGCGTAAAGCCTTCGTTTTTGCCATAGGCATACGTCAGCACGATACGCGCCGTGCGCACCGTCAGCACCGCGCCGTCGTCCTCCACGGAAAACGGGCAACCGTCGTGCACTCGATTTTCGGCAAACAGGGTCTTTTCGTCCACAAAGCGGCCGTCCTCGGCGTACTCCATGCGTAAAAGGCCCTCACCAATCACGCTAAACCGCGCATTTCCGCGCACAATGATGGGGTTCTGCATCCTTACACCTCGCGATCAAATGCCTCTTTCAAAGAACCCTTCGTGTGCCACCGGGCTCTTGCCCACCGCTTCGATCTCACCGAACAGCGCCTTCACGAACGCGCGCTGCGACGACTCGGTAGGAGAATACGTGTTGATATAGGTGTGTGCGAACGGATAGTCGTACAGCTTGTACGGATCACCGAACGACGTAAAGATCAGGTTCGGATGCTGCATCAGGTAACCGCGCCACAGCGCCATCACCTGTCCCCAACCGAGGCGCAGCGTGCCGCCTTGATAGTTCGAAGAGCTTACGCGGCAGTTGAGCAGCACCAGATCGTACTTTTCCACCGCATCCTTCACGTCGTAGTGTTTGGGATTCACCAGCGTGGTCACCTCGTAACCGCGGGCTTTCAGTTCTTCCTCCACCGTTGCCATGGCACGGTAGTTCACGTTGTTACCGTTCGTTTCTTCAATTTGAACGATCACCTGCAGGATCTTCGCGCCGGGCTTCAAATTCTTTTGAGGGAATAAGCCGCGCGCATTGCGGATCACGGTGATGCTGCGATCGGCCAGCTCTTGATCCATCGCCTCGATCGCCGTCAGCGGATCGTTGGCAAGCTTCGCCTGAATGGCTTCCTCCTCGCCGAACAAACCCACCTTGTTCTTCATGCGGAAAATACGCAGCACGGCATCCTTCAAGCGCTCCAGCGGCAGATCGCCGCTTTCCACCGCTTCTATAATGTACTTGTGATCGGTAGGCAGCGCAAACAAAATGAGATCGCCGCCGGCCTTCAGATATTCCACTGCCAACCGCTCGGCAGGCACCATCGCGCACGCACCGATCATGCTCATCGCATCCGACACAATACACCCGTCAAAACCCAGCGTGCCCTTCAGCAGGCCGGTCATCAGGTTCTTGCTCAAGGTTGCGGGCGGATAGCCCAAAATGTCATCCACCTTTTCGTCAAAGGCAGGCAGGGCAATGTGTGCCACCATAATGGACATAACACCCTCGTCGATCATCGCTTTATACACACGACCGTAGGTGTTCATCCACTCCTCCTTGGACAGCGAGTTGATGGAAGTTAAGAAATGCTGGTTACGGTCATCCATGCCGTCACCGGGGAAGTGCTTACAGCAGGCGGCCATCATACCGTCCTTTTGGAAGCCGCGCACCGCCGCTGCGCACAAACGGATCACTGCGTCAGTATCATCCGAAACTGCGCGGGTGTTCACCAGCGGATTGCGGAAGTTAAAGTTAATATCCGACACCGGCGACAGCGCCAAATGCCGCATATACTTACGGCACATTTTTGCGGTTTCGTGATGCGCCGCCTCCACCAGATCAGGGTCGTTCACCGCACCCCACGCCATCGGCACGGGCAGCAGCTGGTCAATGGGCGCACCGCAACCGGGGCCGTGTTCCACGTCGGCCACGTACATGGTGGGTACGCTACAAGCCTCGTCCTGAAGATCGCGAATGTATTGGCACAGCTCCTCGTCATCTCTGCCGTAGTAGATGCTGCCGGGCTTGGTATCGCGAATGATCTGCTTAACCCATTCCCGATCGTGGCGCTTGCCGATCTCATAGTTGATAACCTGGCCCGCCAGCTCATCCAGCGGCAAGCTGTCAACCCATTCCTGCAATTGCTTTTCCGTTAACATAGTCATCCCTCCGTTAAGAAGTTTTCATGTCTGTATAGTACCAAATTATTCCGCCGCATGACAAGACCGTTTTGTTACTTTTTTTGGACATTTCTTGCTGTATTAAAAAACAAGCCCTCCCCGAAGGGAGAGCTTGTTGTCACCAGTTGTTGTTATACTCAAACTCGCAATGCTTCAAAAATTCCCGTGCCATCAGCGTGGCTCCCATTTGGTTGGGATGCACACGGTCCCACGCAATGCGCGACGAATGACGATAGCGGAAAAAGCGATCGTACATTGCCTGCATATCCACCAAACAGCAGCCATACTTTTCCGCCAGCCTGCAACAGATCGCGCCATACTCGTCCATGCGCGCCCGCATCCGATCATCGCGGTTCGGCTCCATGTAGTACGGTGTAAGCAGAAAAATCCCCTTTACACGGTCTTTCACGCTTACGATCATCTGCTCCACGTTGCGCTCGTATTCTTCGGGCAGCACGGCATTCTCCGCAATGGCGGGGGTGTCAAACTGACGCCACACGTCGTTAATGCCAATGCAAATAGACACCCATTGCGGATCGCGGCTAACAACGTCGCGGTCGAACCGTGCCAACAGATCACGGCTGGTATTGCCGCTGACCCCGGCATTGGTAATGCGCAACGTCAGTTGAGGGTAGCACGCCTCCAGCAAATTCTCCACCACGCGCACGTAGCCGCGCCCCACGGCTTCAAACAAGCCTTCGCCGTTGCCCTCGTGCCCCATATCCGTCACGGAATCACCGGCAAAAATAAGACGGTCACCGTTTTCAAACAGCATGTTACCACTCCTTCAACGAAACTGTCACGCTGTTCGCCTTGCGGCGGGAAATATCGTTCACAAAGAACTGCAGCATCTCCTGCTCGTTAAACACGGCAGCGCGGCTGTCGTCGCTCAGAATGAACTCGGGATGCTCCACCTGACCGCTCACCTTGGTAATACCCGACGGAATGTACTCTTTACCGCCCATGTTGGCCGTTACGTACCGCACGCCCGAAGCGCCGTAGCCGCACACCGAGAACGTTACCGCCTCAAACGGCTTGGCAGGGATCTCGTAGCTGTACTCGTACTTTTGCGTACGCACGTTCATGGCCTTAAAGGTACCCTTGGCCGCCTCGTACGTGCTGCCGTCGGCGTAATGCAGCGTTACCGTCGTCGTGCAGGAGGAGGTAAACTCACCCAGATCGTAGCGCACCACCAAGCGGCCGATATCCTCGGGCGTAGCCGCCTCGGCCAGCGCCATCATCTTGTTCACGCCATCCTTCATGCCGCCGATGATCTTTTCCATTTGCGGCGCGGCAATGCCCGGACGGCAGCGCTTCCACAGCCCCATCGCCATTGCTTCAAAATCTTCCACCTCGGCACGGCAAGCCTTCAGTTCCTCTTGAATTACCTCAAGCGGCATCGTACCTTCGCCGGCGCGGTATTCGTGCAACGCATAGCCGACTTCCCACAAACGGTAGCTGATCTTCAAGCGGCGCAGCTTCATGCGGAACGAATCCAGCATATCGGCATGACCGGCGGCCTTGGCCAGCCCCGCCTCCACCAGCGGGATCGTGCGCGTGATAACATAAGCCTCCTCGCAGGGCAAGCGGTAGCTGGTCGTGTTCGAGGGTGCCTGCACACCGTAATATTCAAACGCCTGCATCGCCGTGGCCACCGCCAGCGCCGATTCCTCGTTGTCGGTATACTTTGCCGCTGCCTTCAGCACGGCCGCCTCGCCGGGCAGCTCGCGGCCGCTCCACAGCGAACCCGCATATTCGATGGTGGGATATAAGTGTGCGATCTGCTGATCCGACATTTCCCAGTTGGTCAGCAGCATACCAAACGGCTTACGCTTCGCAGCATAGGCCGTCAGCGTGTCGATCGACCCGCGCATCCACGGGCAACCCAAATAGCGGAAGCCCAGCTTTTCAAAGTAATGGAAAACATCGTAGCTGCGGCTGGTGGAGAAGCGCGCCACAGGGTACTGCTCGGTGTACTGGTAGAACCACGCACACAGCACAATATCCTTCGGCAGCTTTTCCATCACCCACGGGAACTGCTCCAGCATATCGTCCCAGATCATCATATCCTTGCCAAGACCCTTCAGCAGGCCGTGGAAATGCATGATGGCGTTGTAATACAAGTCCTCGATCTTATCGTGCTTGCACAGCTCGCAATAGCCCATATCCCAAATCTCGTCGAAGCCGATATGGAAGAACTTCGAGGGGAACAAGGCCGCCACCTCGGCAATATACGCATCGAAAAACGCCAGCGTTTCGGGCAGCTTGGGGCACGTCGCCAAATAGCGCTCCACACCGGCCTCGTTGTAGGCACCGGCGATCTTGCCGCGCAGCTCGGCAATGTGCTTCATTTCGGGATGGCGCATAAACCGCTCGGTATGGCCCACGGGCGACACCACGGGAATAAGGTCCAGCCCCAGCGCCGTAGCGTAGGCCACCAGCTCACGCACCTGTGCTTCGGAATAGCTTTCCTCGTCGGGCGAATACGGATAGGTTGCCGTCTTAATACGGTCCTCCAGATACAGCACCACCGTGTTCATACCGGCACTTGCCGCAGCATCAAAAAACTGCTTTACGGTATCCACCGTTTCAATTTGCCGCGCAAGGTCGATCTGCACGGCACGCATTTCATAACAAGGCATAATATTACCCTCCCACGTTATAGTTGCTCGTTGGTTTCAGTTTGTCATACCTACTCGAAAAAGTCAAGACTTTCGCAAAAAATAACCGTAAAAAACACCGCCGCAGCCTAGGCCGCGGCGGCATTTTTACCATTCCTTCATCGACAGTGTGACACTGTGCTCACGTTTAGCGGAAATATCGTTGGTAAAGAACTGCATCATATCCTGCTCGTTAAACATCGCCGCGCGGGTGTCGTTATCCAGCATAAACTCGGCGTGCTCCACCTGGCCGCTCGCCGATGCCACTGCTTCGGGAACGTATTCCTTACCGCCCACGTTGGCCGACACGTAGCGGAACCCGCTCGCGCCATAGCCCGACACCGTAAGCGTCACCGCCACCGGCACTTTGTCGGCAGGAATTTCATAGCTGTAATCGTACTGCACCCCGCGCAGGTACATACCCTTGTAGGTGCCGTTGGCCGCTTCAAAACTGCTGCCGTCGGCGTAATGCACGGTAGCCACCGTTTTGCAAGCCGCCGTATACTCGCGCAGCTCATAACGGATCACCAAACGGCCGATCTCGCCCGCCACCGCGTTTTCGGCAGTTTTTACCAGCCAGTCTGCCGCTGCCCGGTACATTTTTTGCTCGTTGCGGAACGCCGAAGAATACGGCAATCCGGAACGCAAGCGATCCCACAGCGCCGTGATCTTCTCCGTCACGGCATCGGCCTGCTTCGCGCACGCTGCCGCCTCACGGCGCAGCTCCTCAATTGTCAGAGAGCCCACACCGGCACGATATTCGTGCAGTGCATAGCCGGTCTCCCACAAGTGGAAGCGCAGCTGCAGCGCGTGCAGCTTTGCCAAATATGCATCAATAACGTCCTTATCACCGGTCGCATGCTCCAGCACGTCGATCACCAACGGCAGCATGTTTTCCGTAACGTATCCGCATTCGTTCGGGAGCACGTAACATGCCTTGTCACCCGGCAGCGGAACACCGCCATACTGCACCGCCGACATTGCCGTTGCCAGTGCCTTGGCAGCCGCAGGCGTGTCCACGTACTGCGCTGCTGCCTTTTCCAGTGCTGCAGGGCCGGGAACCTCCTTGCCCGTCCACAGCAGCCCTGCGTAGGTCAGCTGCGGATACAAATACGCCAGCTGCTGATGGTTCGACATTTCCCAGCTTGTCAGCAGCATACCCATCGTATGGCACTTGGCGGCATAGGTCGTCAACGTATCCAGCGAACCGCGCTTGTTCGGGCACGCCAACGTGCGGTACCCCAGCCGCTCGTAATACGTCAAATAATCGTAGGCGCTGCTGGTTTCAAAGCGAGCCGTCGGATATTGCTCAGTGTACTGATAGAACCACGCACACAAGATCACATCCTTCGGGATCAGCTCCAACAGCTTCGGCTGCTGCTCCAGCATATCGTCCCAGATCATCACTTCCTTGCCGAGCCTCTTCAGCAGGTCGTAGAAATGCTTCACCGCGCCGCCGAAAAGCTCTGCCACCGGGGTGCCCTTGCACAACTCACAGAAGCCCATCTCGTGAATTTCATCAAAACCAATGTGGAAATACTTCGACGGAAACAGCGCCGCCACCTCGGTGATATAGGCATCAAAAAATGCCATCGTTTCGGCAAGCCGCGGACAGGTATCCATGTGCATATCGTCGGGCGTGCCTTTGGCAAACATGCCGGGAATATTGCCGCGCAGCTCTGCCAGCTGTGCAAGCTCGGGATGGCGCAAGAAGCGCTCGGTATGCCCAATGGGCGATACCACGGGAATGAGCTCCAGTCCCAGTGTATCGGCATAGGCCACCATCTCGCGCACCTGCGCCTCGGAATAGCTTTCCACGTCGGGCGAATACGGATAGGTCGCGGTTTTCACGCGGTCCTCCAGATACATCACAATGGTATTCAAGCCGGCACCGGCCGCCACGTCAAAAAACCTCTTTACGGTATCCACCGTCTCAATTTGTCGCGCCAGATCGATCTGGGCAGCACGTATCTCAAACTTCATTTACCAACGCCTCCCTGCTTGTTCTTGTTAACTAATTGCAGTATGACAAATCCCAAAAAGCATGTCAACCATCCACCCAAAAAGACAAATAAAAAGGCTCCCTCGTCAAGAGAGAGCCTTGAGGCCGATCATAGGGGGAGCAGCATTACGCTGCGCGTCCATCTCCCCTATTCCTGCCACACTCGGTACCGTCGATTATCTTTGCCACACGCGAATCCAGTCAATTTCAAGCGGATTGTTTTTGGCACCGCTGATGATAAGCGCCACAAACTGCTCGTTCATATACTCGTACACGCCCTCGAAAGGCTCACCGTGCTTGAATTTGGCGGGCGGCTCGACGCGGCCGTTGTCAAAAATCTGACATACTGCATGCTCGCCGTCCAACCAGCTGTCCACAATACCCGTATCCCACAGGAACGTGAGCGTATGCCATTCGCCGTCGCTGAGTATTTGCGGAGCTTTGGCGTGTCCTGCCCAGTTACTGCCCGTAACACCGGAATCGTGCAACGTGGAGCGCTTCGTATGGTGGAACGTGGTGGTGTAATGTCCGCCGGGCCACGTACCGTCGTGCGTTCCCCAATATTCCATCCAGTCCATTTCCACCCATTCCAGCGCCGTATCGTAAATTTTATCGGGCGGGAACGACCAAATCGCCGGGCCTCCGCAATCAGGCTCGGTGTACTTAGTTTTATCCTCATAATAATGCGGAATACGGAACCGAAACTCCAGCACGCCCTTGTTAAACGTAAAGCCCTGCCGCGTGCGGGGATTGACCGTTGCAAGACCGTAGTTGTACAAGCTGTCATGCTGTTCGAGATACAGCACGCTGTTTTCAATGCGGAAATCGTCTTTTGTCAACGGCTTTGCACGAAACGGGCGCGTGGTATACCACTTGTAGCCGTAGGTGCCCTCGCCCTCCAGATCAATCGTATCGTAGGAGTCAAAATCGTCCTCAAACACCAAATGACGCATTCCGTACTTTTCAGCGATCTCAGGAATCGGAATGTTTTTCTTGTTCATCTCACAGCCCTCCTCACTTCTGCCACACGCGGATCCAGTCAATTTCGAGCGGATTGTTTTTGGCACCATTGATGATCAGCGGCAGATGCTGCGTGTTCATCGGCGTGTAAATACCGGGCAATTCGGGATCGCCCGCGCGCACGTTTGCTTTCGGCTCGGTGATGTTATTTTCATAGCGCTGCACCACACTGGGCATGCCGTCAAACCAGCTTTGCATCACACCCTCATCCCACAGGAAGGTCATGGTGTGCCATTCGGCATCCGTCAGGCAGCCCACGCCGCGGCGTTCGTCGTTGTTGGCCAAAAACGTCTGGCCTTGATGCATGGTATCGCGACGGCTATGATGCAAGGTGGTGGTGTAATACCCCTCGGGAAAGCGCCCGTCGTAGGTACCCCAATACTCCATCCAGTCCATTTCCACCCATTCCAGCGCCGTATCGTGGAGCTTGTCAATGGGGAACGACCAGATCGCCGGACCACCGCAATCGGGCTCGGTATACTCAGTCTTGTCCTCATAATAATGCGGAATACGGAACCGAAACTCCAGCACGCCCTTGTTAAACGTAAAGCCCTGCCGCGTGCGGGGATTGTAGGTGCACAGGCCGTAATTGTATAAACTATCGTGCTGTTCAAGATACAGCACACTGTTTTCAATGCGAAAATCGTCTTTTGTCAACGGCTTTGCACGAAACGCGCGGGTCAAATACCACTTGTATCCCTTCTCGCCGGTTCCTTGCAAATCAAAAGTGTCAAGCGACTCAAAGTCATCCTCAAACACCAACCGTGTCATCCCACGCTCCACAGCAATAGCCGGAGCCTGTATCTCCTTGCTCATCATGGCACCTCCACCGTTGTTTTGACCGTCGAATTATTTACGGTTTCAGTAAATCACAAAAAACCGAAGAAGTCAACTCTTTACACAAAAAAGCCACCTTTGCAAAGGTGGCCTTTTTTGTTTATTCTTTTTCCCACACGCGGATCCAGTCAATATCCATCGGCCACGCGCCGCGGCAACCCGTCGTAAGGATCTGCGGATCGTTATCAAAGATCGCATACGCGCCCTTCCACGGTGCATTTTTGTCGCCCGCAGCATAATACTCCAAGCTCGGCAGCGGCGTGGGGTCATCACGGTAGAAGTACTGCGGCTTATCCCACTCGTTATAGCGAATGGAATGCATCAGCTTGTTGTCCCAATACCAGGCCACGTGGCCCTTCTCCCACAACACGGCATAGGTGTGCCAGTCTTCGTCGATGTAGTCGAAATAATCGTTGTAGCCGCAGTTGTTGATCAAATTGGAAGCGTACACCGTTTTAACCTTACCTTCTTCGTCCTTAAAACGCTTCCAATCGTGCAACGAACCCGTGTAGATCGGATGCCCTTTATGGATCGCCACCATTTCAACAACGTCGATCTCGCCGCAATGCTCAAAGCCTTTCCCCATCCAGTTCTGCTTGGACAGAGTCCAAAAAGCAGGCCAGCAATGGGTTTTCTTTTGATAGGCTTCACCCGGGATCTTCACGCGAATACGCGCTTCCAAATACCCGTATTGCATCGTGTAGCCCGTATCACCGCGCTTACTGTAGGAGCTGAAGCCGATCAGCGGCGAGCACATTTCCGGCTCCAGGTGCATCACCGATTCCTCGGGGAAGGTGAAGTCGGTTTCCTTCATGTCGGGCATGCCGAACGGACGGTCCAGATACCACGTATATCCGGCTTTGCCTTCACAGCTCAGATCAAACTGGCTCAAATCGTCAAAGTCGTCGGCCAGTGCCAGCTTGGTAAAGCCTGCCGCCTCAGCCGCCGCGGGAATGGGGGTGTTTTTAAAGCTCATAGTTATTGCCTCCTCATACTCAACGGTTACCGTTGTCATCGTGCCACAACCGATCAAAAAAGTCAATAGAACTTGCACATTTGGCCGATTAATGACTACATTTCCTCAAAAAGGGACAACCCTTATTTCTGCCACACACGAATCCAGTCGATATCCATCGGCCACTCTCCACGGCAACCGTAAATGATCACCTGCGGATCGTTATCCATCACCGAATGGGCACCCACCCAGCCCTGCTCCTCGGGCGGGCAGGGCAGCGGATCGGGATCGTCGCGGTAAAAATATTTCGGCACGTCGTCGGGTGTGTAGGTCACCGAATGCATCAGCTTGTTATCCAAATACCACGCCACACGGCCGGGCTCCCACAGTGCCGCGTAGGTGTGCCAATCGTCGTCCAGAAAATCAAATTGATCGAGATACCCGGTGGAGTTTACAAAGTTGGTGGCGCAGTTTTGCGGGCTGCCGTGCCAATCGTGCAGTGTGCCCGTGTAGATAGGCTGACCGCCGCGAATGGCCACCATTTCAATGATATCCAGCTCGCCCAAATGCTCATAGGGCCATCCCATAATGTTCTGCTTCGACAAGGTCCAAAACGCCGGCCAGCAATGCACCTTTCGCTGATACGACGGACCGGGGATTTTGGCGCGGATACGCGACTCAATGTACCCGAACTGCATCGTGTAACCGGTGTCGCCGCGCTTGCTGTACGAGCTGATGCCGATCAGCGGTCGGCACATTTCCGGCTCCAAGTGCAGCACCGACTCCTCGGTAATGGAAAAATCCGAAGGCTTCATATCGGGCATGCCGTTCGGGCGGTCGATATACCAGTGAAACCCGGGCTTGCCCTCGCCCTTTAGGTCGATGGTATCCAGCGTGTCAAAATCATCCGAAAAGGCCAAACGCGTATACCCGGCCGCCTCGGCGGCCGCAGGGATCGGGGTGTCTTTAAAACTCATCACCAACGCCTCCTTCCAACAAATTCAGTGTGACACACCCCTCCCTAAAAGTCAACCTTTTAACAAAACTATGATGAAATAATGCAAGCTTTCTTTAAATCAAACAAAAAAACCGCCGCACGAAATTCGTGCGGCGGCCGCTCGCTTATTTACCCCAAATGCGAACCCAGTCCACTTCCATGGGCCAGTTGTAGTTGCAACCGAGAATAATAACCTCTTCCTCACCGTCCATCACGGAATGGGCACCCACCCAGGTGCGGTTGGCAGCCTCGGGATGCGCCTCCTCATAGCGCGGCAGCGGCGTAGGATCGTCGCGGTAGTAATACTCAGGCAGGGCATCGGTGCTGTAGCGCGCCGAATGCATCAGCCGGCCGTCGAGATACCACGACACGTGGCCCGGCTCCCACAACGCGGCATAGGTGTGCCACTCGTTGTCCAGCCAGCGGCGCTCCTTGTAGCCCAACGCGTTGATGAAGTTGGTGCCGCACGTTTGCACGGGAGCACCGTTCTCCTTCAGCTCGCCCGTGCGGTGATGGTGATGCAGCGTACCGGTATAGTAGTTGCGCGTTTTGCCCGTTTCAGGGTCCTCGCAACGCTCGATCTCCAAAATATCCAGTTCGCCGCAATCCTTCCAGCCCACCGGGTCGGTCTTGAGCATATCGCGCAGGCCGATGCCCCAAAACGCCGGCACACCGTTGTAGGTGCCTTCGGGCTCGTTCGCGCGAATACGCGCCTCGGCATAGCCGTATTTCATTACAAAGCCCGTCTTACCCTTGGTGCTGTAGGTCGGCATACCGATTGCCGCCGCACACTCCAAAGGTTTCATAAACAGCACGGAATCCTTTATCTGCAGTTCATCCTTCGTCAGCGTAGACTTACCGTACGGACGATCGGTATACCACAAATATCCGGGCTTGCCCTCGCCGCTCAGATCAATGGTATCGTAGCTGTCGAAATCGTCGGCCAGCACCAGCTTGGTATAGCCGGCAGCCTCGGCTGCTGCAGGAATCGGAACGTTTTTAAAGCTCATAACAGTCTCCCCCTTTATTTTTGCCACACGCGAACCCAGTCCACATCTACGGGCCAATCGCGATGACCGCTCACAAACAGCACCATCTTATCGGTGTTCATAATGGTATGCGCACCCGGCCACGCAGGGCGACCGTAATCCGGCCACACGTCCTCTGCCTTGGGCAGCGGTGTCGGGTCGTCGCGGTAGAAATATTCGGGCAGCTCGCCGTCGGCATAGCGTGCCGAATGCATCAGCTTGTTATCCAAATACCACGCCACGTAGTTTTCATCCCACAGTGCGGCATAGGTGTGCCAATCGTCGTCCAGCACGTCAAACTGATCTTGATAGCCCGTGGCGTTAATGGTGTTGGTGCAAAGCCGCGTCTGCGGGCTCTCCAAGCGGTTGTGATCGTGCAACGTACCGGTGTAGATCACGGCGTTGTCGATCTGATGCGCACGCACCGCCTCCAAAATATCCAACTCGCCGATGTGTTTCCACGGGCGGCCGGCCACGTCGTCAACACCCAAGGCCCAAAATGCCGGGATCTGACCGCGTACCACTTCGCCCAAGCCGCTCACCGGAAAGCGCATGCGCGCCTCGGCGTAGCCCTTGTTATACACAAAACCGGTCTGTCCCTTGCGGCTGTAGGTGGGCAGGCCCACGGCGGCACCCGCTCTTTCGGGGCGAATGGTCACCACCGAGTCTTTGATTACCAAATCCTCTTTGGTGAGGGTGGGATTGCTGTACGGACGGTCGGCATACCAGTTATACCCCGGCTTACCCTCGCCGCTCATGTCGATGGTGTCGTAGGAATCAAAATCATCCCAAAACACCAGCTTGGTCATGCCGGCAGCCTCCGCTGCCGCAGGGATCGGCACGTTTTTCAAGCTCATATCCGTATCCTCCGTTTATTTCTGCCACACGCGGACCCAGTCCACTTCCATCGGCCAATTCTTGTTGCAACCAAGCACCAAAATCTCGTCGGCGGTTTCCATTACGTGATGGGCACCCTTCCAGGTGGTGTGCGCCAGCTGCGGATGTGTGGTCTCCTCAATACGCGGCAGCGGCGTAGTTTCGTCACGATGATAATACTGCGGCAGATCGGTGGCGTTGTAGCGCGCCGAGTGCATCATTTTGCCATCGAGGAACCACGCAACGTAGCCGGGCTCCCACAGCGCGGCGTACGTGTGCCACTGATCGTCAATGAACGTCCACTGGTCCAAATACCCGCAGTTGTTCACCCAGTTCGAAGCATACACCGTTTCATAGCGACCCTTTTCGTTGCGCTTGCCGGTGCGAAAATGCTCATGCAGCGTGCCGGTATAGATCTGCTGATCGTTGGGGCGCCCCTTCGGCACGTTTAACTCCACAATATCCAGCTCACCGCAGCGCTCCCACGGTTCGCCCATCATGTCCTTCTTTTCCATGCCCCAAAACGCGGGAACACCGTTGTAATCGCCCTTGGGCAGATCGGCGCGGATGCGTGCCTCGGCATAGCCGTAGCGCATGGTATAGCCGGTACGACCTTTTTTACTGTACGTCACCAAGCCGATGGCCGAGCCGCACTTTTCAGGGCAGAAGTACAACACCGAATCACGCATTTGGCATTCCTCGGGCGTTAAGGTCGGCATTGCATACGGACGGTCGGCATAAAAGCTGTAGCCCGGCTTGCCCTCACCGCTGAAATCAATGGCGGTTTCGGTTTCAAAGTCCTCGGCAAAAGTCAGCTTGGTAAAGCCGGCTGCCTCCGCCGCAGCGGGAATCGGAACGTTTTTAAAGCTCATAGAAGAACCTCCTTTTTTGCAAAAAACTTGCTAGTTCCAGTTTGTCATACCCCTATAAAAAAGTCAAGGCTTTTTGCAAAAAAACAAGTTTTTTGCCCACATAAACAAAAGGCCCCGCAAGCTTTGATAATCGCTTGCAGGACCTACTTTTTTCTTTTATTTTTGCCACACGCGAACCCAATCCACGTCCATGGGCCATCCCTTGGATCCGCACAGCGACAACACGCTTTCCAGTGAATCAAACACCGTGTACGCACCCAGCCACGTGTTTTTGGCGAATTGCAGATTCTTTTCCTCCAACGTGGGCACGGGATGCGGATTGTTCCGGTAATAATGCCGCGGCAGCTCATTCTCGCCAAATCGCACCGCATGCATTTCTCGGCCATCCATATACCACGCAATGTGTCCCTTTTCCCACAGCATACCGTAGGTGTGCCATTCCTCGTCTACGAATGTGAACCAATCGCGGTATCCGGTCGAATTTACTAAATTGCTGGCACGGCGAATAATGGGCTTCCCCTGTTTGTCGCGTTCCCAACTGCGCTGATAATGATGCAAGGAGCCCACGTAATACGGCCGTCGCTCACCGTTTTTATCCATGGTGCGCGGTGCCTGCATCACACAAAGAAGCCCGTTGTCGGCCCACGATTTCCCCAGAAAATCTGTCTTACCGATCATGTAAAGCAGCGGATGGTTCGCCTTAGGATCGGTCGGCTGCCCAAAGCGAACACGTCCTTCAACGTACCCGCCGCACAGGCTAAAGCCGCAATCACCCGTACTGCTGTATGAGGTGATCCCCATCGCACTCGAAGCCTTGATCCGCAAAAACGATTCGTCGGTGTGCCATTCCAGTTCCTCGGGGGTCATAGGCGGTCTCCCATAGGCGCGATCAATGTACCACAAAAATCCGGGGATGCGTTCGTTGTTGCTATCCACCGTAGCCTCCGAGTCAAACTCGTCGGCAAATACCAGACGTTCCATTCCCGCTGCCGCAGCGGCCGCAGGAATCGGTATGGTGTTACTCACAGCGCGCCCCCCTTTTCTTGTAAAATTCTCAATCATCACAACTTTAGTTTATCCACAAATGCCGCAAAGTCAATACTCCTCGCCGCAAATGCGTAAAAAGAACAACTTTCCCGCGTGAAATAAGAAAAATTTCTTCTTTCTCTCATCATGTAAAGTCCCCCCTTGGAAAAGAAAAAGCGCTGCATACGCAGCGCTTTTCAGCTTATTCCTTCTCCCAAACACGCACCCAGTCGATATCCATCGGCCAAGCGCCGCGGCAACCCAAAATAACCACTTCGGGATCGTGCTCCATAATGGAATGAGCACCCTTCCAGGTTCTCTTTTCAAACTTCGGATCGCGATGCTCCAAACGCGGCAGCGGCGTGGGATCGTCACGGTAGAAATACTGCGGCAGATCCCATTCGTTGTAGCGTGCCGAATGCATCAGCTTATTATCCCAATACCACGCCACGTGGCCGGGCTCCCACAGAGCCGCATAGGTGTGCCACTCTTCGTCAATGTAATCGAAATAATCGTTGTAGCCGGTGCTGTTTACCAAGTTCGAGGCATAGGCCGTCTTGGTTTTACCTTCCTCATCCTTATAGCGGTGCCAATCATGCAGCGTGCCCGTATAGATGGGTTGTCCCTCGTGAATCGCCACCATCTCAATAACATCCAGCTCACCGCAGCGTTCAAAGGGGCGACCCATAAAATTTTCTAAGCCCAGCGTCCAGAAAGCCGGCCAGCAATGCGTTTTGCGGTTGTATTCCTTACCGGGGATCTTCACGCGAATACGTGCCTCCAGATAGCCGTACTGCATCGTGTAGCCGGTGTCACCCTTTTTACTGTAGGAGCTTAAACCGATCAACGGTGAACACATTTCGGGCTGCATACGCACCACCGACTCCTCCACGATCTTAAAATCGCTTTCGGTCATGTTGGGCATATTCATCGGGCGGTCGGCATACCACACATACCCGGGCTTACCCTCACCGCTGAAATCAATGTTGCTCAGATCGTCAAAATCATCGGCCAGAGCCAACTTGGTAAAGCCTGCCGCTTCGGCGGCGGCAGGAATCGGAACATTTTTAAAACTCATGTCAGCTTCCTCCTGTTATTTCTCCCAAATACGCACCCAGTCGCAATACAGCGGCCACTCGTTACGAGCGCCAAGGAAGAACACCTGCGGATCGTTCTCAAAAATATTGTACTGACCCTTCCACACACGGTCGGCCAGATTCGGAACACGATGCTCAATGCGCGGCAACGGAGTGGGGCTGTCACGGTAGAAGAACTGCGGCAGATCTATCCCGTTGTAACGAGCCGCATGCATCAGCTTGTTATCCATATACCACGCCACGTGGCCGGGCTCCCACAGCACCGCGTAGGTGTGCCATTCCTTGTCGATATAATCAAAATAATCGTTATAACCCGTCGCATTTACCATGTTCGAGCCAACGCGGGTGCCGGTAATTTTGCCGTTCTCATCGCGGTCACGGTGATGGTGGTGCAGCGTGCCCGTGTAGATCGGGCGCTTTTTGCCGTGGATCGGCACCATTTCCAGCACGTCGATCTCACCGCAATCACTCCAGCTTTTACCCATGGCATCGGACTTGCCAATACTCCAAAAAGCCGGCCAGGCGCCCGCATACGTGTCATCGGGCCAGTCAACGCGAATACGCGCTTCCGCGTAGCCATACTGCATCGTGTAGCCGGTATCGCCCTTTTTACTGTAGGTCGAAAGATCCGCCAGGCAGCCGGGGCGATGAACACCCAGCTTCAGCACCGAATCGGCAACAACGTACTCGTCCTCGGTCAGTGTATGAAGGCCGTAGGGACGGTCAATATAAAAGTTATAGCCCGGCTTGCCTTCGCCGCTCGTATCAATGCCGCTGTAGTCGTCAAAATCCTCACAAAACGCCAGCTTGGTAAAGCCCGCCGCCTCGGCAGCAGCAGGAATCGGAACTTGTTTTACGCTCATAAAAACACCCTCCAAAAAATAATGGCGGCCGACGATTACTCGTCGACCGCACTATATAGGGAAGACGATGAAGTTCGTATTCAGATGCGTCCTTTCTTTGCATAAAGGACTCTAAATTTTCTTCGTCTTGCCGATTTCACTGTTCGGCATACCGCTCGGATACGGCATGCTTCTCGGTCAACCCGACGGCACCGGCCGTCGGGTTGACCGCTATTGAACCTTGCGAGAGGCTTATTCGTCCTCTTTGCGCTTACGGGCTTTCACCAGCACCGTACCGCTGGTAACCATCACCGCGGCAAGAGCCAGCGGCAGCACCGTGGTTGCACCGGTAGGCGGCGTGGTTTCCTCGCCGCTTTCAAAGGCGAGTGCCGCTGCCAACAGTTCGTCGAACGAGGGTTGCCCGTTCGCCGCAAGCAAGGCGTTAATTTCGGCCTTACGCTCGTCGGACAGCTGCTCCCACAGCTCCTTACCTTCGAGAACGATGTAGTAGTTCTCTTCGTTGATCTCGACAATGTTATCGCCGTAATCATCGGTGCAGTAATAGTACCAGAAATCGTTGGCATCCACATCCACCGCCGGAGCCTCACCGTCATCCGTGTCGGGCAACAGAACCTCGCCACCGGTGGCACTCTGCCAGATATGCACGTAATCCAACTCCAGCGGGAAGTTCTTACCGCCGCTCACGAACAGCACGTTGTACAGATCGTTCATCAGCGAATAAGCGCCGGTAGCATCCATATCCACACTGTCGTGCAGCTGCAGGCGGCAGCTGGGCATTCCGTCTTCACTATACGTGATCTTCTGTACCTGTACGCCGTCAACGTAGGTAACCACCGCGTTGTCGACCCACAGCCAGCCCATGGTGTGCCACTGCTCGTCGCCCAAGCCTTCCTGATAGGCGTTGCTGTTGGAGTACCAGTATTTCTCCTGATCATCCTTCTTGTTATGCTGATCGTGATAGGTTATGGTGTAGTAGCCACCCGGACGAGCGGCCGTAACACCCCAGTATTCCAGCCAGTCCATTTCCACCCACTTGTGGTTGCGGCCCTTCAGCTCCAGCCACTTCGTGTCGGGGAACGACCAAATTGCAGGCGAACCGTCGTACTCCAAGCCTTCTTCATCGGGATCGGCAATCGGAATGCGCAGGCGAACCTCTAAGTAACCCTTGTTCCAGGTGTAACCGATCTGCGTGTTCACGTCCATGGTGCTCAGGGTTACGTGGTAACCGGGCTGCGTGGAAGCGAGCGAGATCACACCGTCATCAATGCTGTAGCAGTCGGGCGTGATCGTGGTAGCCGCCCACTGACGGGTCACATACCACTTGTAGCCGTCATCACCCGAGGCATACTGGTCGATGGAGTCGAGGCTGTCGAATTCATCACTGAAGGTCAGCTCACTCAGATCCAGATCAGCCGCTACTTCCGGAGCTTCCAGAATTTCGTTGTCAACACGCAGGTTCTTCTGCATGGTGTTGTTGGTGTCGACCATTTCCAAAATCGACAGCGTCGGGTTTGCGCGAACCGAGATGACCCAGTGGCCTTCCTCAGCCTTCCACTTTTCGTCGGCAACGAAGATCACGCTGCCGCCGGAGGCCAGGTCTTCCTCGATTTCCTTGGTAACCGTCATAAAGGCCTTACCGTTCTTGCGAACCTCAACCACCAGCGTCTGACCGGCCTTCACCGGATCCTCGCCCTGGTTGGTAACCGTGAAGCCGAATTCCAGCTCGGTACCGGGCGTTACCTGATAACCGCCGCCGGTCCAGAACATATCGGACACCACGAAGTCCACCAACGAAGCCTTCACGTTGAGGCGCACGTTATCCACGTACACCGGACCGTTGCCGGCAGGAGCCAACGTCAGCACAGCGTTGCCGCTGCAGTTGGCAGGAGTCTTAAACTCAAAGTTGCTGGTAGCCCACGAGCTGCTCGTGCCGGTCTTGTCACTCAACAGAACGGTCTCACCGTCAGCCAGGGTCACCTTCAGGGCACCGCTCGCGGTACGGGACTTCAGCGACAGCTGATATTCCGTATCGGGCTTCAAGCCGGTCACGTTGTACACCAGCGAAGCACCCTTCGGCAGCATCGCACCCGTCGTGCCCAAACGGCCTTCGCCCGCAGCGAGCTCGGCGCCGTCCTTCAGCTGCCAGTTGGTGTCGTTAGCAATGTCAAACGTACCGTTCTTAATGTAGGCTTCATCACCGCTTACCGTAACGGTGCACGATACCTTCTTGCCGTTCGTGGTCGTTGCCGTAACGGTAGCCGTACCCTTACCCACAGCCGTTACCACACCGTATTCCACGGTGGCAACGTTGTCGTCGGAAGAAACCCACGTGGTATCGTTCAGGTTTGCTTCCTTCGGATCCGCCGTCAGCGTCAGCGCCGCCGTACGACCGGGGATCAGCGTAACCTCGGTCTTATCCAGGTTCACGCTGTTGGGCATCACGTCGCTGTCGTAGCGACGGAGCGTAACGTTATCGATCACCGCAGGAGCTCTGGTGCCTTCCTTATCGGACACGAAGCAAAGATCCCAACCGCTGCTCAGCTTAAAGTTAGCCGGCGTGGTGAAGATCACCGTGCGCGTCTGCCACTCGTTCACCGCACCCTTGCTCACCGACGAAGTCAGGCCGAAATAGTCGGCCGTCCACACGCGGAAGTCAGAGCCGTCGGTACGATAATAATCGAAGGTAAAGATATAGGTGGTAGCCGGCGTCATCCCCGAGATCGAGCTCTTGTAGTAGATGGCCTTGTTGGTGCCGGTCATCTTCAAGCCGTAGCCGCCATCCTTACCGATACCGTTTTCAATGTTCACGTGGTTACCCCAGTTGTCGCCGCCCTGTTCGAAATCACCGTTCTTCAGGAGGTTGGCGTGCTTGGTAACCGTTACCTTGGCCGTGCTGCTCTTACCGCGATCGTTCGTCACGGTAATGGTAGCCTCGCCCTCTTTACCGGTGGAGGTAACCTTGCCGTTCTTATCCACGGTAGCAACCGTGGTATCGCTGCTTGTAAAGGTGAGAATACCGGTAGCCGCGCCGTCGGGCGTGGTCATCACCTTCACCGTACCGGTAGAATCGGGCAGCAGCTCCAGTTCGGAAGGAGCCAGCTTGATCTCGTCGGCATGCAGCACGTCGCGAACCTTAACAAGCTTGAAGTTATCGAAGTAGGTAACGCCCGTACCCTCGTTACCGGCGGTAGCATACTGCACCTGACGGAGCAGGAACTCCACGCCCTTGCTGGCCGACAGCGCCGCCGAAGGCGTGTAGAACGTGTAGGTCACGGTCTTCCATTCCACCTCGCCCGAGGTCAGGCTCTGACCCTGGTAGAAGTCCTTGCCGCTACCCTCAACCGTACCGAAGTCCTTGTTCAGGTAGATCATACCAAAGCCCTTGCCCTCGTGCTTGTAGTCGAAGGTGAGCTGATACACCGTATCGGGCTGCAGCTTGCTGACCAATTCGTCTTTGTAGTAGAAACCGGGCTGCTGGTGCGTGGTGGTATTCTCGTCCACGGTAGACTGGATCTTCGCACCGTAGGAACCGTCTTTACCAACACCGGCCTGGATCCAAGAGGCATCGCCCCAAGCAATGGCCGCACCCTGCTCAAAGTCACCGTTTTCAAACAGGTTACCGTCGTCTTCAACGATGGTCACCTCGCAGGTATCAACCAAGCTACCCGCGGTAGCGGTAATGGTCGCCGTACCGGCAGCCACACCCGTCACCACGCCGTTGGCATCCACCGTAGCCACCGCCTCGTTGCTGGAGGTCCAGGTGATCTCCGGCTTGGTAGCCAATTCAGGCTCAGTGGAAACCGACAGCGTAAAGGTCTTACCAACCTTCACACTTGCGGTCTCTTTATCCAGCTTAATACCGGTAGCCACCGGAACCTCGGTCAGCTTGACATTGTCAACCGCAGCCGAGCCGGTACCCGTACCACTGGAGTTGCCGTACATGACGTAACGGAAGTAGAACGGCATATTCCACGTTGTGGGAATGGTCGCCGTCGTGGTAAATGCATAGGTGTACTTCGTCCAATCTGCACTATCCGTCAGCGCAATGCTTTTACCCTGGGTAAAATCAATCGAGAAGGTATCCCAGTTATACAGCTGGAGGAAGCCTGCGCCTTCGCTCTTGTAATCAAACTCTAAAATATATTTCGTGTTCGGCTTCAGCTTGGCAGTCAAATTGGTACCGTCGTACATCGTGCCGACGATCCAGTTGCCGTTGCCGTCGTGCGTGTGCTGCCACGCAATACCCCAGCTGCCATCCTTGCCAACACCGGCCATGATGTAGGGGCTGTTTTTCCAACCGATAGCCGCATCCGCTTCAAAGTCACCGTTGACAATGAGCGCGTTGGGATCGGTGGGCGTCTGCGGGCGCACCGCCTTGGCCTTAACCGTTACCACGCAGGTGGCAGTTACTTCGCCGACCTTCGCCGTAACGGTAGCCGTACCGGCAGCCACACCCGTCACCTTGCCGCTGGCATCCACCGTAGCGATCGCCGTGTCGCTGGATTCCCAAGTCAAGGTGGAGATATCCGCCTCGGCGGGGTCGGCCGTTGCCGTGATCGTGGTGAACGCATCCACGTCGATCTCCGCCGTGGTCTTATCCAACACAATGGCGTTCAGCACAGGAGCCTCGGGAGCCGGCTGCTCCACCAGCTTGAAGTTATCGTACCAGGTCGTACCGGCCTTACCGCGGCTGCGGATGTTGAATTCATAATTCTGGTTCTTTGCAACCGTATCATACGTGGTGAACTTCACCGAATAGGTGGTCCACTCATCCAACACCGGCGAAGTAATCTCCACCGGACCGGCAGGCTTGTTGGCACCCAATTCTCTGCCATCCTCTGCAGTACCGAGATCTTGAGCAAGATAGATCTGCGGCACACCGCCGCCCGTGTGCTTATAATCGAACGACAACACGTACTCCGTGTTGGGCTTCAGGTTGCCAAACAGCTTACCCTGATAATACAAGCCGCTCGAAGCCGCCCAATCGTCGGTAGTCGAGGTACGCTCGGTGTAATAACCCCAGCTGCCGTCTTTACCGATACCGGCCTGCACGCGCGTGCTGTTTTTCCAGCTCACGGAAGCGCCCTGTTCAAAATCACCGTTCACAAACAGGTTGGGGTTCTCCACCGTCACCTCGCAGGTAGCGGCAATCTCGCCAACCTTGGCGGTAATGGTGGCCGTACCGGCCTTTACCGCGGTGATCACACCGTCGGCAACCGTCGCCACCTCGGGTTTGCTGCTTTCCCAGGTAATGCCCGCCAGGCTCGCACCGTCGGGCGCGGGAGTGGCCGTCACGGTGGTGGTGTCGCCCACAACCAGCGTGGCCGCCGTCTTATCCAAGGTGATGCCCGTCAGCACAGGAGCCGAAGCGGGATCCTTCACCGTTACCGCGCAGGTAGAAAGCACGTTACCCTTGGAATCTTTTGCCGTAATGTTCGCCGTACCCACGGCAACACCGGTCACTTCGCCGTTGGCCACGGTGGCCACAGCCGTGTTATCCGACTCCCACGTCATCGTGGGCGTTGCACAAACGTCTGCCGGGCTCACGGTAGGCGTAAGCGTCACCTTGTTGCCCACCAAGACCTCCTCGGTCGCAGGCAGATCCACCGTAACAAAGCGCACGGAAATATCGTCGAGCAACTGGCCTTCCTTCAAGCGCAAGCCCAAATAGCCCACGTTACCGTTGGCGGTGTTGATAATGGCCTTATATTCTCTCCACTCCGTGCTGGCCGAGGTCGAGGTATTTTTCACAACCTGCGATCCGCAGCCGGCATAGAAAATCGCACCGCTAAAGGCACCCTTGTAGCGAAATTTCACTTCCAAGAGCTTCTTGTTCTGCGTGCCGTTCATGCGAATGTAGCCCAAGCCCGTGTTACCGATCTGCAAAGCCTTGTTACCATCCGCTTCGGTCACAATGGTAGACCCTCTGCTGGTGTAGTAATCGGTAAACCACATCGACTTATCGCCTTCGAAATCGCCGCCGGGAGCCAGGTTCGTGTCAGGGGTAACCTTAATAACTTCTACGTCGTCAATCAACGCCGTAAAGGCCCCGGTCACCGAATACAACGCCACCTGCAGCTCGGAAGCATCCTTTTTGACGTTAAAGATGTTCTGAATGTACATATACTCCGTGGTAGGAACCGTGTAATAATTCGAAGTATAGGTGTCGCCCGCTTTCAGCTGATACGTAGTCGACTGATTATCAGCCGTGGTGCTGTCGGTGTTGTAGAAGAACAGCATCACTTTGTCCTGCGTTTCAGCGGCGGAAGTAGCCTTCATCTTCACGCGCACCAAATAACGCTCACCCGTTTTCAGGTCAACGTCAAATTTCGGGCTGCGCAAATATTTTTCTGCCCCCGTCATTGCTACTGCCTTGTTGGTTTCCCCATCCGCAGTAGCCTCTACGGCAGCGCCGTTCCAAGTCCAACCGTGATCGGCATCCTGGAAATCCTCAGAATACACCACGATGGGAGGAACCGGATCCGCCGACATGGGCAAAACCAGGCCGGAAATGGCGCAGGTCGTCAGCAACGCGAGTGCCAACACCCACGACAACATCCGTTTCGTGAAAGTCTTCATTCGATCCTCTCCTTATGTTCGAATTGTGCCTTGCCCCCGTGTAAAGGGTACACCACCCCCGAGGACACTTTCTACAAATAAAACTATACCGCAAAATTCTTTAAAAAACAAGACTGTTTGTGCACTTTGACGGCAGTCACCCTGCACAACGTTTACTTTTCTTTTTTGTACGGTTTCACCAATATTTTTGTTTTTTGCTAAATCGTTACATTTTATTGCAAATTCTTGCTATTTAATTTGCAAAAAAACAACGCTCTGCAGAGCGTTGTTTTTACACAAGTTTTATTCGGCGCGCCAAATACGTACCCAGTCCACATCCATCGGATAGGTCTCACGCGAGGTCAGCAGCACCACTTCTTCGTCGGTATCCATAATGCTGTGCGCACCCACGCGCGTTCTGTGTGCCAGATCGGGGCGACGCTCCTCAATACGCGGCAGCGGCGTAGGATCGTCGCGGTAAAAATACTCGGGCAGCGCATCGGGGGTATATTCGGCGGAATGCATCTTCACGCCGTCCATATACCAGGTCACGCGGCCCTTCTCCCACAAAGCTCCGTAGGTATGCCATTCATCCCCGATAAACGGAAACTGATCGAGGTAGCCCGTATTGTTCACCAGATTGGAAGCAAACTCCACCTTCGCCTTTTCGTCACCAACGGGCGGCGTACGGTAATGATGATGCAGGCTGCCGGCGAAGTACTTCTGATCCTCACCCTTTTCGTTTTGGGTAATAAACAGCTCCACCACGTCCAGCTCGCCGCCCTCGCGCCAATCGGTACCCATAAAGCTACCGAGCACCATCGTCCAGAACGCGGGGATGCCGCCATACTCACCCGTGGGCATCGACGCACGCATACGGCACTCCAAATAGCACCCGCAGGTGACGGTAAAGCCCGCGTTAAGCTGCTTGCTGTAGGACACCAAGCCGTACGCATACGGCTGCGGCCCACCCATGTGAATGTACGAATCCTTTTGGTAAATATAATCGGACGTCAAACGGCAACCGTAGGCATCCACGTACCATTTATATCCCGGCTCGTGCGTGGCGTTGATATCAATGGTATCCATCGACTCAAAATCGTCCTCAAACACCAGCTTGGTCATTCCCGCCGCCTTGGCAGCCTCGGGAATCGGAACAACTTTTTCCATTGTTATTTCCTCCAAACACGCACCCAATCCACATCCATGGAATAGGTCTTGCGACAAGTCAAAAACACCACTTCTTCGTCGGTGTCCATCACACTGTGAGCGCCCTCCCACTCACGTTTTTTAATATCGGGCCAGATCTCCTTGGCACGCGGCAACGGCGTGGGATCGTCGCGATAGTAATACTCGGGCAGTGCATCGGCGCTGTATTCGGCGGAATGCATCTTTACGCCGTCCATATACCACGTAATACGCCCCTGCTCCCACAGTGCACCGTAGGTGTGCCAGTCGTCGTCGGTAAAGGGGAATTGATCCAAATATCCGCACGCGTTCACCGTGTTGGTGGCACGCTCCGTTTTTAAACAGCCGTTTTCCAACAGCTCGCCGCTGCGATAGTGGTCGTGCAGCGTGCCGGCAAAGTATTTTTGATCCTCGCCGTTTTTGTTCTTTGTAACAAACAGCTCCACCACGTCCAGCTCGCCCACGTGCGTCCACGGGCGACCCATAAAATCGTCCAAGCCCATTGCCCAAAACGCCGGGATCCCGCCGTATTCGCCGTTCGGCATCGGCGCGCGCATGCGACATTCCAGATAACAACCGCAGGTCGCGGTAAAGCCCTCGTCCCGCGCTTTGCTGTAAGTCACCAAACCGTAGGTGTCGGGTTCCATATGAATATAGGACTCCTTCTGCACCACACGGTCGCGGGTCAACCGATTACCGTAGCTTACGGTATACCACTTTTTTCCCGTTTCCTCGTCAAAGCCAATGGTTTCCAGTGAGTCAAAATCATCCTCAAACACCAGCGTGGTCATACCGGCCGCTTTGGCAGCCTCGGGAATCGGAACAACTTTTTCCATTATTATTTCCTCCAAATACGTACCCAGTCCACATCCATCGGAAACGTCTTGCGGCAGGACAAGATCACCACGCCGATATCCTCGTCAAAGACGGTATACGCTCCCACCCAACCGCGGTTGCGGCTGCGCCAGCTTGCCACGCCGCCAAAGCGTTCCTCGGTGATCTCCTCAACGCGGATCGGCTCCTCGTTAGTGAGCGGTGTGGGATCGTCGCGATAGAAGAAATCGGGCATCTTATCCTCGCTGTACGTAACGGAGTGCATCTCCACGCCGTCCATATACCACGTAACCTTGCCCTTTTCCCACAGCGCACCATAGGTGTGCCAATCGTCGTCGGTAAAGGGAAATTGATCGAGATACCCTGTCGAGTTGACCGTGTTGTTCGCAAACAGCGTTTCCCAGCGGCCGTTAATGATCTTACCCGTACGGTAATGCTCGTGCAACGATCCGGCGAAATATTTCTGATCCTCGCCCTGCTGGTTTTTGGTGACAAACAGCTCCACCACGTCCAGCTCACCCGCTCGCTTCCATTCGCGGCCCATAAAATCCTCGCGGCCCATCGTCCAGAACGCCGGCCAACCGCCGTATTCGCCGTTCGGCATCGGCGCGCGCATGCGGCACTCCAGGTAGCAGCCACAGGTCACGGTAAAGCCCTGATCCAGCTGGCGGCTGTAGGTCGCAATACCATAGTTATCGGGCTCCATACGCAAATAAGAATCCTGCACCGTGATCTGCTCCGGCTTCACGTGGGCACCGTAGCAGCGGGTATACCATTTGTGCTCCGGCTTGTCGTTGCCGTCGGCCGCAATGGTGTCGATCGAATCGAAATCGTCCTCAAAAATCAAGCGGGTCATTCCTGCGGCCTTAGCGGCCGCAGGAATGTCAATACGCTTGCTCATCCCTTATTCCTCCTTGCGCTTGCGCGAAGCACCCACCACGGCACCGCTGAGCAGCAGGCCAATGGCAGCGATCGGCAACGCGCTCACCACGCCGGTCTCGGGCGTGGGCTGCGGATACGGATCCTCACCGTTCTTCAGCTTGTTCGCCGCCTCTAACAGCTCCTCAAAGGTAGGCTGCCCGTTTTCTTTCAGCAGCGCGTTGATCTCGGCTTTTCGCTCCGCAGTCAGGTACTGCCAATACTCGCCGCCGTCCAGCACGTACTGATAATTCTCCTCGTTCACCGTCACAATGGGATCGCCCCAATCGTCGGTGCAGTAGTTGTTCCAGAAATTCTCGGCCGAAATATCCACAATGATCTCGGGCTGCTTGTCGTTGTCATCACCGCCCGGATTGGGGGTAATACCGCCGCCCTGGCCCTGCCAGATATGCACGTAATCCACCTCAAACGGCACTTCGGTCGAGCCGCTGAGATACAAGCACATGATCTGCTCGTTCATCGCGGTAAAAATACCGTTCTTCAGCTCACCCGTATTAACGCGCGGCAGCGGATTGGGGAAGCTGTCGGCATCGTAGGTCTGTTCAAACACCTGCACGCCATCCATGTAAGCGCGCACGATGTTGTGATCCCACAGCCAGCCCAGCGTATGCCACTCTTTATCGCCCATCGCATCCACAGTCGGCTTGCCGTTGGTAAAGCCGGAGAGGGTTTCGCCGGTACTCGGATCCTTGGTGGTTTCATGCATGGAAACCGTCCAATAGCCGTTCGGATGCTGGGGAATGTTGCCCCAGAACTCCAGCCAGTCTGCTTCCACCCAGTGGTTGTTCTGGCCTTCGATCTCATACTGCTTCGTCAGCGGGAACGACCACACAGTGGGGCCGCCGCCGTAGGTATCTTTCGGAGAGGGGATACGGCAACGCACTTCCAAGTAGCCCTTGTTCCAGGAGTAGCCGATCTGCGTATTCACGTCCACGGTCGTCAGCGTGATACCGTAGGTCGGCACCGGGTCGTGCAGCGTGAGAATACCGTTTTCCACGTCATAAGCATCGCGGGTTACGGTGGTAGCACCCCATTGGCGGGTCACGTACCACTTGTAGCCGTCGTTGCCGGTCGCCGTGGTATCAATGCTGTTAACACTGTCAAATTCATCGCTGAAGGTCAGATCCGTAAAGCCGGCCTGCTGCGCCTGCTCGGGCGCTTCAAAGATCGTTTCGTTCACGCGCAGGTTCACCTGCTTGGCGTTGTTGGTGGTATCCAACTCCAGCACCGCCAGATCGGGGTTCACGCGGGCCGAAATGACCCAGTCACCCGTTTCGGCCGCCCACGGCGTATCGCTCATCACGATCACGGCTTCGCCCGTGTCGATCGGCGCATCTACCGTGCACTTCAGCGTTTGGATCGCCTTGCCGTTCTTACGCACCTCCACCGAGAAGGCCGTACCAACCGGCACCGTATCCGTACCCTTGTTGATCACCGTCACGGCAAACAACAGGTTGGTGCCGGGCTTCACCTGATAATCACCGCCGTCCCACACAATGGAATCCACAACGAAGTCGATCAGCGAAGCCTTTTCCGCCAGCACAACGTTTTCAATGTACACGTTGCCAAGGCCGGTAAAGGTCAGCACGGTGGTATCCGCCACCTCAGCACCCGTCTTAAACTCCACGATACGCTTGATCCAGCGAGTCTCGCTGCCGGTGGTTTCCTTCACCAGCTCGGTCGTGCCGCTGGTCAGTGTCACGGTCGCCTTGCCGCCGGCTGAGCGATAGCGGTACAACAGCTGATACTCGGTATTCGGCTTCAAACCGGCAAAGCTCTGCGACAGCGTCGAACCTTCCACCAGCGCAGCCGCCTTGGAGTTCTGCGTACCGATATCCGGTGCGAGTGTCACGTTGGTCATCGTCCAAGCATCGTTATCGCCGTCGAACGTGCCGTCCTCCACGTAGACCTCCTCGCCGCTCACGGTCACCTTGCACGTCGCAGTCAAGCCGTTCTTGGTGGTAGCGGTAATCGTTGCCGTACCCTTACCAACGCCGGTCACCACGCCGTATTCCACGGTGGCAACGTTCTCGTCGCTGGAGGTCCACACGGTGCGGTTTACATCGCCGTTCACCGGCGTTGCCACAACTGCCAAATTCTCCGTGCGGCCGGGGATCAAGGTCAGCGTTTCCTTGTTCATGATCACGCTCGTTGCTTCCACACCGGAAGAATAGAGCCGCAAGCACATATTATCGATCACAGCCACCGAATCGCCCTGAGCATATACCGCAATCGACATATCCCAACCGGGATTCAAATTCATATCCGTAGGCGTGGTAAACACGCGCGATGCGTGCTGCCACTCGCCCGTCTTGCTCACGGTCAATTCGGGAGTTCTCAAGCCGATCGAGCCGCTCCACAGGCGTATATCCGTGTCCTCGGAGGTCAACAGATAATCAAACGAGATCTCATAGGTAGTCGCGGGAGTCAGCGGAAGCGCCAGCTTGTAGAAGGTGCTTTCCGTCTTGCCGGGCGTGGTATGCAGGATCTCATGACCCCAGCTGCCGTCCTTACCCACGCCTTCTTTAATGTTGCCCAGCGGCGGCGTCCAGTTCAGCGTGCCGCTCTCAAAGTCGCCGTTCTGCAACAGATTGCCGTACTCGTTCACCGTAACGGTGGCGGTAGCGGTCTTGTTCTTCGTGTTCGTTACCGTAATGGTAGCGGTACCGCTGTCGGCGATCGCCGTTACCAAGCCGTTCTGGTCCACCGTCACAACACTCGTGTCAGACGAAGTCCACGTCAGCTTGCCCATCACCGTGTCGGCGGGAATGGTGTTCACCTTCAGCGTCACCGATTCGTCGGGCAGCAGCTCCACCTTCGACGGTGCCAGCACCAGCTGCTCCGCTTCGGGCTGCTTGCACAACGTAATGTTGTCCACGTAGGTGTCGGTATCCACTGCCGACGTATGCTTCAGATAAAAGCTCCAGTTGCTGTTCATGTCGGGAGCCGCGCCGGTATCAATTACCACACGAAGCTCCTGCCAGTCCTCACTTGCCGTCGTGTTCCAGAAGGTTCTGCCGTCCTCAAACGTCATATCGGTCACGGTAGAGCAACCCAAACGAATGGAGGCACCCTTGGTCCACAGCGACAGCACGTAGCGGCTGTTGGGCTGCAGATAATTCTTCAAATGACCAACGTTCTTGAAATACGTAACGCTGTTCGCGTGATCCTTGCTGAATTTCAGCGCCGTGCTACCGTCAATACCGACACCGGCTTCTGCCGAAACACCCTCGCTCGGCAAATGATGGAACATCCCCGCCGCGCCCAACTCAATATCGCCGTTGGGCAGCAGGTTCGCAAATTCGCTCACCGTCACCGTCACCGAATCGCTCAAGCCGTCCTCGTTGGCAACCGTCACCGTAGCGGAACCGCTGTCGGCCACCGCCGTTACCACACCGGCGTTATCCACCGTCACAATGCTCGTGTCCGACGACGTCCACGTCAGCGTGCCACAGTCGCCACCCACGGGCGTTTCGTTCATCGACAGCGTGATCGTGCCGTTGGGAACCACCTGCACGTCACCCTGCGGAATGGTAAATGCCGTTGCCTTCGCCACCACCGTCACGGTGCAGGAAGCCGTCAGCGTGCCGCTGGTAGCGGTAATCGTCGCCGTACCCTCGGCCACCGCCGTCACCACACCGTTTTCCACGGTAGCAACAGCCGCATTGCTCGTCGACCAAACGATCGCTTCAGCCGGAGCGCCCACCGGCTTGGTGGTCGCCGTCAGCGTATCCGTCTTGCCGGTCTTCAAGGTCAGTTCTGTCTTATCCAGTTCAATAGAGGTAGCCGGTGCAGGCTCGCCCACCGTCACCACGCAGGTCGCCGTCAGGCTACCGCTGGTGGCGGTGATGGTGGCGTTGCCCGACGCTACGGCCGTAACCTTACCGGTCTGATCCACCGTCGCCACCGTTTCGGCATCACTGCTCCACACGATCGCCTGCGCATACGCACCTTCGGGCGCCGTGGTCGCCGTCAGCGTTTCGCTGTCGCCGATCTCCATATCCAAGGTGGTCTTGTTCAGCGTCAAGGACGTAGCGCTTTCCATCTCATACAGCGCCACATCGTCCAGATACACCTCGCCCACCGTCTTAAAATCAATCGTGTAGTTGGGATTAAGGCTCGTCGTCGTGCGGAAATACATCGTCACGGTCTTCCACGCAGCCGAAGCGGCCGTCGGCTCGCCCTCAACCGCGATCAGCGTAGCACGGGTCGTATCCGCTTTCGGATTCGTCGTACCGGTTCCTTTCTGACGATAGGTCAGCTTATACACGGTTTCCGCTTTAAAGTAGGTGTTGGTCTTTGTGCTGCTGTTCGCCGCCTCCGTGCAGCGAATATCGGGGTACAGATACACCTGTCCGTTTGCGGTCATCTTCAGCACATTGTTGGTCGCATCATCGGGATCGGCAACCAACTCGCCGCCGTCGTAGAACAAACCGTCGTAGGAAATACCGTTCAGTTCCTGGCCCTGTACATCCATCGAACCGCCGTTCACCAGATTCAGCGTGCTTTCTGCCACCGGGCCCAGGTTCTCCACCGTCACGTCGTCGAGATCCATTCCCACCGTGGAATGTGCCGCAACCATACCGAATTGCAGCACCACCTTCGTGGTCGCGGTCTTGGCGCGGCCATATACGGTGTAAGTGAACCACTCACCGTCACTGTTGGCCTTCGTTTCCGAGGTTGAGATCGACCAATACGGTGCCGCATAGCCGGTAAACATGCCACCCTGCCAGTTCATCACCAAGCGCGCCTTACCCGCTTGGTTCTTGCGCACACGGAACGTCACCTTCACCCAATCGCCCACGGCAAACGTGCCCTCGGCATTCGGACTGGTAATCACCGAACCATCCACCGGGATCTGTACGTACTTATTGTTGCTGTCTGCGCTGTCGGTCTGCACCGCCAGCTCGTTTTTCGCCGCATCCTTCCAGCCCGAAGCCGCCGCGTTGAAATCGCTGTTCGGCATCAGCTGTGTAACGGTATCGTCGTTGTCGTCACCGCCCCCAAGCTCGCTCTTTTTCACCAGCTTGAAGTTGTCAAAATACGCCGCACCCGTGCCGTAACTGCTGGCATTGGCGTAATGCACGTGCGCCGGAGCCCACTCCCAGTTGGTTTGCGCGTTCATGTTTGCCGTCTCGCCCGTGGTAAACTCAATGGTATGCGTTGTCCAGTCCTCCACGTTCGGCAGATTCACGTCTGCCCAGCCGGTCCAGTCAGAACCGCCGCGCGTAATATCAAACTTGGCAAAGCCCTTACCCTCGTGCTTGTAATCAAAACTAAACACGTAGGTGGTGTTCGCCTCCAACACGGCGTTAAACGGTGCCTTGTAATACGGGCCGGGCCACACGGCAGAATCGCCCTCGTTCACCGTCGTTTCAATTTTAATACCGCGGCTGCCATCGACACCCACGCCATCCTGCACGAACGCACTATTTCCCCAGCCCTGCGAAGCGTCGGCCTCCAGATCGCCGTTAACGATCAGATTCGTCGCCGCAGAGGTAGGCAACACCAAACCGGACACCGTGCAGGTGACCAGCAGTGTCAGCGCCGCCAAAAGCGATACCCATTTGCGCAAGCTTGTGTTCATAATGACCTCACCTTTCTCTGTTGCACGCATAAAATTTGTGCAGAGTCACTATATCTACTATAATCATAAAAGAAAACGACAAATCTGTCTAGCGTGCATTTGCGCAAATACATGGAGAAATGTTGCAATCTTTTGTGCAATAACAAAGCAGCCGAGGCGGTGCCTCGGCTGCTTGTTAGTTGGATTTATTTTTTGCGTTTACGGCTTACCCACAGGCCGGCAGTGCTGAGAAGCATTGTCGACAACAAGGCAGGTACCACCGTGGTCACACCGGTTGCCGGGCTGTCGGGAGCTTCACCCGAAGCGATCGCCAACGCCGCCGCCAACAATTCTTCAAAGGTCGGCTGCCCGTTTTCTTTCAGCTTCGCGTTGATCTCCGCCTTGCGCTCGGCAGTCAGGTAATCCCAATATTCGCCGCCGGCGAGAACGTTCAGATAGTTCTCCTCGTTCACGGACAGAATGGCGTCGCCCCAATCGTCGGTGCAATAGTTGTGCCAGAATTCCTCGGCAGGAATATCCACCACAAAGTCGCCGTCGCCGATCTCTTCGTCGGTCTCACCGTCGTCGGGAGCCTGCACTTCGGCGTTGCCGCCCTGCCAAATGCGCACGTAATCCAGCTCTAACGGCTTGTCATACGCACCGGCAATATACAGGCACAGCTCCTGCTCGTTCATGTACGAGAACGCACCGATGTCGTTGAACTGATCGCCAACGCTGGTTCTCACCTTGCAGCTCGGAACGCCGTCGGCGCTGTAGGTGATGCGGAACACTTCCTCGCCGTCAATGTAAGCGATAACACCGTTATACGCCCACAGCCAGCCCATCACGTGCCATTCGCCGTCACCCAAACCGTTCTGATAGGAGTTGCTGTTCACCTTCCACGACTCCTGCTCACCCGCATCGTTCTGCAACTGATCGTGCAGCGTAACGGTGTAGTAGCCATCGGGGTACTGCGGCCATCTCTTCGTATCGCGGCCCCAATACTCGAGCCAGTCCATTTCGACCCACTGACGATTCTTGCCGGGACGCTCCAGCCACTTATCGGTCGGGAACGACCAGATGGCGGGAATACCACCGGACATACCCTCCGCATATTCATGGCGGTTCGGGTACACGATGCGCAAGCGAGTCTCAAGATAACCGTAATGATAATCCCAACCCACACCGGTCACGGCATCCACCGTGCTCAGCGTGATGTTGAATACCGGCTTCTGATCGTGCAGGCTGATGATACCATCCTTCACGGTGTAGCTGTTCGGCTGCACGGTACCGGCACCCCACGAACGGGTCACGTACCACTTGTAGCCGTCCTTACCGGTAGCATACATATCAATGCTGTCATAGCTGTCGAACTCATCGCTGAAGGTCAACTCGGTCATTTCCATATCGGCAGCCTCTTTCGGAGCCTCCAAAATGGTTTCGTTGACACGCAGGTTCACCTGATCGGTGTTGTTGGAGTCATCTAACTCCAGAATCGACAACGTCGGGTTTGCGCGGGCCGAAATGACCCAATCGCCCTTTTCAGCCTTCCAAGGCGTAGTCGCCATAACGATGATCGACTCGCCCGTTGTTACAGGCTCGGTGCAGGTGTGCTCCAGGGTCTGGAACACGTCGCCGTTCTTGCACAGATCGATCACGATCACGGCATCCTTCAGCACCGGATCAACACCGATGTTGGTAACCGTAACCGCAAAGGTAAGCTCGGTGCCGGGCGTTACCTGATGGCCGCCGCCGACCCACACAATGTCGTTCACCGTAAAGTCAATGAGCGATGCCTTCACAGCGATCACAACGTTATCAATGTAGATCGGACCGTTGCCCAGGCCGGTGAGCGTAAGCACCGTATCCTCGGCCACCGTTTCACCGGTGGTGAACTCAAACGTGAGGTTCGTCCACAGACTGTTCGTACCGGTTTCTTCCTTCACCAGCACGTTATCGCCGTTCTTCAGTTCAATTGCCGCCTTGCCGGAAACGGTACGATAGCGGATAAACAGCTGATACGGCGTATCGGCCTCTAAGCCCTTGAAGGTCTGGGTAATGGTCGCATCCTTCTTCAGCATACCGGCCTTGCTGTTCACGCGGCCCTCGCCGTCCACAATGGCGGCGTCGCCGGTGGTCTTCCAAACGTCGTCCTCGGTATCGAAGCTACCGTTGAGCACCAGCACCTCGTTACCGCTGACCGTTACCGTACAGGTAGCGCTCTTGCCGTTCTTGGTGGTGCCCGTAATGATCGCCGTACCCTTACCAACGCCGGTCACCACACCGTATTCCACGGTGGCCACGTTGTCGTCGCTGGAGGTCCAGGTCATATCGTTCAGATCGGCCTCAACCGGCGTGGCGTGTGCGGTCAACGCACCCGTACGACCGGGGATGAGGGTCAGCTTCTCAAGGCTCAGCTTGATGCTGTCGGCTTCCACACCGGAGGAATACTTTTTAATGGAAAGGTTATCAAACACAACCGGAGGATTACCGGTATTGTCACACACCAGCGAGAAATCCCAACCGGCATTCAGCTTCATATCGGTCGGCGTGGTAAAGATCTTCGTAACAGTCTGCCACTCTGCTTTACCCACCTTGAAATTACCCGACGAGAGCGAGAAGCCTAAATCATACGACCACGCACGCACCTCGCTGGAAGTCGAAGGTGCATAGTAATCCACCGAGAAAATGTAGGTGGTAGCCGGCTCCATCTTACCAACGAATGAGCCCTTGTAGTAATACGAAGTCCAGCCGCCGGTACCCTCGTGGGTCAGCTCAATACCGTAGCTGCCATCCTTGCCGATGCCGGGCTTCACGTTGGGCACGTTAGCCCAGTTGGTACCGCCCTGTTCAAAATCGCCGTTGCTGAGCACGTTGGCGTTTTCGGTGATGACCACCTTCGCCGTAGCGCTCTTGCCCTTGTCGTTGGTAACGGTAATGGTCGCCTCGCCCGAAGCCTTCAGCGCCGTTACGTTACCCTTCTGGTCGACCTCAACCACCGAAGGATCGCTGCTCGACCACGTGATCACACCGGTGCTGGCACCGATGGGACTGGTAGTCACCGACAGCAGGCCCTTGTCGTTCGGTAACAGCTCCAGCGTTTCGGGAGCAATGGCGATGGAATCGGCATGGACGACCTTGCCCACCTCAACCAGCTTGAAGTTATCAAACCACGAGGTGCCTTCGCCCTGGCCCTTGTCGTAATACTGCACCTGGCGCATCTGCCATTCCCAACCGGTATTGGCGTTCGGCATTGCCGACGGCGTGGAGAAGGTGTAGCTCATCGTCTTCCAATCCACCGTGCCGCTGGCCAGCGCAATGTTCTTCAGCTCAGCGCCGTTCTCCAGCTTACCGGGAGAAATGTTAAACACAACCTGACCAAAGCCCATACCCTCGTGCTTGTAATCGAAGCTGAAGGTATAAATGGTATCCGGCTCCAGCGCCGCAATGATCTTATCCAGATAGTACACGCCGGGAGTCTGATGAGTGGTAGTGGTTTCGTCCACCTTCGTGGTCAGCTTCAGACCGGCGCCTTCCTTACCGGCATCCGCTTGGATCTTATCCTTTTGACCTTGGTCACGGCCCCAGGCATCGGTGCCGTTTGCAAAATCGCCGTTAATGATGATATTACCATCATCCGGAATAACCGTCACAACGCAGGTGGCGGTCAGTGCGCCGTAGGTAGCCGTAATGGTAGCCGTGCCCGCGGCAACAGCCGTGACCACACCGTTAACAACCGTCGCTACGTTGTCGTCGGAAGAACTCCAGGTAATCACCGGAGGCTCCGCATTTTCGGGCTCGGAAGTGGCCACCAGCGTGGTGGTCTGGGTAGGCTTCAACTTTGCCGTCGTCTTATCCAGCTTAATGGCGGTTGCGGGAACCACAACCTTTTCCACCAGCTTAAAGTTATCAAAGTAACCGGCACCGGTACCGGGTGTCGCCGAATATTGCACGCGCTCTGCAGCCCATTCCCAACCGGTATTGGAAGCCATGTTGGCCGTCGCACCGGTGGTGAACTCCACGGTGTAGGTAGTCCAATCCGCAGCGTTCAGATTGGTCATCGTTGCCCAACCGGTCCAGTCGGAGCCCTTCGTCAGAACGTTGATACGGGAGAAGCCCTTACCCTCGCTCTTATAATCAAAGCTGAAGATATACTTCGTGTTCGGCTTGAGCAGGGTGTTAAACTCGCCCTTGTAGTAGGAACCGGGCCACACCGAAGCACCGCCCTCGGCAACCTCCGTGGTGATTTTAAGGCCCTTGCTGCCGTCTTTACCGGCGCCATCCACCACGTAAGCGCTGCCGCCCCAGGCAACCGAAGCGCCCAGCTCAAAATCGCCGTTCGCCATCAGGTTACCGTCGTCTTCAATCACGGTCACCGTGCAGGTATCCGTCAGCGTGCCGGCCTTCGCCGTGATCGTGGCAGTACCCAAAGCCACCGCCGTTACCTTGCCGTTCACAACCGTTGCTACGTTGTTGTCGGAGGATTCCCAAGTGATCTCCGGCTTTTCGGCGTTATCGGGAGCCACCGACACCGACAGCTGCACCTCTTCACCGATCTCTAGCTTCGCATTGTCGAGGTTCAGCGTGATCTCGGTCGGAGCCACAACAACCTTTTCCACCAGTTTAAAGTTGTCAAAGTAACCCGCACCGGTACCGGGTGTCGACGAATATTGCACGCGCTCTGCAGACCATTCCCAACCGGTATTGGAAACCATGTTGGCCTCTGCACCGGTGGTGAACTCCACGGTGTAGGTAGTCCAATCCGCAGCGTTCAGATCGGTCATCGTTGCCCAACCGGTCCAGTCAGAACCCTTTTTCAGAACGTTGATGCGGGAGAAGCCCTTACCCTCGCTCTTATAATCAAAGCTGAAGATATACTTCGTGTTCGGCTTGAGCAGGGTGTTAAACTCGCCCTTGTAGTACGGACCGGGCCACACCGAATCACCACCCTCGGCAACCTCCGTGGTGATCTTAAGGCCCTTGCTGCCGTCTTTGCCGACACCGTCCATCACGTAGGCGCTGCCGCCCCAGGCGACCGAAGCGCCTTCTTCGAAGTCGCCGTTCACCAGCAGGTTGCCGTCATCGGCCGGCACCGTCACCACGCAGGTCACGGGAGCCAAACCGTCGGCCGTTGCGGTAATGGTTGCCGTACCGGCCGCCACCGCCGTTACCACGCCGTCGGCCACCGTCGCCACGTTGGCATCGGTGGTCGTCCACGCGATCGTCGGCAGCGATGCACCCGCAGGCGTTGCCGTCGCCGTCAGTGTCAGCGTTTTGCCAACCTTCAGTTCGGCCGTTGCTTTATCCAAGGCGATCGCCGTAGCGGCGCTCGGCTTCTCGATCAGCTTAAAGTTATCTGCATACACCGCACCGGTACCATAGTTGGCCGCATTGGCATAGTGCATGTGGCGCATCTGCCACTCCCAGCCCTTGCTCGCGTTCATATTTTCCGCCGCACCGGTGGTGAATTCCACCGTCACGGTCGTCCATTCGGTCTCCGTCAGATCGGGTGAGTTGCCCCAGCCCGTCCAGTCGGTACCCTTCTTATAGGGGTTCAACTGACCAAAGCCCTTGCCCTCGTGCTTATAATCATAACTGAAAATATACGTGGTGTTCGGCTTCAATATGCC
>JAFVSK010000020.1 GCA_017503785.1 Clostridia bacterium
GTAGATTCCAAAGAGCAGATCACAGTGATTTTTATAGGCGGTCTCAAAATCAAACAGTCACTGCTCGACTGCTAAAACACTGTGAGGGTTCAGGCACTGCTAAAAATGACGAGAAAATATCTCGTATGTAGTCGCTTCACACATTTCCGAGTAAAACGAAAGGTTTGCTCGGATTTTGTTTTTTAGATGGCAGAACTTGAATATTCGGTAGACGGTGCGCAGACAAGTTCCGAATACAAATATACCACTACGGTTGACTTTCGGTGCGATTTATGATATTATGCCAAGCATGCAAAATAGGAGGTCCACGCAATGACTCAATACCTTTATACTATCCCCGTTCTTCTTATGATGCTTTTATGCATGCTCTTTTTAACTGTTACAAATGAGTTTATATTAGCTGCACATAAAAAAGGTTTTTTTATTGCTTTTTTAGGCGAGTTTTTCATAACCATATGTGAAGTTTTATCCATTTTTTTAAATGGTTCCGCAATAGCATTTAAGCCAATCCACTTTTTATCAAATTATATAGGCTTTCTTCTTACTCCGATTTTAATCATTCTTTTTGCAACTTCAATAGGCAACTTCCGTCACTTTAAAGGCGCTATTATCGGTATCATTGCTTATTTTATCTTGTTCAACTGTCTGGTTGTGACAAATCAACTGTTTTTCATAGATGCTCAAAATAATTATCATCGTGGATTGTTGTTTCCTATATATGTTATCTCGTATTTTCTTGCAGTTATATACTTGCTCTACGAATCGCTCAGATATTCGCGTAAAGGCTTTTTACAACATAAAATCTTCGCCTATTTTTTAAGCTTTTTCTTTCTTGCATCAAGTTCTATACAAGTCTTAGACCCCAAAGTTTATATGACAAGAATAACGGTTGTTCTGAGCTTATGTGCTTATTACGCCTATAACATCGAGTTGGCAAATCTTTTTGACAAACTTACAGGCGTTCTTAATCAAGGAACATATTTAAGAAAAGTAAAATACTTAAAAAAGGAACAAGTTGTAATAATTTTAGATATTGACAACTTTAAAGTAATTAATGACAATTACGGTCATCAATTCGGTGATGAATGTTTAAGTAATATTTCTCGCGCGATTAAATCGGTTTTTGGAAATTATGGCCAGTGCTACCGAATTGGCGGTGATGAATTTGCGGTAATTTTAAGAAGAAATCACAACGTGGAGGGTTTAATAAAGCGTTTTGAAATCGCCGTTGCCGATAAATTTAAAAACAAGCCCTGCCAATTATCACTTTCACTTGGTTATTCCAAATGCGAAAAAAATGATTCTTTTGAAGCAGTGATACAGCGCGCAGACTCTAATATGTATGATGCAAAAAAGCAAAAGAAGGCATTAGAAACAACGGCTCTCAATACCAATTAACGATTATCAGGAATAATCTCGTTCCGTTATGAACACCCGCACCAGTCGAGAGCCTCGACACGCAATTCGCGTAGTTGAGGTTCTTCTTTTTTTATAATTTCTGCCTCGCGTTTAAGGTTGGTTATGAACACCCGCACCAAAAGCGAGCACCCACCATTAGGTGGGTGCTCACTTTTTTTCCGGTTATTCCAAAATCTCAATAATCGGCGAGGACAGAATACCCGTCTGCTTCGGTTCGTACTCATAGGACATTGCATAATCTCGCGTGTACCATACACCAGGGTCAATATAGGTTTCACCGCTGCTGTCGTGGAGCGGCCCAAAGGTGTTGACCCGATTGCCAAACAAGGTGAATTCCAAAGTGTGTTCCCCTTCTGAAACGCCCTGAATTTCCAGTACATACGGGGGATATACTATGTTGCCGACCTCTTCCCCGTCAAGGCTGACCTTGATCATAGCACCGCGATATCGGTTAGCACGGATCTTTACCGTTCCACCGGGTATATCAATTCGCGTGTGATAGGTTATATTGCCACCATAGAAGGGCATGCCTTGACTCGTGATATCTGAAAACCCTATAGTTTCTTTCGGCGAACAAACGCTCTTTTCACAACCGCGGATATTAACATCGAAATCACCCAAAATAAAGTAATTTTCCAAGCTGATTCGTTTAGTTATGGGAGCCTTGATTTCCAGCGTGTTTTCTCCCTTTACTAAGCTTCCGGCTTTATACTTCTTTATTGCTTTGTCCACATAGTAACCGCAGGGACTAAGAGAAATTTCTTTGCCGTTCAACCGGATATACACCGCTTCTTCTCCTGCAATGTAAACGTTCTCTATAGTATCCTCGGCAATAAAGCTGTACCGAATGGTGATAAAGTGGCTGGGTCTTTCATCCGGTATAACCCAAGGCTGCACATCTCTCCCATCCGCCTTGGGATACCCCAGTATTTTACGGCACTTCTCATCGATACGGAGAATTTCCTCCATGGGAGAGAATGTGTTTTCATCATCCAGCTTGTACTCAACCATATCAACAACCAAAACATTATCCTCGGAACGAGTATATTCAACCGGCTTTTTAAAGTCTATCCGCTTTAGAACATTTCCGTTCCGACCGGATATCGCTTTCCCAAGCACCTCATAGTTAAGGTTACCGCTCGATAACCCTTCGTATACGGCACCTTTCCCATGGGCAAGGGTGGTCTCCTCTGTTTTTTCAAGACACAGAAGAAGACTGTCAAAAGCGTACAGCGTTTTGTATACGTAGGTTTTTCCGCCTTTTATTTCAAAATCGACATCTTCAACGGTTCCCGCTATCGTGTTATATAGTTTGGGTATGTATTTCCCATCAAAAACCAACATGAGATCCTCGGGGTATGCCATATCGATGGTAGGCTTGTGATAGCTTCTTTCGCAATGAGCCATAAAAAGCCACAACGCCTCGCCATCCTGACGGAGCTGATGCACAAAACCTGTAGCAGGCTCACCATTGCTTTTGATCGCCTTCAGCGTTGCCTCCTTTTCAAGGACACCGAGAATGGAAAGCTTTTCAAAGTCAACACAAATTGACTTCTCGTAAAGTGCCTGTATTTCGTCGGTCTCAACGGCATCAATAAATCTGGGGCATTCTCCGATAAAAATCAGTTTACCGCCGTTTTCGCTGAACTTTTTGATGATTTCAAAGGTTGTGCGCCGAAGCGTTTTGCACGCAGGTACAATCACGGTGGAATAGTTCATTTCACCAACGGTAAGCACATTGGTCACGCTCTTGCGCTGCGTGGGAAGCATCGCTTCGCTTATGTAATCGAAATCCACCATTCCGTCACAAAGAAAGCGGGAAAGCTTGGCAAAGTTTCTTTCCATATCCGCTTTTATCTGTGAGCTTGTATCCTGTGGGCCAAAATAAAGCCAATAGCTTTCTATGGGATGTATAACGCCAACGTTAACTACACTTTTACCCCTCGAAAGAACCGTTGCCAAACGGGCGTAGTGATCTTCAACATAGGCATATTCTTTATACCAAGGAATCTGATAACTCAAGGATGCCGGGTAATCGCGCTTTGACGAGCCTTTCATAGACATCCACGCAAGATGCGGCACCCGAACGGTTGCGCCAAGCGCCGCCTGCCAGTCGCCTTGAAATTTGTGACCGCGAAAGTCAAAATCCCAATTCGTAACGCCATAGAGCTCTGTAAGCATCGCTTCTTTGCCGAATTGCCGCACAGCAGACTGACACTGTTTGGCGGTGTTAATCTCCATTCTGTCGCACAACAGGTCGATACCGGGAATATCAAACCATTCATAGGCACGCATTGCTTCACCGACCGCTCTTGTCTGTGCATCCAACGTGTGCTCCCACATCATATGGCCGGTAAGTGCCACCCCATTTTTTTGGCACCAAGTACCACACTGTTTTGCCGTATTTTCAGTGAAGAGTCTGCAGGTAAGTTCGTGGTAACGGTATCGCGTAACAGACACCTTTCCGTCGGGAAGATCCAGAAATATTTCCGGCAGGGTATCGGCTATATCTTCGCCGTACAGTTCCTTGTACTTATCGGCAAATCCCACAGTCCAAGGTGTCATAACCGCGGCTTCACTCGCTGCAAAAGGCAAGAACTGTTTAAATCCGATCTGCGGCTCATCGGTGAAAATTGCCGGTATGGTATCGTCAAAGCTTTCTCCCACGTGCTTTTTGTAGGCTTCGTAGGTTATATCAATAAACTTCCCCACTGCCTCGGGATTCATAGCATCAACAGGTGTCCCGCCGTTGTGCCAGCCCGCATAGTCCTTATCTTCATCAACAGCAGTGGGCTCCACATAGGCATACCGCTTCATACCGACGGCCGGGGCATTTTCCTCTATTTTTTTATACTCTTTCAAAAAGCCCTTTTCGTCGAGGGTTATGTCATACGTTCCGATAAGATAGGGCAATCCTTTTTCCGTTCCCTCCTTTTCGGGAAAAAACGCCTTTTTCTCAGGGGTGAAGTGCAGTTTTTTCTGTCTGTACTTCATGGTTTTGGTTACATATCCGCCGGCAAACCCCGAGGGCCATCGATCCTCGTCGTATACCCACGCGAGCATATCGTTCTCTTTCGCTTTGTCACGGCAGTGCTTAACACAGTCCATAAACTCCTCGCCAAGATAAGTGGTAGCAAGTCCCGAGCGGGAATGCATGTGAAACCCACCATAACCCATTTCCTTGAAGTACGCTATCTGTTCGGAAAGGGTTTCCTTGTCGAGCTTGCAGTTCCATGCCCAAAAGGGAGCGGCTCTGTACTCAGAAGTCGGATTTTTAAAAAGTTCAATATCCAATTTTTGTCCTTTATTCTTTTTGTAAAGCATACGATTTACCCCCGAACACAATATTGACACTATTTTAAAGTTGATATATAATAAAATCAACCCACTTTTTTTACAAATATATAGGGGGATTTTTCCGTGCGAATGCTAAATGCCGAAGCCTTTCTTGAGGGAAAATTCAACATACACACCTGCACAAAACGCAACTCAGTCTCTCATACTCACGGTTTTTTTGAGTTGGCGTACGTGGCCTCCGGAAAGGCTGTTCATGTTCTTAACGGCGAAGAAAGGATAATAGAAAAGGGCGACTATTTCTTCGTAGATTACGGGGCGGTCCACTCCTACACCGGCGTAGGCGAAGAGGCGCTCGAGATTATCAACTGCCTCTTTGTTTCGGAATTTATAGATAAGACCCTAAAGAATAAATACAGCTTCGACGAAATTGTAAACAACTATATGATACGGAACAACAACGCCGTAATAAATATCAGTCCCGCCAACATAGTTTTCAAGGACGACGGAGGATACATAAAGGAGCTTCTGCACAAGTGTATGGATGAATACACTGCCAAGGAATCCGGTTATCTTGAAATAATCCGATCGAAGCTGATCGAGATCATCATCCTCACCATGCGTAAAAATCCTCTTTCAAACCCGCTTTGCGGCGATGCTCTGTGCCAAAGGATCATTGCCTACACCGAAGAAAATTTCCTAAAAAAAGATATCCTCAAAGCTGTTTCCAAAGAAACTTTTTTCAGCGTTTCGTATTTGAGCCGACGATTTAAAGATAACGTGGGTATCACCTTCACCGAATACCTTCGCAAGGTTAGGATCGAGAAAAGTATGTCTCTCCTTGCCAATACCGATAAGAAAATCATAGAGATCGCCGGGCTTTGCGGGTATTCGGACATGAAGTCCTTTAACAGCATTTTTAAAAAAATGCTGGGTGTCACACCTCAGAAATTCAGACAGGAATTTTCAAACTAAGCAAACGCATTAGAAAGCTATATACCAAATCGCTTTTGTATCACCGCTACGTCTTGTTTGCAATCAAAAAAGCCGATGCAACTTCTGCATCGGCTTTTTTCGTTATTCTTCGTTTTTCGGCTGTTTCTTTTTCACAAAAACGATCACCACCACCGCTGCCGGAACGAGCAGCAGCAACAGCCACCACGGCGACACCGCCGTGCTTTGCGGCACGTCCACCTCCAGGCGGAACTGATTTTCCTCCAAAAAGTGGCCTTCTTTTACGGTGGAATAGTACTCCACGTCCACCGTTTTTCCGCCGTTCGAGAAATGCAGCATCGCCACCATACCCACGGCCTCGTGCGTCTTATCCGTCGTTTGCGGGTCGATCAGCATTTCGGTCACCGTATTTCCGTGCACACCCTCACGCCGGTTCACCACAATACGGTCGGTTGGCGCGTGGCCGCACAGCACCATCGAGATATTCTCATGGCGGCTCACCAGCCTATCCCAGATCACGTCGGGATAATTCTGCATGCCGTAACGTGTCAGGGAACTGGCGCTCGAATCGTTAAACAGCGTTCCTGCGGCGCTCAAATAAATGTGTGTCGTGATGATCACCGTGTGATCTTTGTGCTGCTCAACCACCTCGTTAGCCCACGCCAGCATGTTATCCGTTGCAGACAGATCCAAATTTAAAAACAGATACTTTCTCCCCTTCACACGGATCGTGTGGTAGGTGTTCAGCATAGTTTCCTTAAAGCAGCCGTCCACGGTATCTTTGTATTCCTCATAGGAGAAATAATTTTTATACTGCCCCGTAGAATCGTGGTTGCCGCGCACGAACGAATACGGCACCACGCCGTTCAACTTGGCCATTTCCGTTTTGGCAAGCTCCCATTCCGAATCGGTATCCTTGTCGGTAATATCACCCAAGCCAACCACAAACTCCAGTTTTTTGGCCTTGGCGTTATCCACCAGCCAATCGTAAATATTATGCAGCTCCTCGGGGTAATAGCACGTCAGCGTTTGAATATCCCCGATCACCGCAAAGGAATAGTCGTAGTCGGTCACCGACGAATAATTCTTCATAAACGATTCGCGCGAAACCAACAAGAAGTCGGGCCCGTTTCCGCAACTGTCCTTCAGCGTTTCCGCAGTGCCGTCCGGCTCATAAAAGCCGAACAGCGCGTCGGTATCGGGCGTGGTTGCCGTAGCATCGGCGGCGATCTCGTCGGCCGTGCGCATGTCGTTATAAATCGCCACGTTGCGCAACTTGCCCTTAAAATACTGGCCGTTGTCGGGGCGCATATCGCCGCCGATCACGGCACGCTGCCGAAAGGTGATCTCCGACGGAACCGGCGCTTTCAGCGTTTGCTTCAGCTCGCCGTTCACGTAGCACGCCGCCGTGCCTGCTTCCGTGTCGGTCACCACTGCCACGTGTACCCAGTCCCCTGTGCACACGTTCACTCGCTCGAAGATCTGATCGTGCGATTTACCCTCGTTATCAATGTAATAAATACGCGGGCTGCCGTTTTGATGGATCTCAAAATTCACGCAAGCACTGCCCGAGCCGTAATAGTTGCCAAACACCACACCGCCGCGTTTATCCAACGGATGATCCGACGGAAAACACAGCGTAGCCTCGATCGTTTTCGGGAACGAAGCCAACACTTCCTTGGTTACATAGCCCCGTTCTGCCTGAAACGTAGCGCCCTCCGCGGCACATACGGTAACGCCCCCCACCGATATCATCAGCAAGCAAACCGTTACGATCACCGCTGCTATCGTTTTTATTCTCACGCAAAACACCTCCAAGGTCGTATAGCTTCAGTATAGCAATTCGGCAACCGAAAAACAAGCCACCGCGAAAACAAGTTGTTTTTTACCACAAAAACAGAAAAAACACCGCCACGCTCGGCGGTGTTTATTTATCCTAATAACACGTCGGTTGCCAGCATCACACAGAAGCCCACCAGCAAAGCGTAGGTGGCTCCCCGCTCGCCGCCGTGCGCGTGGGTTTCGGGAATCATTTCATCGCTGATCACGTACAGCATCGTGCCGCCGGCAAACGCCAGCGCGAACGGCAAGATCACCGATGCCACACTCACGGCAAAGTAGCCGATAAGCGTACCCGCCACCTCCACCAAGCCGGTCATCATGGCGCACACGAAGGTTCTGCCGGGCGACACACCCGCCGCCAGCATCGGCCCAATGATCACCATACCCTCGGGAATATTCTGCAGCGCAATACCGCCGGCAATAATCATCGCCTGCGCGGTATCGCCCGAGCCGAAGCCAACGCCTGCCGCAATGCCCTCGGGCAGATTATGTATGGCAATGGCCGTCACGAACAACAGTATTTTGCTGAGGTTGGCGTTGTTGTGATCCTCGACCTCCGCCCCCACCAAGCGATGCAAATGCGGCACCAGCTTGTCGATCAAATTCAAGCACAAAGCGCCCGCAAAAATTCCCGCCACCGTAATCAGCAGTCCGTATTTCCCGCCGTATTCCAGCGACGGCAGCACCAAACCCAGCACGGCTGCGGCCAGCATCACACCCGCCGCAAACGATAATACGATATCCGAGAATTTGTGCGATATTTTCTTAAAAGCAAATCCCAGCAGGGATCCGAAAACCGTCGCTCCGCCAACGCCGAGCGCCGTTAACAAAACCATTTTCATAGCCTACTCCTCGGCGGCGCGGCTTCCTTTTCGGAAGCCGCGCCACTAAAGCTTATTCTTCGCTGAAGTTGTCTTTGCCAACACCGCACAGCGGGCACTCAAAGTCGTCGGGAAGATCCTCAAACTTGGTGCCGGGCGCAATGCCGTTATCGGGATCGCCCACGGCCTCGTCATACACCCAACCGCACACGTCGCACACATACTTTTTCATACAATCACCTCCATTCACTGTAATACTTATTTGATTTTCTCAAAATCAGCAGCACCATGCTTGCACAACGGGCAAACAAAATCCTCGGGAAGCGGCTCCCCTTCATATACATACCCGCAAATCTTGCAAACATACCCTTTTTTGCCCTCGATCTGCGGCTTCGGCTTCACGTTGTTTTGGTAATAGGTGTAGGTCATCGTTTCGCGATCGCCCAACACGCGCGCCTCGGTAACCGAGCAAATGAACATACCGTGCGTATCCAGATCCACGTATTGCTCCACCTTGAGCGACATAAAGGAATTGATGTACCGCGGCAGGAAAATAAGCCCGTTATCCGACCGCAGCGGCTCACATTCGGCAAACTTATCCACATTACGGCCGCTGGCAAAGCCAAACTTTTCAAACACCGTAAAGGGCGCATCCACCGTTAAGCAGTTAATATTCATCTTGCCCGTTTGCTTGATAATGTGATGCGAATAATTTTCTTTATTGATCGTCACGGCAATACGGTTAGGCGTGTTGGTCACCTGCGTAACCGTGTTCACGATCAAGCCGTTGTCCTTCTTGCCGTCGTGCGAGGTCACCACGTACAAACCGTAACCAATGTTAAACAGCGCCGTCAGATCGTTTTTGTCGGCCGTATCGCTCTGCTGCGCCAGATATTCACGGCACAGCTCCTCGGCCATCTGCTCCAGCTGAGCACTGCTTTCGTCGTTCAGAGCCGATACGATCTTCACCGTGGTATCGGTAAAGGTGATATTCTTGCTCTTCTCAAGCATGCCGCGCATCACCTTTGCAGCAAGCGGCGCCCAAGATCCGTTTTCCACCAGCGCCACCGTGCGGTTGCTGTAGTTGCGCTCGGTAAGATGGTTGATAAACTCCCGCATAAACGGAAAGATCTCCGCGTTGTAGGTGGTGGTTGCCAACACCAGCTTACTGTAACGGAACGCATCCTCCACCGCTTCGGCCATATCGCAGCGTGCCAGATCGTTAATAACCACCTTCGGGCAGCCCTTGGCCTTCAGCTTTTCGGCCAATTGCAGCACCGCCTTTTTAGTGTTGCCGTACACCGAGGTATAGGCGATCACAATGCCCTCCTCCTCGGGCTGGTAGCTCGACCACGTGTTATACAAATTCAGGTAATACCCCAAATTTTCCTTCAAGATCGGGCCGTGCAGCGGGCAAATCGCGGCAATGTCGAGCCCTGCCGCTTTTTTAAGCAAGCTCTGCACCTGCACGCCGTACTTGCCAACGATACCGATATAATACCGCCGCGCCTCGCAAGCCCAATCCTCCTCAACATCCAGCGCGCCGAACTTTCCGAAGCCGTCGGCCGAAAACAGCACCTTATCCGTGCTGTCGTAGGTAACGATCACCTCGGGCCAGTGTACCATCGGCGCCGTAACAAACGTGAGCTGATGCTTACCGAGCGACAAGGTATCTCCCTCACCCACCACCAACTGCTGATCGGCAAAATCGGTGCCGAAAAAGTTGTTCATCATGACAAACGCTTTGGAAGAAGCCACCAACGTAACGTTCGGATACACCTTTACAAAATTCGCAATATTCGCTGAATGATCCGGCTCCATGTGCTGCACGATAAGATAATCCGGCTGCTTGCCGCCGAGCACACTTTGGAGATTGTCCAGCCACTCGTGGGTAAACGCCGCATCCACCGTGTCCAGCACGGCGATCTTCTCATCCATGATCACGTAAGAGTTATAGGACATACCGTTGGGAACCACATATTGCCCCTCAAAAAGATCGATCTTGTGATCGTTAACACCAATGTAGAAAATATCCTTCGTGACTGTCATAGTCATTCCTCCGTGGTACAAAGTTGCCTTTTAATTCTATCGCATATTCCTTGAATTGTCAACGCTTCACATTAAAATCAGTATGCACCTTTTTGCCCGGCATTATCCATAAAAAGGCTCCGACATACTCGCCGGAGCCTTTGCTTATTCCGCTGTGAATGAGCCCGATTGATCCCCCACCTGCACGGTATAGTTCTTACCGCTTTGAATATCCGGGCTGCTCACGATCACCACCGCATACGGCAGCGACGGTGTATGCGTTAATAACGTTTTGCCTGCCGCGGTTTTCACCGTAAGCTCGGTGCCTGCCGCTTGATTTCCCACACTCAGTGCCAGCACACCCTGCTTTGATCCGCTGAAGCTCTGCGCCATCCGCGCAGCACCGGTACCGATAAAGGTTCCACCCGTAATCACGGCACTCTTGTCGTAATCCAGCGTGGCGGTATCGCCCTGCGTGGGCCCGCACACCGTCGTGTAGCCACCCGTGATCTCCAGCGTACCGTTGGCGTCAATACCGTCGCCCGAAGCCGTAACGGACAGCGTACCGCCGGCAATCACGATACTGCCGTTGGAGGATGAGGATATACCTCCCCCATCTCCTTTGCCGCCGGAGCCGCCGAACATACCGTCACGGCCGCCTGTGAAGCCGCTGCTGTCGTTACCGCCTGCAGCGTTCAAGCCGTCGTCATCGGCAGTCAACGTCACTGTGCCGCCGTTAATCACAATATGCAGTGCCTCCAAGCCTTCGTAGCTTTCCGTAATGGTGACCGCACCCGCATTGACCGTCAGCGTTTCCTCGGCATGGAAGCCGTCATCACCCGTCTTGATGGTGAGCGTACCGCCGTTCATCGTCAACGAGGTATCGGCATGCACCGCGTCATCCGCAGCATCCACCGTAAACGTGCCACCGTTGATCAGCACCGCACCGGCAGCCTTCAGCCCTTTCATACTGGTGCTGCTTTCCTCGGCCGTATCGGTAGCGTTGGAGCGCATCCACGGCATACCGGGTCTGCCGCCCCAGCCGTCGGAGCTTTTCTTGGAGCCGTTCACGCTGCCGCCACCGGCCACAATATCGAAGCTGCCGTTCTCGATCTGCAAATACGCACCGGCACTAATGCCATCACCCTCAGCCTTAACGGTAAACGTGCCGTTTGAAAGATACACAAACCCCAACGAAGCATCGTCGTTGTTCTCGGCGTGAAAGCCATCCTTGCCCGCCTCCACCGTAAACGCGCCGGAGGCCACACGAATACTGTCGTTAGCATCCACACCGTGCGATGCAGCGGTAACGGTGTACGTGCCGCCTGCAAACACCAGATCGTCCTTACACACGATCCCGTGCCCTGCCGGCGAGGTCACCGTCAGGCTGCCGCTACCGTTAAAGGTTAGGTCCTGTTTAGAAAACACCGCTGCATCAATATCGTTATCGTCAACCGCAACGAATTTACCACCGTTCGCCAGCGTATTACTCGTCCCCTCGGCCAAGGTCACCACAACCTTGTCCCCCTCAAGAACATACAACGCCGCCGAGGCGGCACTGGTAATCGTTACACCGTTTAACACCAGTTGCGGTTTATCACTTTCCTCGGCATCCACGACGATACGCCCGTCGTTCAGCGTCCCCGATAACACGTACGTCCCCTCATCGGTAATGGTCACGGTGGTACCGTCCACCTTCACCGCCGACGATTGACACGACACCGAGCTGCCGTTCAGCATGATCGCTACCCCTGCCTCGTATTCTGTGCGTTGATCGCGGTTGGTAAACATGTCTTCATCGGAAACGGCGCTCACCGTCGTACCGGTGGTAGCAGCCGTATCTTCTTTTTTATCCGTGCCGCAGGCACACAACAGCAGAATGATGGCTAAAGCCAGCGGGAATACTCTTTTCACAGTTGCATCACCTCATGAATAACAGTATAACACAAAACCTTATAAAAAGATTAAAAAAAACAAATTTTTTTATAACCGTCCTTGACTTCACCCCTATTTTTCTATAAAATAAACTGGGGTATTTTGGAAAACAAAAAAATCCGACACAACGGTGTCTTTACTTATAAACAACCGAATTACAGAAAGGATAGGGTGATGATGGGAGAAATTTGTGTTTTCAACATCCTGCTTTTAACAGGCAACACTTGATCGGTACGTTTCACAGAAAGGAGAGTATGTATGGAGTTTATGCCATTGTTCGCGAGCCTTATTTGGCTGCTCGCGGGTGTCGGCGTGTTTATCGTCGGTATGAATTTTATGGGCGAAGCGTTGGAAAAAAGCGCCAGCTCGGGAATGAAGCGCTTGCTTGAGCGCATCAGCAACAACCGTTTTTCCGGCGTAGGCATCGGTGCGGGCGTTACGGCCATTATTCAAAGCTCGTCTGCCACGTCGGTTATGGTCATCGGTTTGGTCAACGCCGGTGTTATGACCCTCATGCAGGCCACCCCCATTATTATGGGTGCCAACATCGGTACAACGGTCACCGGTATTCTGGTGGCTTTAAAGAACGACTATTTCAATATGGCCATGTATCTCCTCGCCTTTGCCGGCGTTATGATGGGCTTTTTCAAGAAGGAGAAGATCAAGATCGCCGGCAGCCTTTGCAGCGGTTTGGGCCTCATTTTTGTCGGTTTGAACATTATGAGCAGTGAGCAGGCGTTCGGAAACCCGTTGGTTGAGAATCTGTTCACGGAGATCTTTAAGAAAATTGATTTTCCGCTGCTTCTCATTTTGGTTGGTGTCATCTTCACAGCACTCATCCAAAGCTCCTCTGCCGCTACCGGTGTGGTTATCACGATGGTCGGCACGGGCGTGCTGCCGCTGGAGCTCGCCTTATTCATCATTCTCGGTGCCAATATCGGTACCTGTGTCACGGCACTGCTTGCCTCGGTGGGCGCGAACGCCAACTCCAAGCGTGTGGCACTCATTCACTTCACCTTTAACACCATCGGCACAGCCTTTTTCGCTGCCATCATCTGGATCTTCAAGGATCCCGTTGTCAACCTGTTGGTTTCGGTGTTCCCCGGCGAAGATCCCATGTCCCTGCAAATGCGTGTTTCGCTTTTCCACGTGATCTTCAACGTAACCACCACCGGCCTTCTGCTGCCGTTTGTCAAGCAGTTGGTAAGCTATTCCTGCAAAGCCATCAAAGACAAAGCGGAAGAAACCGAAGCCTTGTCGCTCAAATACGTTGACGACCGCTTGCTGACCACGCCGCCTGTTGCGCTGATGCAGGTCAAAAAAGAGATCGACTATATGCTCACCTTAGTAGAGGAAAACACCTGCCTCGCCTTTGCTTCGATCGACACCGGCACAACCGAGTACAGCGAGCAAGTCCGAAACAACGAGGAAATCATCGACTTCACCAACGGCGCATTAACGCAGTTCCTCATCAAGCTGACGTCGGTGGTGGAAGAAAGCGACGAAACGATCATCGGTTCGTATTTCCACGTGTTGAACGACTTGGAGCGTATCGGTGACCATGCCGAAAACTTCCACGAGATCGGCATTGAAATGCGTGCTAAAGGCATCGCCTTTTCCGAAAATGCGCAGGGCGGCATCACCTCCATGCGCGAAAAGATCATGGAAATGTTTGCCATCTCCAAGAACGTGTTTGAAACAATGAACAAAGACGAACTTTCCGGCCTTACCGTTTTGGAGGAAACCGTCGACGGCATGAAAAAGGAATTTATCGCCAGCCACTTTGCACGGCTCGCCGAAGGCAACTGCAGCGCCGACGTAAGCCCCTACTACTCCTCGCTGATAGCCGGTCTGGAGCGCGTTGCCGACCACCTTGTGAACGTCGGCTTCAGTATTTTGAACCCCACCGGTTCCGATAGAGTTAAACCCTAAATCTTCTAAACAGCAAAAAAGATCCCCCCGCATGCGGGGGGATCTTTTCTTATCGTTTCACGTAATCCAGCGGGTCCACCAGCTGGCCGTTTTTAATGATCTCAAAATGCAGGTGTGCACCAAAGGAATAGCCGGTATTACCCACGTTGGCAATGTATTCGCCCTGTGCCACCTTCTGCCCTTCTTCCACCATCAGCTTGCTGCAATGCGCATAGCGCGTCATGTAGCCGTTGCCGTGGTCGATCAGCACGTAGTAGCCGTAGCTGCCGTGGTATTCCGCTTCAATTACGGTACCGCCGTCGGAGGCAATGATCGGCTTGCCGTTGGTGCTGCCGTTGGAAATATCGATCGCGCCGTGGAATGAGCCCCATCGCGAAGCAAACGGCGACGAGATCACCTTGGTGTACGGCAGCGGCCAAATGAAGTTGCCCGTGGCCTTGCCGTCGCCGGCAACAGCTTCCTCGGAATACTTTTGTGCACCCACGATCACCACTTGATTGACGGGGGCCTGCAGCACCTCACTGGACACCACCGAGCGGTACTGTTCCTTTCCGTTCACGGTAATAATTTCTTCCGTTACCTTATGCCTGCCGTTTTTGCCGCGTTTTTTAATCACCTGATATCCCAGCGGCTGCTCCGTGGTTTCCTCCACCACCGTAACATAGGCCAGCTTTTCGGTTTTGGTTTCGTAGCGCACGCTTTTGATCGGCAGCGTGTTCAGATATTGCTGCAAGGAGGCCGCCTCACGCACCGACGATGACGGATACACTCCGTCGATCACCTCGACCCTCGGAAAGAAGTCAACGTGATCGGCTTTGGGATCCTCGTTAGCCGCCAGCACGGTTGCCATTAGTTTTTCCAACGAAGCGCGGTCAAGTGCACCGCGAAACACACCGTCAACGTACAAGCCCGAGGTGCGCATCACCGCATCGCCCACCTGCTCAAAGATCACCTCGCACAGCGCTTGCTCATCCAGCAGCGGCTGCGTTTGGTTCACTGCTACGGTAAGCTGCGGTGTCGGCTCGATCTTAAAGGTATTATCCTCATCCGTCACCAGCCCCTGCACGGTGGCAGCAGCGTTGGCGTAGACGGTCTCGTTGGCAATATACCCCACGGTTTTTCCGTCGTAGCGCAGTGCCAGCATAAATTCCGACTGCTGCCAATAGGCGAACGTGTTCACCAATATCAGCAGCGCCGCCAGCGGCGCCCCAACGTTCAGCAGTGTACGAAACACCGCGCGATGACGACGTATGGCCTTTAACGGCAGCGCCAACAGCCGCTTTGTACGGTCAGCCGTTGTGACATGAACGTGCTCGCCCACCAATGCAAAGTCCTCACGCAGCGACTGCCATTCGGTTTTTAAACGGCGGCAGGTACGCAAAACCAAAAAGTCGAACACACGGTACATACCGTTTGCCAACGGTCGCCAAAACACGCGGGTAAACCGCACGATCGACCGCCAGCAACGCGCCGTGCGCACACCCACCACATAGCAAAAGCGATACGCATTTTCACGCCACTCCTCGGCCGCTTGTTGCCATTGCGGCAGCCATTCGGGTGCCGGCTTTGGCGGGCGTTTGTTCGGGTCGCGTCGCTTCACCGACACCACTCCTTTCCGTCATTTCTTACGTAGTATATCAAATTTCGTCAAAAAAAGCAAGTGCACCCAAGGTCCACTTGCTTTTCTCTGCTTATTCGGGATAGTCCAATCGCTCGGGAGTCCACGCAGCAAGCACCGCCGCCTGCGCCGCAGCATAGGCGCGCGCACCGTCCAGATCGTGTTCCAAATAGTTGCCGCATTCCCGCTGTGTGGCACCGGGAATAGCCCCCTCAAAGGCGGCAATAAAGGCCAATGTTTCTTGCGTAAGCGCAATCACCTGCGCCTCAGTCATGCCACGGGTAAGAAAATAAAATCCCGTGCGGCAGCCCATCGGCCCAAAATAAATGATCTTATCCTCATACGCGCTGTTGCGCACATAGGTGGCAAACAAATGCTCCAGCGTGTGCATGGCCGCCACCTCCAAAAACGGCGGCGTATTGGGATGCACGAATCGCAGATCGTAGGTCACCACGTCGCCGTCCACGCGTGAGGTGTATAAGCCCGGCGTTAACGTGTCGTGATTGATGCGAAAGCTCTGAATCGTTTTCATAGATAGTCCTCCAAGCCGTGACTGCGCAGACACGCCACCATATCCTCAGGCAACGGGCTGTGCAGCCTAATTTCCTCTTCTGTTAACGGATGCCGAAACCGCATTTGCTCGCAATGCAGTGCGTGGCGCGGCATCACCGTTTCGTCGGTGCCGTACATGGTATCGCCCGCCAACGGATGGCCCAACCACGCCATGTGTACGCGGATTTGATGCGTGCGCCCCGTTTCCAGCCGCAGCCGCACCAAGGTTACCTCGCCGTCGGTAGCCAGCGCTTCGTAATGTGTAACGCTCTCTTTGCCGCCCTCACCCACCTCGCGGGTAATGCAGCAGCCCTCTTTGATGCGAATAGGCCGATCCACCGTACCGCTGCCGTGTAGCTCACCCAGCACGATCGCCAGATACGTCTTGTCCGCCTTATGTGCCATAGCAAAGGCGATATGTGCGTTTTTGGCTGCCAGCAGTAAGCCGCTCGTGTTGCGGTCTAACCGATTGGTCGGCCGAAACGACAGCGCCTGCCCCTGCCGCCGATAATACCCCACCACGGCGTTGGCCAAGGTGGGCTCGGACTTACCCGCCGACGGATGCACCGCCAGATACGGCGGCTTATCCACCACCAGCAGCGATTCGTCCTCAAACACGACGTTCAGCGGCATATCCGCTCCCTCAATGCGCACGGCATCCTCGGGAAAGCACAGCAGCAGCTCCTCGCCGGCGTTCACGCGGTCGATGCTGCGCCGTTGCTCACCGTTCACGGTGATCCCGCCTGCGTGATGCTTCAGCCGCACCACCGTTCGCCATGAAAAGCCACACCCCTGCCGCAAAAATGCCTGCACGGATGTACCGTCATATTCCTTTGGTATTGTAAATTTCATCGTTTCCATACCGTCATTATACGAACTTTCCCGCAAAATTGCAAGTTCCTGTGCAGAAAGACTTGTTTTTTTATAAAAATCTGTTAAAATATATAAGATACCGTTTAAGGAGGTTTCCGGAATATGGAAAACAAAAAATTCTATCTCACCACCGCCATCGCCTACACCTCGCGCAAGCCGCACATTGGCAACGCCTACGATATTGTGCTGGCCGATATGATCGCGCGGTACAAGCGAATGCAGGGGTACGATGTCTATTTCCTGACCGGCTCCGACGAACACGGTCAGAAGATCCAACAGTACGCCGAAGAACAGGGCATCTCCCCCAAGGAGTATGTTGACGGCATCTCTCAGCAGATCAAAGACGTGTGGAACAAGCTGAACACGTCGTACGACCGTTTCATCCGCACCACCGACAACGATCACGAAGCCTCGGTGCAAGCCATTTTCAAGAAGCTGTACGAACAAGGCGACATTTACAAGGGCAAGTACGAGGGCAAATACTGCGTCCCGTGCGAATCCTTCTTCACGCCCTCGCAGCTGAAAGACGGCAAATGCCCCGACTGCGGCCGTGACGTGATCGACGCCAGCGAGGAGGCCTATTTCCTGCGCTTGTCCAAGTACCAGGATCGCCTGCTGCAATACTTTGAGGAGCATCCCGATTTCATCCAGCCCGAGTCCCGCCGCAACGAGATGATCAACAACTTCTTAAAGCCGGGCCTGTCCGATCTGTGCGTCTCCCGCTCCACCTTCACGTGGGGCATCCCCGTGGAGTTCGATCCCAAGCACGTCACCTACGTGTGGCTGGATGCACTGTCCAACTATATCACCGGCATCGGCTATCATCCCGACGGCAGCACCGACCGCTTTGAAGCCAACTGGCCGGCCGATCTGCACGTTATCGGCAAGGATATCGTGCGTTTCCACACCATCTACTGGCCCATCATCCTGATGGCACTCGGTCTGCCCCTGCCCAAAAAGGTGTTAGGGCATCCGTGGCTGCTGTCGGGCGAGGATAAAATGAGCAAATCCCGCGGCAACGTGCTGTATGCCGACGAATTGGCCGACCAATTCGGCACCGATGCCGTGCGTTACTATCTGCTGTCGCAGATCCCCTTCGCACAAGACGGCACCATCACGCTGGAAAGCTTCCTCAACCTCTACAACGCCGATCTGGCCAACACGCTGGGCAATCTGGTCAACCGCAGCATTGCCATGACCAACAAGTACTTCGGCGGCACCGTCAGCAAAAACGGCGTGGTTGCCTCCGAAGCGGATGCCGATCTCATCGAAACCGCCAAGAACGCCTTGGCCGCTTATGCCGAAAAGATGGATCAGTATCACAACGCCGAAGCGTTGGCTGCCGTCATGAACCTGGCCAAGCGCTGCAATAAGTACATTGACGAAACGACTCCCTGGGCACTCGCCAAAGACGAAGCCGCCAAGGCGCAGCTGGAAACCGTGCTGTACAACCTTTTGGAATGCATTCGCCTGCTCACCGGCTGCCTGCGTCCGTCGCTGCCCGAAACCACCGATCGCATCGCTGCGCAGATGAACCTATCGGCCGATGCCCTCACACTTGAGAGCTTAACCTTCGGCGCTGTTGCCTCCTACACGGTGGGCACGCCCGAGCCGTTGTTTGCCCGCATCGACGTGGAAAAGGTTCTGGCCGAGGCTGCCGAAAAGGCCGCCGCTGCCGCCGAGGAGGAAGCTGCCGAAAACGTGGCGTTCCTCTCCGAGATCACCATTGACGATTTCGCCAAGGTGGACCTGCGCGTGGCACGCGTGGTGGAGTGCGAGCCCATCAAAAAAGCCAAAAAGCTGCTCAAGCTCACACTGGACGATGGCAGCGGCACGCCGCGCACCGTCGCCTCCGGCATTGCGCTGTGGTATAAGCCCGAAGAACTGAAAGGCCGCTCGGTCGTGGTGGTCGCCAACCTGAAGCCCGTCACGCTGTGCGGTGTGGAAAGCTGCGGCATGATCCTCGCCGCCGACGACGGCGACGCCGCCCGCGTACTGTTTGTCGATGGTTTAAAGCCCGGCAGCTGCATTCACTAAGCTACGATCGTAGGGAACGGCGTGCCGTTCCCTACTCATTTTTTAAGGAGCTACCGCTATGCCTATTTTTGACTCACACGCCCATTACCTCGACGATCGCTTCAACGACGACCGCGAGGAATTGCTGGCCACCCTGCTTAACACCACGGTCTGCGGCATCATCGAAAACGGCACCGATGCCGCCACCTCCCGCCTGGCCGTCGAGCTCGCCCACCGTCACGAAAAGCTGTGGGCTGCCGTGGGCATCCATCCCGGTGAAGCGGCCGAGGCTGTCCCACAAGACCTTGCCGTTTTAGAAGCCCTTGCCGCCGACGAAAAGGCGGTGGCCATCGGCGAGATCGGACTCGACTATCACTACGACGATGCCTGCCCCCGTGACGTGCAACAGCACTGGTTCCGCTCGCAGCTGGAGCTTGCCAACCGCTTGGCGCTGCCTGTTGTGGTGCACGACCGCGAAGCCCATGAGGATACGCTGCGTTTTCTGCAGGAATACCGCCCTGCCGGTGTGGTACACTGCTTTTCCGGCAGCGTAGAAATGGCCAAAGAGATTTTGAAACTCGGTATGTATATCGGTCTCGGCGGTGTGGTCACGTTTAAAAACGCCCGTAAAACGGTCGAGGTCGCCGCCATGCTGCCGCTCGACCGCCTGCTTTTAGAAACCGATGCACCGTATTTGGCCCCCGTTCCCCACCGCGGCGAACGGTGCGATGCTTCGCACATTGCCTACACCGCCGCCGTCATTGCCGAGCTGCGCGGCATTTCCACCGAAGAACTGCTAAACATCACCGCCGACAATGCTCGTCGGTTGTACCGATTATAACCCGAAGCCTTCCCTCGCGGGAAGGCTTTTTATTTTTTCAATTTGCTATTGACAACGCCTTCCAAGTATGGTATTCTCTAGGTGTACTAGTCGGGATAGTACACCTAGAACACCACAAAGGAGGTATGGTATGTTCCGGATCGATCCTCTGTCGCGGCAACCGGTATACGAGCAACTGATCGACCAGCTGGAACGCCTGGTACTCACCGGGCTGCTCCCGCCGGAAACACAGCTGCCGTCGGTGCGCAGTCTGTCGTTGGAGTTGAAGGTCAACCCCAACACCATTCAGAAAGCGTACTCCGAACTTGACACCCGCGGCATCATCTATTCTGTTCCGGGCATCGGCTGCTTTGTATCACCGCAGGCCGTAGCCTTGCTGCAAGCGCACACGCGCAACAAATTAGCAGCACTTCGCGCTTTGGCTGCCGAGCTGGCTCTCGGCGGTCTTGGTAAAGACGAGCTTATTGCCTGCATCGACGAAATTTATCAAGAAAGAAGGTCGTCCGATTGATCAACGCCCAAAACCTAACCAAACGGTTCGGCGATTTTGCCGCACTCGACAACATTAGCTGTACTATCCCCCAGGGCTGCATTTACGGCATGGTCGGCTCCAACGGTGCCGGCAAATCCACCTTTTTGCGTGCGATCGCCGGTGTGTACCGCCCCGATGAGGGCTCTGTCACCATCGACGGTGAAGCCGTGTATGAAAACCCCGCAAAAAAAGCCGAGATCGCCTATGTCCCCGACACCCTGTTTTTCTTAAACGGGGCCACCATGGAACGCATGGCCAAGCTGCACGCTGCCATTCATCCCCAATTTGACTATGCCTATTTTCGCCGCTTAACAGCGCTGTTCGAACTGGATCCCAAAAAATCCATCAACACCTTTTCCAAGGGTATGAAGCGGCAGGCCGCCACCATTTTGGCACTGTCGTCACGGCCGCGCTACATCTTCTTCGACGAAACCTTCGACGGCCTCGACCCCATCATGCGTGCGCGGGTAAAGGGCCTCATCTGCGAAGACGTGCTGGAGCGTCAATCCACGGCGATCATCACCTCGCACTCCCTGCGCGAGCTGGAGGACACCTGCGATCAGCTCGCCCTGCTGCACAAGGGCGGCTTGGTGCTGGAAAGCGATGTTGAAAACTTGAAGACCTCGTTGTTTAAAGTGCAGATCGCTTTCTCGCACGAGTTCGATCACAACACCTTTGCCGACATTGAAACGCTGCACTTCTCAAAGCGCGGCTCGGTAGCCAATATCATCGTGCGCGGCGACCGCGAGCAAACCGTTGCCCGCCTGCAGGCGATGTGTCCGGTGCTGCTGGACGTTCTGCCGCTCACGCTGGAAGAAGTGTTTACCTACGAAATGGAAGCGCTCGGCTACACAGCCGGCGACGTATGGGAGGGTTGATACATGAAACAGAAGTATTTCAGCCTCCGTTTATATTGGGAGGGCTTACGCCAGCTTCGTCTGATGGGCCTGCTGTTCACCGCAGCCGTCAGTCTTATCGTCATATTCATTCCGGTGGGCGAATATCTTACCACCAGCTACCCCACGTTTGAAAACGCCGTTCAAACCGTCACCTACGACAAAATGAACCCGCTCATGATCGGCGCATTTTGTATTGTCGCGCCGTTCTTAACGCTCAATCTGTTCTCCTTTGTCAACAAGCGGGAAGCCAGCGATTTTTATCACGCCATTCCCGCCACTCGCACCTGTTTGTTCTTCAGTTTCTTCGCCGCGGTGGTAACGTGGCTGTTCATCTTCAACTTCGGCACGGCACTTTTGTCCACCTTGTGCCACAGCCTGTTCCCCTCCCTGTTTGCGATAAACGTTTACAGCGTTCTGCAAATGTCGCTCAACTGCTTTGTGGGCGGCTTGCTGGTTGCTGCCTGCGTGGCGATCGCCATGTCGGTTACCGGCACGTTCATCATGAACGTGCTGCTGGCTCTGCTCATCATCTTCCTGCCGCGTATTTTAATAAAGCTGGTGCTCACTTCCGTGTGCGAGGCCTTTCCGTTGGTTGACGGCTTGGTGTTCGCGCCGCTGTTCAACACGCAATACAACATTCCTGCCGGCTATATTTTACAGTACTTTTTCAGCGGCGACAGCAACGGCATTCTCACCTCGTGGGGCAGCTTCCTGTACACGTTGCTCTTGGCGCTCGTCTATCTTGCCATCGCGTGGCGGCTGTTCGCGGGGCGTCCCAGCGAGAGCGCCGGTCACTCCGCCCCCTCTCCCAAGCTGCAGGCGCTCTATCGCTTCTTGGTGGGCTTCACCATCAGCTCCATCATCACCATGAGCCTGTACAACGACTACAACCAATATTATGATGCTTCCGATCTCATTTCTTGGCTCTTCGCCTACATTCTCACCGTGTTTGCCATGGTGGTGTTTGAGATTTTATGCACCCGCCGTTTCAAAGGCTTGATCCGCCGTTCACTCGTCACCGTTGCCCTGCTGGTGGTAGCCAATGCGGCACTGGTGGGTGGCGTGATCGGCACCGAGCATCTGCTAAAATCCTTCTCCCCCGATGCCGCCGAGATCGACTCGGTCCGCGTGGTGGAATTCGATGCGTATTTTGACAGCGGCTACGGCGATGAGGACTATTTCAGCGCCAAATCCGCTAAAATAGACTTGAACGATCCCGCTATTTTAAAGCTGGTTTCCACCCAACTGCACACCACGCTGGATCTGCTGGAGGCTTCCGAAGATCGGTATTACGAAGAAATATACGCCAACTCGTCGGTGGTGGTTTCCATTAAGAGCAACGGCATGGCCCGCCTGCGCCGCATCATCCTCTACGAAGAGGATCTGCAGCTGCTGGCCGAAAAGCTGTCTGAAAACAAGACCTATCAAGACTTGTACATGAACCTGCCTGCCGATTTCAACCTCATTCGCGCGAACAGGCTGTTCCTAACCGATATCGACAGCAACGCCAAACTGCTGTTCAACACGCTGCAGACCGAGGTAAACGAAATGGGCTTTGCCGAATGGTATGCGCTGCTCAACGGCGGTAGCTACGACGAGCAGTACGCCGAAAAATACGGCCACGACAACAGTGTCATTGCCAACCTCAATTTCCTTATCGCCAACGGCAGCGGTTGGTCGGAGATCGCCGTGCCGCTCTACCCGCAGGTGCTGCCCAAGACCACGGCGCTCTATTTAAAGCTATGCAACGAAATGGGAAGCACCGACCGCGCCAAAGCACTGAGCTTCTTGGCCAACGATCCCGCATCCTGCGAATACGGTGAAATGTTCCTGTACAACGGCGTGGTCGACGAAGACGGCAATACTATACTGTGGCTGGATTCCGAGGAAATAGCGAACAACCTCGAAACGGTTTCCGCCTTTGCTGCCTCGTTGCAAACGGTAATGAACGAGCCCATCGACGCGACCAAGCCGTTCTGCCTGCTCACGGTTTCCATAAAAGAGCACGTTGTGGAGGAAAACGGTCTGGATCACTACAGTTACAGTGCTTACGAAGGATACTTTGCCGTTCCCGAAGGCACGGTGTTCCCCTCCTCAGCTAAATAAGAAAGGACGATGGCTGTATGGCTAAAAAGAACAAAAAGCCCCTGCCCAAATGGGCAATCGGCGTAACACTGGGAATCGCGCTTATCTCCGCAGTGGTCACCCGCCTCAGCAAGCGCCGCTAACGCTATGGATCAGTTTTACGAACTCGAGCGTTTGGCTCGGCGACGGCGCTACGCCCGCCGCAGGCGTCTATTGGTGCTGGGCCTTGCTTTGTGTGTGCTGCTGGCGGCGGGAGGTGCCCTGCTTCTGCACACGCTGTCCCGACCGTCGCGTGTAGAGCAGTTGGGCAGCATTGCCATTCCCGAGTGGATCGAGCAAGATTTTATTCGCGTGGGCGGCCCCTCCCGACGGGGCACGTCGCTCGACGAATTTAACGACGTGGTGGTGCATTACGTAGGAAATCCCGGCACCACTGCCAGGCAAAATCGCAACTACTTCGACAATCCCGACTCGAAGGTAAGCTCGCATTTTGTAATCGGTCTGAACGGTGAGATCGTGCAATGTCTGCCGCTCAACGAGCTCTCCGCTGCCAGCAATCACCGCAACCGCGATACCGTGTCTATCGAGGTATGTCATCCCGACGATACGGGCAAGTTCACCGAAGCCACCTATCAGTCACTCGTGAAGCTGACCGCATGGCTGCTTGAAGCAGGCGATCTGCCGAGCGACCGTGTCATTCGCCATTACGACGTTACCGGCAAGGAGTGCCCCCGCTATTACGTGCGTAACCCCGAAGCGTGGGACACCCTGCTTGCCGATATCGCCGCCTATCGCAACAATACGTGATCCCCTCCGCCCCGCCGCATGGTGGGGCGGATTTTGTTGTCGAACGCGCCCGCAAGGCTGTCCTTGCATTTTGCGGAAAAAGTTGGTATACTGTATAGGTAATCTATATTTTTCGAAAGGAAGAGCACTATGAACGTTACCGAAAAACTGAATTTGTGGCTTTCCCGTGCAACCGACGATCCCGACCTCATCCCCGATCTTAACAGCATCGTCGGCGATGAAAACGAGATCTACGAGCGCTTTTACCGCGAGCTGGAATTCGGCACTGCCGGTCTGCGCGGCGTGATCGGCGCCGGCGATAACCGCATGAACATTTACACCGTACGTAAAGCAACGCAGGGCCTCGCCACCTACCTAAACGCCAAGTACTCCTCGTCCCACGTGGTCATCTGCTTCGATTCCCGTATCAAATCCGACCTGTTTGCCAAGGAGGCCGCCCGCGTACTGGCCGGCAACGGTGTTCACGTGTATCTGTTCAGTGAGTTGAACCCCGTACCGGTGCTGTCCTTCGCCGTGCGCGAGCTGGGCTGCCAGGCCGGCATCATGGTCACCGCCAGTCACAACCCCGCCAAATACAACGGCTACAAATGCTACGGCGCCGAAGGCTTCCAAATGACCGACGAGGATGCCAACGCCGTCACCGAGTGTATCCGCAGTGTCGATATGTTCGACGGCGTTCGGTTAGCCGATTATGACACCGCCCTAGGCGAGGGCAAGATCACCTTGGTGGGCAACGATTTGGTGGAAAAGTACCTCGATCGTGTTGCCGAGCAGCAGGTGAACCCCGGCATTTGTGCCAAAGGCGGCCTCAAGGTCATTTACACGCCGCTCAACGGTGCCGGTAACAAGCCCGTGCGCGCCATTCTCAGCCGCATCGGTCTGTCGCAGGTCGCGGTGGTTCCCGAACAAGAACTGCCCGACGGCAACTTCCCCACCGCGCCCTACCCCAATCCCGAAATTCGCCAGGCCTTTGCCTGCGCTTTGGAGATGGCCAAAACCGAAAAACCCGACCTGCTGCTCGCCACCGATCCCGACTGCGACCGCGTGGGCATTGCCGTGCGACAGGATGACGACTACGTGCTGCTCACCGGCAACGAAACCGGCTGCCTGCTGCTGGACTACATTCTTTCTTGCCGCCGTGCGAACGGTACGCTGCCCGAAGCACCGGTGGTTGTCAAAACCATCGTCACCTCCGACCTTGCCACCCGCATTGCCGAAAAATACGGCTGCGAAATGCGCGAGGTGCTCACCGGCTTTAAGTATATCGGCGAACAGATCGGCGAACTGGAAGCCGCCGGCCACCCCGAACGCTATCAGCTGGGCTTCGAAGAAAGCTACGGCTACCTCGCCGGCACCCACGCCCGCGACAAGGATGCCGTGGTCGCCTCCATGCTCATTTGCGAAATGGCCGCCTACTACGCCAACCGCGGCCGTTCCTTGCTGGATGTGCTGGCCGCATTGGCCAAGGAGCACGGTGTGTACACGCACAAGCTCGTCAACGTGCAATTTGAGGGCGCACAGGGCATGATCGCCATGGATCAGCTCATGACCGATCTGCGTGCCAACGCCCCCACCGAGATCGCCGGCTTAAAGGTGCTCGGCGTTGCCGACTACCTACTGTCGGAGCGTCGCACCAAGGATGGCGTACAGCCGATCCTGCTACCGAAATCCAACGTGCTTTCGTACGAACTGGAAAACCACGCCGGTCTCATTGTTCGCCCCTCCGGTACCGAGCCAAAGATCAAAGGCTACGTTACCGCCACGGGCGCCACACCCGAACAAGCAGCCGAGGTAGCCGCCAAGCTGCAGGCTGCCACCGAAGCCCTGCTGTCAGGTAAATAAGCACAATAAAAACCGCCTCCGATCAATCATTGGAGGCGGTTTTGTTATTTCATTTTCTTCTTTGGAAATAAGAGCAGCAGTAAGAACATGCCTGCAGGAAAGATCACCGCTGTCAGCAAGCCTGCTTTTAAGCCGTATTGAGCAGCGTTTTCGCCGGTGTATCCCGCTTGTGCCAGATCGGATACCAAGCCCGTCAGCCACGGTCCGAGCGAGCAGCCAAGGTCACCCGCCAATGCCATGCACGAAAACAACGCCGTCCCACCGTGCGACATACGCGCTGCGGTATAGCTGAGCGTACCCGGCCACATTAAGCTCACCGATAAACCGCAGAAGGCACAACCAAGCAGCGCCAGCATCGGCCACGGTGAAAACACCGCCAACACGTAGCATACCACGCTGAGCGCCGCAAAACCAAGCAACAAGCGGCGCAGCGGTATACGTTCCTCGCTGCGGCCGTACCAAAATCGGCCGACCCCCATAAACAGGGCAAACAAGCACGGTCCTAACAGGTCGCCCAGCACTTTGCTGATGCCCAAGCCCTGCTCGGCAAACACCGAGGCCCATTGCGCCATCGCCTGCTCGGCGGCACCGGCACACACCATCGTGAACAGCGCGATCCAGAACACCCGCGAACGGAATAAGCCGCGTATGCCGCCGTGATCGCTTGCCGCCTCCACCGTGGGATAATGCAGCGTCAAGCCACGCACCAAATTGCTCAACGGCACCACTGCCCAAAGAATGATCACCAGCCACCAATACTCACGGCCGATCAGCCCCAGCACCACCGTGGTAACCGCAATGGAGGCCACCTGCCCCAACGGATAAAAAGCATGCACCATGGTGAGCGCCGAAGCCTTTTTCTCGCTGGGCAGCGCATCTGCCATGGGGCTGATGATCACCTCAAGCATACCCGAGCCGATAGAATACACCACCGTTGCCAGCACCATACCCAGGTAAGCATCGGGCATGATAAGCGGCAACGTACCAAACAGCACAAAGCCCACAGCCATGCTCAGATGCGCCGCAATAAAGCAGCGGCGGTACCCAATACGGTCTACCACGTACAGCGAAACAAAATCAACCAACAGCTGCGTGATAAAGTTGATCAGCACCAACCGTCCTATTTTTTCAAACGACACCGCAAACTGCGTTTGCAACGTCACAAAGAACAGCGGCACCACGTTAATGGAGATCGCCTGAATGGCAGCACCCCAATAGCACGCCTTCCATGTTCTTTTATAATTCACACTCATACAGCAGCCTTCTTTTTTAAAATATTACAAGGCAAAAGTATACTGTTTTTTCAAATTTTGTCAATGCGTGGAATAAGAAAATATTTTTCACCTCCCCCTTTGCCGAAAAAAAGCAAAAAGATTGACAAAAAATCGACAATCTTTGAAATATACCGTTGCAAAATGCAAAGTAATCTTGTATAATAGAAGTCAGGTATGAATTCATTTAAGGAGGAACAGGCAAATGCAGAAAAAAATCAGCAAGCTTCCTTTTAAGGGCACGCCCGAACAAGCCGAAGCGTTGCAGAAGGTCATCGATGCTAACAAGCACGACTCCAGTCGCTTAATGGGCGTTATGCAGGAGGCGCAGGGTATCTACGGCTACCTTCCCATCGAAGTGCAGAAGATGATCGCCGACGGTATGGGTGTACCGCTGGAAAAGGTTTACGGTGTTGCAACGTTCTACGCACAGTTCTCGCTGTCCCCGAAGGGCGACTACAACATCTCGGTATGTCTTGGCACCGCGTGCTACGTTAAGGGTGCCGGCGAAGTGTTCGACAAGCTGAAGGAGCTTCTCGGCATCGAAGCAGAGGAATGCACCCCCGACGGCCACTTCTCGCTCACGGCCTGCCGTTGCATCGGCGCTTGCGGTCTGGCTCCCGTCCTGACTGTGAACGACGACGTGTACGGTAAGCTCACGGCCGACGATATCCCCGGCATCATCGCCAAGTACAGCAAATAAGCAATGCGTGAACTGTCACTGAATGTTCTGGACATTGCCCAGAATTCCATCGTTGCCAACGCCACGCTGGTTACCGTTACGGTCACAGAGGCCGAGGGGATGCTCACCATCGCCATCGGCGATAACGGCTGCGGAATGACTGCCGAGCAGTTAGAACGCATCCGCGACCCATTCTACACCACCCGCACAACGCGCCGTGTAGGTATGGGGATCCCGCTTTTTCGCATGGCGGCCGAAATGGCCGGCGGCACGCTGACGATCCATTCCGAAGTCGGCGTGGGCACCACGGTTACCGCCTCGTTTCAGCTCGGTCATATCGACCGTATGCCGCTTGGCGATATCGTCGGCACCATGGAAACCTTGATCCAACTCAATCCCACCATCGACTTTTTGTACCGCCACACCGTGAACGGTAAAAGCTTCGAACTCGACACGCGCTCTCTGCGCGAGGTGCTGGGCGATGTCCCGCTCTCCGAGCCGGATATTTTGGAGTGGATCAACGGCAGCCTGACCGAGGGCATTCAAGAATTGGGCAGTATCGCCTAACCTATTATTTAGTATTTAAACGTTTAGGAGGTTATTTATATGAAATCCATTGCGGAACTTCAAGCTCTTCGCGATAAGGCTCGCGAGAAGATGACCGTTCGCGAAGGCTCTCACGACGGCACGCGCGTTGTCGTTGGTATGGCCACCTGCGGTATTGCTGCCGGTGCTCGTCCCGTACTGAAAGCCTTCTCCGACGAAATCGCCAAGCGCCATCTGGGCCATGTGGCCGTGGTGCAAACCGGTTGCATCGGCATGTGCCAGTTTGAGCCCATCGTCGAAGTCATCGCCCCCGGTAAGGAAAAGGTAACCTACGGCAAGGTAACGCCCGAAATGGTTGCCAAGATCGTCACCGATCACTTGGTAAACGGCAATCCCGTTGCGGAGTACACCGTTGCCAATCTGATGAAGTAAAAAGGAGGAACAAAGAATGTATCGTTCTCACGTGCTGGTTTGCGGCGGTACCGGTTGTACCTCCTCCAACAGCCAGGCTATTATCGACACTCTGGAAAAAGAGATCGCTGCCAACGACTTAACCGAAGAGGTTAAGGTCGTTCGCACCGGCTGCTTCGGCTTGTGCGCTCTGGGCCCGATCATGATCGTCTATCCCGAGGGCTGCTTCTACTCCTGCGTGCAGGTAGAGGACATCCCCGAGATCGTTTCCGAGCATCTGCTCAAGGGCCGCATCGTCACCCGCCTGCTCTACGATGAGACTGTAGAAAACGAAGGCGAGATCAAAGCCTTGAACGAAACCGACTTCTACAAGAAGCAGGTTCGTGTGGCACTGCGCAACTGCGGTGTTATCAACCCCGAATCGCTGGATGAATACATTGCGAACGACGGTTATCAGGCTCTCGCCAAGTGCTTAACTGAGTACACCCCCGAGCAGGTTATTCAGATCGTCACCGATTCCGGCTTGCGTGGCCGTGGCGGCGGTGGCTTCCCCACCGGCCGTAAATGGGCGCTCACCGCTCCCAACAAGGCTCCGCAGAAGTACGTTGTCTGTAACGCCGACGAAGGCGACCCGGGTGCTTTCATGGACCGTTCCGTTCTGGAAGGCGACCCCCACTGCCTGATCGAGGCTATGGCAATCGCCGGTTACGCTATCGGCGCTACCATGGGTTATGTTTACGTTCGTGCCGAGTACCCCATCGCCGTTCGCCGTCTGCAGATCGCCATTGATGCTGCCCGCGAAGAAGGCCTGCTGGGTAAGGATATCTTCGGCAGCGGCTTCGACTTCGACATGGAGATCCGTCTGGGCGCCGGCGCCTTTGTGTGCGGCGAGGAAACGGCTCTGATGACCTCCATCGAAGGCAACCGCGGTGAGCCCCGTCCCCGTCCTCCGTATCCAGCGGTCAAGGGTCTGTACGGCTGCCCCACCGTGGAAAACAACGTGGAAACCTTCGCCAACATTCCGCAGATCATCCTGCGCGGCGCCGATTGGTTCGCTTCCATGGGCACCGAAAAGTCCAAGGGCACCAAGGTGTTCGCTTTGGGCGGTAAGATCAAGCACACCGGCCTGGTCGAGATCCCCATGGGCACCACCCTGCGCGAGATCGTCGAAGAGATCGGCGGCGGCATCCCGAACGGCAAGAAGTTTAAGGCTGCCCAAACCGGTGGCCCGTCCGGCGGTTGTATCCCGGCTTCGCTCATCGACACGCCCGTCGATTACGACAACCTCATTGCCATCGGCTGCATGATGGGTTCCGGCGGTCTGATCGTTATGGATGAAGATACCTGTATGGTCGACATGGCCAAGTTCTTCTTGGAATTCACCGTTGACGAATCCTGCGGTAAGTGCACTCCCTGCCGTATCGGTACCAAGCGTCTGCTCGAAAAGCTCGAAAAGATCACCGAGGGCAAGGGCACGCTGGAAGATATCGACGAGTTGGAAGAGCTCTGCAACTACATTAAGCAGAACTCGCTGTGCGGCTTGGGCCAAACGGCTCCCAACCCGGTTCTCTCCACCCTGCGTTTCTTCCGTGACGAATATATCGCTCACGTGGTCGACAAGAAGTGCCCCGCCGGCGTATGTAAGTCGCTGATGCATTACGAAGTCGTGGCCGACAAGTGCAAGGGCTGTACCGCCTGCGCCCGCAAGTGCCCGGTTGGCGCTATTCAGGGTGCTGTTAAGGAGCCCCACGTCATCGACCAAGAGAAGTGCATTAAGTGCGGTGTCTGTATGGATACCTGTAAGTTCGGCGCTATCGTGAAGAAATAAGGAAGGAGATGCCAATTATGGATATGGTTAATGTCAAGATCAACGGCATCGCCGTTAGTGTTCCGAAGGGCTCCACCATTCTGGAGGCTGCCCGTGCCGCCGGTGTGGAAATTCCCACGCTGTGCTATTTGAAGGATATCAACGAGATCGGTGCTTGCCGTATTTGTATGGTAGAAGCCACCGGTGCTCGCGGTCTGGTTACCGCTTGCGTGTACCCCGTTGCTGAGGGCATGGAAGTAAAAACCAACACCGCCGCCGTGCAGAAGGCTCGCAAGACCACGCTGGAGATGATCCTCTCCACGCACGACAAGAAATGTCTGTCCTGCGTGCGTTCGGGCGATTGCGAACTGCAAAAAATGTGCAAAGACTACGGCGTGGAAGACAGCGGCAAGTACGACGGCGATAAGCCCGTGTACGAGCTCGACACGTCTGTCCCCCACCTGGTACGCGATAACAACAAGTGCATTCTGTGCCGCCGCTGCGTAGCAGCCTGCCAGCAGCAGTTTGTATCGGTTATCGGTGCAAACGACCGCGGTATCGACACCCACATCGCCTGCGCGTTCGAGAAGCCGCTGGCCGAGGTCCCCTGCGTTTCCTGCGGTCAGTGCGTGGTGGCTTGCCCCACCGGCGCTCTCACCGATAACGACAGCACCGCCGATGTATGGGCCGCTCTGGCCGATCCCAACAAGCACGTAGTGGTCAGCACCGCTCCCTCCATTCGTGCAACGCTGGGTGAATGCTTCGGCTTGCCGGTAGGTACCAACGTCGAAGGCAAAATGGTTGCCGCTCTGCGCCGTCTGGGCTTCGACAAAGTATTCGACACCGACTTCGGTGCCGACCTCACCATCGTGGAAGAGGCGAACGAGTTCGTACAGCGCGTCCAGAACAAGGGCGTTCTGCCGATGATCACCTCCTGCTCGCCCGGTTGGGTCAAGTTTGCTGAGTACTACTATCCGGATCAGCTGGATCACCTGTCCTCCTGCAAATCGCCCCAGCAGATGACGGGCGCTGTCATCAAAACCTACTACGCACAGAAGATGGGCATCGACGCAAAGGATATCTATCACGTTTCCGTAATGCCCTGCACCGCTAAGAAGTTCGAAGCCGGCCGCGACGACGAAAACGCCGCCGGCGTGCCGGATGTGGATGCCGTTCTCACCACGCGTGAGCTGGCTCGCATGATTGAGCGCGCAGGCCTCAAATTCGACCTGCTGCCCAACGAAGAGTTCGATGCTCCTCTGGGCGAAGACACCGGCGCTGCCGTTATCTTCGGCGCCACCGGCGGTGTTATGGAAGCTGCTCTGCGTACCGCCAACGATTGGCTGACGGGCAAGAGCAACGATGCTGTGGATTTCCACGAGGTCCGTGGTATGGACGGTCTGAAGGAAGCCACCTACACCATCAACGGTTTGGAAATCAAGGTCGCTGTTGCCAGCGGCATTGCCAGCGCAAACTATGTGATGGATGCCATCAAGAGCGGCACCGCTCCGTGGCACTTTGTTGAGATCATGTGCTGCCCCGGCGGTTGTATCAACGGCGGCGGTCAGCCCATCCAGCCCGCTTCGGTGCGCAACTTCACCGATCTGAAGGCACTGCGTGCCAAGGCTCTGTACGATCAAGATGCCGGCATGGCTCTGCGCAAGTCGCACGAATCGCCGGTTGTCAAGAAGCTGTACGAAGAGTTCTTCGACGACGGTATCGGCGGTCACAAGGCTCACCATTGCCTGCACACCACCTACGTTGCTCGCAAGAAGTTCCTGTAATTCAACAAAAAGAAGCCCTCGCGTGTAATCACGCGAGGGCCTTTTTTATACATATTTACTTTACCGACAGCAAGCGTCCCATCAAATCGGAGGCCTCAGCCATCACGTTTCCCGTGGCAGCAGCGGTGGCCTCGGTAAACCGTGCAGCCGCAGAAGCATTTTCAACGCCCGTACTGCGATACAACAGATACGGCACCGGAGCCGCCGAATGCGTTTTGATATTCAGCGGTGTGGGATGGTCGGGCATGATCAGCACCGATACGTCATCAATGTCTTTCATCGACTCTAACAACGGTGCCAACACGCGGCGATCGATCTCCTCAATGGCACGCACCTTGTTGAGTGCCTCGCCGCGGTGTCCACATTCGTCGGGGGCCTCCAAATGGATATACACCATATCGCAACCGTCACGCAGGGCTGCAAGAGCCGCCTCGCGTTTTCCTTCGAAGTTGGTGTCAATATACCCGGTAGCCCCCTCCACCTCGCACAAGCGCATATCGCCCAAGCGGGCAATGCCCTTCAGCAGATCCACGGCCGATACCATCGCGCCCTTCACGCCGAACCGCTCGGTAAAATTCTGCAGCTGCGGCCGCTTACCGTGACCCCACAGCCACACCGAAGTGGCCGGGTTTAGCCCTGCCTCGCGGCGCTTTTGGTTTACCGGGTGATTTTTTAAGATCGTTTCGCTCTTTTTCATCAGCGTAAGCAACGGCTGTGCATCGGGATGCTGCGGCAAATGCTCACCCACAACCTGCCCCGAAATATCGTGCGGCGGTGTCAGCTTACCGATAGCCGTTTTGCCGCCGTGCCACACCAAGCAATGGCGGTACGCCGTGCCGGTATAAAAATCAAATTCTCCTCCGCCAAGCTCCGCCTGCACGGCGCGGATCAGTTCGTCCGCCTGGGCAGTGTGAATATCACCGGCACAGTAGTCCACCATGGTTTTGGCGGCGTAATCCTCCTCGTCCGACAAGGTCACCAAATTGCAACGGATGGCCACGTCGTCATCGGTAAGATCAATGCCGATATTCGCCGCCTCCAGCGGTGAACGGCCGGTATAGCATTCCTGCGGGCGATAGCCGAGCACCGACAAATTCGCCACGTCGCTGCCGGGCGACATGCCCTCCGGCACCGTGTAGGCAATACCCAGCTCCGATTTCGGTGCCAGCGCATCCATACACGGCTTGTCGGCCACCTCCATCGGCGTTTTTCCCTGCAATGCTTCGCAAGGCAGATCGGCCATTCCGTCACATAATAACACAACATATTTCATAGAGATCGCTCCTTTGCATTTTATTATAACAGATGCATTTCATAATTTCAATTTTTTCGCCCGAAAATCTGCGATTTTTTAAGGAAAATCATTGCAAAACAAGGTTGCTTGCGGTATACTATAAATAACTTTAATTATCGTGGGTGGGAATGGCTTTTCTCTCGCTCACCGTGTGAAAAGAAAAGGGGTTTTACCATGTCTGCTTTGTTGCTGCAAACAGAAAACTTACTTGGCAACGCCGCTATGACGGTGCTCATCGGCATCGTCGTTGTATTCGGCGTGCTCATTGTTCTTACGTTTATCTTTTGGCTGTTCGGCAAGGTTGCCGGCAGCTCGAAAGGCACTCCCGTGGCTGCCCCTGCGGCTCCGGCTGTTGTGGCTCCCGCCGCTCCTGCTCCCGTGGTAGAAGACGGCGTGCCCGAAGAGGTCGTTGCTGTCATTGCTGCTGCCGTAGCCGCCATGTCCGACGGTACCACCCGCTATGCCGTTCGCCGCATCAGCGCCGCTCGCGCACAGGGCGCACGTCCCGTGTGGGCTGCTGCCGGTATCGCCGAAAACACGCAACCGTTTTAAAAGGAGGCCTCTGTCACCATGAGCTTATGGGAAGCCATTATTCAAATTTGGGAAGAATCCGGTTTTAAACAGCTGTTCAACTTTGAAAACGGCGGCTGGAAAAACCTCATCATGATCGGCATCGCTTGTGTGCTGATGTATCTCGCCATCAAGAAGCAGTACGAACCCCTGCTGCTTCTCCCCATCGCATTCGGTATGCTGCTCGTTAACCTACCGCTTGCCGGTATTATGGATCCGCAGCAAAACTCGCTCATTCCCTTAACCGCCGAAGAATTACAGCAATATGCCCAAGGCATCATTGCCCAAAACTACCCCATTTTTGAGGATGCCAACGGCGTGCTGTACTGGCAGCACTTCGAACAAGGCGGCCTGTTCTGGTATTTGTATCAGGGCGTTAAGTTCGGTATTTACCCGCCGCTCATCTTCCTCGGCATCGGTTGTATGACCGATTTCGGCCCCTTGCTTTCCAACCCGAAAAGCTTTTTGCTGGGTGCCGCAGCACAGTTTGGCATTTTTGCCACCTTCTTCGGTGCACGTGCTTTGGGCCTGCTGCCGATGGCAGAAGAGTGGAACATTCTCTTCACCGAGCAGGAAGCCGCTTCCATTGCTATCATCGGTGGTGCCGATGGTCCCACCGCCATTTACCTCACGTCCAAGCTGGCCCCCCATCTGCTGGGTGCCATTGCGGTGGCTGCCTATTCGTATATGGCGCTGGTGCCCATCATCCAGCCGCCCATCATGCGTGCACTCACCACCAAGAAAGAGCGCTCCGTGGTAATGACTCAGCTGCGCACCGTTTCCAAGACCGAGAAGATCCTCTTCCCCATCTTCGTTACGGCCATTTGCGTGTTGCTGCTGCCCAGTGCCGCGCCCCTCATCGGTATGCTGATGTTGGGTAACCTCTTCCGCGAAAGCGGCGTGGTGGAACGCTTAACCAAAACCGCACAGAACGAACTGATGAACATTATCACCATTATGCTGGGTGTCACCGTTGGTGCAACCGCCAACGCCCACACCTTCCTGCAGGCCAAAACGCTGCTCATCATCTGCTTGGGCCTCATCGCATTTTCGATGGGCACGGCCGGCGGCGTGTTGCTGGGTAAGGTTATGTACGCCGTAACCGGCGGTAAGGTCAATCCGCTGATCGGTTCGGCCGGCGTTTCGGCAGTGCCCATGGCTGCCCGCGTGGCACAAAAGGTTGGGCAGCAAGAGAATCCGAGTAACTTCCTGCTCATGCACGCTATGGGTCCCAACGTGGCCGGTGTTATCGGTTCGGCAGTTGCAGCAGGTATTCTGCTCACCTTGTTCGGTTGATTTTAAAACATCAAGGGTGGGGTACTTCCCCACCCTTATTTTTTACGGAGGGTTATTGGTATGGATACCGCAACGTATTTAGATCTGCGTCGCCGTGTACTGCAGCGCGTGTTTTCCCGCATGAACACACCGCAACGCGAAGCGGTGTTTCGCACTGAGGGGCCTGTCCTCATTTTAGCAGGCGCCGGCAGCGGCAAAACCACTGTGCTGGTCAACCGCATTGCCAATTTGGTGCGGTTTGGCAAAGCGTATCACAGCAGCGAGATCCCTCCCTTTTTGTCCGATTCCGCACTGGACACCCTACGCCAATGCGCCGAGGGCTTGCTCCCTGCCGATAATCGGCTGGATGCGCTGTGCGCTGTCGATCCATGCCCTGCGTGGCGTATTCTCGCCATCACCTTCACCAACAAGGCTGCCGGCGAACTGAAAGACCGCCTGGAGGCCATGCTGGGTGAAGATGGCCGTCAGGTTATGGCCGGCACCTTCCACTCGTTCTGCGCACGCGTACTGCGGCAAGACGGTGCACCCTTGGGCTACTCCTCGCACTTCACCATCTATGACACCGACGACAGTCGCCGTTTGATGAAGGAGTGCATGAAATCCCTGAATATTGAAGAAAAAATGCTGGGCTGCAAAACGATATTGCACGAGATCAGCCACGCGAAAGACAGCTTGATCTCCCCCGAGGAATACGCTGTGCAAGCAGGCAGCGATTTCCGCCTAAAGAAGATCGCCGATTGCTATACCCTCTATCAAAAGCGCTTGCTGGAAGCCGATGCCATGGATTTCGACGATCTGCTCACCCGCACGGTCGAGCTGTTTGAAACCCAGCCCGACGTGCTGCAAAAGTATCAAAATCGCTTCCGCTACGTGATGATCGACGAGTATCAAGATACCAACCACGCTCAGTACCGCTTTGTCAGTTTGTTGGCGCAAAAGAGCCGCAACCTCTGCGTAGTGGGCGACGACGATCAAAGTATTTACAAATTCCGCGGTGCCACCATTGAGAATATTTTGAATTTTGAAAACCAATTTTCTCCCTGCACCGTGATCCGCTTGGAGCAAAACTATCGTTCCACGCAAACAATTTTGGATGCCGCCAATGCGGTTATTGCCAAAAATATCAACCGCAAGCCGAAGCGCCTGTGGACCGAAAACGGCAAGGGCGAGTTGATTCAGTTCCACACATTGGAAAGTGAAGACGAGGAAGGTCGCTTTATTGCCCGTACTGTGCTCGACAAAGTGGCCGACGGCCGACGCTATCGCGACATGGCGGTGCTGTACCGCGCCAACGCCCAGTCCAATGCCATTGAACGCTCACTAGTGAAAAGCGGTATTCCCTACCGCATTTTGGGCGGTCATCGCTTTAACGACACCAAGGAAGTGCGCGATGCCACAGCCTATCTGCGCGTGCTGAACAACCCCGACGATAGTGTCAGCCTGCGCCGCATCATCAACGAACCTAAGCGCGGTATCGGCGATACCACACTGGATAAGGCCGCCACCCTGGCCGAAGAACAAGGTATCTCGTTGTATGAGGTGCTCTCCCACGCCGATGAATACGCCGCTCTCAGCCGCTCGTCGGCGCGCATTTTGGAATTTATCCGCATGATGGACGAGCTGCGCGACCAACTGCAAAGCGAAGACACCTCGCTGCACCTGCTGTATACGACCATGCTGGAGAAAACCGGCTATCTGGCCATGTGGCAGCTGGCGGGCCCCACCGAACAGGAGCGTGTGGACAACCTGTACGAATTGGCCTCCTCCATTCGTACATACGAAGAAAGCAGCGAAGAGGAATTTCCGCAGCTTTCCGGCTTCTTGGAAGAAAACGCCCTAATGACCGACGTGGATAACTACGACGCCGACGCCGATGCGCTGGTATTAATGACCATGCACGCCGCCAAGGGCTTGGAATTTCCCGTGGTGTTTCTGCCCGGATTCGAAGAAAACATCTTCCCGAGCATGCAAACCATGTTCAACCCCGAAGAATTGGAAGAAGATCGCCGTCTTTGCTACGTGGCCATCACTCGCGCCAAGCAAGAATTGATCATTACCGCCGCCAACTACCGCATGCTATACGGCTCCACCAACCGCAATCGCCCCTCGCGGTTTTTGCAGGAAATGCCGCAGGACTTGCTGAAAACTCACGAGCTTGCTCCTTCCTATCGCCCCTCCTACAGCGATGGTGGTTATCGCGGCGGTGCTTCCGTTGGCTTCCGCAGCGACAGCGGCTTCCAACGCAGCTTCAACGACACCCCTGCAACGTCCTCTTATCGCTCAAAAAACAGCGGCGAACCGTTGGGCGGAGGTATCTCGGTGTCGGCAGCGAAAACGGCTTCTGCGGCCGCACAATGGCAAGCGGGCGACACCGTGCAGCACAAGACCTTCGGTGTCGGACAAATTCAAAACGTTCAGCCGATGGGCAACGATCAGCTGCTCACCATTGCCTTCGAAAAGGTTGGCACCAAAAAGATCATGGCTACCTTTGCCAAACTCACGAAACTGTGAACAAAAATCCTCCTATGTCATAAGATAGCAGTGAGAGATCCCATCAAATGATGGCATCCTCTATCACGTGACATAGGAGGATTCTTTATGGCTGATAACAACAAATATGTGTCAGCAGGCGGTTGTAAGGAAGCTGTATGCGTGGATGCCGGCCGCGTATACGACAGCTGCTCCGACAAAGACTGCCTGGAGGATCTGCGGCTGTTCTTCACCGAACGCGACCAAATGGTGATCGACCACGCCGTCAGCATCCGTGCAAAGAAAGCGGAAGTCATCGGCACGTACATTGACGTCGAGGCTCTCCCCTTTAATCGCGGCTATTATTCCTGCGACATTACCTTTTTCTTCGGGGTTACCCTGGAGGTCTATTCCGGCCACGGCACCGGCTGCTGCAACGTGCGCGGTGTCGCCATCTTCCAAAAGAAAGTCATTCTGTTTGGCAGCGAGGGCAACGTCAAGGTGTTCACCAGCGAATTCTGCCCCGACCATCACGACCGCCAGGAAATGCCCACCCGCAACATGCCGCGCTGCAACGTGCAAGTGGCAGAACCGGTGGTGCTGTCGGCACGTTTGGTGGAAAAATGCGATTGCGGCTGCAAGTGCGATTGTGCCGCCTCCTGCATTCCTGCCTACGTGTGTGAGCAATACGGCGGCAATTTCGTCGATTGCGGCACCGAAAAGCTGGTACTGGTATCGTTGGGCATCTTCACCATCGTGCAGCTTATTCGCAACGTGCAGATGCTTATGCCCATTTACGACTTCTGCATGCCCGCCAAAGAATGCTGCCCCAACACCGAAAACCCCTGCGATATCTTCAAGAAAATGTGCTTCCCTGTTGACGAATTTTTCCCGCCCAAGGGAGAAAGCAACTGCTCCTGCTAACCAAAAAGGCCGAGGATACGATCCTCGGCCTTTTGCTTTATTCGGCTGCAGATAACGCGCGCACAACCTCGCCGGCGATCATCAAGCCTGCCACAGGCGGCACAAACGCCGTGCTGGCGGGCACGCGCTCGTCACTGTCGCTTCCACGATGCGGTTGCGCCGGTTCGGTAGAATACAGCACCGGCTGATGCTCGATCCCCCGCGCACGCAGTTCGCGGCGCATCACACGTGCCAACGGACACACCGAGGTTTGGGAAAGATCGGTCAACACCAGTTTCGAGGGATCCAGCTTGTTTCCCGTCCCCATGCAGCTGATCATCGGCACACCTGCCGCCAACGCCTGCTCGGCAATGGCGATCTTGGCACTCACCGTATCCACGGCATCCACCACGTAGTCGTATACCGTAAAGTCAAATTCGGCAGCATTGTCCGGCAAAAAGAATACGCGGAACTCATGAACAACCGTTTCGGGGCGAATGTCCCGAATACGTTCTGCCATAACCTCTGTTTTATAGCGCCCCACCGTGCTGTGCAGCGCCACGATCTGACGATTGATATTCGATACCGATACCGTGTCGTTATCCACCAGATCCAGCGTACCCACGCCGCTGCGCGCCAAGGCTTCCGCCACGTAACCGCCCACGCCGCCGACACCAAACACCGCTACACGCGCGTTGTTCAGACGCTTCACCGCTGCTTCTCCCAGCAGCAGTGCCGTGCGCGACAGAGCTTCCTCAATCATTCCTCGGTGGCCTCTTCGGTTTCGGTGGCTTCGCCGTCTTCTTCCATCACAATGGGCTCTTCGTCCTCAAATTCGCCGCTGATAACCATGGAGGGCTTACCAAACTTGCGATACAGCAAATACGCCGAACCGGCAATTGCTGCCAGAGCCGCCAAAACAGATAATACCTTTTTCATTACAGACCATCCTTTCTATTTTAGCCGTGGCATCCCACGGTTCCTTACCGTTCACTGCTTACCGATAACGTGTGCCCATCGCTGGCAATCACGATCGTGCCGTTAAGATCGCTGCGATACACAGTAGCGCCCACCGCCTGCAGCGTTTGCAGTGTTTTCTCGTGCGGATGCCCTCTTCCGTTATCAAAACCGCACGTGATCACGGCATACGCAGGCTTCACCGCTTCCATAAACACCGTCGACGACGAGCTACTGCTGCCGTGATGCCCCACCTTAATAACGTCGGCCTGCACGTTCACACCCGTTGCCAACAACCGCTTTTCCGTAGACTCGCCGGCATCGCCCATCAACAAGATAGCATGCTCACCAAACGTCAAGCGACACACCAACGACCGCTCGTTGCTGCTCGCATAGTGGGGCTCGCTTCTGCCGCTGATCACCGTGAGTGTTGCCTTGCCAATGGGGCACACCATACCGTACTTGGCCGCTGTAATAGGTAACTCCTTTTCGCTCAAGGCCGCTTCCAACTCGGCAAAGGTTCTGCTGTCCGGTTTGGCATCATACGACATATACGGCATCAAAAAGGTGCCGATCTCCATTTCACGAACCACATCGGGCATGGCACCGATATGATCCACATCGGCATGGGTGGCCAGTACGTACTCTAACCGCGTGATACCCCGCAGATGCAACGCCTTGATAACCTTACGCCGATCCTGCCCTTCGCCCGCATCGATCAGTGCCGCCTGTTTGCCGCTCTGTATCAAAATACAATCGGCGTTACCAACGTCAAGCACCGTCACGCGCAGCTCATCTTCCGAAACAGGCGGTTCGCAAAACCCCGCCCACGCAAAGATCTCATACCACGAGGGGATCCAGCCTATCGCACCGTCGGCCACCGTAATCACAGCCGACAGCAACAACACCGCTGCCGCCGCAATGACAGCAACCAACCGATACAGGCGTTTAAATATCGCCATCATCCGGGCGCGTCATGTTCATTTCCAGCCACTGCTGCCGCGTGATCAACACCTGACGCGGCTTGCTGCCGTTCGGCGGGCCGATAATTCCCATACGTTCCAGCCCATCCACCAAGCGACCGGCACGCGAGTAGCCCACACTGAGCTTACGCTGCAGGAACGAGGTGGAAGCATTACCGGTTTCCAGAATGACCTCAACCGCCTTTTGCAGCAGCGGATCGCCGTGACCGATATCATCGTCATCGTCATCACCGGACTGCTTGCCGGTCTTCTCGCTCTCCTGTGCCTGACGATTGATCTCCTGCTGAATAGCTTCATCATACTGCATGTTTTCCGTAGTCGATTTCAAGAAATCCACCACCGACTCCACTTCGCGGTTGCCCACGAAACAGCCCTGCACACGCATCGGCTTGGAGAAGCCCACCGGCATAAACAGCATATCGCCCTTACCCAACAGCTTTTCAGCGCCACCCGTATCAATAATCGTACGGGAGTCGACAGCCGAGGCCACCGTCAGGGCCAATCGCGAGGGAATGTTCGCCTTGATCAAGCCGGTAATAACGTCAACCGACGGACGCTGCGTGGCAATCACCAAATGCATACCTGCCGCACGCGCCATCTGCGCCAAACGGCAAATATTGCTTTCCACTTGGTTGGCAGCCACCATCATTAAGTCGGCCAGCTCGTCAATCACAATCAAGATCTGCGGCAACGGCTTGCGCGTTTCGTCGTCCTTCACCAGCTCGTTGTAGGAGAAGATATCGCGCACGTTGTTTTCCGAGAACATTTTATAGCGATTCAGCATTTCCGTAACCGCCCAGCCCAGCGCACCGGCCGCCTTGTGCGGATCGGTCACAACAGGCACCAGCAAATGCGGAATACCGTTGTAAATACCAAATTCCACCTGCTTGGGGTCGATGAGCAGCAAGCGCACCTCATCCGGCCGTGCATGGAACAGAATACTTTGAATCATCGAGTTGGTACACACCGATTTACCGGAACCTGTGGTACCGGCAATTAACAGGTGGGGCATTTTAGCCAAGTCGGTCAACACGATCTGGCCCGCAATATCCTTACCCAGCGCCACCGTCATGCGGCTTTCCGCCTCGGCAAAGCGCTTGGAACCAATCAGATCACGCAGGCAAACCGAGCCCGACACACGGTTGGGCACTTCAATACCCACCGCGGCCTTATTGGGAATGGGCGCCTCAATACGCACGCCGGTGGTGGCAAGGCGCAGCGCAATATCGTCGGCCAAGCCGGTAATGCGGCTGATCTTCACACCCGCACTGGGCTGCAATTCATAGCGCGTAACCGTGGGCCCGCGCGACACATCCAACACCTTGGCACTCACGCCAAACTCATTCAAGGTCTGCACCAGCAGCTCCGCCGTGGAGTTTTGCTCCTGTGCAGCGGCAGCCGTATCGGTGGACTTGGATTCGTTCAACAGCGACAGCGGCGGGAAGATATATTCATCCTTTTCTTCCTCTGCCTCGTTGGGTTTTTCCGGCTTTTCTTCAGCCTCTTCGGTTTCCTCGTCCTCCACCTCTTGCTCGGGCTCTACCACAACCGCTGTTTCCTGCGCCCCCTCTGCCTCAAACAGAGCGTCGGCATCGGCAGCCACCTCAGCCGCAGCACGCTCCAACGCAGCACGCGGATCGACAACCTCAGCAGGTTCGGGCAACACGTCGGGCTCCTTGGCACCGCCAATAGGACCGTCGTCTTTTTCTGCATCAAACGCGCGTTTCTTTTCGCGTTGCTGCTGAATTCCCTGCTCCATGGCGTTTTCCAAGGTTTCCTTGGTTTTGGTAACCGGTGTCCACAACGCTTTAAAGAACGTAATGATCGACGTACCGGTAATCAGCATGAGGAACACAAAAAGCAACAAAAACACGATGATCTTGGAGCCCACGTCGGTAAACAGATACTCCAAAACATAGCCCATCACAGCGCCGCACACGCCGGTGCCGCTGTTCACCGCACCGTCGCGGTAGGCTTCTTGAACGGCTTGCGCAAAGGTAAGTCCCTCAACGTCCAAACGGAAAATTTGAATAAGGGCGCTCACCAGCACCGTAACCGTAACGACGTGCCACGGCTTAATACGCCACTCTACCGGCTTGTCCATGGCAGACACAACCGCCAAATAGCCCATTAACACGGGAATTAAGTAAGCCGATAAGCCAAACAAGCCCAGCACGACCGTATGTAGCCATCCCCACAGACTGCCCCCGGGGATGATAGCCAAGCACATGAGCAGCACCGCACCGGCAAACAGCAGCACCGCTTTTGCCTGGCGACGCGCCTGCTCAGAAGCCGCCGTTTGTTTCTTGCCGTGCGTTCCGCCCCGCTTGGCGGTGCCGGCTTTTGCAGATGATCTACGCTTTTTTCGAGCCACGCAGTGACCCTCCTCTATGAACAATTTACAAGTCCCTATTTATCATTTCGTGCAGCGCCGACAGCGCTTCCGATAACGAGCCCAGTCGATCGATCAAGCCTGCGGCCACCGCCGCTTCACCGTCCAGCACCGTGCCCATATCGGTTGCCATTTCGTCGGTATTCATACACAACTTGGCAAAGGTTTCATGCGTAATGTGGGAATGATCGGTAACGAAGCGGATGATGCGCTCCTGCATTCGCCGAAAATGCAAAAACGCCTGCGGCACGCCCAACACCAATCCGTTGATGCGCACCGGATGAATGGTCATCGTGGCCGAGGGGGCAATGAACGACTGCTTGGCCGACACCGCCAGCGGCACGCCGATGGAATGTCCACCGCCCAGCACCAGCGATACCGTGGGCTTTTTCATACCTGCAATCAGCTCCGCCAAGGCCAAACCCGCTTCAATATCGCCGCCCACTGTATTCAGCAAGATCAGAAGACCTTGAATATCGCGACTTTCTTCGATCGCCACCAGCTGCGGCAGCACATGCTCGTACTTTGTGGTTTTATTCTCACCCGACAGTGCGTAATGCCCCTCGATCTGCCCGATCACTGTCAAGCAATGGATGGTGTGCGCACCGTTGCTGGTTGTCACCGATCCGTTTTCGATCACGTCCTTCAAATCTTGCTGTAACACTTGTGAAGGACGGTTCTCCTCATTGCTGCCATTACGCTTTTTCTCGCTATTCATTGTATCGCCTCCGGCACTATTGTTGCCGAAACGCAAGTACATATTCAGTATAGCATTTGTCGCCGAAAAACGCAAGGCCTTTAACCGATGCTCAGCCTCTCGATCGCCTCGGTTTTTCCGCTGGCGGGATTCACGGTAAGCAACACGGCATCCATGCGGCAGTCGCCTTCGGCAACCGCAAAACGCACCGGCAGCTTGCCGCGCATTTTCTCGATTGCCAGTTCCGGACGGATCCCCAGCACCGATTGGATCGGCCCTGTCATGCCGATATCGGAAATAAAGCCGGTACCGTTCGGCAGAATTTGCTCATCCGCTGTCTGCACGTGCGTGTGTGTGCCCAACAGCGCCGTTATGCGACCGTCTGCGTAATACGCCAGCGCCTTTTTTTCGGCCGTGGCCTCGGCATGAAAATCCACAATACGCACCTTGGGAAGCTCGGGGTCTGCCAAAATGGCATCCAGCGTTTCAAACGGACACGCCAAGCTGTCCATATACACCTGCCCCATCACGTTGATCACCGCCACTTGATAGCGGCCCTTATCCACCACAAACACGCCGCAGCCGGGCGCTGTGGACGGATAGTTGGCAGGGCGCAGTATCCCATCGCGGCGGTCGAGCACCTCATAGATCTCACGCCGATGGAACACGTGATTTCCGGTGGTGATAACGTCGGCGCCGAAGCGAAACAGCGCTTCCGCCGAAGACGGAAGAATACCGTTGCCATCGGCGGAATTTTCACCGTTTACCACACAGATATCCACACCGTATTGGCGCTTGACTGCGGGCAATACCCGCTCCAACTGGCGGCAGCCGGCCGAACCAACCACGTCGCCTACACATAGAATTTTCATACTTTGTTCCTTTCGGTATCTAGCGCAAACGGTGCCCCTTGCGGGACACCGTTATTGTTTGGTATATTACTTCGCGTAATCCACCGCGCGGTTCTCACGAATGAGATTCACCTTGATCTGACCCGGATAATCGAGATTGTCCTCGATCTTCTTGGCGATATCACGGGCGAGCAGTGCCATCTTGTCGTCGCTCACGACCTCGGGACGCACAATAATGCGGATCTCGCGGCCGGCCTGAATGGCGAAGGAACGCTCAACACCTTCAAACTCGTTGGCAACCTCTTCCAGCTTTTCGAGGCGCTTAATGTAGTTTTCCAAGTTCTCGCGGCGAGCACCCGGACGCGCCGCCGAAATGGCATCGGCCGCCTGCACCAAGCACGCCACAATGGTGGTAGCCTCCACGTCGCCGTGGTGGGCGTGAATGGCGTGGACAACGGCTTCGCTTTCCTTGTACTTGCGGGCAATATCCACACCGATCTCAATGTGCGAGCCTTCGATCTCGTGGTCGACAGCCTTGCCGATATCGTGCAGCAAGCCGGCACGGCGAGCAACCTCGGGGTCAATGCCCAGCTCGCTGGCCATAATGCCCGACAGGAACGCAACCTCCATGGAATGGTTCAGCACGTTCTGACCGTAGCTGGTGCGATAACGCAACCGACCGAGCAGGCGCACGATCTCGGGATGAATACCGCGAAGACCGGTTTCCAAAATAGCGCGTTCGCCCTCGGACTTGATGGTAGCCTCCACCTCGCGGCGGGATTTTTCCACCATTTCCTCAATGCGGGCCGGATGAATACGCCCATCGGAAATCAAACGCTCCAATGCCTGGCGAGCGATCTCACGGCGAACCGGATCGAAGCCGGACAGCGTGATCGCTTCGGGCGTGTCGTCAATAATGAGATCCACGCCGGTAAGCGTTTCGATCATGCGAATATTGCGACCCTCACGGCCGATGATGCGGCCCTTCATTTCGTCGTTCGGCAGCGGCACCACCGACACCGTGGTTTCCGACACTTGATCGGCCGCCACGCGTTGAATGGCGTGAGAGATCAAATCGCGCGCACGCTGATCGGCTTCTTCTTTGAGCTGCGTTTCATACTCGTTGATCTTGAGTGCCTTTTCGTGTGTCAATTCCTCGGACAGGCTCTTGAGCAAATAATCCTTGGCCTGCTCCACCGTGAAGCCGGAAATGCGCTCCAGCATTTCAAACTGGCCACGCTTGATATCCTCAACGTCCTGCAAGCGGGAATCAATTTCCTTTTGCTTCTTGGCAATAGCTTCTTCCTTAGCCTCGTAATTTTCAATTTTGCGGTCTAAGGATTCTTCTTTTTGCTGAATACGACGTTCTTGACGAGTAACCTCGTTACGGCGCTCCTTCAGCTCACGCTCGGACTCATTGCGCAAGCGATGGATCTCGTCTTTCGCTTCCAACAACGTTTCCTTTTTCTTGGATTCGGCAGCGCTTTTGGCTTCTTTCAAAATGCGCTCTGCTTCGGCCTCAGCAGAACCGATGGCCGATTCGGCAGTCTTTTTCCGATGCGACACACCGGAACGGAAAGCCACGACACCGGCCGCAACGCCGCCTACCAGCAGGCTGCCTACGCCGGTTAAAATGTACTCCAGCACGGGTTGAACACCTCCTATGTTCTGTCACTACTCACTGATGCTTACAAAAAGTGTATGAAGGCAGTTCACACCCGTTGACCCATAACGAAATTCTGTTATTGTATCATAGAAAACACCGACTGAAACGGTGATCTGCAATAAACGGTTCGAACTGCCACCCGCTCAAAACAATGCTTGGGCGAGAAAAGCTTTCACACAGTCGGACACTACTACCCGACTATAAAAAGTATACCTCTTTTTGCGGCATCTGTCAAGAGATATTCATCGTTTTATACAACAACACCGATGCCGTGATCACAGCATCGGTGTTGTCTTTATTATGCTAACATACGCAGTTTTTCAATATCACGAAGCCACCCATAGTGATTCGTAATATCTCGTGCTATGGTTTCTGCATCTACCGATGCCACACGGTACACCAGCGTTGTATTTCGCTGATATAACGGCACCTGCAGCGCGCAGTCATTCCACGATTGCTCAGCGCACCAGATTCCTACCATTCCGTTATCAATACCGTTATACAGCGTATCATCAAATATCAAGTCACGCAGACTGAGCGAGATTCCCACCTGTTCTAAAAGCTTCGCCGCCTCAGCCATCATTGAATACGCCGGACTGTAGCCGATAGCATTTCCCGTAAACCACACCCTATACGACAACTGCGCACCGGCAGGAGCGGAAACCGCTTTACCGTCTTTAAAGGTATATCCTGCGGCCGACAAATACTCCCGCACCGCCCGAAGCACGGCGTCGGCATTCGGTGCAACCGTTTCTCCGCGAATATCTGTCATCGGCGCTTTGATCGTTGTTATGGGGTTTTTACCGTAATACTTTGGAACTGCGGTTTGCCCGCAAAAAAGAAACACGGTAGAAAACGCCGTCCGCAGATAAACGGACTCCTTTGAAGAAGCATCCTCACCCACTCTCAACCACCGGGTTTCCATACCAACGTACCCATCAGCCTTTCTTTGGGTAGGATATACCGTAAGCACATCGCCGTTAAGCACTCCGCCGTTCACCTTTTCAATAGCCGAGGAAGCAGCTGCATTTAAATCTACTTGCGCAATATCAATCGCATCATCGTGCAGATGCGTTACCATCTGTGACTCACGGATCTTTTTAAAGATCACCCCCGGAATCAGCGGTTTCCCCCGATAATACTGCGCGTTGGCATCAAAGCAAACGGCGTTTCCGTCATAGCTTCGGAACGTGTACGGTCCGGCTCCCAACGGCTTATCATTCTTTTCCCGAATTACCGTAAGATCACCCTTGGGGAAACCCCGCTCATCATGCTGCTCATGCGAATCGGACAATGTATCACCCGGCTCAACGACGGTCTGCCCGCCCGCGTCTTTCTTTTCATCAATCTCCGCAGTATAGTAGTGCTTGGGAGCAATGTCGATACAAAAGCAGCGAAGCGCCTGTGTATCCTCATTTTCCAAAGTAACGCGCAACGAACGTTCGCCTGTTTTCACAATCCCCGCGATCGTTTCCGCCATTTCGCCAACAACAACACCCGTCAGCAATTCGGGTTCCAACCCCGAGAGCAGCAACGGCTCAAACGCCAAGCTTCTCTGTTCCAAATTGATCGCCGCCGTATCGTATCCCCGACGGTCAACGATCGCATTGAACAAGTCTACCTCGGTGGCCGTTTCCGGCAACCCCTCATAACCAATCAGCGCCGCTGCCGTACATACGTCTTCTGCCAGTTCCTCGGCAACGTACCAATCCACAATATCCTTGGCAAAGGCCTCACCGGCTTTGTTAAAGGTCGTCCAAAACGACAGAGCCTCCTCAGCCGTGTAAAAGCCCTCCGCCGAACCGTTTGCGGCGTTTTTTGGCGTGTCCTGCAAGATCAATTTCCACTTGGCCATCATACCCGCACGGTACTCGCGTAAGCCAACAATGGGCAACGAAGCAAAATCAATAGGACCATCGTACATAGGATCACACAGCACGTACATGGTAAAGATCACGTCATCGGCAGTGAGCGGTGTACCATCGGAGAATTGCAGATCCTCCCGCAAGGTGAATTCGTAGCTCACCGTACCATCCTCGCCGGCAATGATCATCACATCGGCCGGCCCGTTGTAGGTATACTCCGTATCATTGTACACCACCGTTTCACCGGCGATCCCGTTGCAGATCACATTCCCTGCACGATCGGTAGACAACAGCGGCAGCTGTGTCATTGCCACCACGTCGCAATCCGCATCAAGCTTGGCATAAAAAGGCGAAAACACACCGCTAAACGCCGTGTAGCCCACCGACAGCATCGAAGCACCTGACGGCTCCCTCTGCATGCAACCGCTGCAGGTACACAGACATAGCGCAATCACCGTCAGCCAAGCGATTATCCGCCCTGCACCTTTCATACACATCCTCCTACTTGATCTCCTCAAGATCAACGCTCTCCAACCACTGACTTGCCGCCTCACAAACCTTGCGCAAGCACGTTTCTTCAAACGGCGTATCCAACCCGGCCTCAGCCAGCAATTCAGTAAACAGCTTGCTGCCGCCCATCTTGGTATAGGTCATATAGCACGCCCACGCGGCATCAAAGTCTTTCAGCATTCTCTCCCAAAATTGCAGCGATACGGTTTGTGCCAAGCAATAATCAATATAATAGAACGGCAACGAATAAATGTGATGCTGCCGCTGCCAATGCTCGCCCTCGCCGTAAAAAGGAATCTCGCCGTCCAGCTTCATCCACGGTGTATACACACCCATCAGCTCTTTCCAAACGGCGTGGCGCTCTGCAGGTGTCAGCTGCGGCTGCTCGTATACGATATGCTGGAAGTGATCCACCATCGTGCCGTAAGGGATAAAGGTTAATGCACCGGCCAAATGACTGTATTTGAATTTCAGGGTGTCCTTGCCAAAGAAGCCTTCGGCCCACGGCCATGCAAAGAACTCCATCGACATCGAATGCACCTCGCAGCCCTCCATACCGGGCCACGCGGTTTCTGACGGCACGCGATCACGATTCAGCCAATAGGCAAACGCATGCCCCGCCTCGTGAGTAACCACCTCAACGTCGCCCTGCGTACCGTTGAAGTTCGCAAAAATAAACGGAACCTGATACGCCGCCAGCTCGGTGCAATACCCGCCGCCTGACTTGCCCTCGGTGGAGAGCACATCCATCAGTTCGTTTTCTAAAAGCGTGTTAAAGAACTCGCCCGTTTCGGGAGACAGCTCTTCATAAAACCGCTTACCGTGCGCCAAAATATCCTCAGCCGTTCCGCACGGCTCGGGGTTGCCCGAACGGAACCGCAACGCCCCGTCGGCAAAATCCAGCGGAAATGCCTTACCCAACCGCTTTGCCTGCGCTTTGTAAAATTCTGTTGCAACCGGCACCACGTATTTCACTACTGCCGCCCGAAACGCTTCAATATCGGCTTTGGTGTAGCAATTGCGGGCCATACGATAATAGCCAAGCTCGGTATATCCGCCGTAGCCAAGCTTTTTCCCCATCGCATCGCGCAACTTTACCAAGCGATCGTACAGATCATCCAGTTCTGCCTGATGCTCCTTGTACCATTGTCCCTCTGCCTTCCACGCCGCCAAGCGACGCGCATCGTCGGCATCTCGCTTAAAGGGAGTCATTTGCGAAATGGTATAGGTGTTCCCCTCAAACGGAATTTGCGCCGAAGCCAACAGCTTTTCATAAGCCTGTGTTAAATCGTTCTCCTGCTGCAGTTCGGCGATAATATCGGGAGAAAAGGTTTTTAAGGCGATCTCCGCATTCGTAAAATAGACCTTTCCGTATTCCTCGGCAAACTGCTCACGGAACGGGCACGCCAGCATTGCCGCCGTCCAAGCCTGCTCATACTCCTGCAACTCGGGAGAAACTGCGTTCCAGAATTTCATCTCCTCATCATAAAAAGCATCGCGCGTATCAATGGAATGACGAATACTCACCAGCGTTTGCGCCGTGGTAAGTGCATTGCACACCTGCTCACGCTCCAAAAACACCGCTTTCGCCTGCGCATAATCGGCAGCCGCCCGCAACCGTTCGGTAAGCGACGTCAGCTGTTCTTTCAGTTCCTCCACCTGCGGCCGCTGATACGGTATCTCCGAAAACTTCATAGCGTTTGCCTCCTTGTCTGTCATACGTTTATTATACCACATTTTTACAACGGTACAAGCCCTAAACGCAAAGAAACCCTTGCCAAACAGCAAGGGTTTCCGTAAGACCTCATCGCATCGGGATCAACAGCATCGTATCGGCCTCCAGCGTTTCGCTGTGCAACTCATTTTCCGCCTTCAGCGCTTCGGGCGAAACGTGCTCGCGCCGTGCCAACTCCCACACCGATTCTCCTGCCTGCGCATAGCACACCTTCAAGCAGCAACCGCGCAGTGCGCCCTCCTCGGTATACGGTGTCGACTCCTCTGCCGCCATGCGCACAATCGCCGCATGACTTTCCTGCTGCATCCCCACGCGATGCACCGCCAACTGTACACGCAGTTCCAAACGCGTGCAGTTTTGCGTGAATACCGTTTCCAACACCGTCACTTCGGCCGTCACGCAGGCACATTCGTCGGGAAGCGAGGTTTCGTAATCGAGCGGGCGCTCATAATACGAAAGCACCCCCTCCTTGTCGCGCGTTATCATACCCACCTGCAGCTGACCGTTAACCACGGTCTGCCCCGCAGCACCGGCACATTCCGCTGCCATCGGCTCACACCACAGGTCTACGATCTCCGCGATAGCCGTATCCGGCAGGTCTTGCGTTACCGTAACGGCAGCCATATCCGACCGCACAAACCCGACGCGGCACGGCTCCAAGCGGCAAACCTCCGTTTTTAAGGGATACGCCGTGTGATACGCATCGGTCACCACATTGCAGAATTCCGTACCGTAACAGCACAAGGAGACCGACAGCTTCACCGCCACCGACAGCAAGCGATTTTCTCCGGCAGGATCCTGCACAGGCCGCATATCGCATTGCGTAACGCGCACGCGGCAATCGCAAACCAACTCCTCCGACAACCCATCCACGTCCAAAATCTGACTGAACGGAATACGCTCCGTATGGCGATGCAGCGCGCCGCTCTGTTCGTCGACCAGGCACACCGCCTCTAACAGCACGTCGCCCTTAACAACGGCTTTACCCGGCATTTGACGGCACTCCGTAATCACCGCCGCCACATTGCCGCGCACGAGCGCTTGTGCCGACACGTCACCCAACTCCAGCACCTCGTTGATCGACACCGTCTTTTCTCCACTTCCCATCGGCACCGAAGCGGCCACCGTGCAGGAACGCGTGTACAGGTTTTCTTCCTGCACCTCTGAAACGACCTCTACAGACACCTGACTCATAACGCATAGGCGCACGCTGAACGCGCCGTGCACGTCCACGCGCCGCGGCCCGGTAGCACGACAGTTCACGTAATTCACCCGTGCCGAGGTTTGCACCGTGTCACTGCTTTTCATGTCCTTAACCGTAAACGCTGCGGTAAACGGCTGCGCATGCTCGTAGCTGCGCACGCACCGGCGCTCCTCGTCAACGTACAACAGCTGCAAATACACCGTGCCGTCCACCATCACGCGGTCACCGCTCACCTGATAGGTCTGCACCATCGGCTTCATACGGCATTTCAAAATCGCCGTGATATCCGGCAAATAATCCGGCAGCATAAAATCACAGTCGACCGGCCGCTCATCCAGATCGTCAAACACCGTTTCCATAGTCCCGACTCGTCCGTTGATCACCTGAAGTTCCATAGTATTCTCTCCTTTTTACGGCTTTATCTATGAAACTATATGCACCGCCTTCTTCGAATATGACAAGGCGGCAGAAGCGTAGCTTCTGCCGCCTTGTATCAGTCATCGTTTTTCTTGATGCGGAACAACCGCCGTAGGATACCTCCAAAGAACTTAGGACTTTTTACCACAACGATCTGCATAGAAAGCGCCTCCTATGTAAATGTTCAGCATCTCCACAAGGAGATACCGGTGAGCACCAACGCGGCAGCCGCCAGAATTAAAATAAACCGTGTGGGAAACAACAGCGCCACCAACAATCCGGCGCCAAACGCCGCGTAATATCCACCCTTGCAGCATTTTCTTTGTTTCACGAGCCTCATCCTTTCTGTCGCTTACCGCCTCTGTACTACCATCCTATTCAACGCACGGCAAAAGGTGCAAAAAAAAGCAGCAGAGTTTTTCTGCTGCTTTTATCTCGTTATTTCTCCCAGCTTTTTCGCTGCTCGGCCTGTGCATACATGGCACAATAGCTTTCATACCGCGTCAAGCAGATCTCCCCTGCTTCCACGGCAGCCTTTACGGCACAATCCGGCTCGTGCACGTGCGCACAGCCCGTAAAGCGACATTGCCCGAACAGCGGCCGAAATTCACGGAAGCAATCCTCCAGCCGTTCCTTGTCGATCGGGTGGATACGCTCCATGTCCAACGCCGAAAAGCCGGCCGTATCGGCCAAGTAACCCCCGTTCGGCAACCGAAACAGCTCCGCCGATCGGGTGGTATGCCGACCGCGCCCCAGCTTTTGGCTGATCTCTCCCGTTTCGCGTTGCCACGACGGCTCGATCACGTTGAGCAAGCTGGATTTTCCCACACCGGAGTTTCCGGCAAACGCCGTAATGCGCCCCTTCAGTTGCTCGCGCAACGGATCAGCGGTTTGCGGATCGGTCACCGTTACGGTAAACACGGGAATCCCCGCCTTGCGATAGGTTTCCTCCCACACCGTCGTGTCCTGCAGGTCGGATTTGGTGATCACCACGATCGGCTCGATCTCGTTTTCTTCGGCAATGGCAATCAGCTTATCCAACAGCAGCGGATGCGGTGCCGGCTCGGCCACCGAGGCCACCACCGCCAGCTGATCCAAATTCGCCACCGGCGGACGTACCAGCACGTTACGCCGCGGCAACACCCGCTGCAACGTACCGGTCACGCCATCCTCGTTCACGGCGATCTCCACACGGTCGCCTGCCACAGGCGTGATCCCCTCACGGCGAAACGCACCGCGTGCCTTACATTCATATACCGCATCGGCGGTTTCTACGTAATAGAAACCGCCGATACCTTGCACTATCAATCCGTTAATTGTGCTTGCCATACTTAACCCTGTACTTCCGGAGCGGGTGCTACCGTGGTAGTCGGTGTTTCATACTTCGACAACACCGTATCGTAACGATACTGCTCCTGCACCATACCGGTCTTGCCACTCACGCTGTACTGGGCGTAATCGGAGAATTCCGCCGAATTCGTGCCGGTCTTGGCGATCTTCACCGTCACCAGATACGAATCCACCTTTTCGGAAAGTGTCAACTCAATCACACGCTTCACGTTCGGCAGCACGTTGGTAATGGTATCGCGCAGCTGGCCGTCCACATAGATCTGAATATCCGAAGGCACCGCGCTGTCCGGCAGCGGGATCTGCATCTTCACGTCCACGTAACCGGTGCTCACCTCAAGCACGATCACCGTACCGGGCATCATGGGCGTGTTGGCAGCAATGCTCTGCTTCAGCACGGTACCGGCAGGCGCCGTCGAGGTGTTCACGTACACGATCTCCGCCTCGTTCACCACAAAGCCGGCAATCGTCAACTGCGAGATCGCCTGCTCCTTCGACAGGTTCTCCACGTCGGGAACCGGAATCGGGTCGGCCGGCTTGGCACCGGTGCTAACCACCATCACGATCTCCGAGCCGTACATCAGATCGGTGGGATATTCCGCCGGCGACAGCGAAATAACAAAGTTCTCCTGCACGGTTTCGCTGGTATCCAGCGTATATTTCACCACAAAGCCGGCATTGCGCAGCGCCGCTTCCGCCTGGTCGCGATGCTGGCCCACCACATCGGGAATACGCACCATGTTGGGGCCTTTACTTACGGTAAGAATAATGGTTTTAGTACCCTTCTTCACCGACAAGCCGGCCTCCAGCGACTGATCGATGACCGTACCGACCGGCGCTTCGTCAAACTGTTCCTTTTGGTTCTTCGTGTCAAAAATGAAGTTGGCCATAATTTCGGGGTCGTTGGAGATCTCACTGATGTGCTTACCAACGAAATTCGGCACCTCGATCTGCGAACTGTTGCCGCCCTCGCCGCCAAGCTTATCCGACAAAACGATACCCACGAACACCATTGCCACCACCAAGAACGCAGCGGCCACCGCGCACAGCACGGGAATGATGGGGAACGGCTTCTTTTCCTGCTCTTCCCCGTTATCATCGGTGTTTGCCTTTTCGGGAGCCTCTCCCTTCACGCGGGAAATGGTTTCCATATAGCGCGTGGGGCTCTCATCCACAAAGTACTTGTATTCAAAATGAATACTGGGGTTTTTCTTAAACTCATCAATATCATTCAGCATTTCCGCTGCCGACTGATACCGCTTCGACGGATCCTTCTGCATGGCCTTCACCGTGATATCCTCCAGGCCCTCGGGAATGGACGGATTGATCTCACGCGGCGGCTTGGCCTCGGCCTGCAGCTGCATAATGGCAACCGACACGGCGCTGTCTGCTTCAAACGGCAGCTTACCGGTCAGCATTTCGTACAGCATAACGCCCACAGAATAAATGTCGGCCTTTTCGTCGGTGATCTCGCCGCGAGCCTGCTCCGGGCTGATATAGTGCACCGAACCGATCGCCTTATCGGTCGAGCGGGTGGAGCGCACGTCATGGCGAGCAAAGCGAGCAATACCAAAATCGGTCACCTTAATGGTGCCGTCGGGCAGCAGCATAATGTTATGCGGCTTGATATCGCGGTGAACGATGCCCTTGTCGTGTGCATGCTGCAGCGCGCGCAGGATCTGCACCGTGAAATGCACGGCCTCTTTCCACTTGAAATCCTTCTGCTGGTCGATATACTCCTTCAGCGTAATACCGTCGATGTATTCCATCACGATATACTGCATTCTGTCGCCGAAGCTCACGTCGTACACCTTCACAATGTTGGGGTGCGACAAAATAGCAATCGCCTTCGACTCGTTCTTAAAGCGGCGCGTAAATTCGTCGTTCGCCAAGAACTCCTCCTTGAGGATCTTTACGGCAACCGTGCGGTTATCCACGTTGTCGTGTGCTTTGTACACGTAGGCCATACCGCCCACACCGATGATCTCCTGGATCTCGTAACGTCCGTCAAGACGTTTTCCCACGTACTTATCCATAGTAACCTCCTGCATCCTTAACTTTTCGTAACTACGACAACCGTAATATTATCGCTTCCACCCGCTAAGTTCGCGGTGGTTATCAACTTCATCGGAATATCCTGGAACGCAAAGGTGCGCACCAACGATTCGATCATTTCGGGCACCACCAGGTTCGAGAGACCGTCCGAGCAAATAAGCAGCGTACCGTTATCGGGAAACGCCACGCGAGTAAAGGCACATTCCAGCTCCGGCTCCACGCCCAACGCCCGCGTAAGAAAATGCTTTTGCGGATGCGTTTTGGCTTCCTCGGCCGTAATCTGGCCCTTGTCCACCATGTCCTGCACCACCGAATGGTCTTTGGTGACCTGATTGATCTCACGCGGTGTGATGATATACGCGCGGCTGTCACCCACGTAGGCAATGTATACTGCCTCGGCCGTAGCAATGGCTACCACCGCCGTGGTTCCCATGCCATACAGCTCAGGGTCCTCACGGGCAGCGCGAAACACTTCACCGTTCGCCTCCATAATCGCCGATTCCAGCAGATCACGGATCGCTTCGGGGGTGGCATTTTCGCGATAATCGTCCACCAAGCGATCGGCAATGCTGCGCATTGCGATCGAGCTGGCCACGTTACCGCCGTTTGCACCACCCATACCGTCGCACACCACGGCAAAGGCGGTGTTTTCCGTCAGCTTACCGCAAAGGTAAGCATCCTGGTTGCTGGAACGCACACGTCCCGGATGGGAAGCTCCTAACGTTCTCATGGGGTTTGATCCTCCTCTCGTTCCTGCCGGCGAAGCTGCCCGCAGGAGGCGCTGATATCGGCGCCAAGCGTACGTCTTACTGTTACATTCAAGCCGTTTTGCTCTAAAATTTGCTGAAACCGTTTCAAACGTGCCTGCGTGCTGCGCTTATGATCCTTGCCGCGCACCTCGTTGGCAGGAATCAAATTCACGTGGCACAACATCCCCTTTAGGCAAGATGCCAATTCAGCCGCGCAGGCATCGCTGTCGTTCACACCGTCGATCATGGCGTATTCAAACGAAATGCGCCGCCCCGTTGCCCGAATATACTCGCGGCAGGCCTTCAGCAATTCCTCAACAGGCCAACGGCGGTTCACAGGCATTAAGCGTGAACGAATGTCATTATTCGGCGCGTGCAGCGACACCGATAAGGTCAACTGCAGTTTTTCCTCCATTAAGCGATAGATCCCGTCTACCAGCCCGCAGGTGGAAAGGGACACGTGCCGCATCCCGATATTAACACCGCCCGGTCGGGCGAGCATTTTCAAGAACTGTAACACCTGGTCGTAATTATCCAGCGGTTCGCCCATACCCATGAGCACCACCGACGATACGCGAATTCCGCGATCACGCTGGGCGGTTTCAATTTGCGACAGCATTTCCGCCGCCGACAAATTGCGGGACAAGCCACCCATACCCGTAGCACAGAACGAACAACCCATACGGCAGCCCACCTGTGTTGACAAGCATTGCGACCAACCGTGGTGATAGTGCATCAGCACCGACTCCACCGTTTCTCCATCAGGCAAGCCAAACAGGTATTTCACGGTTTCGTCCAACTGCGACTCCAACCGCCGCAGCACCGTAACCCCCGGGATCACAAACTCCCGCGCCAGCTCCTGCCGCATTGCTAACGGCAGATTGGTCATCTCCTCAAACGAAGCACAGCCGTTATCCAGCCATTGCATGACCTGCTTGCAGCGAAACGAGGGATACCCCAGCACGGCAAACCGCTCTTTTATTTGTTCTTCTGTCAGCGAGCGGATATCGTCCGGCATCGTACAGGCACCTCATTTTTTACAAAATCCCGCAACAAAGAACCCATCGGTTCCGTGAACGTGCGGAAACAGCGTAATGGTATGCGACACCGCCGCCCCCATCGCCTCAAAGCACGCCTCCAACGGCAACAGCCGCGGCGAAAACTCGGGGTGTTCAGCCAAGAAGCGGCTCACCACCGCTTCGTTTTCGGCGGGGTTCAGCGTACACGTTGAATACTGCAACACGCCCCCGGGCTTTACCAGCTCGGCACTGCGCTCCAAAATACGGTACTGCAGCTGCGGAAGCTCCTCGAACTCGGCAAGCGCCTTATAGCGGATCTCGGGCTTGCGGCGAATTACGCCAAGCCCCGAACAGGGCACGTCACACAACACGCGATCAAAGCTCTCACGCAGCGACGACGGGCACGGTGCCGAAGCATCGCGCGGAGCCGTGCGAATGATCGTCACGCCGAGATCGGCGGCCCGCGATTCAATGGTTTCACACTTGGCAGGATACAAGTCACACGCCAAGATGCTGCCACGGTTTTGCATCATCTGCGCCACCGTGAAGCTCTTGCCACCCGGTGCGGCACACACGTCGGCGATCGCCTCGCCCGGCTGTGCCCCCAACGCATAGCACGCCCATTGTGAAGCCTTATCCTGATAATAATACCAGTTTTTTTCACGACTTGCAAGTTTATTTAAAAAATATCCGTTATTTAACTGAAAACAATGTGCCAAATCGGGGCAAATCGTGTGTTCTGCACCGATTTCGGTCAACCGCGACGAAAATTCACGGTCATCGGTCTGTAACATATTAACACGCAAAAAGGTATCCGGCGTGTCATTGATATGCGCAACCAGCTGCTCGGCAATTTCATCACCGTAAGCACGGCGCCAAAAATCGATCAGCTCTCTCGGACAGGAATGGCGGATCGCCAAGCCCTCATCACCGCTCGGCAGATCGTCCCACACCGTATCCAGTCGCCGCACGATCCCGCGCAGCACGCCGTTCACAAAGCCGGAGGCCTGCCCTTGTTTGAGCTTCTTCACACCGGAAACAGCCTCGTTCACCGCCGCCGATGCCGGCACCTTATCCATAAAAAGCAGCTGATATACTGCCACGCGCAGTGTTTCACGCACAAGAGGATGCATTTTTCGCAGCGGCACCGACGATGCCTTGCCGAGGATATGATCCAACGTCAAGCGCCGTTCGATCACGCCGTAAAACAACCGCGATGCCAGCGCCTTATCCGCATCGGACAGCTCCGTCGTGCGCAGCAGCTGATCCAACGCAATATTCGAATAACTCTGCTTGCGGTGTAGCTCGGCCAACGCCTGCACCACCGACAAACGCGCATTTTGCGGCATCGCTTTCTCCTCCTTTTTAATCGGCAAACGGTGTCATACACGCTGCCGGATGCCCACGAAAATACGCTACGGCATCCATGCGTTTGCCGCCCTCGGCCTGCACCTCACAAATTTCCAGCAGGGTTCCTTCCCCACACGCCACACACAGCGGCTCGGTGGAAACGATCAGCCCGGGCGCTGCTTCGCAGGTGCCCGCCACCTTGGTACGGTGGATCTTCAGCTTCTTACCGCCTCGCTCCACCGTGGCTACCGGCCAGGGCGACAATCCGCGCACCTGATCGTGCAGTTGCTTCGCTGTTTTGGAGAAATCCATCGCACACAGCGATTTATCCAACATCGAAGCATAGCAGGACTCCTCATCCTGTTGCGGAATACGTTCCAAGGTGCCCGCCTGCAGCTTATCAATCGTGCGCGACAAAAGCGCTGCACCCATCTCCGATAACCGATCGTGCAGTTCCCCTGCTGTCATATCCTGCGGAATGGGACAAACGTCCTTCAGCAGCATATCACCGGTGTCGAGGCCCACGTCCATAAACATCGTGGTCACGCCCGACTCGCTCTCGCCGTTGAGCACAGCCCACTGAATGGGCGCCGCCCCACGATAGCGCGGCAGCAACGAAGCATGCACGTTAATGCAACCGTGCATGGGCAGCTCCAGCACCTCACGCGGCAAGATCTTGCCGTATGCCACCACAACAATAAGCTCGGGCGCATAGTCGCGCAACGTCGCCTGTGTTTCGGCATCCCGCAACGATTTCGGCTGCAGCACCGGAATATCGTGCTCCAGTGCGCACACCTTCACCGGAGGCGGTGTTAATTTTTGTCCTCTCCCCTTCGGCTTGTCAGCCTGCGTCACCACCAACGATACGTTGTGTCCGTCGGCGATCAAACGCTCTAAACACGGCACGCTGAACTCGGGAGTTCCCATAAAGATAATATTCAACGCTTGCCCCCCTTATCCACCATGATCTCGTCAACGTGATCCAAAAACACCACGCCATCCAAGTGATCGATCTCATGGCACATGCACCGCGCAAGCAGCTCTTCACCGGTAAGATAATACCACTTACCGTGGCGGTCCTGAGCTTTCATCTTCACCTTATACGGGCGTTTCACGATTCCCCATTTACCGGGAAACGACAAGCAGCCCTCTTCACCGCTTTGCTCACCCTCGCTCTTCACGATTTCGGGGTTGATGGCTTCGATCACGCCGTCGCCCACGTCCATCACGACCACACGGCGCAAGATCCCCACCTGAGGGCCTGCCAACCCCACACCGGGAGCCGCATGCATGGTTTCGGCCATATCATCCAACAGCTGCCACAGCCGTTCGTTAAACTCTGTTACAGGGCGACACACCTTACGCAGTGTCGGATCCTCATCTTTTAAAATATTACGAATTGCCATCGTTCAATTCTCCTTTACAAAATGGTAGCAGGATTACGGTCGGCATACACCGTCACTTCACGATTAGCCGCATCAGCACTAAACGCCGTTAACAATTCACCGATCAGCTGACGCGAACGCGCCGTACCGCCCAGCTTCACCAGCAATTTATACCGATATTTTCCCGAAACCCGCGCCACGGCAGCGGGTGTGGGGTCCAACACGATCATCGGCAACCCCTCATATTCGGGCTTTTGGGCAAGCTGCCGCAGCAGCGAAAGCAGCCGCTCTGCCGCCTCACGCACCGTCGCCTCACGCAACCCCGAAAGGCCAAACACGCACAGTTCGGTAAACGGCGGATACCGCATCTGCTTGCGCATAGCAATTTCTACGTTGTAAAACGCAGGATAATCCTGTTGTGCCGCCTGCCCGATCACGTAATGCTCGGGCACGGTGGTCTGAATAATGGCCTTACCGGGAAACTCACGCCGCCCTGCACGACCGATCACTTGGGTAAGCAGCGAGAACGTGTTTTCATACGCGCGGTAATCCCCCGCGTACAACGATTGATCGGCCGACAACACCCCCACCAGCGAAACCTGCGGGAAGTCCAGCCCTTTGGCCACCATTTGCGTGCCGATCATCACGTCATATCCGCCCTCGGCAAACTCTTTAAACTTTTCCTCGTAAGCAAACCGCGACATCGTGGTATCGGTATCCATGCGTAGCACACGAACGGCGGGAAACAGCTGCTGCAGCTCCTCCTCCACCCGCTGTGTACCAATGCCCGAATACCGCACGTGCTCCGAGCCGCAATCGGGGCAACGCTGTGTCATCGGCTGGATATGCCCGCAATAGTGACACATCAGCTTGCCGTTCGCTCGATGGTAGGTCATCGAAATACTGCACGACGGACACGTCACCACCTTACCGCATGAGCGGCAGGACACAAAGGTTTGATATCCGCGTCGATTCAACAACAGAATCGCCTGACGGCCCTTATCGAAGCACTCACGCAGTTCGTGCAGTAGCGGCTCGCTAAACAGCGAACCGACCGGCGCGGTGCGCATATCCACAACCTCCACCTGCGGCAGCACGGCATCGCCGTAGCGGGTGTTCAACGTGTGCAGTGAATACCGACCGCTGGTGGCAGCGTGATAACTTTCCACGCTGGGCGTTGCCGAAGCCAACAGCAGCAGTGCGTTGTGCTCGGCGCAGCGAAACTTCGCCACCTCGCGAGCGTGATATCGCGGCGTACTCTCCGATTTATACGTATGCTCCTGCTCCTCATCCATGACAAGTAAGCCCAGTCGCTTCACGGGAGCAAACACCGCCGAACGCGTCCCCACCACAATAGCGGCATCGCCACGGCGAATACGTTTCCATTCGTCCATACGCTCACCGACCGACAGCCCGCTGTGCAGCACCGCCACACGCGCACCGTACCGCTGCAAGAATTGCTCGGTCAGCTGCGGTGTAAGCGCAATTTCCGGCACCAGCACGATCACCTGCTTATCCTCGGCGATCACACGGTCGATCAAGCTCATATACACCTGCGTTTTGCCGCTGCCGGTCACACCGTACAGCAAGGCGCACGCAGCCTTGTTTTCTTTATAACGCGCAAGCAGCTCATCAAAAGCCACCTGCTGCTCGGGTGCTAAAGTGTTCGCTGATGCGGCAGGTGCTGCCGCCACCTTGGACGGTGTACGCAGCCACTCCTGATCGTACAGCTCAACGATCTCCTTTTTCACAAGCGCCGATACGACCGCCTCGGTCACACCGGCTAAATAACACAGTTCCTTCACGGAGGCGGTGCCTGCCGCCTCAAGCAGGGATACCACCGCTTTTTGCTTGGGACTGCATTTGGCAGTCTTCAATGCTTCTTCCAGTTCTTCGGGCGGAACCCGCAGCCGCGCCATACGGCGCGTGGCATCCCCCGAACGGCGGAACGCATCGTCGCTGCGTGTCAGCCAGCCACGGCGCAGCATGGTATCCAAATACCGCTGACCGTCTGTAAGCCCTGCCAAGCGCAGCAGTTTATCCCCCGGCACGCCGTTCGGCAACCGACTGCTTGCCGAGCACGCCAGCTTATACAGCGCCGCCTCCTCGGGCGACATACGCCGCTCGTCCCCTTCCGGCAGCGGGCGAACCGGCAAAAACACCGGCTTTACATTCCAATACAGGCCCGTCGGCAGCATTGCGCGCACCGCATCAAACACGGTACAAAACGCGCGTTCGCGCAGCCACAGGGCCAGTGAAAGCAGTTCTTCACTCAGCAGCGGCTCCTCGTCCAGCACCTCAGCCACCGGCTTTAAGCGTGCGGTCGCTTCCTCGTCCGACACCTCCATCACAATACCCTGACGGCAACGGTCGCCGCGACCGAACGGCACCAGCACTCGACAGCCACGCCGGATCGGCGCCGAAGACTCCAGCGCATAGCTATACAGCTTATCAAAATGATACGCCGCCTGCTCAACGGCAACCTTAACAACGCGCAGCACCTCGGCACCTCCCTTGTAACACGTAAAAAGACGTCCAAAAAAGGACGTCTTTTCGGATAGTCGATTTACTCTTCGTCCGACACGATCATTTTGTAATCGCCGCCCTCAAAATCGTTGATCGCCATGCTCACAGGCTTTTCAATCAGGATAACGCTGTTATCCTCCGCCTCCTGCGCAATATCGCGAGCGCGCTTGGCAATACCCACAACCACCGCATAGCGGCTGTTCTTACCTTTTAACTTTTCAATATCTCTGGGATTCAGCATACTTCTAACGCCTCCAATGTATTTTTGTTGCGGGTGATCCGCAGTTTTTCTGCCTCAATGATCGTATGGATCCGCGCAGCGGCCAAGTCGATTTCGTCATTAACTACTAAGTATTGATAACTGCTCACGTGCTGCAGCTCCTCGCGTGCAGCCGCCAAGCGATTGCGAATGTCTTCTTCCTTTTCGGTATCGCGGCCGCGCAAGCGGCTCTCCAATTCCAGCAACGAGGGCGCCGCCAAAAACAGCGACACATACGGCTCCTGCCACTTGGCCATCACCTTTTCGGCACCCTGCACCTCAATTTCCAAAATCACGTTACGACCGGCAGCAAGGTGTTCCTCCACCGCCGCTTTGGGCGTACCGTAATAATTGCCGTTGTAGCAAGCATATTCCAGCAGCGCATCGTCGGCAATCATTTGCTCAAACTGCTCATGCGTGCGGAAATAATACTGCACACCGTCCTGATCGCCGGGACGGGGCGAACGTGTTGTAACGGAAACCGACAACACCGTATCCTCCCGCTCAGCAAGCAATTTGGCAAGCACCGTTCCCTTGCCGCACCCCGAAGGGCCGGACAGCACGATCAAAAACCCACGCGGCACCTCAATCGCCATTACCGGTGCCCTCCTCGTCGTCCTCACCCAAGCGGTTCGCCACGGTTTCGGGCTGCACCGCCGACAAGATCACGTGATCGCTGTCGGTTATCAGCACCGCACGGGTGCGACGGCCGTAAGTAGCATCAATTAACGAGCCACGGTCTTTGGCCTCCTGAATAATGCGCTTGATCGGCGCCGATTCAGGGCTGACAATAGCTACCAGGCGACCGGCAGCAACCATATTACCGAAACCAATATTGATAAGCCGCATCGTACTTCCTCCGTTACTCGATATTTTGAATCTGCTCGCGGATCTTTTCGATCTCTGCCTTCATATCCACAACCGTTTGCGCCAACAACAGATCCTGTGCTTTGGAACCGATGGTGTTGGTTTCACGGTTGATCTCCTGTACCAGAAAATCCAGCTTTCGTCCCACCGAACCGTCGCCGCTCACCAGCTGCTCCAGCTGATCTAAGTGACTGCGCAAGCGCACCGTTTCCTCGGCAGTAGCGATCTTGTCGGCAAACAGCGCCGCTTCCGTAAGCAACCGCTGTTCATCCACCGTAACGGTGCCCAGCAGCTCACGCATGCGCTCGGTGATCTTCTCCATGTGCTCGCGCACCGTCTGCGGCGAACGCTCCTCCACCAAGGCCACACGCTCCAACAAGAAGTCGCGGCGCGAAAGCACGTCGTCGCGCAGGCGCTCTCCCTCACGCTCGCGCATAGCTACAAATTTTTCCAAAGCCACTGCCGCCGTTTCGCGCACAGCGTTCCAAATCACTTCTTCATCGGCCTCGTTCTTACGAACGGTAAGTACATCCGGGAATCGCGATAAGCCCATCACGGTGCAATCGTCACGCACGTCCAGCTTTGCGGCGGTTTCGCGCAACGCATCACGGTAGGCTTCGGCCAAGGGTAAATTCACCTCAACGTGGCTGTCGGCCGTTTCCACAGCATCCAGCGACACGTACACCTCCACTTTACCGCGAGCAATGCTCTGCTGTAAAAACGATTTCAGCCTATCGTCCAAGAAACCGCAGGTGCGCGGCAAACGAGAGCTGTATTCGTAATAGCGGTGATTCACGGATTTCAGTTCTACGGTCACGTCCCAGCCGTCTACCACCTGCTGATGACGTCCGTAACCGGTCATACTGCGTATCATACGTTACTCCTTAAAATGCAAGACGACCGAAAGCCCCAATCGGGGCTTTCGGGTACGACTTGAATTACACGGGGTGCACTTTCTCCTCTTCGTTGAGATGCTTCCCGTCGATACCATATTTTTCATTGCGGCGCTTTTCAAAGAACTTCACGGCAACCTGGCCGAACTGTGCATAGGTCAGCACGTCCTCTTCCTGTTCGTACCATTCCTTCATTTCATCGCGCAGCTTATCCAGTTCCGGCTCGAGCATATCGGCGGGACGGCAAGTAATGGGCGTTTCGTCGCCGATGATCTTTTTGGTGAACTCGGGATCGATCGCCACAGGCGAAGCGCCGTATTCACCGCGCACCAAGCCCTTAAATTCCTTGGTGACCATCTTATAGCGCTCACCGCCAATGATGTTAAACACAGCCTGCGTACCCACGATCTGCGAAGACGGAGTAACCAGCGGCGGATAACCGGCATCCGCGCGCACACGCGGCACCTCCAGCAGCACTTCCTCCAGCTGATCCTCGCGGCCGGCCTGCTTAAGCTGGCTCACCAGGTTGGAGAGCATACCACCGGGCACCTGATAGATCAGCGCCTTGGTATCCACCTCGAGCATCTTGGGATTGAGCAAACCGCTGCCCATATACTTCTCGCGCAGCGTGTGGAAATACTTCGCCACCTCGGTCAACTTCACCAAATCCAAACCGGTGTCGTATTCGGTGCCGGCAAGTGCCGCCACCATCGCCTCGGTTGCGGGGTGCGAAGTACCCATGCCCAACGGCGAAAGCGCCGTATCCACCACGTCGGCACCTGCCTCGATGCCCTTCATGAGCACCATATCGGCAATACCGGCGGTGAAATGCGAGTGCAGCTGAATCGGAATAGACACAGCCTTCTTCAGCTCGCTGACCAGCTCATACGTGGTGTAAGGCACCAGCAAGCCGGCCATATCCTTCAAGCAAATGGAATCGGCACCGGCCTCTTCCAGCTTCTTTACGTAGTTTACATAATACGCCGTATCATACACAGGGCCGGTGGTATACGACACCGCCACCTGCACGTGAGCGCCCTTTTCTTTCTTCGCCGCCTTAATGGAGGTTTCCAAATTGCGAATATCGTTCAGCGCATCGAAGATACGGATAATATCAATACCGTTCGCCACCGACTTCTGTACGAAGTATTCCACCACGTCGTCGGCGTAATGGCGGTAACCCAGCATATTCTGACCGCGGAACAGCATCTGCAGCTTGGTTTTGGGCATGTGCTTACGCAGCGTACGCAAACGCTCCCAGGGATCTTCGCCCAAGAAACGCAAGCAGGAGTCAAACGTAGCACCGCCCCAGCACTCCAGAGAATGATAGCCCACGTCGTCTAACATTTCCAAAGCCGGCAGCATTTCTTCCGTTGTCATACGAGTAGCGATCAGCGACTGATGCGCGTCACGCAGGATAGTTTCGGTAATTCCGACCTTTGCCAATCCAATCAATCCTTTCGTTTAGCGTGACAGCCTTACTGCAGCGAAACCAGCGCCTTACCGGAATCTACGCTTTCGCCCTTAGTTACATGTACACCGGCCACGACACCGTCGCGGGGGGCCATGATCTCGTTTTCCATCTTCATTGCTTCGAGCACCAGCAGCACGTCGCCGGACTTGACCGACTGACCGGCCGACACCATCACGTTCACGATGGTACCCGGCATCGGAGCGCTGACGACCTCAGCACCGGCAGCAGGAGCTGCAGCGGGAGCAGCGGCAGGAGCCGGAGCGGCCTCAGCAGCAGGTGCGGGAGCAGCGGCGGGAGCCGGAGCAGCAGCGGGTGCGGGAGCGGGGGCAGGAGCAGCTACAGGAGCAGCCGCAGCGCCGCCGATTTCCTCAACCTGAACGTCGTAAGCCTTGCCGTTTACCGTAATATTAAAGCGTTTCATAATTCGATCAACCTTTCCTTTTCTGTTTGTGTAGCCTTACAAGCGAATGTTCGCATGCTTCTTCGGCAGCTTGCTGACACGCTTGCCGGCCAGCATATCGAAGAAAGCGGAAACCGTAGCACGGGTCTGCTCGGGAGCGATCACATCGGTAACCGCACCCTGCTCAGCAGCCAACTGCGCATTGCAGCAGGTGGTGCGATATTCCTCGGCCAACGCAGCGCGATCAGCCTTAGGATCCTTCATGTCGGCCAAGCGGTCTTTCCACAGAATGTGGATCGCCGTTTCCGGCTTCAGCGGCGAAACGGAAGCCTCCTGCCATGCCAAAACGGCATCGGCACCGGCAGCCTTACCGGCAACCGCAATATACACGGGGCCATACGCCTTACCGGTCAGCAGCGTAACCTTCGCAGTGGTAGCCTCGGTGTAGGCCTGACATACGCGAGCCGCGCCTTTCAGGCATTCAAAGCTTTCGGCATCCACAATGGTGAGCACCGGCAGCGAGAAGCTGTCGCAGAAACGAACAAAGCGAGCAGCGCGGGCGGCAGCACAGCAGGACACTGTATCCCCCGCTAACGTAACGATACCGCACACAGCACCGTTCACGCGGGCCAGCGCAGCTACCTCGTCGTTATACAGCGGGAACAGCGAACCGGCATCGGCAACGAACTCGGCAGCCTCTTTCGACGAAGCGCACGCAGCCACAGCCGCTTCCTGCACCTCATACACCGGTGCCGCCGACAGGTTGTTCGCCGGCAGATAACCCAGCAGCAAGCGAGCCTTTTCCAGTGCTTCCTCCGCCGTGGCGGCAACCACGTCGGCCTTGGCGTTTTCGTCGCCCACGTTCAAATAATAATCGGCATCCTCAGCAGCGATCACCACGTCGGCAGCGGCAGCAATCAGTGCAGAGGAACCCACACACGCACCCGTTACCACGGCAACCTGCGGAACCACACCGGACAGATCGTTGGCAGCAGCCATGATCTCGGCAATGGCATCCATGGCATCCAAGCCCTCGGAAAGGTGTGCACCGTCACTGTCGAACACCCCCACCACAGGCGAACCGTTCTGGGCAGCCAAATGGTAGACCGTTTTGATCTTTGCAGCTTGGGCCTTGCCCACAGCACCGCTGCACACAGACTTGTCCTGTGCAAAGGCATACACCGGTGCATCGTTCACCAAGCCGTAGCCACACACAACGGCAACGTCGTTTTCGCCGTCGCGCATCAAGCGGTCAACTTCAACAAAAGTGCCCGCATCGAAGAATTGTTCCAGACGCTTACGCGCCTCGGACGCTTGCTTACTCATTGCTCGTAACCTCCAAACGGTAAGAATAAAAAGCCATCCTACGCCATTATAATAGTTAATAATATTATAGCGCAGAGCACTCAAAAAAACAAGTACTCTGCGCAATAAAAATCAAATAATTTGTCAATTTCCTTTTACTTTTAGTCACCGCGGCACGGCCGCATAAAAAATTCGGGAATAAACACCTCATATCCCTCGCCGTTTGCCGCAAATCCCAGTCGCTTCAACAAAGGGAAAACAATTGGATCCTTGCACACTGCTGTAATGGCGTTGCGATTGGCAGCGGCATTCAGCGCTGCACGCACCAGCCACTCCTCCAGTTCTTCGTTCTGCGACCGCAGGCACAAGATCTCCGCAATATCACGCTGCAAAGATAAGAGCACGTATCCACGCTCTTCCCCGCCCACCGTCAGCACCAAAGCCATGGCAGGTTGTGTCAAGCCTTCGCGTTGTAACAGTTGCGCTGTTTTCTGTTCATCAGCCGGTAAAATTGAAAACATAGTCATCGACGTCCTTTTTTGATATACTCGGCAGCAATCTTCTTTTCTACCTTAGAAGCCTGCACCAGCGTGCGCACCTCGCGCGGTTCCAAAGCTCTCCATTTGCCCGGTGGCAGCATGCCTAACTTAATGCCGCCGAACGCCACGCGCTTTAAGCGAATAACATCCAGTTCCAGCGCCTCGCACATACGGCGAATTTGGCGGTTACGGCCCTCGTAAATGGTAATTTCCATCACCGTGCGCGGTACCGTGCCGCTTTCGGCGCCACCCTCCTTGGTGACCACCTGCACCTCGGCAGGTAGCGTGCGTTTACCGTCCAGCATCACACCCTGCTGTAAACGCAGAATCGCCTCATCTGTCAGTTCCGAGCGCAGTGTCACGCGATAACGCTTGGGCACGTGTGCCGCAGGATGCATCATCGCATTGGAAAAGTCACCGTCGTTCGTCATTAGCAGCAAGCCCTCGGAATCGCGGTCCAAGCGCCCCACGGGATACACGCGCACATCCACGTCCTGCACCAGATCAGCCACGCACTTGCGCCCTTTTTCATCGCTCATCGTGGTCACGTAGCCACGCGGCTTGTGCAACATCAAATATACCAGCTGCTCCGCCGCAGGGATCCGCTTGCCGCGCACGGTGATGATATCCTTGCGATCATCCACCTTGTCGCCAAGACGTACCGGGTGTCCGTTCACGCGCACCACACCGCTCTCGATCAATTCCTCCGCCTTGCGCCGCGATGCCACGCCGCGATCGGCCAACACTTTTTGTAATCGTACCAGTGCCATTTTTTCGTTCCTCACTCTAATATTGCATGCATCAGCAGCCCCAGCTGCCGTTTCCACTTTTCGTTAAATGTCCACGCCGCACGCGCGGGCACGGCTGCTTTTGCGGTTAACGTCACCGTCGCTATCGTGCGATCGTCCACGGTATACCGCAGCGTTCCCACTGCATCGCCCGCTTGCAGGGGTGCCCACACAAACGGCGGCAGCTCATACGTTACCTTTACGCGCTGTACCTCCCCTTTCGGAAGCACCACCCGCGGCGCTTCCGCCGTCAGTTCTGCCACACCTGCCACACCACCGCACACGGTCACCGGCGGCAAGTTCGAAAGCGGCAACGTCACGGCTTCCAGCTGTGAAAAGCCATAGTCGTACAGCGCAATATGATCGTTCCAATAATCGCCGCCGTTCAGCGTTGCCGCCACCAAGGTCACTCCGTCGCGCGTGGCAGCCGACACCAAGCACTTGCCCGACTTTGTGGTAAAGCCGGTCTTTAACCCCACGGCATCCTCATACAACCACAACAGACGATTATGGTTTTTCAGCGACACCGCCGTTCCGTTGATATGCACCGTTGCCACCTTGGTGGCACACAGCTCCGATAACAGCGGCTGTTTCAGCACCGCCGCGCCCAACAACGCCAACTCGCGGGCCGTAGATCCGTGCTCGCCCTCGTCCAATCCCGACGGTGTCACAAACACCGAACGCGACATATTGAGCTCCGCCGCCTTGCCGTTCATCCGCGCAGCAAACGCCGGCAATGATCCGCTCGTCAGCAGCGCCAGCGTATTGGCGGCATCGTTTCCCGAAGAAAGCAGCAGCCCCGCCAGCAGATCGCGTACCGACAGCACGTCGCCGCCGCGCAATCCCACGGCAGACCCCTCCACCAGCACTGCTGCCTCGGGCACCGTCACCAGTGCATCGGGCTCCAAGGCTTCGGCCGCCACCAGCGCCGTCATCAGCTTGGTGGTACTGGCCATCGGGCGTTTGGTGTCGGCATCCTTCTCAAACAATACACGGCCCGTTGTGGGCTCATATAACACCGCCGACAACGACGATACCGTTGCCGGCGCTTCTTCTGCCGCCGCCACCGGAACCGCTGCCAAAAGCAATAGCGGCACCAGCAACAACGCCACTCCTATTCGCATAGCCATACCCCCATTCACTACGAGGGTATGCACCGATCGTTAAAATTATTTCTGCTCTTTGTCCTTCGAGAACAGGTCACCGATCTTGTTCACCACGTCGGGCACCATGTTCACCACCTGGTTAAAGGTATCGGGCGAAGCCACCAGCGGCAGCACGCGCACATTGCCGTTCGACACCACCAAAAAAGCGATCGGAATAATGTTAATGCCGGCACCGCCGCCACCGCCGAACAGCTCCTGCGTGCCCTTGGTGGGCAGATCCGAGCCACCGGTGGCAAAGCCGTACGACACGCGCGACACCGGGATCAGCGTGGTGCCGTCGGCCAGTGTCATCGGATCACCGATCACCGTGCTCACGTCCACCATCTCGCGGATCTTATCAATCGAAACGCCCATCAAATCTTGTACCTTGTTATCCATTTTTCGCATCCTCCCCTGTGTTGGTTGACTTACGCGATTGAAATGCCATATACGCTACCAGCGCACACAGCGCTGCCCATACCAATCGAATCGGCACGGCGTGAATCAGCACGTCGGCCGTCACTCGCCCTTTTTCACCCAAATAATCGGGAACCACCGTCACCGCACGCTTGCGAATACGAATGACGGATTGCACCGTCGTCAACGCCGGATACAGCACGGCACACACCTTACCGGTATCCTGTGCCGTAGCCGCAGCATCCGCCGAGGCAATCACCAGCTCCAGTTGCAACCGATCTACCGTCACGGCACGAAACACACGGCGCGCAGCCCCGCTCACAATACGAGCCAGACTCGCTATCTCATCCACCACGGCGCGAACACCTTCAGTTTTTAGCTTAACTGATAAATCATTCAGCATCGTGGGCTTTTCTGTTGTCTTTTTCTTTACAGGCTTGTCCGTTTTCTGTTCTTGCTGCTTTGGCGGCTTAGCCGAGGAATACCGATACACGGGGATCCCCAGCACGTGCACACACACCACCAGCTCCTCGCGGTAGCGCAACCGCACGTATAGCGGCATCAGCAAAATCAGCAGCAGCAAGCCCAGCAGCGCAAGCAGGATATACCCGATCACACTCCACACGGTGCTCACTCCCCGTCGTTCAGCGGTTCCTCTTGTTGCTCAATAATCTCTTCCAGCGTGGTTTCCACCATGCGCGCATCCTCTTCCTTTTGCGGAAGCGGCGGCAGCTCATGCAAGCCCGACACGCCGAAGCAGCGCAGGAACACCGGCGTGGTTCCGTACAGAAGCGGTCGACCGGGCAGCTCCAAGCGGCCCTGCTCCTCCACCAAATTTTTCTGCATCAAGCCCTGAATAACAGCGCTGCAATCCACACCGCGCACCTGCTCAATAAACGCCTTGGTTACCGGCTGGTTATACGCCACAATTGCCAGCACCTCCATGGCTGCCTGCGACAGCGGCGTGTTACGACGAATATCTAACGACCTCCGCACCGCATCGGCGTATTCCTTGCGCGTGCAAAGCTGGTACTGATCGTCCAGCTTTACCATATAAATGCCGCCGTTACGCGCCAGCAGCTCACTCATGAGATCTGCCGCAATACGGTCTACGGTTTCGGTATCCAACTCCAGCACCTCGGCCAAGCGTTCTGAAGAAACCGGTTCTCCGTTTGCAAACAGTATGGCCTCCATAGCGGCACGGTATTCTTTAAACTCCATCGGTATTCTCTCTCCTTCGGGCGGCGTTCAGCAAGGTCACCTGCTGTCCCTTCCCTTCTCCGTCTACGCGAATGCGCTTTCCTTTAATCAGCTCCAGCACCGCCAAGAAGGTAGCCACCAGCTCCGACTTGGTGCGTGCACCGTCATACAGCGATGTATACGACACTTTTTTCCCGATCCGCAACCGCCGCAGCACAAAAATGATCTTGGACGACACCGACACGATCTTGCGCGCCACAATGTTGTGAAACACCTGCGGCGACGGTGGAAGCTTGCGCTTGCCGCGACCGGCCGCTGCCAAATACGCATCCAGCAACACAGTCGCCTCATGCGAGCGGCGGTAGGTATAATCGGGCTCGATCTCCATCGGCAACCGCACGAACAAGTCGCCGCCGATGCATTGCTTTTCCATGCGCGCCGCCGCTTCACGGCACAGCTGATATTCAATCAGTTCACCGGTCAGCTGCTGCTTCATTTCATCGCCCTCTTCGTGGCGCGGCAGCAGCATTGCCGACTTGATCTGTACCAAGCGAGCCGCCATATCCAAAAACTCGGTAGCGACCTCCATATCCATTTCCTGCGCTTCCTGAATCGCCTGCATATATTGCTCCAGCAGCTCATGGATCGGGATATCGTAAATATTCAATTTATTCTTCTGCACCAAATGCAGCAGCAGATCAAGCGGACCTTCAAAATCCGCCAGCTTGTAGGAGATTTCCATACGGCACGTCCTTAAAAGATAATACGCGGCAACCCCACCAGCATACACAGCAGATCGCCCAAAAACGACACCGCCGCAGAAAGCGGGCCATCCAGCACGCCGGTAAAGATAAGCAGCAGCACGCCCCAGCGCAGATATTCGTGATAGCGCTCCAAATAGAACACCCATCGCCCGGGCAGCAGCGTGCTGAAAATGCGAAATCCGTCTAACGGAGGCAACGGCAACAGGTTAAACACCGCCAAACTTAGGTTGACCTGTGCAAAGATCGCCACCAGCACCAAAAAGGCCACGTCCTGCACTGCCTCGGAAACGGTGAACACCGTAACCACGCGAAACAAGAGCAATGACACAAACGCCATCACAATGTTAGAAACCGGCCCTGCCAACGATGTAAGCAGCATACCGCGTCGTGGGTTGGAAAAGTTGCGTGGATTCACCGGCACCGCTTTGGCGTAGCCAATGCCGAACAGCACCAAAGTAACGGTGCCGATCGGGTCCAGATGACGCAGAGGGTTGAGCGACAATCGTCCATGCCAGCGCGGGGTGTTGTCGCCCAAAAGGGTTGCCACCCAAGCGTGAGCCAGCTCGTGCACCGGCAGCATCACCAGCACCAGCGCCGCATAACTGATGATCGAAATCAACAGCTGCATGAACGAAAACGAACCGGCGCCTCGCCAAATGGAATACAGCATACGCGCTTACCCTCCCGCAGATTTGGATATTCTTGTCTACAGTATAGCGCAAAATGAACAGAATTACAAGCCAAAACCTGCCAAAGATGCACTTTTTTAAAAAATTTTCACAACTTGTAAAAAAAGCCTTGCTTTCCGTGAAAAAATCTGCTAATATAGTTCCGTTGCTTTTAAAACGGCATTTTTCTGCCGGTATATACGATCAAAGGAGGTGCAGAACATGGCTAAATGTGATTTCTGCGGCAAAAGTGTTACTTTCGGTATTAAGGTTTCGCACTCGCATCGGCGCGCAAACCGTACTTGGCGTCCCAACATCAAACGCGTAAAGGCGGTTGTTAACGGCTCCCCCAAGAAGGTTTACGCCTGCACCCGTTGCTTGCGTTCCGGCAAGGTTACCCGTGCGGTATAATTGTAATTTCTTTTGCAAAAAACGCTCCCACCGAGAACGGTGGGAGTTTTTTTGCATTCCCCCCTTGTATAATTTGCCTTTTCGGTCTATAATAGTGAAAATACTTTTTTGGGAGGCACCCTATGAATATTTGGCATGACATTTCACAAGAACGCATTCGCCCCGAGAATTTTACCGCTGTCATCGAAATTCCCAAGGGTGGCAAAAACAAGTATGAGATGGATAAGGAAACCGGTTTGCTTCGGCTCGACCGCGTGCTCTACACCGCCACGCACTATCCCGCCAACTACGGCTTTATCCCCCGCACCTACGCCGACGACGGCGATCCGCTGGATGTGTTGGTCATGTGCCAAGAGCCCATCGTACCCATGACGTTGGTGCAGTGCTATCCCATCGGCGTTATCAAAATGACCGACGGTAACTCCACCGATGAAAAGATCATCGCCGTACCGTTCCGCGATCCGTCACTCTCCGACTATAGCGACATTTCCGAACTGCCGCGCCATACGTTCGACGAGATCCGCCACTTCTTCACGGTCTATAAAAACCTGGAAGGCAAAAGCACGGCGGTGGATGAGGTGCTCGGCCGCGAAGCGGCACTCGAGATCATCACCCACTGCATTGAGGAATACGACCGCTGCTACTGCGGCAAACGATAAGAAAGGACGTTAACGCTATGACACACGAATACGGCAAAGAAAACCTGACAATGCTCACCGACTTTTACGAGATCACCATGGCCAACGGTTTTTTTGAAAACGGCCGCGGCGAGCAAACCGTGTATTTCGATATGTTCTTCCGCACCGTTCCCGACGGCGGCGGTGTGGCTATCATGGCCGGCTTGGAGCAGATCATTCATTATCTGGAAAATCTGTCCTTTTCTCAAGAGGACATCGACTACCTGCGCAGCAAAAACCTGTTCAGCGAAAAGTTTTTAGACTATCTCGCCAATTTCCGCTTCGCTTGCGACGTATGGGCCATCCCCGAGGGCACGCCCATCTTCCCGCACGAGCCGCTGGTCACGGTGCGCGGCCCTGCCATGCAAGCACAGTTCATCGAAACCATGATACTGCTTGCCATCAACCACCAGTCGCTCATTGCCACCAAAGCCAACCGTATCGTGCGCGCCGCCAAGGGCCGCGCCGTCATGGAATTCGGTTCGCGCCGTGCACAAGGCTTTAACGGTGCCGTCTACGGTGCCCGCGCCGCGTATATCGGCGGCTGCATCGGCACCGCCTGCACCATTGCCGACCGCGAGTTCGGCATTCCCGCATTGGGCACCATGGCACACAGCTGGGTGCAGCTGTTCGACAGTGAATACGAAGCTTTTAAAGCCTACGCTGAGGTATATCCCGATTCCTGCACCCTGCTGGTCGATACCTACAACGTATTAAAATCGGGTATCCCCAACGCCATCAAGGTATTTAACGAGGTACTGCTCCCCCGCGGCTACCGCCCCAAGGGCATTCGATTAGACTCGGGCGACATCACCTATCTCACCAAGAAGGCCCGCAAAATGCTCGACGATGCCGGTTTCCCGGATTGCAAGATCTGCGCCTCCAACTCACTGGATGAGCTCATCATCCGCGATATGATCGCGCAGGGCGCCTGCATCGACAGCTTCGGTGTCGGCGAACGTCTGATCACCGCCTCCAGCGACCCCGTATTCGGCGGCGTGTATAAGCTGGCAGCCGTAGAGAAGGACGGCGAGATCATCCCGCGCATCAAGGTAAGCGAAAACGTGGCCAAGATCACCAACCCCTGCTTCAAAAAGCTGTGGCGCCTGTACGACCGCGATACCGGCAAAGCCATTGCCGACGTGATCACTCTACACGACGAGATCATCGACGATACCAAACCGTACGAGATCTTTGATCCCGAACATATCTGGAAACGCAAAACGATCGAAAACTTCGTGGCACGCCCGTTGCAGGAGCAGATCTTCAAAAACGGCGACTGTGTCTACCACTGCCCCACCGTGGGTGAGATCCGCGAGTATTGCGCCGCCCAAATGAACACTGTTTGGGACGAAGTGCTGCGCTTTGAAAATCCGCATAAGTATTACGTTGATCTTTCCCAAGCTCTGTGGGACAAAAAACAATCCCTGCTTTCTCAGCACAGCAAATAAAGCAAAAACGCCCGAGCCAATCGCTCGGGCGTTTTTTATTCAGCAGTTGTTGTTTCGGGAGCCACCGTTGCTTCCTCAACCGGTGCCTCCTCAGCGGCAGGCTCTGCTACCGCTTGCTCTGCAGGAGCCTCCCAGCCGGCGTTTGGTGCAACCTCTTCTTCCGCGGGCAATTGCTTCAGCTTCACGTGTGCATAAATTCCGCTACCCAACGAGAAAAGCACCCACGCGTGGAATACAATGTCAACAATGACCTCCGAAGAGATCCCCGTAAACAGCAGCATCACGGCCGTATCCAAAGCAAAAAAGACCAAGGCAAAGATCAGCCAGCCCACGCGGCCCTTTTTGGAAAAGATCCAACTGAGCAGATACAGCACCACGATCAATGCGGCAATCACCAGTGCAACTGTTAAAAACGGCGCACCTAAAAACTGCAGTTCCCCCAAGCCTTCATAATACTCCTCGGGATAAAACCCACCAAAGGCCATACCGAAATCCGCTAAAATATACGGAATGGATGCCGAAAACAAAAAGTAGGTGTTACTGTTTGTCACCAGCAGCACAACGTTCACCACCGTAAACAGTACCACCAGCAACAGATTGTTACGAGCACCGTTGTACCGTGCCTCAAGCGCCTGCCGCGGCGACGATACCGGCTGCTGTGCAGCGTTGTTCTTAAAAATACCTGCCATATTCCCCACTCCTCTGTTATCTTTTTTCGATAACCCTATTATAACGGCTTCCCGCCTCTCTTGTCAAGCAATAAAACAAAGGCCGGTCCCTAGCCGTTAAACCCCCTTGACAAAAGCGCTTACGTATGCTATACTTTCAAGCGTTGTTCACCAAAAAATTGCTGGCATAGCTCAGTTGGTAGAGCAGCTGATTTGTAATCAGCAGGTCGGGGGTTCAAGTCCGTCTGCCAGCTCCAGAAAAAGAAAGACACGCGAGAGCGTGTCTTTTCTTTTTCAACTAAATCCACCCTTTCGGGTGGGTGAAATATTGCTTCGCAATGTGAAATCCTCACTTCGTTCGGATGAAATCGCTGCGGCGGTGGGTGGATTTAATTTCATCTGCGCAGCAGATTTCATCAAAGTTTTGCTTTGATTTCACCGTGCGTAGCACGATTTCATTAACTCTTGCCCCTACATCGCTTTTATGCTATAATACACATAGAGGTGATTACATGGATAATATAGAATACATCAAATCGTTAGAGGAAAGAATTGAAAAATTAGAAAAACTGATTGCAACAATTAAGTTGGATAACAACGAAAACATAACTTTTACTAATTGTCAAATTCAAGGTATGGCTTTGCAAAGTTGTAAAGATGTTACTATTAAAGATTTTACTGTTGATGCTTTAGGTTTTGCCTCATTTAATGCAAAAATAGAGAATGCAAATATTCATAATTTCCAAAACCAAAAAGGGAAAGTTAGGATAAAAAATTGTACTATTAACAACAAGGAAGAATAATTAAGAAAATTTTCGATTTACAGAGTCCTTTCATTCGTGCCACTAAGTTCAAACTGCCCCAAAAAAGGGAAGACACGCTTTTCAGCGTGTCTTTTTTCTTTATTTCGCTCCGCCAAAGCTGTTGGCCGTATCGGCAACCACCGTTTTCACGTTTTCCTTTGCTTTCGAGGTCGCCACGCGCTTCATCAATTCTTCGTAATACAGATCGTCGTCAACGGGCAATGTGACGGCGCGGTCGAGGAACGACGACAACAGCATCGCATTGGCAAGCTCGGTACTGTTCAGTCCCTCGCGGCCGTCGGCAATCATTTCACCCTTCTTCAAAATCGCCTCTGCCCACTTATCAAACACGATAAAATGGAAATTCTCCGGCGTTTTGCCGGCAAATTCTTCAGAGGTGTGCTGCAGCCCGCCAAACGGCTTGGTGTTCGTTTTGGAAAATTCCGGCTCGGGCATTTCGTAGGTGTCGATCTTGAGCACGTCATTCTCGATCACAAAGCGGCCGCCATCCATTTGCACTTCCAAGCGGTTGGTACCGCAGGCATCGCCCGTGCTGGTGATAAACACGCCCGTTGCACCGCCCGGAAACTCCATGTAGGCGGTAACGTCGTCTTCGGTTTCAATGTCGTGCCACTTACCGCAATGAATATGCGCCTGCACCTTCGACGGCATTCCGCACATCCACTGCAAAAGATCCAGCTGATGCGGGCACTGATTCATCAGCACCGCGCCGCCCTCGCCTGACCAAGTGGCTCGCCAGGCACCGGAATCGTAATACGCCTGCGAACGATACCACGTGGTAATGGTCCAGTTCACGCGGCGCATGGCGCCGTATTTGCCCGATTGGATCAGATCGTGCAGCTTTTGATACACCTCGATGGTGCGCAAGCAAAACATCACACCAAAAGCCAGCTCGGGATGCGCATCGGCCATGGCATTCATCTCTTTCACCTGCTTGGTATACACACCCGCAGGCTTGTCCACCAGCACGTGAATACCGCGCTTCATGCACTCAATAGCATAGCGCGGATGATCGTAGTGCGGCGTTACCACGATGCACGCCTCGATCAAGCCGCTGTCCAGCATGTCGATCGCATCGCTGAACCGTGCCGCCTGCGGAACCGTCTTTTCCGCCCACGCCAACCGCTCGGGATTGATATCCGCCACAGCCGCCACTTCAAAATACTTGCTGAGCTTCATATTTTCGGCGTAGTAGCCGCCTTGATTACCGATACCGATGATGCCCACTTTAATTGCCATTATACCGCCCCCAAAGTTGTAATGCTCTTTATAAAATATCGCATTTCGCCGCACTTGTCGATATACAACTTCACCAAAAAAGCGACGTTGTTTTTATTCACTCTGCCTACCGCAACTTTTCCTTGGGGTTGCGCCAGGAAAACATCAACCCCGGCCGCTTAAACGGCGTATGATAAAACTTCTCGCTCAACGGTGCTTTTCCGCACTGATGCTGGATCACGTTAACCAGCATTTGCACGTCCTCGATCGCGTGCTCGTGATATCCTCGGCGAAAATACCAATACAAATTCTGCGGCACCTCTAAAAAGTCGTACACCTCGCGCGCCGCCATTGTCGTCATCCACGAACCGACAGGATTGGCCGGAATATCGCTTGCCGCCTCCGACACGAATAATACGCGCGGCGCGATCATCGCTTTCAAGTAATGCGAATCAAACGGCAGCTCCGTCTCGCGGCCAACGTACTGCTCCAATTCAGGTCCAAACCAAAAGCCTGCATGGTAGCGGTATAGCTTGGCAAGATCCTCGCTTTGCACTTCCTCGCCGTCTTCGGTAACGGCCTTCATGTTTAAACGATAGCAGCTGCATCCTCCGCCGCAGGTTTCGTTAGGGTTAACGATGGTTGCCCGTTCGTCCAAAGCACCTGCAAGAATAGCCGTCTTTCCGCCGCGAGAATGGCCTGTAAACGCAATGCAGCGATCGTTTGCCAAGCCCAACTGCTCCAAAGCATCAACGCAACGGGAATAGCCCCACGCCCATGCACCCAACGCACCAAACGTGTATTCCGGATAGGTTTTATACAGCGGCCCGCTTCCGCGCCCCTGAACGCGAATATCATCCGCCAGCTCGGTACGCGCAAACATCACCAGCATAATACCGGCATCGGTAAAGGTGCGAATGAACTCCTTGTCGAACACGTAACGGAAGCACAGATCACCGTCAACCACCACCGGATGCTCTCCGTCGTAGGGCGGCGCAAATACGTACATAATGAAAGAAACCGGTCGCTTCCGCGTTCCCGTGATCACGCGATACGAGGTTATGTAATACTCGGTACCCAATCGTTCGCAGATCGGCTGCACCGTAAGAAACTCCGGTGCCGGCGGTTGTGTGCCGTACTGCAGCTCAATGGCTGTCTTATACAGCTCTCGGCGCCGCTCTTCCCACTGCTCAATTCCGCTTATGCGCGTGCCGTCATCCGCCAAGAACGGATCCGGCAGTTCCCCCAGCACGTTCAGTTCGGTTAATTTGATCAAATTCTCGTCAAAATCCACCATAGCTTTCCTCACCCAAACAGCGGAAACAACAAACTGAAATCGCGTACTTCGGCTTCAAAATCCGCTTGCACGTCTCCCTCCAACAGGACGCGTCCCGTGTAGTCAATGGCATCCAACGCCTGTATCAGACGTTTCACCTCTTCCACATCCGACGGATTGGGAATACGGCGGTCTAACGCCGAAAAGTGAATATGCTTCAAATAGTCCCCTGCCTTTTCCATCACCGAAAACGGCTCGTTTTCCTGGTAGGAATGGAAGAAATCCATCAAAAGCCCCACACGCGGATGCTCCACCGCCTTGCAGATCGCCAAGCCCTCTTCAAACGTATTGATGAAATTGCACGCTTTTTTGAACAGCGGCTCAAGAATAATATCCACGTCGTAACGTTCGGCGATCTTCCCATACCGCTTCAGCATGGTCGTAAACTTTTCGGTAGCCTCCTCGTAGCTCATTCCCTCGGGGATACGGCGCGCTCCACCGCTGCCGATCACCACGTATTTCGCGCCCAGCTGCTTCGGACGTACTAAATTCTTTTCCAAATACTCGTCCAGTTCTTCATAGCTGCATTGGAGCAAGCGCATCGACGGATCGGCAAAGCAGTTCATGCCATCGCACCGTACCCCGCACTCTTTCGAAACAGCCAACAGCTCTTCAAACGCCGTGTCATCCATATCACGAACAACGGAAAAATCCGCTTCATAGAACTCATACCCATAATTTTTAAGGATACGCACCTCACTTGGATACGTCGTGCACATACCCATGCTTCTTTTGCTCATACGCTCTCCCCTCTATTCTCAGTTTAACAAGAGAAATCCTCTTATTTCGTTCCCGCAAAGGTGCCGGAGGTATCAGCAACCACTGCCCTCACGTTTTCTTTTTTCTTGGAGATTGCTACACGCTTCATCAGTTCTTCGTAGTACACCTCGTCGTCAATGGGCAACGTAACCTCTCGTTTCAAGAAGGTCGACAACTGCATCGCATTCGCCAGCATTGTTCCGTTAAGTCCCTCGCGTCCATCGGCGATCATCTCACCCTTCCCGCGAATTGCCGCTACCCACGCTTTAGCAACCACGGCATGCGGCATTTCCGGCAGATCACCTTTGAAGTCCTCCGTGGTATACTTCGGCACACCAAACGGCTGGGTATTCCTTTTGGAAAATTCCGGCTCCGATTCTTCGTAGGTAACGATCTTCAGTACGTCGTTTTCCACCACAAAGCGTCCCTTATCCATTTGGATCTCCAAGCGATTCGTACCACAAGCATCGCCCGTAGCCGTAATAAACACACCGGTTGCACCGTTTGAAAACTCCATATACGCCGTGGCATCGTCCTCGGTTTCAATATCGTGCCACTTGCCGTAATGCACGTGCGACTGCACCTTCACCGGCATACCGCAGATCCATTGCAGCAGATCCAGCTGATGCGGGCACTGATTCATCAGCACCGCACCGCCCTCGCCGGCCCAGGTTGCCCGCCAAGCGCCGGAGTCGTAATACGCCTGCGGACGGTACCACGACGTAATCAGCCAATTCATGCGGCGCAGCTCGCCGTAAGCGCCCGACTGCACCAGCTCGCGCAGCTTGCAATACACACCCGTGGTGCGCTGATTGAACATCATCCCAAACTTCACCTCAGGATGCGCATCCGCTACAGCGTTCATCTCCTTCACCTGTTTCGTGTACACACCGGCAGGCTTATCCACCATCACGTGAATACCGCGCTTCATACATTCGATCGCATAGGTCGGGTGATCGTAATGCGGCACGTTGATCATGCACCCCTCCAAGAGGCCGCTGTCCAGCATGGCGATCGCGTCGTCAAACCGCGCTGCCTGCGGCACCGTTTTTTCAGCCCACTGCAGACGATCGGGATTGATATCCGCCACCGCCACGATTTCGACATCCCATTCCGGATGCTTAGTAAAATACTCGGCATACGAACTGCCTTGATTACCGATACCGATAATTCCCACCTTCAACGCTGCCATCAAAATCCCTTCCCTTTCAAATAAGCATAGCTGCGCGCAAGACACGCAAACGGATCCTCGCCGTAGCAATCATCCTGCTCCACCAGCATGTATTTCACGCCTGCCTTTTCGGCAGCCGCGAACACGGCATCAAAATCAATCGTACCCTCGCCCACAACCGCCATTTTTTCATCCGCGGTCATATCCTTCAAATGAATGCACGGCAGTCGACCGGACAGTTTTGCGATCCACGCTGCAGGATCCTCGCCTGCCTTGCTTGCCCAATACGTATCAAAAGTAAAGCCCAGCGTATCTGCCGCAAACTGCTCGGCCAAACGCGCCAGATAATATTCGCCCTCGTCGTCTTTTTTAAACTCGAAGGCATGGTTGTGGAACATAAAATACTTGCCGTTTTCGCGCAAGGCTTCGGCAACGGGAGCCAGCTCCTCCACAAAATCCGCAGGCATCTTCTCGTTAAAGTTATAAGATCCCAAGCCCACGCAACGGCATGCCAGTACGTCGTGGTCGGCCGCCACCTTTCGCGGATCGGCCGTCAGCTTATCTTGCGGAATATGCGTGAGCACACAGGCCAGGCCGTTTTCATCCAATTTTTGCTTTAACCACGCAGGCTCATACTCGCACACGCCCGAAACCTGAACGTATTGATACCCGATTTCAGCCACACGCTTCAAGGTGTTCTCCAGATCCTCCAACGTTTGACAATGATCACGCAGGGTGAATAATTGTGCACCGATTTTCACAGCATTTCCTCCTTCTTCAAATAGCGTAAATTGCTCGCTGAATTCGCGCAACGCCGTTTCCATATCCGGCTCAGCGCCGCCCTCCAGCACAACGCGTCTGTTATACCCGATCTTTTTCAGCTCACAAATCATTTTCAACAGCTCGTCTTTATCCTTGTGCAACGGAATACGGCGATCGGCCGTCGCCATGTGAATGTGCCGCAGCAGCTCACCGGGCACCGCAATGTTCTCAAAGGCATCTCCCACCATGCTCATGTGGTAAAAGTCCGCCAAACAACCCACGCGCGGATGATTAACCGTTTTACAGATCTCGGCAGCTTCACTTACCGTGTTGATCACGTCGGTTTCGAAATGGCGCAGCGGCTCCAGGTACACCTCAATATCGTACCGCTCGGCAATTTCACCAAACCGCCGCAGCATCGCCGCCAAGCGAGCAAGCCCCTCTTCTCTCGTCATTCCCTCGGGAATTTTGCGTGACCCGCCGCTGCCGATCACCACGTACTCCAACCCCAGCGGCTTCGTGCGTTGAACGCCGCTTTCAAAGTACGCGTCGACCTCGTCGTCTGTCCAGCCTAAAATGCGTACGTCAGGCGGTGCAAAGCAATTCAAGCCGGCCAGCGTTACACCGGTTGCTTCCACCGCACTCTTCAAGGCTTCATACTCCTCCTCGGGCATCTCGCGCATACACTGAAAATTTCCCTCAGCAAAAGAGTAACCATACTGTTTAAGCTTTTCAAGATCCGACGGTGTTGTCGTGCAGGAACCAAAGCGCATACTATCAACTCCTTTACTTGCATTATACACAATCAAAAAAGCAAATCACATTGTATTCTTCAAGAAAAGTATTGCATTTCTGCGCATATAGCGCTATACTTTTTGCTAAGAGGAGGCGATACCGTGAACGAGCTCTTCTGGGCACAGTCATTTGATGACTTCAGCTGCAGTCACTCATTAGACCGCGCACCCGGTGCCAACTTTCCCATGCATACCCACGATAATATTGAAATCTACTATTTTATCTCCGGCAATTGCACCTACATGATCGAAGGTACTGCCTATCCCCTCAAGCCGCACGACATTCTGTTCAAGCGGCCGTTAGAGGCCCACATGCTGGTGGTCAACTCGGCAGACGTCCCCTATGAACGTATGGGTATTTCTCTTTCACCGGAAGCGTTCCGCGCGATCGACCCCCATAACGTCCTGTTCGATGCCATGATGGCCCGCCCGCTCGGCACCGGCAACCGTTTCACCGCTGCCGATTTCGGTCACAACCTCTGCACGGAGCTAATGAACCGTCTGGCCCAAAACGGCGGTTCTATGGATCGCGTTGAGATTTTAAGCATTTTACTGTTCATTTCCGCCGAGGCCTCTCGCGTACTGCGCAATAAAGGCTTGACAAAGCGCTCGTCCGATGTCGGCCCTCGCCTCATCGACTATGTTAACGAGCACCTGTTTTCCGATCTCTCCCTCGCCGACGTAAGCCGCATCTTTTTCCTGAGCCAATCGCAAGTCAACCGCATTTTTAAAGCCCACACCGGCTCCTCGTTGCGGCAATACGTCACCATTAAGCGCCTGCTCACCGCGCGCGACCGCATCCGTTCCGGCATCACCGCCGCCGAAGCGTGCTTCGAATGTGGCTACAACGATTACTCCGCCTTCTACCGCGCCTACACCAAAGCCTTTGGCTGCTCCCCCCAAGAAGATAAAAAAACGGCTGTCGAATAGACAGCCGTTTTTGCTATACGTATTGATGATACAGCCACAGCACGGTGTAGCGGTCTTTTAAGTCTTTGGCGTACTGCACGGCATCCGTTAATTTTTCTTCGCCGTACAAGTCCGTAAACTCCTCGTACTTCAAGCCGATCTTATCCACCAGCGCCAACATTTGCTGTTCGGTCGGCGCCTCGCGCAGGATCGTACACAGTTCGCTCCAACGCGGCACGATCTGTGCCTCGTCGTCGCGTTCATACCAGCCCAGCTTATCCTGCAAAGCCATGATCCCATCCGCCGAGGTGGAATAGATCCGACGGATCTCCCGTTCCCAGCCTGCGCGATCAAACGCACGGCGTTGCGGCGTTACCTGTAGCAGCTCCTCGCGCAACCGCGCCGTTACCACCGCCGAATACAACACGTCTACACCGTGGGGGAAATACGGTTTGTTTTCCAAAATTCCCGTAATCTCAAAGAAGTGCGACAAGTGATGCTCGCTGCCCGAAGCAGGGCGGGAATTGCCTACGTAGCTCATGGCAATGCCCACCGTCACCAAGGCCTGCATCAACGTGCCGATCGCCTCCTCCTCGCGCGCCAAAATGCGCTCGGCCAGCGGTTCTACGGCGTGCACGGTATCCATCGTCAGGTCGTACACCACCGGGCAAAAATACTCGCCGTAAATAGCGGTGCTCAGCTTCCAGTCGTTCAAGCAGGAATATTTACCGATGATATCGCCGTAGCCGGCCTGCAGCATCTCACGCGGCGCCGTTTTCAGCACGGCAGTATCCGCCACAATGGCCATCGGCGGCCGCGCGTTGCGCGTCACCTTCATACCGCCTAAGATCAACGCCGCCCCCACCGAGGCATATCCGTCCATCGACGGTGCCGTGGCGACGATACCGTAGGGCAGCCCATGTCGGAAGCTAACGTCCTTGCACAGGTCGTTAATAACGCCCGAGCCAATTCCTAAGATCAGATCGGTTTCTGCCTCCAAAGCCGCTTCAATGCGCTCCAGGCACGCTTCGTCGGGCACCACAACGCCCTCGGCGTGCAGCACCAGCGATACACCCAGCTTATCCCCCAGCAGCTGCCGCACCTTGTCGCCGCATACGGCGTCGGTATTATCGTCCGAAACCAGCAAAACACGGTGATAATCGGCACAAACCTCCGTCAGCGCCGAAAGTGCGTTTGCACCCACGCGAAGAAAGCGAATGGGGCAAGCGTGATCCTGCCCACACACGCATCCGGTAATACCGGCAGTCAAATCTCTTGTCAAAATACTTCCCCCTTCAAGGCACGCAGGATATCGGCACCGCTTTCCAGCACCATATCCGGCTTATCGACCGACTCTTCCAAAATCTGTTGTGTCGTTTCGCCGCTCATCACCAAAATACTCACCGTACCGGCGTTGATACCACTCTTCACATCGGTATAAATGCGGTCGCCCACCACCGCAGTCTCCTGCGGTGCGGCGCCCACCATTTCCATCCCCAGCAAGGGCATCAGCGGTTCCGGCTTGCCGATAAAGATCGGGCGACGGCCAGTGCAATTGTAGATCATATCGCACACACTGCCGCAATCCGGCACACTGCCGAATTCCGTGGGACACACGTAATCGGGGTTGGTGGCAATATACTCCACCTCATGCAGCAACAGCAGCTTGCACACGTCCTCCAGCTTGCGGAAGGTCAGCTCGTTATCGTTGCCCATCACAATGCAATCCACCGCATCCAGATCCTGCGTTACCGCAAATCCGGCCTGCTCCAGCTCGCGCACCAGCGATTGCGTACCGCACACGTACAGCGTTGCCTTGGGATGATGCTGCCGCAAATAGTGAATAGTCGCCTGCGACGAGGTAATAAAATCCTCCTCGGTGGCGGTGATCCCCAAGCGAGCCAGCTTTTGAATATACGCCTCCACACTTTTGGAGGAGTTGTTGGTCATAAACAAATACCGCGCCCCCTGCTCGCGAATGGTCGCCAGCAGCTCCGTGGTAAAATCAAACAAACGGTCACCCAAATACAAGGTACCGTCCATATCAAACAAATACAGTTTTAACGAACGTATCGTTTCCGACGTTGTCATAAAGCATCCCTCCTCTGCCATTATAAAGCAGCCACCTGTAAAAAGCAAGAAAAAAAGACCGCCGATGCCTTAAAATCACCGACGGTCTTTCTCTCTCTGCGGTTAACTCTTTTTCTTAATTTTATTCAGTTTAGCGTTCAGATCCAACAGCTGCTCCTTGGTGAAGGTGATATCCATCATGCTCACCAAGCCGGTCAAGCGCAGCAGCGTGAAGCTGCCCATCATCTTCATCATTTCGGGGCTGAGTTCAAAGCCGGCAGCCTTTTTGCCGCCGCCCATGCTGCCCATGAGCTTGGTGAACAGGCCCATCAAGGTCAGCTTGCCTTGTGTGGTAGCCATAATATCGCTCAACTTGTCGTTCAGCGAGAAATAACCCTCACGCTCGGTAATATCAAACCAGTTGAGCACCGTGCCCTTCTCGCGCAAGCGGTAGGCCTCGTTAAACTCAGCCACCTTGCGGATACGGCTTTCATCCTTATACTCACCGGCCACTGCCGTCAGCACGGTCTCACCGGCGTTCGGCACGTCAAAGTAGAAGAAGTGCTCGGCGCTGGCCTGCTTACCCAAGCTCACGCCGTTGGCAAACAGCTCCACCTCAGGCAGGTTGGAATACACCGTAACCTTCGTCACATCCTCCACGCGATCAACGTAACGCTTGCCGCAGATATGCACAAACGGATCGTCCGACAGCCATGCCTTGTAGGCATAGAAGGCATCCTTCTTATACTTACGGTCGATCGTCACCAAGCCCTTGTGGTTCTGACCGTTTTCGCCGCCCTCGCTGCGTGCATCGGCGCCGAAGTCAAACATGTTCCACACGTGCGTGGCCCACATATACTTACGGGTAAAGAACTGCTTGATGAGCTCCTCGTGGTAATAGGCCTGATATTCCTCGGTGTAGTCGCCCTGCATCGGCTTGGAGGTATGCCAGTTCAGCGCCTCGCAGCCATACTCGGAGCAACCGATCGGAATATCGGGATGCATCTCGTGGAACTTATCGAACCACGGGCCGTTCATGTCGGTCTCGCCACCGTACCAACCAAAGTAATGGTTATACGAAACCACGTCCGGAATCTTGATGATCGGGCTCTCCATCGGGCACATCGTCAAGCAGGCCATCGTGGTCTTACGAGTTTTATCCATCTCGTGAACCAAATCGTTCAGAACGTTGTGGTTCTCCAGCAGATCGGGATCGGCATCGCCGTTCATGGTGATCTCGTTCGACAAGCCCCACACCACAATACACGGATGGTTGTAGTTCTGCGTAATGAGTTCTTTCATCTGCGAGATGGTGTTCTCGCGGCCGTTCGGCATGTGCTTGGAAATATACGGAATTTCCGCCCAGATCACCAAACCTCGCTCGTCGCACAGATCGTAGAAATACTGATCGTGCTGGTAATGCGCCAAACGAATGGTGGTGGCGCCCACCTCACAGATCAGATCAATATCCTCACGGTGATGCTCGGGCAGCAGCGCGTTACCGATACCCCAGCGATCCTGGTGACGGGACACACCGCGCAGCGGATACTCCTCGCCGTTCAGAATAAAGCCGTTCTGCGGATCGATCTCATAGGTGCGGCAGCCAAAGCGGGTCGACACGGCATCCAGCACCGCTTCACCCTCCACCAATTCAATGGCAGCGGTGTACAAATACGGATCCTTGCGGCCGTGCCAGCGATGCACGTTCTGAATATCCAGAACCACCTTCGTGTCGGCACTTTCGGCCGAAGCAACCACCGCGCCCTCCTTGTCGGTGAGCGTGTAGCGCAGCACCTGACCGGGCTTAAAGTTGGTTACGTAAGCCTCGACCTCCACAGCGGCATCGCTGCCGTTCAGCGTGGGAGTTACCTTCAAGCCGGGCGTGCCGTAATAGTCCAAATCAAAGTGCGATTCGCTCACGCAAATGAGGTTCACATCACGGTACAAGCCACCGTAAAACGTAAAGTCGGCCATCTGCGGATACACGCGATCGTTCTCGCTGTTATCCACGGCAATGGCAATCAGGGTATCAACACCCAGTTCCTCGGTAATATCCACACGCCAGGTGGAATAACCGCCGTCGTGATGCGCCAGCTTTTTGCCGTTCACATACACATCAGCCGACGAGTTAGCACCGCGGATCTCCAAATAGTAACGATCTGCCTCGGGGAAATCGGGCTTTTGCACCTTTTTGGCATACCAAGCCGTGCCACGATAAAAATCGTTCGCACCGTCTTGGCCATCCAGAGCGTTCCAGCTGTGCGGCAGATTCACAAAATCCCACTTGCTGTCGATGGAAGCGGGAACCTCGGTCGCCTGCTTACTGAACGCCCATTTCCAGTTCAAATTAACAATGCTTCTCACAGTATTACCTCCACGTTAAAGACTATCTTCATTGTAACAAAAAGCGGCAGGTTAAATATAAACACTTTGTGAACTTTTTGGAATTACCCCCTGCCGAGGCAGGGGGTAATCAAAGCACACTCTACAATTAGTTCGCAGACTCTTCGGTAACCGCCGCAGGAGCCTCTTCCACATTACGGCCGAGTTCCTTGTTCATCTGAGCAAGAGTTTTCTTATCCAGATTGTACACCAGCGCCAAGCCGACAAACTGGAGCAGTGCCGAGAACAGGAAGGTCGCAGCCACGAGGTAGCGCATATTCACGGCAACCTCCCACAGCTGGTTGCCTTCGTTCTCACCAACGTAACCCAAAGCAACCATAACGATGAGAATCAACGAGGGGCCGATGCCCTGTGCCAGCTTACGGAAGAAGGAGTGCAGCGAATACACGGTACCTTCCTCGCGCTTACCGGTCTTCCACTCGTTGTAATCGATCGCATCACCCATCATAGCCCAAGACACGGTGGAATAGATACCCAGACCCAAGCTGTAAACCAGCTGGCAGAGAATGTACACCGTGAGGTCGAGGCTGGTGTTGTTGGGCGTGATAATAAACAGGCCCAGAGCTGCGATCACCGAACAGATAGAGCCAAACGTGGCAAGTTCTTTCTTACCGTACTTAGCAACCATCTTACGAGCCAAGGGAGTGAACACAACGATCGGGATCATGGCAAACAGCTGCACAATACCCGAGATCTGTACGTTCTTGAAATACGACTGGAAAATAACGGTAACAGCCGTGGTAGCACCCTGCATACCAATGAACATACCCATCGCAGCGATCGTAGCACCCACCGCAGGACGGTTCTTAACAAAGTTGCCGAACGCCTTAAACACGTTAAACTTCGGCTGATCCTCGTTAAGTGTCACCGAGGTATCCACACGAATAGTGGTGTTGCGAATCATAAACTGGAAGCACACGAAGCCCAAGGCACCCATGATGAGAGCAGCAATAAACACGCGCTCACCGATCAGGTTGTTTTCGCTATCGTAAATGATGAAGGGCAGAATCACCATCGGCAGCATGTTGCCGAAGATGGAGCCGATCGAACGCCATGCCGACAACGAGGCACGGTCTTTAACGTCGTTGGAGATCAACGACAGCAGCGAACCGTAAGGCACGTTTGCCACGGTATAGAAAGCATCCCATACCACGTAACCGGCAATAAAGATGATGGCCTTTGCCCACACCGGCGCGTTCGGGAACGGCAGGAAGCAGCAGGCACCGCCAACGATCAAACCAATCGAACCGGCCCAAATGTAGGCCAAAAACTTGTTGCGCTTGTAGGTGTGGCGATCGGAGTCGATGATGGAACCGATCAGCGGATCGTTGATCGCATCCCATACCTGAACCACGATCAGCAGCAGAGCATACCACAGGTCCATGCCCATAAACTGCGTCCAGAAAATGGACATCGTACCCTTGAGCGCAAAGCTCATGTTACAGCCGAGGTCACCGGCTGCATACGCCACGCTGTCGCGAATGCTAAACTTGCGGTTACCGTTCGCATCCAGCTGGACTTGCTTTTTCTTACCCATCTGAATTTCCTCTCCTCTTTTTAAAAGTATCGGAACTTGCTTGTTTATATTTTAACAAAAGAGCAGGTGCATGTGTTAGTAATTTTTTTACCTATTTCCGTTCTATTTTTAGGTATTCTCTTGAATTAGCCAAAATCCTGTGCTATTATTAGAACAATGGGTGCAAAATATTTGTTAAATTTGCCAAAAAGAGAGGTGAGCCGTATGCACTACGAGGAGCAACTGAAATTCTTGATTGACACCCTGCGCAAATGCCGCATACGCACGCTGCTGCTACCTGCGACGAGCACCGCGCTGAATCACAGCCTGCGGCAGGTGCTGCTGAGCGCCGAAACAGCCGCCTTTTATGCGGAGCATTTGAACAGTGCGCAATCGCGCACCATTTACAGACTGGCCGATCCGTTCTCACTTCACTACGTATTCCTGCGTCTGCCCGCCGATGACCGTCTGTTGTTCATCGGCCCTTATTTGACTGAGGAAATCCCCCAAGAAGAAATTTTGGAAAAAGCCGAAAAAGCCGGACTGTCGCCGCAGCAATCCCGTCAAATGGAAAACGTTTATCGCAGCGCTCCTGTTCTCGGCTCCTACCACGCGGTATTCGCCATGCTGGACAGCTTTGGCGAGCTGCTTTGGGGCGGCGAAAACACCTTTACCGTCGTGGATATCAACCGCGAACAAAATGCGCCCCCCTCCCCGCTTGCCGCACACAGCGACAGCGACGACACACTGCAAAACATGGCCATGCTGGAAATGCGCTACGCCTACGAAAACGAACTGATCCAAGCCGTGTCGCAAGGGTTAACACATAAGGCCGAAATGCTGTTGTCCGGCTTTTCGCAGGCAGCGTTTGAGCAGCGCCTCACCGACCCCATCCGCAATCTGAAAAACTATTGCATCATCATGAACACACTGCTGCGCAAGGCAGCAGAGCAAGGCGGTGTACACCCCCTGTACCTCGACCGCACCTCCACCGACTTCGCGCGGCGCATCGAGCTGGTATCTGCCGCCAACGACACCCGCGAGCTGATGAACGATATGTTTCACTCCTATTGCCGTTTGGTAAAAACGCACTCTCTGCGCCAATATTCTCCGCCGGTGCAAAAGATCATCGCCCTCATCGACACCGACCCCGCCGGCGACTTGAGCTTACGCTCGCTTGCCAAAACGCAAGGGCTCAACGCCAGTTATCTGTCGTCGCTGTTCCGCCGCGAAACCGGTGAAACCGTCACGGGGCATATCAATCGCAAGCGAATACAGCTGGCCATGCGGCTGCTCAGCAGCACCCGCCTGCAAATTCAAACCATCGCTCAGCACTGCGGCATTCCCGATGTCAACTACTTCTCCAAACTGTTCAAAAAAATCACGGGAAAGGCACCTAAGGAATACCGCCAATCGCTCACACCAAAGTAAAAACGCTGTTGTCAACATACGTTGGCAACAGCGTTTTCTTATCCCAGCATAATACGGCGCACCGCATCAATTTCTGCTTGCGTAACGCCACATTCCGTTATCAAAAAGTTCGCAACGGCATCCGACAGTTTCCCCGAATCGGTACCGTAATCTGTCATCATAATGTTATAAAGCGGACCCCACGCAATGTGGTTACTGCCGCTGTACTGCATCACACCGTCGGCCGAGAAGGTCAGCGTATCGGTATTCAGCTTGGCACGCAGTCGCTTGCCGCGACTGGAAAAGCCCGTCAATTCAAAATCGCGGGTAAGATCGTCAAACGATACCCCCAGCAATCCACCGATAATAAAGCTCAACGTACCGGTACGGTCCGCGCCGGCATTGCAGTGATAGTATATCGGGTACTTACTCTCATCGCTGAGCACGTCAAAAATGCCGCCCAACGACGTCTTGGTAGTTTTATCATTATAAATATAATCGTACTGCGTCATCGGCAGGTCAAAATACTCGCCGCCAAACGGGCTAACGGTCATCGCCGCATCACTGCCGCGCACGTCGATCTCGGTGCGAATACCCAGCACCTTTTTAAAGGTCGTTTTACCGTTGTTCGTCAGCATCGGCCCACCGTTGTAGCCGTCAATGCAGCCGCCGCGATACAGCAGCTCGTACTTAATGCGCTTGCCGCTTTCGGTCATCCAGCCGCCCATATCGCGAATATTATCGCCACCCTCGGCGTAGATCCACCGCACCTGCGTGGGCTCCACGGTAACGCTGCGCACCTCCGACTCCACGCCAAAACCGTTAACCACCTTCCAGTAATACGTACGCCCGGGCATCAGGTTATCCACGGTATACCACGGATTGGTTACAATGGCCTCGGTGGCGTTCTTAAACGTCTTATCCTCCGAAACGTACACGCGCCACAGCATTCCTTTCGATTCCCAACGCGCCGAAAACGAAGCCGAATACGCCATTCCCGTGTACGAAGCGGCCCAAAATTCCGCGGCCTTTTTATCGTCGGTAATGGCCATATACTCGTCCACCACGGGCGACTGCGAATCCACCACAAAGCCGTCCTGCGGCTCCAGTAAGGTAACGCCGTTCACCGCCGTAGTTTTCGCAGCGGTCGTCGTTGTGGTTTGGCGCACCACCGTTGTTGTCGTATTACCCTTTTTCGTCTTAGACGTGGTAACCTCACCCCCAACCGTGGTACGTGTCGTCGTGGTACTCAACAGTTCTCCCTTGGTTATTTCCGACGTTGCTACCGTTGTAACCTTCTGTTCAGTCACGGTCGTTGTGGCGTTTTCCGCAGCAGGCTCCTGCGGTGCGCAACCGCTCATCGTCGCCAGCAATATCATAACGCAAATCAGTGCTGTCACTCGCTTCATGACTACCCCTCCGTTACGCTTATTATCTTCATTATACGGTATTCTCCACAACAAAGCAATAGGCCAAATCCCTTCACAGAAAAAATGCACCTTCTTCACCAAACTTCCGATTGCAAAACATGACTGCCTGTGATATAATCACCGCGAAAGGATCGGTGATCGTATGCGACAAGAGGCACTGCAGCAATGGCGCGAAATGAAATTCGGCCTGTTTCTCCATTGGGGTATCTACAGCATCCCCGCCAAGGGCGAATGGTATATGTATATCGACCGTATCCCCGTAAAGGAATACGAAAAGCTGGCCCCGCAGTTCCATCCTCGCTATTTCAATGCCGAAGACTGGGTGCTTCTCGCCAAAAACGCAGGGATGCGGTATATCGTACTCACCGCCAAGCATCACGACGGATTCTCCATGTTCAAAACCGCCGTCAGTCCGTTTAACGTCGTCGACGGCACGCCTTTCGGTCGCGACGTAGTTGCCGAGTTAGCCGATGCCTGCCGCCGTCACGACATGAAGCTGGGGTTGTATTACTCTCACGTGCGCGAATGGCGGCATCCGCTCGCACAAAGCTACGAAAAGCAAGGCCGTGACGATCGTTTCGGCAACTACGGCAACTACTGGGATTACCCCGAAGAAAGCGCCAAAGATCTGGAACGGTATATCGAGGAATTTGATAAACCGCAGCTGCACGAGCTGCTCACCAATTACGGCGATATCCTCACCATTTGGTTCGACACCCCTTCGCACATCAACGCTCGTCAGGCCAACAGTCTGCGCGAATTCGTGTACGCCCATCAGCCGAACTGCCTTGTCAACAGTCGTCTATGCTACGATGAATGTGTGCACAGCGATTATCGCAGTATGGGCGATAACAGCATTCCCCTGTTTGCCGACGATACCCCGTGGGAAACCGCGGCCACCTCGTCCAACGCGTGGGGCTACGTGGAAAATTCGCAATACCTTCCCCACACTGCAATGCTGCGCAAGCTGGTTGAGATCATCTCTAAAGGCGGCAACCTCTTGCTCAACGAAGGCCCCGACCGCGACGGCCGCATCCCCGAACTCGCCCAAAACGAGCTGTTGGCCGTCGGCCGCTGGATCAAGAAACACGAGGAAGCGGTATACACCGTAAAACCGCTTGCCCTGCCCTACGTTTGCGACTGGGGCTACGCAGCACAAAACGGCAACACCGTCTACCTGTATATTACCGATACAGCCACCGAAACCGTCGGCCTGTCCGGCCTCGTCACCCCTGTCGCACGTTGCCGCGAGGTGGGCGGTTCGGAACTCACCTTTACGCAGGATGACAGCGGCGTTCGCATCCGACTCAGCGCCGCCGAAACCGACGAGGTGCGCGTGATAGCACTGGACTGCACCAACGCTATCGTGTTGAAAGACGGCATCTACGCCAACGATAACGGAGTCGTCTATCTCACTGCACAAAACGCCACGTTGCATAAGCGCGATCCCTACTCGCACACCGCGGTCACCTCTTTGGGAATTCAGCGTTGGTTTAGCGAACAAGACACGGTATCCTGGCGTTTCACCGCGCCGCAAAGCGGCACCTACACCGCCGAATTCACCACCGCAGGCGGCGGCTTCTTCCAAGAAGAGGATATCGGCCATGAAGTCACTCTCCTCATCGACGGCAAGCCCTTGGAACTCACCGTCGAGGGTGTCGTAACCGCCGACGAAAAACGTGTCACCACCGTGGCGGGTCTGCCGCTCACCGGCGGCGAGCACGAGCTTATCCTGCAACCGCGCCGCATCGTTAACGACCACCGCGTCGGCCTCAATTTCGGATATATCCGATTACAGCCGCAATAACAGTACAGCCCCGACTCACTGCGAGTCGGGGCTGTTTTTTTGATAATTACAGTTTCACCGAAGCGACACCGTTTTCACCGTAGGCGATGCGGTCACCGGCGCACTCCAAGCTATCCACGTACTTGAAGTACTCCTCCACCGAAGCAAACGGCGGTTCAAACTCCTCGGCAATCTTTTTGGCACGCTCGCCGCCGTTTTGCAGCAACAGCGTGATCATGCCCACCTGCCATTTGGCGGAACCCACGCAGGCCCATTCGGGGTTCACAATGCGATAGTTCGCACCGTGGCTGATACCCTCGGAGCCGGGCATATACGGATGCACCACCGGCATCACACAGGACAGATCGCCCATATCGGTGCTGCCGCTGCCCACCACATGAGTATACTCAAACGGCGGCAGCTCGGGCAACGTTTCCGCAGCGGCATCGCGCGCCACCTCCAGCATGGCCGGCGCGTTCACCAGCGGGCCGTAACCGGGAGTGTCCTGAATATCAATGTTAGCACCCAGCGACAGCGCCGCACCCACCAACGCGCGATTGACCTTAGCGTTAGCCGCTTCAATGGCCTCATAGGTTCTGCCGCGCACGTAGCTCTCAATAATGACCTCATCGGGAATGGCGTTCACCGCATTACCGCCCTTGGTAATAATGGGATGCACGCGAATGATATCCTTTTCCATAAAGGTTTCGCGAATGGAGTTGATAGCCGCCAAGCCCAGCTGCGCCGCATACAACGCATTACAGCCGTTCCACGGGCTGCCGCCGGCGTGCGAGGCCTTACCCTTATAGATCACACGCTTGGCCAAGCAACCAACCGAACCGATGCGACCGTTCGGCTTAGTCCCCACCGTCGTGTGCACCATCAGTGCCACGTCGACACCGTCAAAATAGCCGCGACGCAAAAACTCACCCTTACCGCCGAAATACTTAATAACGCCCTGCTTCTTCAGCTCCGAGCGATATTCGATCTCGATCAGTTCTTCGGCAGGAACAGCACACAAGCGAATGCGACCGCACAGCTCGTCCAGCATACCCGGCTCTTTTAAAGCCGCCGCAATGCCCAGCAGCGCCGCACTTTGTGCCGCATGACCGCAGCAATGCACCGCACCTGTTTCGGGGTCGGACTCGGGGTGATCGGGACAAATAAGTGAATCCATCTCACCCAACACCAATACCTCAGGGCCGGGACGACCGGTATCCAACACCGTGTAAAAACCGGGAATATCACCGGCCAAAGTCACCTCATAGCCCAACTTTTCAAAGGCTTCCTGTAAATACTTGGAGGTTTTCACCTCGCGGTAGCCCGTTTCGGGATTGGTCCAGATATAGTCCAACGCTTTCAGAATACTGTCGCGGTTTTTCTCTACGGCCGCGATCTGCTTGTTCATCATACGCCTCGCTCCTTTAAAATGGTTATGATATAATCATAACACAAACCGTGCGTTTTTCAACGGCTTTACTTGCCATTTTTTATAATAATTTCATCGTTTTTTCAAAAAAAGCCCTCACAAAATCGCCAAACCGCTGCTCATCAGCAGCACTTAGGCGATCACAAACAAGGTCATGCCGAAATCGCGGCCGCTTTTTCTTAATCCGGGATTTCGTCGTCGCCGTGCTCGGCCATCCACGAAAGCGCCGCATCGTAGGCCTCGTAATCCAAGTCGGCCATCGTGTTGGTATGAAGCACGATTCCCTCTGCCTCGCCGGCTAAAATCTTTTCCAGATACCAGTTAAGCTGCCACGTGACCGCCTCACCCGTGGCCTGCTTTTCCTCACCGAAATTGTACAAATAACACCCGAACAAGCGACGGTTATCAGGTGTCAGCTCCTTGAATTTTTCGAACTTTTCGGGAATCAGCGGCACGTCGCTTTCCTTCCACGTCCACATAATAATGCCGTCGAACGGCGCAATGTAGCGCTTAAAATCCTCGTCCTTTTCCGCATCCAAGCCAAACTCGTGCGTATACAGCACCATCCACATATCCAGCGGCCGCACCGCATTGTTGTGCAACCGCTCGCGGATCTTCCACAAATTATCTATGTTGATCTCTTTATACTTGTCGTTCCGCTGGAAATCGTCGAACACCACGCGGCCGATATTGGAAAAATCGCCCGCCTCTTTAATGAGAGGCTCAATCACCGAAATATCCGCTGCCGCATCATAGCATTCCCAGCCCACCTCGCGCAGCGTGGTGAACGATTTATTGTATTTACGGCGATCCAGCTTAATACCGACAGGCACCATAAAGGTGTTGCGCACACCCAGGTATAGGCAGCCCTCCATCGGGGTCATTCGCGAAATGTTTTCATTGCCGAACATGTGGTTGTACACCCCTTCCGGATGCCCCCACAGCCACATTTTCTCCCGTAATTTCACAGTACCACTTCCTTTGTAAATTTGTCACAGTACCTATCACTAAATCGGCACGCGCACAAACGCACCGTGTGATAACGTCATCACGTAGCGAAATCCTATATCACGCAAATAGGCAGTCATTTCTTCGGCCTTGTAGTCCAAGGTATCCACCGAATGACTGTCCGACGAAAGAATGATCGGCGCATCCAGCCGTTTTAACACGTGAAGCACATTCTCATTCGGCAGCGGCGTGGTACGGTAACCGCGCCACACGGGGCCGCTGTTCACTTCAAAAATACAGCCGCTCTGCGCCGCCGCAACAGCATACCGTTCCGCCAAGGCTTGATAGGCGGTATTGCAAGAAAAGCGAGCAACGTCCACCTCATCAAATTTGGTGATTACGTCAAAATGCCCGATGATATCCGGTTTTCTTCGACGAATATAGTCGCAAAAGGTGCTGAAATACGCTTCTGCCAACCGCAGAATATCGCCGTCGAACGCAGCCAGGCAAGCCTTGAAATGGTCGTAGCTTGAATCAATGGGATAATACCGTCCCTCAACGCAAGCATAGTGAAGTGAGCCGATCACGTAATCAAACCGACTTCGGTCAACCGGTGCAAAGGCATCCTCCTCGATGCCGAGATACACCTCGATCTCGCTTTTGTACACACGCTTTAGGCGCGTAACCTCAGCAATGTACCCCTCGGTATCCTTCATGCAATAGCGCAGATCAAACGGCGTATAGCCGTGCCCCGAAAGCCCCACCGCCGAAAATCCGTTTTTGAGCGCAGCCAGCACGATCTCCTCGGGCGTGTTCTTGCCGTCGCAAAAAGTGGAGTGTGTATGAAAATTAGCACGCACGGCCATCACCTCGCAGTCGCTTGATACCATTGTACTCTTAATACAATTGAAACTTCCCCACCGGCGCACTCTCCACCAAGGCACGGCGCTGCTTTTCCTTTTCGCGACGCAGCTTGGCAATGTGGCGCATCGTAATAAACAGCGGGAAAAAGGTGTTCAGTACAAAGAAATAGATCATGGCGTTGAAATACCGTTCGTGACAAATAAGGATCGCTGCCGTGCTGGTTGCCGCATAGTAAGCGATCCACAGCAACCATGTTTTCCAATACAACGCGCGATACTTTTTGCGCAGCGCCACGTGCTTTTCCTCGTATTGCTGCCAAGTCTTATCGTCCATTTCGTCGCCTCCCCATTCCACGAGGAAATAAAAAATCCTGCCGATGAGTACCGACAGGATTTTATGGTGCGAGGAATGGGACTTGAACCCACACGTCAACGACACACGCACCTCAAACGTGCCTGTCTGCCTATTCCAGCATCCTCGCATATAGCAGGAGTTATTATAGCACTCCCCCAAGGCGTTTGTCAACACCTTTTTTACGAAAAAACAAGAAAGCCTCCCTCAACGAGGGAGGCGGATTTTTGCGCAGCAAAAAGACAGAGGAAGTTTACACCTCTTTATCTTTTCTTCAACCCTTTAACGAGCTCGGCAATCGTATCCAATTGCTTATCGTCCAATTGTTTCAAATCCTCGATTACGCTTTTCAACTTAACCGGATTTTTTATATCTGCATCAAAGAATTCAGACGGCGTTACACCCAAATACTCACAAATATAAAAGAAAACACTCATAGATGGAAGTGCCGTTGTGTTTTCAATTTTATTGATATATGACTCGGATTGACCGATGCTCAAACTCATGTCTCTTGCAGAGACACCTTTATTCATCCTTAACTCAATCAATCGTTTCTTAAACAATTCCTCACACACAATCATTCACCACCTGTGAATAATTGTATCCTATGGGAGATTAGTTATTATGGAATTATATTCTCTATTTATCTTGATTTATAGAACTGTATTATTTATAATATAGTTATTTAAAGAATACTATTATCAAATGAGGTTCTGTGATGAAAGTTCTCTTCAAAAATATCCTGATACTTTTCTTATTGCTTATACTAAATCTTACCGGCTGTTATCAAAAACCTACGGTGACAAGCACCGACACCTATCGCATTTCTTATCAATTTAAACTTATCAAAAACGATTCCGTAGGTAACGATTGGAAGAAAGAGATCACCTACAACGGATACGCTCTTCTTACAAACGGACAAGAGATCAAAACAAACGGACGCGAATCCATCGTATTAAAAATTACCGTTACCGAAAAAGACACCTATCCCGATGTCGGTAGCTCGCAGCTTACTCTGTTATTTAAAGACGGCGCTACCGCTTCAACCGAGATCACCGTGAGCGAGAACAAAGGGCGTTATCGTGGAAATTGCGCTGTTTGGAAGGTGACCTGCACCGTTGCCGCAGCATAACCTCCGTTATACGGCTTTTTTGTAGGAAACGACCTGCGTGTCGTTCCCTGCGGTCTCGAATGGGGTGTGTAGGGGGCGATGCCCACATCGCCCCGTCGCCGGCAAACGACCTATGTGCCGTTCCATTTTAAAAAACAGCACCCGAGGTTTACAAAACCTCGGGTGCTGTTGATCAATCCAAGAAATCCTTCAGCTTCTTGCTACGGCTGGGATGACGCAGCTTACGCAGCGCCTTCGCCTCGATCTGGCGAATACGCTCACGGGTAACGTCGAACTCCTTACCCACCTCTTCCAGCGTGCGCGGACGGCCGTCCTCCAAACCAAAACGGAGCGCCAACACCTTTTCTTCACGCGGTGTCAGCGTAGCCAACACGTCACGCAACTGCTCCTTGAGCAGCATGTGCGAAGCGGCATCGGCAGGCGCCAGCGCCTCGTCATCGGGAATAAAATCGCCCAAGTGGCTGTCTTCCTCTTCACCGATGGGCGTTTCCAGCGACACCGGCTCCTGCGCCACACGCATGATCTCGCGCACCTTATCGGCAGGCATCTCCAGCTCCACAGCAATCTCCTCGGCGGTGGGCTCGTGGCCGTTCTTATGCAACAGCTGGCTGGACACCTTTTTTACCTTGTTAATGGTTTCCACCATGTGCACGGGAATACGAATGGTGCGCGCCTGATCGGCAATCGCGCGCGTAATGGCCTGACGGATCCACCACGTAGCATAGGTGGAGAATTTGAAGCCCTTGGTATGGTCAAACTTTTCAACCGCCTTGATCAAGCCCAGATTACCCTCTTGAATGAGATCGAGGAACTGCATGCCACGGCCAACGTAGCGCTTCGCAATGCTCACTACCAAGCGCAGGTTTGCTTCGGACAAGCGCTTCTTGGCATACTTGTTGCCCTCGGCAATTTTAATGGAAAGGTCAATTTCCTCCTCGGGGGTCAGCAGCGGAACACGGCCGATCTCTTTCAAGTACACCTTTACCGGGTCGTCGGTGATCATACCGTCGGCCGAGGGATCGCCCTCTTCGTTCTCCACGGTTTCCAACACGGCATCCATATCCTGAAATGCGGTTTCGGTGAAATCATCCACGATCTCCACGTTGTAGCTTTCCAGCACCTCGTACAGCTTGTCCATCTGCTCGGGGTCAAAGTCCAGCGTTTCCATCGCATCCATGAGTTCCTGCGTGGTCAGCTTACCCTTGGCACGGCCGGTTTCGATGAGCTCGTTGTACACCGTTTTCTTGTCCTTCTTGCCCACGCTGAGATCCAAGGCCTCCTCCTCGCTGATCAGCGATTCGTAGGTAACTTCCTTCAGCACGTCAATGTTTTTCTCCGACATTTTGCATTCCTCCTACACTTATGACTTCATATCGCGCATGAGCTTGAGCTTTTCTTGAATTTCTTCCGGCGTTAACGCCGAGGGCTCCTTCAGCGCGAGTAATTGATGCTCTTTTTTGATAACGCGGGCATACTGCACCGCATCGTCAACCGACAGTGTTGTACCGCGTTCGCGCGAATCGCGCAGCATACCGGTAATATAGGCCATTTCATCGGGATCGTATTCCTCGGCCAGCACCGACAACTCCACCGCTGCACCGGCACGATACCGCTGCAACAGCTTTTCGTACAGCGTGCGGTTAAACGTAGTCACCAGTTCTTCTGTTTTTAATATCGGCTCAATTTTCCCAAAATAATCGGGGTTGAGCAACAGCAGCCCCAGCAGCGATTCTTCGGCATTGGCCGCCCGCAAATGCTTGGCCGCCTCGGCGTTAACCACCTTACGAGTCGCCTCCGAGCGCTGTACCACCTGCGTGATCTGCTTTTCCTGTTGCACCTTTTTACGGCGCTCCAGCTGGTATTTCAAGCGTTCCTGCAACGCCTCCTTGGAAACCGACAGATCGTGTGCCAAGCGGCTGATATACACGTCCCGCTCCAGCGGATCCGTCAAGCCTGCCAGCAGCTGCACCGCCTCACGCAGGTAATTCACCTTGCCCTCCGAGGTGTCGAGCAAATGGCGGGAGCCCAGCTCCATCAGCTGGTATTCCACGTCGTTCGCCGCACGCTCCACCAGCAGTTTAAACCGCTCGGCGCCGTTCTTTTTAATAAACTCATCGGGGTCCTTGCCGTCGGGAATACTCACCAAACGAATACGCATTCCCGTTTCACGCAAGAGATTGATCGCTCGCTGCGCTCCCTTTTTACCTGCCGCATCGGCATCAAAAATGAGGATCGCTTCGTCACTGTATCGCGACATCAACCGTGCGTGCTCGGCGGTAAACGACGTACCCAGCGCCGCCACCGCATTGGTAAAGCCGGCTTGGTGCAGAGCTATAACGTCCATGTAGCCCTCACACAAGATCAGGCTTTCCTGCTTGCTTTGTTTAGCAAAATTCAGCGCAAAAAGATTGTTAGTCTTTTTGAACACCATCGTATCACCGGAGTTAAGATACTTCGGCTTGGAATCGTCCAGCACACGGCCGCCGAACGCGATCACGTTGCCGCGCACGTCGATAATGGGAATCATCACGCGGTTGCGGAAAATATCGTGCACGCCGTTGCCGCTTTTGTTGCGGGCGCACAGCCATGCCAGCACCAGTTCCTCGTCGTGAAAGCCCTTTTTACGCAGGTTATCCCGCACAAAGTCGAAGCTTTGCGGCGCATATCCCAGCCCGAAACGGCGAATGATCGCATCGGTATAACCACGGCTGTAGTAGTATTCCAAGCCCTCGCGCCCGCCGGGCAAATACAAGAACTTGTTAAACAGTCGCGCCGCTTCACGGTTGGCCTCTAAAATACGCATGCGCCGCTTGGCACCGGCATCGTCGCGGTCCTGCTCGGGAATGGCCATTCCTGCGCGGTCGGCCAGCAAGCGCACCGCATCCATATAGCTCAAATTCTCGATACGGCGAATAAACGTGATCACGTCACCGCCTGCACCGCAACCGAAGCAATAAAACGATGAGGTTTCGGGATACAGGTTAAACGACGGCGTTTTTTCACCGTGGAACGGACACAGCCCCACCAAGTTGCGACCGCGCCGCTTCAGCGAAACGTAGGCAGATACTACGCTCTCAATATCATTTTTAGCAATCAATTCCTGTAAAAAGCTATCCGGTAACACAGTATCCACCTCCTTTTGATTTTACATACCGCCGATGCCCGACACCATCGGCCATCCCTGCGGAATAAACAGCTCGTTATACATTTGCACGGCAAACGTATCCGTCATACCGGCAATATAATCGCACGCCGCCCGTGCCGCACCCTCGCGCTCGTACACCGCGCGGAATTCCGGCGGCAGCTTATCGGGGGTATCGATAAAATAGGCGAACATACGGCTGATAAAGGCATCCACCTTTTTTTCTTCGTTTTTGGCAATGGGATTGAAGTACAAGCGATCAAACATAAACGAATGGAGCTTATCAAACGCCGCCCACACCTCGGCCGACATGGTAATATCGTCGTCGCTGGTTTCAATGATCGAGCCGATCATCGTGTTAAACCGCTCGTTGCGATTGGCCCCCAGCACCGCCGTAACCTCGGAGGGAATATCCGCTTCCGAAAACACGCCGGCACGGATGGCATCGTCAATATCGTGATTAATGTAGGCCACCTTATCGGCCAGGCGGACAATACGGCCTTCTAATGTGGCCGCCTGCTCGCCTGTGGTGTGGTTTAAAATACCGTCACGCACTTCCCAGGTAAGGTTAAGCCCCTGTCCGTCTTTTTCCAGCAGATCCACCACGCGCAGACTCTGCTCATAATGGCGGAAGCCGCCGTCCATGCAGCGGTTCAGCGCACGCTCGCCGGCGTGACCAAAGGGGGTGTGCCCCAAATCGTGTGCCAGCGCCACTGCTTCGGTGAGATCCTCGTTCAACCGCAAGGCACGTGCCACGGTGCGCGCGATCTGCGACACCTCCAGCGTGTGTGTCAATCGTGTGCGGTAGTGGTCGCCCTCGGGCGAGAGAAACACCTGCGTTTTGTGGCGCAAACGACGAAACGCTTTGCAATGCAGCACGCGATCGCGGTCGCGTTGGAAATCGGTGCGAAAATCACACGGCGGTTCAGTTTCGAGCCGTCCTTTACTTTCACACGCCAATGCCGCTTTGGGCGACAGCATTTGCCGTTCAATTTCCTCGGTTCGCAGACGTGGTAACATACTCCACACCGCCTTTCTCACACTATTATACGCCGGGCTTGTCCCGTTTTCCTGCAAAAATTCTCACTTTTTTTCAAAAAACTCAAAAATTTCATCGTTTTGCTGAAATTTCAGTGTACCGGCCGACAGTTCGGTGAGCTCGTGCACAAAACCGCCCACCCGATCCAAGGGTAGCAACACCTGCAGTGTGACCCCCTCGGCAAAGGCGGTATCGGTTACACGGCCGCCGAACTCCGACACCAGCGGTGCCACGCGGCCGTACTGCGCATAATCGCAGGCGATCTCTCCCACCGCGCACGGACGGCACTCGCCCACACCCGCTGCGTCGATTGCCAGCGAGGTGCTTTGCGAATAAGCCCGCACCAGTCCACCGGTCCCCAACAGAATACCGCCGAAATACCGCGTGACCACCACCACGCAATCGGTGAGGCCGCGCTTTTGCAAGGTCTCCAGCATGGGAAGCCCTGCCGTACCCTGCGGCTCCCCGTCGTCGGAAAAGCGGCTGATGCCGTTGCGCAGCACGTAGGCGTGCACGTTGTGGCGGGCATCCCAATATTTCTTTTTTCGGGCAGCAATAAACGCCAGCGCCGCTTCCTCATCGGCAACCGGTTCAATGGCGGCGATAAACCGTGAACGACGGTCTACGTATTCGGCTTCGGCACCGGTGCGAATGGTTAGGTATGACCGATCATCCACCGTTATCCCTCCTTCAAAACGAGAAAAGGCAGCGCATATCTGCACTGCCCTTTTCCATCTTACTTGCTCTCTTTGATACCGAAACGCTTGTTGAAGCGATCTACACGGCCACCGGTATCGACCAGCTTCTGTCTGCCGGTGAAAAACGGATGGCACTTGGAGCAGATTTCCACGCGGATATTCTCTTTGGTGGAAGACGTCTCAATGACTTCGCCGCACGCGCAAGTAATGGTAGTCTTGGCGTAGTTGGGATGGATGTTCTCTTTCATTCCTCTGTCACCTCTTTCAGAAGCTGTATTCCCATCGAAGGAATCCTTCGCTTGTATTCAATGGCGGAGAGTTAGGGATTTGAACCCTAGGTACGCTTTAAACGTACACACGATTTCCAATCGTGCGCCTTCGACCACTCAGCCAACTCTCCGAGTTGCACACACGTGCTAAACTATTATAATGAATACATCGCAAAAAATCAAGACTAAATTTTAATTTTCTGCAAACTTTTTTTAAAAACCCTAAAAAAGCGTGCTTTCTCCCGAAAACACGCTTTTGGGGATCACACGGATACCCGAACGCGGTCACCTGCTTGCCACAGCCGATCGACGTATGCACGCTGCGTTGCTTCATCCCATTCACAAGGCACTTCTTCCCCGTTCACGGTAACCGTAGGCCGCACAGGAGCATACCACGTCATCGGCGTGAAGGCCACAGCGGCACAGGTGCACATCGCAGCGGTGCTGCTTACGCTCACGTCTTTCACAGGCAGATCCAACGCGCTGATCAGCACGGGATAGGCAGGCGCCTCGCCACGGCAAACACGCAACGCGCCTTGGGGGGCATCGGCGGGCAGCTGCAGCGTGCCTTCGAGTTTTACGTCATCGCAGTACCACGCACCGAAGCATCCCTCGCCGCACACCGTCACGGTAACACGCTCCTCACCCAAAGGAACATTGTGCACCGTCACGTCGCCGTTGTCGTTGGCCGGCAGATAATACAAACCTCCTCGATGCCGCAGCACACCGGCCACCGCGCTGCGCAGTGCCTCCATTTGTGCTGTGGCCGCAAAGCTTTGCCAATCGCACACCTGATCGGGGTGAATGGCAAACCGCGAGAAATTGGTGGTTTCTTCGGCGTTTTTCCAACGCTCCGAGCGTTTCATCACTTCACTCATGACACGATGAACCTCGGCCATGTTGTCGGCGGCACGCTGTAGCTTCATCTCATGACCGTTATGCTGATTCATGTGTACATACCGCCACCAATCACAAGGAATGGCACTGTCGAACGCCACGGCACGGTGCCCCAGCGGATGCCACAGCTCGTGCGATTGATAGTGTGCGAGCGCAGGTACGATATCCCGCATCAAATACATACCGGCAGGATAATCGAAGCCCAACGTCAAGGAGTTGTGGTACACCTCGATGGGCGCCGGAGTCAAATCGCGGTTAGCCCCCACATGCAGGTAGCCCACCGTTTCATCAAAGAACACTTGGCGGAAGCCTTGCTCCACGCCGGCAAGGATCTCCCCTGCCTGTGTTGCCACCTCGTTGTCACCGTGCTTGAGTGCCTCGTTGCGCACAGCACGGCAGGCGTTGTACCACAGGCCGTTTACATCAGGCGACAAGAACATACCGTACAGACCCACCTGATCGGCATGGTCTACACCGGTGTTGCCTTTGCACAGAAGCAACCGGTATTGCGGCTCCGTCAAACGGCGTGCAAAATCGAAGATCTTACGAACGCAGGGGTACATATCCTCCAAATACCCCTCGGGCAGGAACGCCATAGCTTCATTCCAGGCTGTAATTAAATGCAGCGCCGCAATGGGCGTGTTTTCCATCGCCGGCAAATGAAACAAATAGGTGATTATACGAGCGGCATCGGCATAGCGGCCGTTCCACAGGAAATCGCGAATAGGATAAATGGTATCCCACAAAGAGAAAAATCCGTATTTTGATGCTGAAGCGCGAACGCCGATCCGCCCGCCGTCCATCGGGCCGGTGAGCAACGAATCCAAATACGCGTTGGCCGCTTGACCGTAGGGCTTGGCAAACGGCAAGGCAGCCGTTTCCACGCAATTGGCGGTGGCACGGCACAGCGCCTCCGCTTTGAGCTGCGCATCCCGCAGCTCGGCATACCGTGCCAAGCCGCGCCGCAAGGAGTCTACAGCGGTTTCATCGTCGTGCGCCAGTGCCATTCCCACACGGATGGCCGACCGATCGCCCCACGGCATACGCAGCACCGTCATTCCCGGTGCGGTATCGGGCGTTACAGGGGCATCGGCACCAAACGCCAAGGTATACTGCACAACGCCATACGGATACGTGATCGTCCCATGATACAGCAGTGCCTCATATTCCTCATGATAGCCGCTTTCGGTCCACTGAATCTCAGCCGTTCCGTTGAGCCATGGTAGGTCAACATTCAACGGCACCCCGGCTTCTTCGTAATGATCCCCGATCTGGGTGGTGCCGGTGCCGCGGTGGTGGTCTTTATGCGTACCCTGCACACCGCTGAACAGATAGCGCTGATTGATGCACAGCAACAGTTCCTCGCGCTGATCGGCAGCGCAGGTGCACTCCCATAGCAGGCGACCGTCATCCAGCAGCAGCTCGTAGGACTGTTCGTCATCGCCGCCTTGCAGATAGGATAAACTAAACTGCGGATCGGCAGGACGGTGCAGCAACGTGCGGCCGGTTGCTTCCCGCGTATACAGCTGAAACGCCGCGCCGTAGGCTTGGTACTTTTGCTCGCAAGCATAATTGCGCGAAAAAATGGGCAGCTTGATCTCGTCGGGAAACACGGTACCGTTCCAGTAATGGCAGTCGATCCACTGCAGATCCACAACGCCGCCGTCGCTGTCGATGTTGGCCGACAGCTCGTTGCGACAAAATCCGCGATACTCGTTTAAATTTTCAGAGGACATCTGAAACATACAATCACTCCCTACGGTTAACGCCAGGTGTTTTCGTCCCAATCAATGCGCTGCGATTCTGCCAGCACCGCGCGGACAGGGGCGCCGTCGGCTCCGGCAATGCGCAGCGGAGCCGCCATCAGCAAATACGGTACACCCGCCTCGGCCTTGGAAAGATCTAAACCTTCCAACAATACGATATCGGAGCTTAACAGCTGGCGGTGTACCTCCTCGGCGTAGGTAGGCGGCGCCACCGACGGGCCCTCCACACCGATAAGCACCAGCCCCGCACCCGACAGCACAAACGCCGCGCTGGGAGTCAGCTGCACGTCGCCCTTAAACAGCACACGCTGCTTGCGGCGCAATTGGGGCAACAGCTCCTCGGCGGTATCGCCCAATAGCAGGCCGTTGCACTCCACCACGATACATTCGCCGATGCACGCTTCCAGCGGCACCTTGTCGATGGCATCGCCCATCATAAAGAAATGGCGCGGCGCATCCATGTGCGTACCGTTATGCAAGCAAGCGGTGATTGCCGTGGTGTTGCACGCATCACCGGCAGACATATTGGAAAGCTTGGTAAGCTCGGGCGCAGGGTCGCCGGGGTATACGGGGGCTCGCATCAGCTCGCGAGTAATATCGATCAGTTGCACACAACCATCTCCTTTTGGGTTAATCATAACGGATTTTTCACGCAGTTGCAACCTTTTTTCGCTGTAAGTGCATAGTTTTTTGAAATTCCACTTGACATTCGCCGGAATTTTGTTATAATAGTTGAGCAACTGAAAAAATCCGGGTGTAGCGCAGATTGGTAGCGCGCTTGAATGGGGTTCAAGAGGCCGCAGGTTCGACTCCTGTCACTCGGACCAAATAAACGCTGATGGCTTTTGCCGTCGGCGTTTATTTATTTCGCGCGGCAGCGGGAAATTGCGGCCTCCTGAACCCGAGAGGGTTTTGGCGTTAAAAAACGTGCCGGTGGCACGTTTTTAGCCAAAAATGGCGCAGACGGGCACCGCGAAGCGGTCGTCAAGCCTCCGTATGCAAGGCGCAGCCGAAGCAGACGGCAAGAGGCCGCAGGTTCGACTCCTGTCACTCGCACCATATTGGAACGCAAGTATTGATACGATACTTGCGTTCCTTTTTCTTTTTGTCAAAAACAGTTTGCCACAAGGCTTTTCAGCAATTTTGCAAATGAAATAAAATTCATTGTATAAAAAATGAACACCTAAAAGTAGAAGTTGAGTGACTCAAACCTACCCTATTTTGAATAACTAAAATCACTCTGAAACTTTTCTCGAAAGATTAATTTATCGTGACCGAGATTAGTTTCATTGTGGGAGAAAAGTTTCGTTATCAAAAAGAATAATTTTAGTATTGCAGAATTGAGCAAACAATGATATAATAATGCAAAATTTAACAGATAAAGGAGCCTTTATCAATGGGATTGTTTGATATGTTCAAAAAAAACAGCAAACTATCTTGGGCGGAATCGATTCAAGTTTTAAATGATAATAAGATTTCTTTGCAAGAATTTATTAACATGAATGCACAGCATCCGCTCTTTTACTCAACCCCAGCTGGAGAAAATTCAGAAGGGCAAGTGACTTTGTGGTTATTAAACCACGCAAAACTTAATATGAGCTTTTATCCCACTTTTCTATCCAAAGAATATTGTTATAAATCTTTATCTTCTGCGGGAAGAAAAAATTTTATTATAATTGAAGGAACATTAGAAAGCGCACTTTCCTCGTTAGACACCAGCCCGGTTCTTGCAAATGTCGGTTTGCTTATACAAGATGAAAATGGTCAATTGGCAATTCCACCTCAAATGAGAGTACAAAAATAATTGTTTTACATAGGGTTGCATTTGCAAAAAAAGGTTGCATTGAAATGCAATCCAAAATCCAAAATGCAACTTGTGAAACCCGATGCAACCCGTATTAAAATTTGCGTTATAATTCAAAAAAATGAGGAATGACCGCAAGGTCGTTCCTCGTTTTGTTTTTTCAGGGAGTGACAGGAGTCGAAAGTGTCCGCGTGTGAGCGCCGCCAGTGGCGGATGCAGCGAACACGCAGGACTGTGCCGCAACAAGGTGAAATGAGCCGTCTTTAGCGCGGCGAAATTGAACCGCTGTTGCAAACGTATTGGCACAAGCTCCGATTTGCAGAAATCGGCAAACGAGCACTACACAGATCTCAAGAGGCCGCGTGTGATTTAGTGCAAGTGTTAAAACGAGTAAGGCGGTATTATCGCATTCGGGACGATGTGGGCATCGTCCTCTACGACCGAAGCTCACAGTTATTCTGTAATGTTGTTGACAAAGAATTTTATCTATTATAAAATTAGGTGGTTGTAAAACTATAGCGAAAAGAGTGATTGAATGAAAATTATTGATATTCAAACAAAACTTGTTAGCTTTAAGAGAAGAAAAGTGTTTAAGATCGCATTTGGGACAGGCTCTGATCGTTCAAGCAGAATATACACTAAGGTCATTACAGACAGCGGAATTTATGGACTTGGAGAGGCCGCTCCCGCTCCTCTTGTTACGGGCGAAACGTTGGATACTGTTGTTGCTGCGATCGAGTTTATGAAGCCGTTCCTCATCGGAATGGATCCCACCGATATAGCAGCAATTCACGAAAAAATGGATAAAACGCTTTTGTTTAATCCTGCTGCAAAGGCGGCCGTTGATGTTGCCTGCTATGACATAATTGGCAAAAAAGAGGGGAAAGCCGTTCATAAACTGCTTGGCGCAAAAACGGATTCTCTACAAACAGATATCACTATAGGCATTGATACTATTGAAGAAATGACAAGGGAATGCGTCGAACGCGTTAATCAAGGATTTAGAATACTTAAAATCAAATGCGGAATTGATCCAAACAAGGATATTGAAGTTTTACGCGAGATAAGAAAAGCGGTTGGTGACGAAATTGATCTCAGAATTGATATAAACCAGGGCTACGATACGGAAACCGCGTTGCGCGTTCTCAAGGAAATTGCGGAATTTAATATTAGCGAGGCGGAACAACCGCTTCCTTTTTGGGATGTTCACGGAATGGCTGAAATAAAAAAACTTTCGCCAATTCCTATTATGGCGGACGAAAGCGTTCATTCTCCCGAGCAGGCAAGAATTGTTTGCGAACACGATGCCTGTGATATAGTGAATATCAAATTTATGAAGTGCGGCGGAATTTACAAGGCACTTCAGATCAGCGATATTGCAAAAGAATTTGGTAAAACCTGTCTTGTCGGATGTATGTCTGAATCAAAGCTGGCAATAGCCGCTGCCGCTGCTGTTGTTGTTGCAAAGGACAATATTGTTTCAGCCGATCTTGATTCCTTCTTTTCTTTTACCGATCCCGAAAAAGGCGTTACAGGCGGCTTTGAGGTTGATAAGGATGTTATCACCCTTTCAAGCGGTGCAGGATATGGATTTAATAACTACGAGTTTTAGGAAGAAACAAACGATGGATTACCTATCGTGCCAAGGCGATTGCAAAAAACACAAGCAGCGCGAACTCTCCCACCAACAAACCGAAAAGGGACGGTCGTTTGACCGTCCCTTTTTCGGTTGTTTTATTCACATAACCAAAATAATAGCGATCCTCGTTGGTGCGCTCAGCAGTAAACAAACTGCCGTGAACAACAATACCGATGGTTTTTGCTCCCGGGGATCTCCTTACACAATCGCCTCGCGCAGCCATTCCAGGGTGCATTTGACCATGTGCGCACCGGTCTCGGCAGAGGCTTCCTTGGCGCTCTCGGCAAACCATTCGGTGTTCTGCGAGCAGCGCGACAGGTCGACGTTCTGCGGCCAGGTGCCCATCATCAGCGAGGTTTCCCATTTGCCCGCATGGTCGAAGCCGCCACACTTCTTCTGTGCTTCCGCACCGATGAGCGGAATGACCTTAATATAGGAGAACGGATCGTCGCCCGTGCCGCAGTTTTCGTAGTAACTGGCATAGGAATCGCTGCCCCACCAGCCCTTGCCGAGCGTTTCTTCCATATACTCCATCGTGACCTTCTTGGCTGCCTTGTGGCAAGCAATGGTCATCGGCATCAGGCCGGCGTTCTCCGTCTGATGATGCGGAACAAGATAAATGTTCTTGATGCCTGCATAGATCATGGATTTCAGTACGTCGTAGATATACGCGGCGTAGGTATCCTCGTTCACGTGAAAATGGCTGGGCTTGGGTTCACAAACGGCATACGATGCCACACCGTACCAAATGGGCGGGCACACAACGATCTCCTTTTCCTTTTCGAGCTCGCGCAGGCAGCCGGTGACCACCATCGTATCCGTACCGCAGGAGGCGTGATGTGCGTGGTACTCCAGCGTGCCGATCGGAATAACGAACGGTACTTTCCGTGCGACGGCATCCTCGATTTGATCGTAGAACATATCAATAAGCTGCATAAATGACATCCTTTCCTTGCTTTTTGTCTTTTTTAAGTATACTCCCAAACACCGAATAAATCAATGGGGTATTGCTAAAGATTTTGCCGAAAGCTTCCCATTTTATTTGCTGCGAAAGGCTGACGGTGCCATACCGGTGTAGCGCTTAAACACACGGCTGAAATACAGTGCATCGCTATACCCCACCGTTGCCGCAACCTCACCGACCGTTAGCTCGGTGTACCGCAGCAGTTCTTTGGCCTTTTCCATACGGATGTACGTAATAAACTGCTGGGGTGTTGTTCCCACCTGCGCGGTAAACAGCTTGGAAAAGTAATTACTGTTAAGATAGGCACGCTCGGCCAACGCATGAATGGTGATCGGCTCGTGATAATGGCGTGAAATATACCGTACCGCATCGTCGATAGCAGTGTTCTCCAGCGACGGCGACGACGGTCCCAAGCACGACAGCAATTCATACAGCAGCGCCATCGCGGCTATTTTGCTGCGCAGATCCGCCTTGACGGTTTTCGAAAACAGCTCCTGCAGCAGTTGTTCCACCTTAGACGGAGCTGCCGCTTTGACAATCGGCGTTTCCGGTGTGAAACCCAGCATCGGCAGCAGCTCCTCCAATTGTGTACCGGTTAAGGTGACCCAGCGAATACTCCACGGCACGCCCGGTGCCGTAACGTAGGAGGCCATGGATTCGGGGAACAGCACGTACACGTCGCCTGCCGACAGCGGCAGTTCCTTGCCGTTTACTGTAAGGCACGCCTCTCCTGCTACCACGTAGGTGAGTAAATACGCCGCCTGCCGATGCACGTATTTATGATCGAGCGAGCCCTCCCGATTGCCGCAATAATGCAGGTTCAGCTCACCCTGTAAGCGAAAGTCGAAATAGTTGTCTTGAAACGTATTCATAGCATCACCGTTTACAGTATAGCAGAAAACAGCGAAAATGTCCATATCTATATCGAATTTTGCAATAGAAATTCTTGCGCGGTTTTTGTAAAATAAAGCGGTAAGGAGAGTGATTCTATGAATAAAAAAGAACTCACAGCCGCCATTAAACAAATGGCACTGGATCTGGGCGCCGATATGGTGGGCATTGCCCCTGTGTCGCGCTTTGACGGTATGCCCGCCATGCTGGGCCCCAAGGCACACTTGCCCGAGGCTAAGTCGGTGGTATGCTTAGGCGTTCACCATCCCGACGCTTCGGTAGACTGGTGCGGCGAGCCGAACCCCAACTTCCCTGCTGCGTTTCAGATCGGCATGATCCCCAAACTGGATGCCATCTGCTTCCGCATGAGCAAGTGGATGGAAGATCAGGGCTACGCCACCATTCCGCAGCCCTGCACCACCTATTGGCGGCATCGCAAATACAAGGATATCCCCTACGAGCACACTGCTCCGTGGAACCACATGCCCGCGTTCGTAGCGGCCGGCTTGGGTGAATACGGGTATCACGGTATGGTCATGTCGCCGGAGTACGGTCCGCGCCAGCGCATCATTTCGTTCATTACCGCTGCCGATCTGGAGCCGGATGAGCTGTATCAGGGCGACCCGCTGTGCGACTCCTGCTTGGCCTGTGCGCGGCACTGCGCCGGCCGCAACTATGAGCTGGAGCGCTTGAACGATCCGAAATTCATCGAATTCACCATGGAGGATAAGCATTTCCGCTATCCCAATATCAACCGCTGGCGCTGCTTCTACGGTGAGCAGGCCCACCTCGACACCAATCTGCTGGCTGAAATCGAGGATATGGATGAGGAAAAGATCTATAAAGCGGTGGAAAGCGGCGTGCGCGTGCCCAATCACGGATATATGTGCAGCTCGTTCAAGCATTGCATGACCCCCAAAAAACGCTATCGTAACCGCAAGTACACACCGGGTGTGCTGCGTAAGAAGGAGTTTATTGAAACGCCGCATGCCGAACTACTTGAACGCATTAAGCGCATTGCGCTAGACTGCGGCGCCGATCGCATTACCATCCAGCCGTTGGCAGATTTCACGGCGCAAAAGGCAAACTTCGACGAGGGCTTCCGCGTGGATCAGTTCTTCGACACCTTTACCACGGTCATCACCGTGGGCCGCTACACGCATCAGTTCCACGAGGAGGATGAACTTAACCGCCGCAACAAAGGGCATCTGCACGCCGCCGTGGTGGACCGCATCTCTTGCGCCGCCATCGACATTACCCGTTATCTGGACGATCTGGGCTACGAAGCCATTCAAGATTGGTTCCGCACCGGCATTGCACGTCAGTCTGCCAAAAACGCCGGCTGGGTAAAGGACGATCGGTACGTGGCGCTGTCGTCGGTGATCTGCAACATTCCGTTCGAAAGCATGACCGAGGTGCTGCGCGAATGGAACGACGACTGCGTACCGCAGGTGTCCACCGCACTGCCGTTTATGAAGAACATGGATGCCGTGAGCGTGGGTCGCGTGGACGATATCACCTATCCCGGCATGGAGGCCATTCGCGAGGCGTATCCGAACATGCAGTCGTTGGTGGTGCTGGCCGAGGCTATTCCCGAACGCGTGGTGGAATTGGCCGGTGCGCAGGAGGCTGAAGACGGCTCGGCGTATGCGTATGCCCATTACGAGATCCACAAGGAAAGCTTGTGGGCGGGCATGGACCTGTGCAGCACGCTGGTTGCCAAGGGGTACAACGCCGTTCCGCTTGCCGATTTGGCTCCCGAATCTCACACCACCATCGGTAAATTCGGTCGCCACATGCCCGACCTGCGCGCCAACGCTCCGTTTGCCGCAGCTGCCGGTTTGGGCGTGCTGGGCAAAAGCGGTTTGGTGGTGAACGAAAAATACGGACCGCGTCTGCGGTTCTCGTTCGTGCTTACCGATGCACCGCTCACGCCCACGATGGCAGAAACGAAATCACTGTGTCCCGAAGGCTGCAAGGCTTGCGCCTCCGCTTGCCCCATGCAGGCATTGCTGGAAGCCACCGAAACGATTCGCGTGAAGAACGACGTGGAGTTCCCCGTGTTCACCCGCGACGAGACCCGTTGCGCATGGGCGCGGTCGCTGGCAATGTGCGAGGGTGCCGGCTCGGCACAGCTTGGTTGGAAGCTGCCCGACATTCCGTTGCCGGAAACATTAACGGTGGAAACCATTCAAGCCATTCAGGACAGCAAGGATAAAATTCAAACCCTATGCTATCAAAACCCGCATTTCATTGATATTATCATCGAGCGCTGCCTGCAAAACTGCCCCATCGGCAAAAAGAATAAGTAACGAAAAAGAAGCACGAAGATCTCGTGCTTCTTTTTTTCGTTATCCTGAGAGCTACTTTCTCTTATACTCTCCTTTGCGAATGGCAGGATACTTTTCGTCAAGATATTCCTCGCGGTAAGGATTGACACCGGTCGGCAGAACTTCGGGCTGATTGGGCAGCAACCACGACGGCTTTTTGTAAAAGTGGTTATGGAAACGGCTTTCGATCTTACCTGCTTTTTCCAGCGCATTCATACAGGCGCGGATGCACCCTCGCGCACCGCAAATTGCGAAATAACCCGTGTGATTCATGATGTAATCATAATATTCCTGCACGGCACTCGTTACGGGTTTTCTGCCCCATTTTGCTCTGGCCATAGAATAGCACAGAATATAGGCCTCCTCCTCGGTCATTTCGGAATTGCGTACGTCGAAGGCCATATTGGGAAACTCTTTTTTGTGGAACGGCGAACATTCGTTATTAAATCCGTGATGTGAAAGGGTACACCGTCCCATGTGCACATCGCCATACCAGATCTTCTTTTCCCCGAAATCCACCGTCAAGCGTTTGCTTTCGTCGCGCACAGAAGGGACTGCGTTGCCGGGACACTCCCGTTGGCAGGCACCGCAATGGATGCAGATATCACCGGTCTCCAAAATCGGATCGGGTTCCAACTCACAGTCGGTGAAAATGAGACCCAAGCGAACGCGAGGACCAAATTTTTTAGTCAAAAACACCTTGGAAAATCCCACTTCGCCCAGTCCGCAACCGGCCGCGATCAGACGCACACTGCAGACAACGTCGGAAGGAACTTTTCCTTCTGCAACGGGATCGCGCATTGTACCGTTTCCTTCGGGAACAGCAGGATAATGTGCAACCGCTTCCCATCCATGATCCTCAATAAAGCAACAAAGGTCGTAGGACTTCTTGGGACGAAAGAACGAATTTAACCGGCTGTACGAATAGAAGGTATAGTTGTGCCAATGCGTACCCTCCTCGATGCCGCGATACGTACCGCGGGGAATACGCATGGCTACCGCGATGACCGACTTTGCCTCGGGGAAATAGGTCAGTGGTGACATCAGCGTCGGCGCATTCCTGAAGCGCTCAATATTGCCGATGGCAATGCAATCCAACCCAATTTCTTTAGCCTTGTCTTTGATCATTTGTGACGTTAGTTTCATTTTTGATCCCCTCTGTTTCCGTCGACCCAAGCAGGCGCGGTACGAAATTGCTTTTCAAACAGATTGGAGATACGCTTGCTCTCCTCCAAGCAGACCATACAGGTGCGATTGCAAACGGCAGCGATGCGATCCGGGCGTGCCGCCGCGGAAAACCGATTTTTTACAGCTCCGTTTTTGCACTGCTTGCATTTTTCGTAATCGATCTTGGCCACAGTCATCACCTTGCCACAGATCTCGATTTCTTCACACTCTTCGCTGATCGCACCCATCGGACACGCTTTGGCGCACGCCATACATTTGTCGCAAATCGACTTGGTCAGAAGCGGTGTGGCGGGGAGCTCCGCATCAGTAATGATCATGTGAAAGCGTTGACGAGAGCCAAATTCCGGTGACAGCGGAAGTCCGTTGTACCCCAGTTCACACAGACCGCATGCCACTGCCGCAAAATCAAAATCAGGGAATACGTTGGGGGCGGGACGTCCTTCTTCCACCGAAACGCCGGTCGGCGCCAGCTCACAGGGGTTCGGAAAGATGGGAACGGCCTCCCAGCCGTTGTCCTCCAGCGTGTTGGTCAGTCCGTAGCAGGCAAGTGCTAAAAACTCATCCTCCAGCCAGTCTTTGCCAAACAAGTTGTAATCGACAAAATTAGTTCCCTCTTCAACGCCGCGTAAGGATCCACGGCAAATGCGTTTCCCAACCAATATCACGGTTTTTCCCTCGGGAAAAATCGAAAAAGGATTTGTTTCAGGCGGGAGAGCCTCAAAGCGAGACTTGGGAGCGAATCCCAAAAGGTCAATTCCCTCTCTTTTCACAGTTTCTTGAATCGCATTTAATAACTGTTTCATACTATCGCCTCCTAAATTTGCTTTCATTTTAGCGCTATATCACGCACGATGCAATCATAAAACAAAAGTCATTTTAGGATTTCGAAACTTGTTTTTTAGAAATTGATATGGTAATATGATTCTAAAGGTGGTGGAATTATGATTTTAAGTGCTCAATCGGTGGTTTGCGATCTTTGGGCATGCCAATCACATTTTAGAAAATCGAAACCTCAATGGGTCGATGGCCGTAAGCATCATTCCCTAAGCCTCCGCCTTTCCGGCAAGGTCATTTTTAAAACTGATGGGAACTGCATCGTTTCCAAGGAAAACAGTATTACGTTTATGCCGGCCGGCACCGCCTATCAAACGGAGGTCGTTGAGGACGGATGTATGCTGCTGATCCATTTTCAAACCCTGCAAGATACGGTTTTATTGCAACCCTCATTCCTTAAAACCGACGATGCAGAGGTGATGCGCTTGTTTGCGCAGTTGTGCGAAAGTTATACCGCCGACGGCTCGACTCATCATCACTGTATGTCGTTGTTTTACGCTTTACTGGAACGGTTGGATCGTCCTCGTTCCCTTATCCCCAAGCATATTCGAGAAGCCAAACTTTTTATCGACCGAAATTTTGCGGAATCAATCGCTGTTTGCGCGCTGGCCGAACAGGCGAAAATGAGCGAGGTGCATTTTCGCAATGAATTCAAACGGTACTTTGGTGTACCTCCGCTTTCGTATCTCAAAAACGTGCGCATTGAAAACGCGAAGCATTTGCTCAGTTCGGGGTATCACGCCGTTACCGACGTGGCCATGGCCTGTGGCTTTGAAAGCACCAGTTACTTTTCCTCGGAATTCAAACGCATGGTTGGCGTACCTCCCTCGGAATATATAAAAGACCGATCTTAAAAAGATCGGTCTTTTTCTTATTGATAGTATTTCGGTAGTTTGTTTACCGCCTGTGCGATGCGCAGGTAGTCGTTGGTGAGGATCACGTCGGCTCCCAGGCGAAGGTACTCTTTGGCTTCTTCGGGATCGTCGGCAAAAAACACGTTACAGATAATGCCGTGGGCGTGTGCCTCTTCAATAACACGGCGCACGTAATCCAAGCCGCCGTTGACCTTGAAATACGGCTTAAACAACTGGATGCGGGTGGCACCCACGTCCAGCGCCTTGGCCACGATATCCTCATAAGGATCGTTATCGGCACCCGCGCAACGCGGAATATCGGGAGCTAGCTCGCGCAGCTGCTTTAAAACGGCACGATTGCCGCTCATAAAGTAGCAGTAACGCACGCAATCGTATTTACGGATCAAGCGAACGATCTCACGCAGCGTGCTCTCGGGCAACGGATCGGTATTGTTGGGGGACTTAATGTGGACATTCATGATCGTGTGGCAAGCAAACTTTTGCAGAATCTCCTCAAACGAGGGGATCTGCAGGCCGGCAAACGCCTCCCCTACCACGCTGCCGAAATCCAGCTCGCGGAGCTCGGCAAAGGTGTGCTCATCCACACGGCCGGTACCGTTGGACACGCGCTCCAGTTGATCGTCGTGTATCGACACGATCACCCCATCGGTGGTGGACCACAAGTCAAACTCGATCTCCTCGGCACCCAAGGCCACAGCCGCACCGTAGGCGGGCAGGCTGTTTTCGGGGGCAACGCTGCTAAAACCGCGGTGTGCGCACACGCGAGGATAGGGCATCCAATCGTCGTACCGCACAATGGCGCTGCCGCCGGGACGGTATTTCCACGGACGGCGACCCGCCTCCACATACTTGTGGTGCGGTGCCGGCGGATTGCCGAAGCCTGCAGGCTTTAAGTACCGCTCGTGCGGATCAAACTCGGCAACGCCGTGGCCAACCTCGTTCTTCATATTGCACAGCACACGGCCGTCGGGCGTGACGATCATGCTGCTGCCGCCCACCTCGGACTCGGCGCCCAAGCTCACCGACGAGCGCACTACGTACGCATTGGTGTTATACGCCAAGAATTTGCACATGGTTTCCAGCGCTGAATGCAGATCGCTGCGCTGATGCGAGCAACCGATGATCACATCGGGATCGTGGCGGGCAATGTTGGCAAACGCCTCGTAAAAATAGAAATCGTAGCAAATCAAAAAGGCATAGCGCACACCGTCGATCTCAATGACGGTGGGCTCCTCAAAATCCCATGTGTATTCCTTATCCAGCTCAAAGTTGAACATTTCGCTGTTCACCAGATGCTGCTTATAATACGCACCCACGCGTTCACCCGCACGGTTATAGGCCACAATGGCATTGCGCAGTCCGTTTTCGGTTTCTACGATACCGCTGATGAACACCACTGCGTTGCAGCGGCGAGCCGTTTCGGCCGCCTTTTCAAACAGCGCCTCACTGTATTTCACGCGGCTCTGTTCCATTTGTTCTCGTGTTTTCGCCAACGCGGGAACGTTGGCATATTCCGGCAGTACAATAAGATCCATGCTGCCGTCACAATCGGCTAACGCCTGCAGCTCCCATTGGTAGTTGGCATCGGATCGTTCGTAATCAAAGGAATACGGCGGTTGGATCACACACGCTTTCATGGCAATACACTTCCTTTATTTTTCTTCCTTTTTGCGTTTACGGATGCAAAAACTGAGAGCAACAAGGGTTTGTGCGGGCACCCACAAAAACGCCAAGCCCCACGGATGGTGGAGATGTACGTAGGCGTGCAAAACGTAATATAGCAGTACAAATACGCCCAGCAGCAGCAACGACACCACGACCGGATGGTATTTGTATTTTCCCCATACACTATTGAGAATGAGCAGCGTGATGAGCGACACCGGTGCCGCTACCAGAAACACCACCCAAAACAGCTTGTTCAGCATCCAGAACAGCACCAAAAACACCAGCAGCGCCAAGGTCCACACGCCCAGCACCGAAACCGTGGTGATCATATCAGTACGGTATGGCAACCGCACGGGCTTCCCTTCCCACGCATCGTGGGGCGTGATCAAGAAATCCACGGTAACCCCAAACACCTGTGCTAATTCCTGTGCCACCTGCAGGTCGGGCAGTGATTCTGCCCGCTCCCACTTGGACACCGATTTATCGGAATAGTGGATCTTTTCGGCAAGCTCTGCCTGCGTGAATCCTGCCTGTGTACGCAAGCGAATCAAGTTCGCCGCAAATACCGCCTTCATATCCTCCATTAGATATCTTTTCCTTTCTTCTCCTGCTCCAACACCCACGACACGATCTCATCGGCCACGTCCACGCCGGTACACGCAATAATACCGGCCAAATGCGCATTGGAATTCACCTCGCACACCATGGCGCCTTGGTTGGTGTGCAGCAGATCGACACCGCCGAAGCACAGCCCCAGTTCGCGGCAACAACGAAGTGCCAGCGCTTCTTCTTCGGGCGTGGGCGTATACGGCACCGCCGAACCGCCCTGCCGCAAATTTGCGCGAAAATCCTTACCGTCGGAACGGCGGCGCATGGCCGCAACAAGGCGACCGCCCACCACGTACAAACGCACATCCTCGCCTGCCGATTCACTTACAAAACGCTGCAGCATAAATGGGCGAGATTCCATGGCATACGCCAGTTTTCGCAATTCTTCCATTGAGTGCGCCAGCGATACCTGATCGCCGAACGAGCCGTAGCATTCCTTGACCACCAGCGGAAATCCCAAGCGCTTGGCACCCACTTCCAAAAACGACTCGACCTCGGCGTTGATCTCACGATAAGTCATGGGAGCAAGCAATGTTTCGGGCTGCGGGATCCCTGCCATCGCCAAAATGCGGTGCGTTTCGCTTTTATCGTCACAAATTTCAATGGCATGGGCCGGATTGTACACCCGTACACCCACGCTTTCCAGCGCTTTGGCCAAGCGAGTATCCTTGTCCCAAAACAGCACAAAATCCGCCTTAGACAGTACCACGCCGCTCGGTGCGGTGACCGACAGCGGCTCCATGGCCATAACAAACGCGGTGTTGGGATAAACAGACAGTGTGACCCCGTGCGCTGCTGCGGCTATTACCATCCGCGCCGCCGGATCGGGCGGCACGGCGTTCCAAAAGCCGTTATAAATTACATAGCCCGCCATATTGCTCAACTCCACTCGCGATCAATCGTTACCACCGCATACAAATGCGGATCTACCTCCTGCAAACGCCGTTCGATCTCCGGCTGCAGTACCGACACGTTATCCACCGAAAACGGTACCACCACGTCGAAAATTACGTTGCTGCGTTGTTCACCGAATACCACACGAAAATCGTGCAACGATAGCGCAGGATCGATCTCTTGTAAGATTTCATTCGTCAATATGCGTAACGAGCTGACACGCTCATCCTTAGTATCGACCGGATCCATGTGAATACAGGCAATTAAATTGAGTTCCTCTGCCAAACGGCGCTCCACGGCATCGATGATCTCGTGACTTTTCAAAATGTCCCCATCACTGGGCACCTCGGCATGTAACGACACGATACACCGACCGGGGCCGTAATTGTGTACGATAAGATCGTGAATACCGATGATCCCCTCCTGCGAAAGCACACGCTCACGGATATCCTCCACCAGCAGAGGATCGGGAGCCTCACCCAGCAGCGGAGAAACGGTTTCGCGCACCACCGAAAAGCCCGACCAAATAACAAACAAGGCCACTGCGGCACCGACCCAACCGTCGATATTCATGCCGGTGATACGGGCAAACACCGACGACAGCAGCACCACGGCCGTGCAGATCACGTCGTTGCGACTGTCAGCTGCGGAAGCGGCCAGCGCCTCCGAGCGGATCTTTTTACCGATGGTGTGATTAAAATGCGCCATCCATGCCTTCACGGCAATGGAAGCCACTAAAATGGCCGTGGAGATCCACGAAAACGCCACGGGGTCGGGCGTAACGATCTTGCTGACGGCCGACGAAGCCAGTTCGACACCCGCAAGCATGATCAGAGCCGCTACCGTGAGCGCCGAAAGGTACTCCACCCGACCGTGACCGAACGGATGCTCCTTATCGGGCGGAGCCGCCGACAGGCGAAAGCCCACCAGCGTAACCACCGAGGAGCCCGCATCCGACAGGTTGTTGAACGCATCGGCGATCATTGCCACGCTGCCCGATAACGCTCCTGCCAGCAGCTTGCCGAAAAACAAGAGCGCATTGGCTGCAATGCCGGCCACACCGGCCAGCTTACCGTATTCACCGCGCACGCGGGGGTTGTGAACATCCTCCGCCTCCCGCACGAAACGACGGATCAAACGGTTAGTCAGCATAAGGGCCCTCCTCTCCGAACAGCAGCACGCCGGTTTCGCGGCGGATGCCTTCGGCTACAAAACGAAAATACGGATCGCCGTAATGATGAAAACGGCGTTCGTTTACCATACTGTACAATTGCGCGCCGGTTACCCAACGCACCTGCGAAACTTCCTCTTTTTGAAGCTTCATATCGGGCACGGCAATATCGCGCTGTACCAAGTACACGTCGCACAGCGAATTGCGGCGCACCAAACGCCCCAACGGCAGAAACGCGCTGTCGGGCAGGGCAATGCCCAGTTCTTCTTCCAGCTCACGACGAGCAGCGGTGGCGCTATCCTCTCCTGCCACGGCAGAGCCGCTGGTGATGGCCCAAATATTCGGCATCATGCGCCGTTTGGACGAGCGCCGCTGAATGAGCAAGCGCCCTGCCGAATTGACCACCCACACGTGCGTGACCAAATGATGCTCGCCCGAACGAAAGCGAGCGCCGCGATGGATGGTTTTGCCCAGCAAATTCCCTTCGCGGTCGTACAAATCCCATTTTTCCATATATATTCCTCAATTCCAAGAAGCATCCCAGTATATTTTACCTTTTTTTACCGCAAAAGTCCAGTCCTTTTTCTTGACAGGCTCCGTTTCTTTTCGTAAAATAAATACAGAAACGGAGGAGATACGGTGGAAAGCATACGTTTAGACACGTTAACCATGCAGCAGTTCGGCTTGTCGCCCGAGGAAGCTAACGGTCTCATTATGGCCGGGCGCATTTGGATCGGGCACGTGCCGGCCGATAAACCCGGTATGTCGGTTGCTGCCGACACCGTGCTCACACTCGTTGAAAAAGCCAAAAAATATGCCAGCCGTTCCGGCTATAAGCTGGCCAAGGCGTTGCAGGTGTTTCACCAGCCGGTCGAGGGCTTAACGGTGTGCGATATCGGCGCCAGCAATGGTGGGTTTACCGATTGCCTGCTGCAAAACGGGGCTGCGCACGTATTTTCCGTGGACGTTGCCTACGGCATCCTCGCGTGGGAGCTGCGCAACGATCCTCGCGTAACGGTGCTGGAACGCACCAACGCTCGTCGCCTTACCGTCGAACAGCTGGGTACGGTGTGCGATGCCGTAACCGTGGACGTTTCGTTCATTTCACTCGCCAAGATCTATCCCGCCATTCGGCAGATCTTAAAGCCCGACGGTGTGTGCATTTGTCTGATCAAGCCGCAGTTTGAAGCACAGCAACGTCAGCTTGGCAAAAACGGCGTGTTGAAAGACCCTGCCGATCTGCCGCCGCTGCTGAACCGGTTGTTTGATTCGGCCGCCGAGAACGGCTTGTTCGTGCAGGATCTCACCGTTTCCCCCATTCACGGCACCAACGGCAACGTGGAATATTTGGCCCGCTTCACAGGCGCCGCTCCGTTAAGCAGCGACGAACGCGAAGCACTCATCGCACAAGCCCTCACACAACAACCGGATGACCAAACATAAGCCTTATAAAAACAACGAGAGCGGTTAGCGCCCTGCTAACCGCTCTCGTTTTATGCTCTTAAATGACCACACCGAGTTTGTCTTTTAAAATTGCTTCCGTTTCTTTACGCACCGTTAAAAAGCAAGAAATATCCGCATACGTATACAAAAATCACCACCCGATCGGGTGGTGATTTTTTGTAGCTTATTCGTCGACAGCGCAGATGACCGTGAGGTCGGGATGCAGCTGCAGCAGCGAGGCCGGAACCTCGGGCGTGATGGGGCCGTAGAGCGACTTCATCAGAATGTCTTTCTTGCCGGCACCGTTGGCAATGAGTAGGATCTTGCGAGCCTGCATGATGCCGCCCATACCCATCGTGATGGCCTGGCGCGGCACGTCGTCGGCCGAGGCAAAGAAGCGCGCGTTAGCTTCAATGGTGCTGGGATCGAGCTCGACCATGTGCGTGGGCTTGATGAACGCCGGACCGGGCTCGTTAAAGCCGATATGGCCATCGTAGCCAATGCCGAGCACCTGAATGTCCACCCCACCCAGCGAGGCGATCAATTCATCGTAGCGGGCACCCTCGGCCTCGGGATCGACCGCCTTGCCGTTGGGCACGTTGGTGTTCGCCTTGTCGATATTTACGCGGTTAAACAGGTGATGATCCATGAAATAACGGTAGCTCTGATCGTTTTCGCCATCGAGGCCACAGTATTCGTCGAGGTTAACGGAACGCACAGCCGAGAAATCCAGATTGCCCTCCTCATACCATTTTACCAGCTGATCGTATGTACCGATGGGCGTGGAGCCGGTGGCGAGACCCAACACGCAGTCGGGGCGCAGAACGATTTGCGCAGCCAACAGCTTAGCGGCTTCGTAGCTCATTTCTTCATACGTTTTTGTACGGATTACTTTCATGGTTTTACCATCCTTTCTATACAAAACATTTGCACACTTTTATTATATAATGTAACCAACGCGAAATATTTACCGCCGCGGGTGAAACTTTTGCATTTTGCGGCAATTTTTCGACTTTTTGTTGCACATTCGGCCGCAATTGATTTTTTATGTGCATAAAAGCAGAAAGCCCGCACAACCCATGTTGTGCGGGTTTGTGCGGGATTTCTGTGGCTGGGATGGCAAGAATCGAACTTGCCCGGGCAGAGTCAAAGTCTGCTGTCCTACCACTAGACTACATCCCAATGTGGGGTGGGAGATGGGATTCGAACCCACGATCTTCAGTGCCACAAACTGACGCGTTAGGCCAACTACGCTACACCCACCATATCTGGCGCGCCTGAAGGGACTCGAACCCCTGACCCTCTGCTTAGAAGGCAGATGCTCTATCCAGCTGAGCTACAGGCGCCTATATACCGTTCTGAGAACCGGCGTGGCTTCAATGGAGCGGGTGATGGGAATCGAACCCACACAACCAGCTTGGAAGGCTGGGGTTCTACCACTGAACTACACCCGCATAGTGCTCTCATACCGAGCGAAACCTATCATACCACAAGGGATAAGGGGATGTCAAGAGGTTTTTTTACATATTGTAATGGTTTTATAGGTTTTATCGCAAGTGTACACATAGCCCTCGATTTCAGCCGCTCCCTCGGGGCGGCAGGCATTTACCGTATCCACAAACCACGCCGTGCTTTTCACGAAAAAGTGCGCGTTATCGAACGCCGCATCGGTGAAACGCAAATGCGCACACTCCCCTTCCGCCAAGCGCGCCGCAATGCACTCGGCCAGATCTTCGATGCGCAAAGTATCCAAATAGGCGTTCGTTTGACGATAATAGTTCAGCGCCGTTTCGGTTGCCGTTTCCAAACCGACGGTGCGCTCATCAAACCGATGGGAGCGCAGCAATTCTTCGGTGTTCAAATTAAAATACGTATAGGTTCCCAGCGTATCGGTATCGTTCCAAGTCGCATCCAGATAGTACAGCATTCCCTCGGGCTTTACCGCATTCCACAAATGGGGCTGACCCTCGCTATCGTACCCGGTTACCACCGTAGCCTCGATCCCGGCCTCGTTCAGCAGGTATTGCATCGCGCGAGCGTAGCCCTCACACACAGCCTTGCCTTTAACCAGAGCACCGTACACTGTAAACGAAGCGGTGTAATTGGTCAGCGGATCGTCGCTCTCGGCAGCCAACGTATCGTATTCGCAACGACCCACCAGTGCATCGTGCAACGCAAGTTCTTTTTCGAAATCGGTCATACCCGCCCGCAAAGAAGCCAGCGCAGCATCCTTCACCTGCCCCACCGCTGTTTGCGCCGCGGCACGCTCGGCGGCCGACATGGTATAGGTTAATTTTAAGGCGGTAATACGACGTTCGTCGCCGTATTGGCGGCCATCGTAGCCGTACACGTTGCCAATGTGGAAAAAGGCAGGATTATCCTGCATGAAGGCATCGTACAAATACCGTACTTCCTCTTCGCTCGACAACGGCACCGGCAGTGTAACGCTCAAGCCCTGCACCGAGGAGGTCGTGTCTTTAGAGGTGATGGTTACCAGCGTATCTTCAGCAAAGCCGTTTTCCACGGCCGCATATACAGCCGCATAATTTTGCTGCTGCTCGGCTGTGAGGCAACGGTAAGCCCAGTAGCTTTCATACACGGCGGGCTGCTCGGGATCGGGCGTTTTCGTAGGGCCGCCCATGGGTACACGTGTGCAACCGACCAGCAGCAATGCCACCATCAGCCAAAGCCAGCACTTACGTTTCATCCCGATCACCTCACCTTCTTGTTTAGTGTACCATATTCTACCTTGCTTGCCTACCCTCTTTCGACACAATCTTTTATGGAAATTTGAGGGAATTTTCGGTTATTCTGTCAATACATAGCGTTTTTTGCCATCGACACCTATCTGTCTGCCGCTGGCAACGGCTGTTTCACACAGGTCACCCCCGTTTGCTGCCGCCAACCGCCGAAGTTCGCTTTGCAGCACGGTAAACTGCGCCACCGTCAACCGATCGTCGCACACGGCCACCAACGCATGGAAGGCTGCTTGCAGATCCCGTTCGGGTGATAAATAGCGGTTCAGCAGCGTAGCAATCACACCCGCGTGGGCAGCCGCTTGACCGTGCAAGGGCTCCTTCCACCCGGTATAGCACAACAGCTCCGCAATTTGCCGCGCGGTAAGCCAGTGTTCTCCTACCGAAAGCAAGCCCACCGTTTCGGGAAGCGTGTAACGAATGCCGCCGCCCAGTTCGGCGGCCAAACGCCCCACCGCCTCCGTTGACAATCGCAGCACCGAGCCGTAGGTTTCTCCCGTTACTGCCGCCAGATACTCCCCTGCTTTACCACCCTCCGAAGCATAGCATTCCTGCAGGGTACCCACGGTGGTACCAAAGATCACTTCCGTTTGATGCGGATACCCCTTAATGTGGACCGACAGCGTGCTTGTGTCGGTTTTTACACGCACAGCACCGGTGAGTGTGCCTTTATCGTGTATCAACAACAGCATCGTGCGCACCCGCCCCACCTCGTTTCCCGCCTCTGTTGAAGGCTCCTGCGAAACTGTATGCGGCAGTAACGGTGGTAACAGGATCAGCATAAACACAGGCACGATGATGAAAAACGTTTTCATCATCGTGCGCTGCGTGGCGGTCATGCGCCGTTTCGCTCCGTGCTTCACTGAACGACTCTCCCATCCTGAATACAAATTCGGCGCCCCGCCTCATCGGCAATGGCCGGGTCGTGCGTGATGAGCACGACCGTTTTCCCTTGGCGATGCAGCTCATGCAGGATCGCCATTACCTCACGACCCGATGCCGTGTCCAAGTTGCCGGTCGGTTCGTCTGCCAAGATCAGCGACGGTTCAGCGGCAATTGCCCGCGCAATAGCCACACGTTGCTGCTGACCTCCCGACAATTCACACGGACGGTGCGTGGTACGCTGTGCCAATCCCACCTGCGTTAAGCTTTCCGTTGCTCTGCAGCGGCGCTCCTCCTTGGTCAACCCACGATACAACAGCGGCAGTTCCACGTTTTCCTGTGCTGTCAGCGACGGAATTAAATGAAAGCCCTGAAACACAAACCCGATCTGTTTACCGCGCACCAATGCGCGATGGCTTTCGGCACAACGCGACATATCCTGCCCCGCCAAGCGATAACAGCCGCTTCCCGGCACGTCCAGACAGCCCAAAATATTCATCAACGTTGATTTTCCCGAGCCCGACCGCCCGATCACCGCCACGAACTCTCCCTCGTTTACGGTCAGATTCACGTTATCCAACGCACGCACCACACCCGCCCGCGTGCGATAATGCTTACAAACGTTATGCAATGAGATCAATTCCAACACGGCTCGCCTCCCGCGATAGTATGCCCTGAAAGCCCGCGTTTTTGCGCACTTTTTCTTGACATTTCAAACACACATTATATAATAAAAGGCAGAGGTGATTGGCTTGAAATCCTACTTGTTTTCTCTGTTAGATCGCTTGCCGATCAGCACAGATGATCGACAGTTCTTTTACCGTGCAGGTGAGCAGGTCTTTTCCGCCGACCCCGGGTTGCTGCCGCAAGCAGTTGCCATTTATTATGACAGCGACTTTGATGCCGAGCAAGTAACCCCGCTGCTGGAACGCTGTGCGGCTGCTACCGGCATCTCGCTTCACACACTGCGTCTGCTGTTGGTGGCTTGCTCGGCCGAGCGGATGGAAAACACGTATCGCGAACGCGGTTACGATCCCGCAATGTTCACCGATTTCCTGCGTGATCTAGCCTGTAAGGTGGGCGAATGTTATCGCTGGCGCGGCGAACACGGATTAGATAAGATCAGCTACTGGTATCCGCTGTTCTTCCGTTTAAAGTTATTTGCGTTAGGGCGCTTGCAGTATGAGATCTATCAACGGCCCAACGTGCAACACCCCATCACCGTCGGTGGGCACACGGTACAACCCGAGGATGTGGTATATTTCATCCACATTCCCGGTCTTGGACCGCTCACCAAAGAACTGTGCATGGACAGTTATCGTCGCGCTTATACGTTTTTTAAAGATGATTTCAAGGATAAGCCCTGCGTGTTCTACTGCACCTCTTGGATGCTGTACGAACGCAATCGCGAATTCATGTCGCCCGACTCCAATATTGTGCGCTTTATGAGTGATTTTAAAATCGTAAAAAGCTTTGAAGTGCCCGAGCAAAAGTATTGGTGGGTGTTCGACCGCCCCTATGAGGGGGACGCTTCGGTGCTCCCGCGTGATTCCTCACTGCGCCGCCGCATGGCGGAGTGGCTGGAAAACGGCGGCAAGCCCGGCGGTGGCGACGGATATTTTTTGTTTGACGGTGAAACCATCATAAACGATTAAGGGGGAACTACGTATGAAATTTAAGTTTTTAGGCACTGCGGCAGCCGAGGCCCTGCCCGGACCGTTTTGTGCATGCGAGCGCTGCCGTGCAGCACGCGAGGAAGGCGGCCGCAGTATTCGCGGCCGTTCGCAGGCGTTGATCGACGACCAATTGTTGATCGACTTCCCTGCCGATACCGCCTACCGTAGCTTGCTAGGCATGGTAGACCTGTTAAACGTTAAGCATTGCCTTATCACCCATCCGCACCAGGATCATCTGTACGTGGATGAGGCCGCTATGCTGCAGCCCGGTTTTTCGCATCCTGCTAATGAAATTCCGCTCACCTTCTACGGTACCAAGGCCAATTTAGCTCCGTTCCGCACGCCGAATCTGCGCGCCACGTTGGAAAGCGGTCGCGTGGTACTGAAGGAGATCACGCCGTTTGTACCGTTCACGGTTGATCGTTACACCGTGGTTGCCTTCCCTGCCAACCACGGCACCGAGGAACCGGTGTTTTATCAAATCAGCGACGGCGAAACAACCGTGCTTTACGCGCACGATACCGGTTATTTCTTCGATGAGGTATGGACGTGGATGGAACAGCACAAGCCGCTGTACGATCTCATCACCCTGGACTGCACGGGTGGCAATTTCCCCGAAGGCTTCCGCGACGGTCACATGCGGGTGGGCGTATGCGCCGAGGTGCGTGACCGCCTGCAACAAATGGGATGTTTAAAGGCGAACGCTTTTTCCTTCGTCAATCATTTCACCCACAATTGCGTAGGAACACACAGCGAGTTAGTGGCGCAAGCCAAGCCGTTCGGTTTTGATGTATCGTACGACAATTGCGAAATCTCAATTAAGGGTTGACATTCGCAACATTCGGGTGTAGAATAAGTTTTGGAGAAACGGAGCTACAAAAACCAACCAAGGGGTTTTTGTATCTTCGTTTTTATTTTTAGACGTTAAGGAGGCACCCTGCTATGGAGAAATCTGCACTCAGCGATTATCTTGAACGCAGCCCGGTCATTGCCGCCGTTTCCAGCGAACAAACCTTCCACGAGGCTCTGGATGCCCCGCCCGAGGTGCTGTTTTATCAAAATATCAGCCTGCCCATTATTCAGCAGCGCATTGAAGAAACACACGCTGCCGGCAAGCGCCTGTTCGTGCACATCGACCTCGCCGAAGGATTGGGGAAAGACCGCACCGGCGTGGAGTATTTGGCCTCCTGCGGTATTGACGGTCTTATCAGCACGCGCGGCCAGCTCATTCGCTACGCACGCGAATGTGGCCTGTTAACGGTACAGCGCTTCTTTTTGCTGGACACGCAAAGCCTGTCGGGCGTTACCGGCATGGTGGCTAACACAGCCCCCGATTACATTGAGTTGATTCCCGGTGTGATCGGCAAGGCAATCGAACGCTTTGCCGGCGGCCGTATTCCGGTGATTGCCGGCGGCTTAATCGAAACCAAGGCCGAGGTAACCGAGGCACTGCGCTGCGGTGCAGCGGCCGTGTCTACCAGTCGCCGCGATCTTTGGTATTTATAAGCGTGCAAAATTTGTCCTAAAAAAACACCGCCGTGTCCTTGCCAGGCACGGCGGTTTCTGTTATGATAAGCACAAAGGGAGGTATAACCATGAAAGTTGTATCATTTAACATTCGTTGCCCTTGGGTCGACGACGGCATCAACAGCATGCCTCACCGCTTGGGTGCTATTTTGCAGAAGCTCGACGATGAAAAGCCCGAGGTGGTTTGTTTCCAAGAGGTCATCGAAAAAACTGCGCAGTTCTTTCAAAAACACGCATGCGACTACGTGGTGCTGTACAACGGCCGCGAAAAGAATTACAACGGCGAGGGCTTGATGACCCTGCTGCGCAAGGATGCCGTTGAGCTGCTGGCAACCGATTTCTTCTGGCTGTCGCCCACTCCTTACGTTCCGGCTTCGCGGTTTGAGGTGCAAAGCGATTGCCCTCGTGTCACGCAAGTTCTGCTGGTGCGCGTAAAAGGCGAAGCACAGCCGTTTTGGGTGTATAACAATCACCTGGATCACATCAGCGATCAAGCGCGTATTTTGGGCATTCAGCAGGTAATGGCTCGAGTATCTGCCGACCAAACGCGTTGCGCAGCACCGGTATTTATTTTGGGCGATTTCAACGCAAAGCCCGACAGTGAAACCATTCGCTACTGTGACACCTACGAAGCCTTCCCCGTAATCAACGTAACCAAGGATATCGGTACCACGTTCCACAACTTCGGCAAAAAGCTCGAAGGCCCGCAAATTGATTACATTTACACCGACACGGCAACCGCCGCCAAACCGCACAGCATCGTCAAATGGACCGACGAGCAGGACGGTGTGTATCTCTCCGACCACTACCCTGTGTGCCTAACGATTTAAAGTCAAACCAATATCTTCCTAAAAAAATAGCAGTGCCGATTAAAGCCAAATCGGTGCTGCTATTTTTTATTGCGTAAATACGTATATAAATATCGTATTAAAAAACGGGAAATATCTTCGGGTCGTGTTACTCCTAACCTGACAAAAGACAAATACAGCCCTCTCTCACCGGATCTTAAATCGTTACGAATACGTATATCTAATTGAGAATACCACTTACGTCGATTATGCAATGTTCCTTTGCAAAAGGCCTCTTTTTCTTCTGCCGATAAACTCTGTTCAAGCATATGAATATAATTTGTGATTTTTAAAAACGAATGCATAACTTTCACCATTACGTTAATATAACGTATTTTACCGAAAAAACTATGGTAATGTCAAGTAAAATACGTGAAAAAGACGTGATATGATGAAGAAAATTGTTTTTGAAAATAACAAAAATATCATCGGCGATGGCTTGCGTGCACAGCGGTTGCTGTGTCGCCTGTCACAAGATAATTTGGCAGCAAAAATGCAAACACTGGGTGTCAATATGGATCAGCAAATGATAAGCAAGATCGAACGAAACGCCCGTATTGTTACCGACTATGAGTTAGCCTGCTTTTGCCGCATACTGAAAGTAAGCGCCGAGGAGCTTTGGCAAGGAAAGTTTAAAGCAGAATAAAAAAGCGCCCGCAGTGTACACTGCGGGCGTTCTTTTTTTGATAAGAATAAACTTATTTGAGCTCGACCTTGGCACCGGCTTCTTCCAGCTTCTTCTTGATCTCTTCGGCTTCGTCCTTGCCGGCAGCCTCTTTGACAGCCTTGGGAGCGCCGTCAACCAGATCCTTCGCCTCTTTCAGGCCCAGACCGGTGATCTCGCGAACAACCTTGATAACGTTGATCTTGTTGGGGCCGACTTCCGCCAGGATGACGTCGAAATCGGACTTCTCTTCAGCGGCAGCAGCCGGGGCAGCGCCACCAGCCATAACAGCCACGGGAGCAGCAGCGGAAACGCCGAACTCCTCTTCGATAGCCTTTACGAGCTCGTTGAGCTCCAGAACAGTCAGAGCTTTGATCTCTTCTACGAGATTGGTAATCTTTTCAGACATGAGTAATACCTCCGTTTTTAATTTTCTTTTTTAAAGTTTAGTTGACCGCAGCGTTGCTTACGCTTCGGCAGGGGCAGCCTCGCCCTTCTGCTCTGCAACAGCGTTCAGAGCGCGAGCCAGACCGGCGACGGTAGCGTTCAAGCCACCCAGGAACATAGCAAGAAGCACTTCTCTCGGCGGAACCTTGGACAGTTCTTTAATGGTTTCGGCAGAAACTACCTTACCCTCAAAGAAACCGGCCTTGATCTGGAAGTTTTCGTTCTTCTCCGCATACTCGCAAAGCACCTTTGCGGCAGCCAGTTCGTCTTCTGCGCACGTGGCCAACGCGGTGGAACCCGCGAGCACGCTCTTCAGATCGCCGTAACCGGCATTGTCGGCAGCGCGGCCCAGCAGCGTGTTCTTCACAACTGCATATTCAACGCCAGCCTCACGCAGCTTGCGGCGCAGCACGGTGTCATCCGCCACCGTGATACCCTCGTAGCTAACTACCACGCCCGACTTCGCTGCGTTCAGCTTTTCGGACAGATCGGCAACCAGCTGCTGCTTTTCTTGCAATACTTTCTCACTCGGCATATTATTGTTTCACCTCCTGAAAATGTGAATCTTTATGCCGTTTTTCCAAGAAAAAACGCCTTTTCCGCGCAAAACCACAGAAAAGGCGTTAATTACACAAAATTTCCTTGTGCATTCGACCTCGGCGGGCGGAAAACCGTTAGACACAACGTGTACCCGCTGTCTGTGGAAGAACAGCAAAATAGATTATAACAGACTCCTAAGAAAAAATCAAGTGTTTTTTTCTTAGCCAACCTTCGTGGGGTTGATCTTCACGCCGGGGCCCATGGTGGAGGCCACAACGCAGGAGCGAATGTACTGACCCTTAGCGGCAGCGGGCTTCGCACGAACGATGGCGCCCAGCAGAGCCTCGAAGTTCTCCTGCAGCTTTTCGACGCCGAAGGATACCTTGCCGATGGGGCAGTGGATGATGTTGGTTTTGTCCAGACGGTACTCGATCTTACCGGCTTTCGCATCGGTAACAGCCTTCGCAACGTCGGGGGTAACCGTACCGGCCTTCGGGTTGGGCATCAGGCCACGGGGGCCAAGCACCTTACCCAAGCGGCCAACCAGACCCATCATGTCGGGGCTGGCGATAACCACGTCGAAATCCATCCAGCCGCCGTTGATCTTGGCAACCAGATCGTCGCCGCCCACATAGTCGGCGCCGGCATCCAGAGCAGCCTGATGCTTATCTTCCTTAGCGAAGACCAGCACACGCAGCTTCTTACCGGTACCGTGCGGCAGAACCACCGCACCGCGGACCTGCTGATCGGCGTGACGGCTGTCAACGCCCAGCTTTACGTGAACTTCAACGGTTTCGTCAAATTTGGCTTTGCCGGTCTTAACGGCAATGTCCAGAGCTTCTGCCACATCGTACAGTGTGGCACGGTCGATCAGCTTCGCGCTGTCGACGTATTTCTTACCATGTTTCATTTGGTTCTTTTCCTCCCTGTTAGTTACCATCCAAACGGCACTGTGCCGCGGTTGGCATGAGTGGTAAAATCGGAATAGTTTTTGTTCCTCCCACCCGGAACACAGAATCAGTCGACAACTTCGACGCCCATGCTACGAGCCGTACCGGCTACCATGCTCATGGCAGCTTCGATGCTGGCAGCGTTCAAGTCGGGCATTTTGGTTTCGGCGATCTTACGGACCTGTTCCTTGGTAATCTTGGCAACCTTCGTCTTGTTCGGAACGCCGGAAGCGGTTTCGATGCCGCAGGCCTTCTTAATCAGAACGGCAGCCGGAGGGGTCTTGGTTACAAAGGTGAACGAACGGTCGGCATACACGGTGATGATAACGGGGATGATGAGACCCGCATCGTTCTTCGTGCGCTCGTTGAACTCCTTCGTGAACGCCATAATGTTTACGCCATGTTGACCGAGAGCCGGACCAACAGGGGGCGCCGGCGTGGCTTTGCCAGCCGGAATCTGCAGTTTAATGTACCCGGAAATCTTTTGAGCCATTTTTCTAGCACCTCCAAAAATTGTGGTAAGGCGGTACTCAGCCACGCAAAGCGTGCCGGCACCTCCCACAGTCGGAAAAGTGTCCGACGCACAGGAAAAGGGCGATTGCCCATAACCTCAAACGTTCGCGGAGTAAAATTACTCCATAAGTTCCGCTTGATCCAGTTCCAGCTCGACGGGCGTTTCCCGACCGAACATAGATACCGTAACGCGGACCTTGTTTTTTTCCACATCGAGTTCGTCTACACGACCACTGAAGTTTTCCAGCGGGCCGTCGATAATGCGAACCATATCGCCGACGGTGTAGTTGATTTCGACGGGATGCTTTTCAACGCCAAGTGCAGCCACCTCTTCATCGGTGAGCGGCGTGGGCTTGCCGTTGGGGCCGACAAAGCCGGTGCAGCCGCGCGTGTTACGCACGACGAACCAGGATTCATCGGTCATGACCATTTTCACGAGAACGTAGCTCGGGAAGATCTTCCGCTCTACTTCGCGCTTTTGGCCGTCTTTGATCTCGGTGACGGTTTCCGTCGGGATCGAGATCTCGTGGATCCACTCCTGGAGCTTACGATTTTCGACAATCTTTTCCAGGTTTGTGGCTACCTTGTTTTCATAACCGGAATAGGTGTGGACGACATACCATTTTGCTTCGCCTGCCATTGCCTACCCTCCCGATTATACCAACAGATCGATCAAAGCACCAAGGCCGAGGTCGATCAGGCAGATGATGACACCCATGATCGCGCACATTGCCAGCGTGACAACCGTGTTGCGGGCCGTAGCCGACACGGTGGGCCAAGTGATCTTGCGGAATTCGCCCTTCAGATCGCGCAGGAACTTGCCGCCCTTTTCGGTGGCTTTATCTGCGGCACCGGTTTTGTTCATGCGAACCTTACCGATGATGAAGAGGACGACGCCGACGATCACGAGGATCACGCCAATGAAGAAAGCAATTTTTTCACCGGTGATGTTCTCCGGCAAAAAGAAACGTGCGACCCAGGCATCCCAACCCAGAGCCTTCATGTCGCTGAAGATCTCGAGGTTGCTGAGGAACGTGACCAGAGCAGAAAGAGCTCCGGCAATCATCAGGATGATACCCCAAAAAAACATCGCTTGCTGCTCCCTTCCGCTGCTTACTTCGTTTCGCGATGCACAGTGTGCTTGCGGCAGAAGCGGCAGTACTTGTTCATTTCCAGTCTGTCCGGATCGTTCTTCTTGTTCTTCATGGTGTTGTAGTTGCGTTGCTTGCACTCGGTGCAGGCCAGGGTGATCTTGACTCTCATAACGGCACCTCCAATAATTCCCAAATGGGTTTTTGAGCCTCCCTCAGGAGTTTTACAGCACCGAAAAAACGGCGCAAAAAAATAAACCCCTTTTGAGGTGTATATACTATACCATAGTTCTTTGACAAGGTCAACCCTTTTTTTGAATTTTTTTAAAAATTTGCCCGAGACCGCATTCAAGCGGCCTCGGGCAGCCTTTTACTCAAACCATTTATCGGCAATACTCTTTTCGTAACATTCAAACTCAAATTCTTCCACGTAATCCAGGTGACGAAGTTTCCAACGGATATGCTCGGCATCGGTAATGTACTCCATGCTCGGCTCCCAACCCAAGCGCGAATCGCGTTCCACAAACGGGATCGCACGCTCGGCATTGGCGCGTTCCGCTTTGGCAATACTGCGCAGCATTTCCAAATTCTCGCGCACCTGTGCAGGGGTATCTGCCGAAGCGGCCTTGCTCTTTGCCAAGAACCATTGCTTTGCGTGGATACCGGTTTGCACGTGGCAGGAGATATACTCACCCAAATTGATAAGATATTCCAATTCCTCGTTCGCGTTCCCGATGGTTTTCAAGAGCTCGACACCCGTATCAATGTACTGCTTCATTTTTTGCAGTGAGCGGATCTCGCCGGGCGCGCGAAGCACGGGCCACTCGCCGCGACCGCTGGGCAGGCCGAACACGGGGGAATAATCCGAGGGATAATGCACATCTAAGATCTTATTACCGAAATGCGCGTGCGGCACCGTGGGCGGCTTCACCGCGCGGATAAGGCACAGTGGATACGAAGGACCGACACGGAAGGCACCGTATTGGTCGGCATCGGTGGGCGTGTAGCAGCGGATCGCTTCACTCCATTGCTCAAGTGCCTCACACACCGTTTCCACGCAATATGCACCGAAGCGTGCGGCAACGATCTCGCGCAGCTCGTCTTCCATCGAACCGGTTTCCGCAATAAAGCAGCGCTTGGTCAGATCGCTTACCAGCGACGGGAACAAGCCGTAGTGATGCGATTCCATCACGCCGCACAGACCGTATTTGTCGTGCATCTCGCGCATCGCTGCGTAACGGCGCATCCATTGATACGGAAACGGCTCATACGGAATGGTACCGATATCCCACGTCATACCACCGGTATTGGCCTGCGTATACAAGCGGATACCGCGTTCCTTGGCTGCCTTGGCTTCCGAAAGGAAGTATTCACCGGGGCCCTCAAATGCGATCGAATAATCGGCAACCGTTTGTACGAAGCCGTCCATCTTGTACGACTCGAACATTTCAAAGGTAACCATCAGGCTGATATCGGTGGGCAAACTTTGGATCAGACGAACGCGTTCCTCGCGATCGACATAGCCCCAGTTATACGTCCAAAACACGATATCTGCTTCGGGATTGTGCTGATAGACCGCTTTCTTCACAGCGTTCAGCCACACGGGATAATCTTCACACGGCCAAAAGCCGGGGCGCGGCTTCGTGTACGGAATACCGTCGGCACCATAGAACGAGTTGACCGGTGCCACCTTGGGGTCTTTGCTGGGGAAACCAACCGACTCACCCACCAGCACGAGGCCCTTAAAGCCCGGGCAAGCCTTGAACAGCTCACCGTACAGGCTATCATAGTAGGCTTCGCCTTCTTCACCGTAGGGGCTTTTTTCACTGCGCATATAGCTGTAGGCGTATACGTCCAAGCCGTAGCGGGCAGCACGAGAGATCAGGTCGTTGAAATCCAAGAACCCGGACGGCGTTTGGTTAACGCTCTTAACAAACACCAGTATGGTATCCATACCGGCGTGCGCAATTGCCGCCAAATGCTCGTTAGGATAGTCATCCAAGGCATAGCCCGAATGTACCATACGCGGAGAAAACAGATAGGTGTGGCGGATCGCTTCTTTTTTGAGGAACGGCGCATGCTTGGTGCTCATGCGGTTTTCCAAGCAATACAGCGCCTGCGCCAAACCGCGCTCGTTTTTGCCACTGATGGCCACGTTCTCCCCCACCGTGATCACGTAATCCTCGCTCTGTGCGGGGTCCACCGTCAGCATAATCGTGCGCGCATCTACAGGCTCCGTAACCAGCAGCAATGATACGTGCATAGCCACGAAGGCATAGTCTTGAAAATCCTGCGCTGCCGTAAGCACCACCTCGCCATGGTTCGGCGGCAGCACCACCTGCCAGCCGGTTTCGATGGCCAGTTCATCGGCCGCCGCTTTAACGGCAGCATCGCGCTGATCGCCGTGCAGTGCTCGCATACGCTCGCGGAATTGATAATTCTTTTCTGCCTTGAGCATGGATAGTTCCCCCTTTTAAAAAAGGAATAATTTTCTATTTAGTTTATAGCACACTTTCATCACTTCCGCAAGCCCAAAACTAAAAAAGAAGAAATCGGACAACCGGCAGTGAGGATTTTTCACAAAACCGAAAATGATAAAAAAGTTTTTACCGCATATACTCCTATTGCAGATTGATTTTTGAGGAAAACTATGGTATGATTATTCTATCTGTGAAAAGAGGGGTGATACGATGGAAACCACCGTAAACGGTCTGCACATAGAATATATCGACCAAGGCAGCGGTAGCCAAACGGTGTTACTGCTGCACGGCTGGGGCGTAAGCGGTTCGCTGTACCATCTTATCACCGATCATTTGTCACGTTACTGTCGGGTGATCGTGCCCGACCTTCCGGGCTTTGGCGGTTCGGAAGAGCCTCCTCGCCCATGGACCCCTGCCGAATACGGCGATTTTGTACTGGACTTTTGCAAGCAACTGGGTATTACCGAAGCCGTTGTAATGGGACATTCCAACGGTGGGCGCATTTTGTTGAATCTGCTGTCGCGCTCCTCGTTGCCCCTTACCGTACACAAAGCGGTGCTGATGGGGTGCGCCGGTATTCCCGCAAAGCACTCCCTTAAATATTACGTGCGCGTATATACCTTTAAATTTATGAAGCGCGTGTTCTCGTTGCCGGGTATACGGCAATTATTCCCCCACGCTGTGGAAAATGCGCGTAAAAAGTTCGGCTCGAGCGACTATCAGCAGGCCAGCCCCGTTATGCGGCAAAGCATGGTGATTGCGCTGGGCACCGATTGCACTCCTCTGCTGCCGCACATCAAGGCTTCTACCTTGCTTATCTGGGGAAAGAACGATACCGCCACCCCCCTGCGTGACGGTGAGCTCATGGAAAAGCTGATCCCCGATGCCGGCTTGGTGGTACTGGAGGGCGGACATTACGCCTTTGCCGAGCAATTTCCCCACTGCAGCCGTGTGCTGGATGCCTTTTTAAAGGAGAATGACTGATGACGGAAACGACACTGAAGATCGTTATGCTGGTGTGTGCCGCCGCATCCTTTGTTGTGCAATCGCTGTACTTCGTGCACATGCTGCAGCTAAACTCCTACCGCGGTGAACGCTATCGCCGCTGGTGCAAGGAGAACGATTCGCGCTTAGTGAATCTACGCATTTTACTGCCGGCCTTGCTGCTGCCCATTATGTATCTGCCAACCGTGTGGTGCTACACCGCATCGGCTGCGGTACTGGTGTTGACTACCCTGTTGAACATTCCTAAAAAAGCCAAAAAGCCGCTCGTGTTCACCGCTCGTGTTAAACGACTGTTGGCGGTTCTGTATGGCCTTTACGCAGCACTGCTCGTCGGTTGCTTTTTCTTATCCCCTCTGCGCTGCACCGGCTTTGTAGCGATTCTGTCGCTGCTGCCGTGGCTGTGGGTCGGCTTGGTAAACGCCTTGGTAGCTCCTATGGAAAAGGCGATTTCCAACCGTTACGTGCGCGATGCCCGCCGCCGTTTGGAGGCCATGCCGGAATTAACGGTGATCGGCATTACCGGCAGCTACGGCAAAACCAGCACCAAGAATTTCCTGCACGCGCTGCTTTCGGTGAAATACAACGTGTTAATGACTCCCGAAAGCTACAACACCACCATGGGTGTTGTGCGCACCATCCGTGAACGGATGAAACCGTCGCACGAGATCTTTTTGGCCGAAATGGGCGCTAAAAACGTGGGCGACATTCGCGAGATCTGCGAGTTGGTATCGCCGCAATACGGTGTCATCACCTCGGTGGGTGAGCAGCATTTAGAAACCTTTGGCACGCTGGAGAATATTGTGCGCACCAAATTCGAACTGGCCGATTCTCTGCCGCAAGAGGGTTGCCTGTTTGCCAACGCCGATAACGAAAACATTGTTAACCGTTTAAGCAACGCTTCCCCCGCCTGCCCCGTAACCACCTACGGCTTACACAACGGCGAATGCGTAGCGACCATTCAGTCGGTGAGCACCGCAGGCTGCTCCTTTACCGTGACGGTCAATGGCGAAACGCAAGCGTTCACCACCAAGCTGCTTGGCGCTCATAACATTCAAAATCTGGCCGGCTGTATTGCCGTGGCCTATCATTTGGGGATCCCGCTGTCGGAACTGGTGTACCCTGTGCGCATGCTGCGCCCTGTGGAGCATCGCCTGCAGCTGTTGCCCAACGGCTTTATTGACGATGCCTACAACTCCAACCCTGCCGGCTTCCGCAGTGCTTTGGATACGCTGTGCAGCTTTGATGCCCAGCGTGTGCTGGTAACACCCGGTATGGTGGAGTTAGGAGAGCGCATGGCGCCTCTCAACCGCGAGCTGGGCGAATATGCCGCCACGCGATGCGATTTTGCCATTCTGGTGGGCGAGCGCCAGGCTCCTCCTCTGAAAGAGGGCTTGTTGGCCGGCGGCTTCCCCGAGGAACGGCTGTTTGTGGTAAAAACGCTGCAAGAAGGCTTGGCTGTGCTGAACCAATTGCCGCGTGCCGAACGACGGATCGTTTTACTGGAAAACGATCTGCCCGATAACTTTTGAAAGGTGATGTCTGTATGAAAACCAAGGTTGCCGTTATTTTCGGCGGACGAAGCGTTGAACACGAGGTGTCGATCATTACGGGTATTCAGGCGTTTTGTGCGCTGAACCGCGATAAGTACGAGCCGATCGTGCTGTACATTACGAAGGATAACCACTTCTACACCGGCGAGGTGCTGGAACATATTGAAAGCTACCGCGATCTCCCTGCGGCACTGGCTGCGGCCACCCGCGTGTTGCCGGTAGCCGGCGATTTCGGTGTTGATTTGGTTCGCTATCCCTCCAAACTGTTTGGCAACAACATCGTCGCCTCTTTTGAGGTCGCCTTACCCGCCGTTCACGGCACCAACGTGGAGGACGGCACGCTGATGGGATTCTTAGAAATGCTGAACGTGCCTTACGTAGGCTGCGACGTAACCTCGGCTGCCTTGGGCATGGATAAGTTTGCTATGAAATCCGTGCTACGTGACGCCGGTGTTCCTGTGCTGGATGCCATGGCGTTTTCCGGCAAAGCGTATGCACAGAGCAGCGAAAAGATTGTGGCACGACTGGAGGAAAATATCGGGTACCCGATGATCGTCAAGCCCGTAAACCTCGGTTCGTCGGTGGGCATTGCCCGCGCCGACAACCGCGATAAGCTGATGGCAGCGCTGGATGATGCGTTCTGCTACGCCAACCGCGTGCTGGTGGAACAGGCTATCACTCCGTTGCGTGAGATCAACTGCTCGGTGCTGGGTGACGCTGACGGCGCTCGCCCCTCGGTGTGCGAGGAGCCCGTGAACAGTGACGAAATTTTAAGTTATCGCGACAAATATTTGAGCGGCGGCAGCAAATCGGGTAAGTCGGGCGGCATGTCCGATCTAAAACGCCGCTGCCCTGCCGATATCCCCGATGAAATGACCGAAAAGGTGCAGGCGCTGGCTGTGAAAACGTTCCGCGCGCTCGGGTGTTCGGGTGTGTCGCGCATTGATTTTCTCAACAACCCCGAAACCGGTGAATTGTGGGTGAACGAGATCAACACCACGCCGGGTTCGCTGTCATTCTATTTGTGGGAAGCCACCGGCTTGCCGTTCGACAAGCTGCTCGACGAAATGATTGCCCTGGCCTTCAAGCGCCAGCGCAACCGCGAGGCGTTGTCGTTCGATTTCGACACCAACATTCTCTCCGCTGTATCACTCGGCGGCGCCAAGGGTGCCAAGGGCGGCAAGGCTTGATCACAACCACAAAAAGCGACCGACAGAAAAGTCTGTCGGCCGCTTTTCTTATTGCAGTTCAGCGAGCTTTCTGTTTAAATTTTCACGGAACGAAAGCAACCATGCAGCATCGCGCGGGTAATCGGTAAAGGACAAACCCTCATTGCCGCACTGCTCCTCAATGAAGTTCAACGCTTCCTCACGCGAGGTAAGCGATTCTAACAGCTGCAAGGCGCGCATATCCTGCAAGCCCTCGTTGAACACGAGCTCGCGCAGCGACGGCACCGGTTCACCGTTACGCCCGGGATAGACGATAAACGCGTCACCCGAGGGGAACGCATCGTCGGCATCGGTAACGGCATAGGGGTCGATAGGACGAAGTGAATACTGGCTGAACCAGAAATTGAAGCCCCATTGCAGAAACCCGACGATCGCATATTTATATAACTGCACACCGAGGATGCGATTGCGAGCCGAGGGCATCGCCATCATGCGATTGCTGACTTCTTTAACCTGGCCGCAACAATAGTACGTCCACAGATCGGGGACGTTGTTTTCAATAAACGGGGTGATATGATTGAGCGACGGCACCGGATGCTTTACCAAGCCTTTCTCGTAAAAAGAGTAGTTGGACAGCGCATCCATTACCGGCAGATCGCCCAGTGCCTCGCGAATGATTTCGGCGGCTTGGCGATAATTTTCCTCCACCTTTTCGTTCGGCTCATCCGACACGTGGAACCAACAACGCTCAAGATACCCCTCGCGCTTGAGAAACGCACACAAGCGCTTTAAGAATTTCTGCAAGAAGGTGCGATACTCCTCCCCGACGGCATCGGTATCCCAACCGAAAATGCGCTTATACTCGCCGTCGACCGTAGCCATGATCTTCGGCGCGTGCTTAGCCCCCCACTGGGTAAACAAATGCGAAATTTCAAAGCACTGTATACCGCAACGGTCGGCCATTTGCAAAAAGCGTTTCAATTTTGCAAACGAAAAGCGATAGTCGCCGTTTTTCAGCGTTACGTCCACCAGCTGTACCGTGGGGCGTTCCCCACCCACCGCCGTATCCAACGGCGGCGTGAACACCGGCGTGAGCAGCATGGTCATACCGTACTGTGCAGCATTGCGCACGTACTTCTCCAGCAGCTGCCAGTGGGCTTCGCTGAACACGGGAACATCGTAATGCACAGCCAAACAATCGGCATGGAACCAGCCGGTATAGAGCAGCGTTTGCTTGGGCAACGTAACAGGCAACACCTCCACGGTAAATGCGGTGGTTTCGCAGATATCCAACCACTCCACCTGTGAGGTAAACGTAAGTTCAATGGTGTAGCGACCGGCGGGACAATCCGTTGGTATCGCCGCCTCCACCCACACACTACGCCACTGTTGGCGTGAGAGTGATATCTGCTGAGTGACCTCAAACAGCGGATCGGGATAGATACCCGGTGTTTTGCGCAAGAAATGATCGTCCGACCACGGATAGGTGGGCAACAACGACGGCACATAACCCACGCGATACAGCTTCACCTCGCCCGGGAGGTCGGTCTTCATGGAAACCTCTACTGCCAGTTTATCCAGCCCCTCGTAATATGTGGCGCACTGCACACTGAAGCGCTCGCCGCGCAGCGCGGTTGCCTCGCGCAGTTCGGGTGCTGCCAACGCTTCATCGGAAAATACCTTTTCCAGCGAACTGATCCAACGTATCTCCATTCCCTCATCCCCATTCCTTTAGTTCCTTTTCATTGTAACACAACCATCGCTAAAGGCAATACCTAAATCGCTTTTAGCAATAAAAAAAGCACGCCCTTGGGCGTGCTTTTTCGCATTATGTATCTTCTTCAACCAAGAACAAAACGCCGTCTAATGCGCTGATCTTAGCGATCATGTCTGCCGTAACGACGGAGCTGCGCACCAACAGCTGCAAACCAACGTGATTGCTGCAGCTGCTTTTGGGAGCCGTGATCTGCACGGTTAAGGTGTGGCCCATCAACGCACGAATCTCTTCAACCAGCACACCGGTTTTTGAGAGTTCCTCCACCTCAACGTACAAACTGCTCAGCAGCTTGCGCTTGTACTCCACGCGACCGAGGATGGGAACCAAGATCACGCACAGCAGCATCGCTGCCAGCACGGCGGAATAGAAGCCGTAGCCGAGTGCAATACCGATGGAAGCGGTTGCCCACATACCGGCAGCCGTGGTTAGACCGGTTACGATGGAGTGATTACGCACCAAAATGGTACCTGCACCCAGAAAACCGATGCCCGATACGACCTGGGCTGAAATGCGGAACACGTCGCCCGTATAGCCGAGCACCTCGGAAGCATACAAGCCCGTCATTGCGGTGAGTGCCGAGCCAAGGCACACCAAAATATGCGTGCGCATACCCGCTGCACGACCGTGGCGACCACGCTCGCTGCCGATGAGTCCACCGCACAGCGCTGCCAGCATCACACGGAAAGCAACCGACCAGATGTTGAAGCCCTGCAGGAGCTCTAAGATCTCGTTCATAACGAACCTCCTACGTTACCGAAAAAAGAAAAACGCGAAAAGGCAGAATATTTTCTGCTTTTTCGCTACTCCCTACTCCACGATAACGATTTTTTTATTATGTTAACAGTATAACGGCTGTTCTTCAAAAAGTCAAGTGCAAAATGCAAACGCCGTGTCGGCAACCGACACGGCGTTTTTGGGAATCCGTTTATTCTTCGTTTGTGGGATTGGGACACGGTTCTGCCGTGGTACACTCGCACAACTCGTCACAGCAATCGCTATGCTTACAAAGTACCAGCATCAGCACCGTCGCAGCAGCTGTTGCCGCCGCAACCATGGCCGAAACGGCAACCACCGTACCCACACCAAGGTGCTTACAGCATTTCAAAGAGTTGTCTTCCTCTCATGGTGCTGCTCAACGATTGTCTACCTTGATCTCACCACGCACGATGACCAGCACGATATCAAAGTTTTCATCGACCACCAACAAGTCGGCCAGCTTACCGGCCTGAATGGAACCTGTTTCGCGGTCAACGCGGATGGCGCGTGCCGGATTGATGGTGGCGGATTTGATTGCCTGCTTCACGGGAATGCCGAAACGAATAACGTTTTTCAGTTCATCGTACACATTCGAGGTTGAAGCTGCGATCGTACCGTCGGCCAGCAGAGCCTTGCCGTCACGTACATAGACCGTCTGGCCTCCCAGATCGTACTCGCCGTCAACGTGGCCTGCTGCACACATCGAATCGCTGACAATAACGGAATTATCCTCACCCAGCTGCGAAAACGCGATGCGCAACGCAGCGGGATGAATGTGGAAACCGTCACAGATCAGTTCGGCACGGATACCTTGCGTTTTGGCGTTATCGAACACAGCGCCCACCACACCGGGAGCACGATGGGTAAGTCCGCTTTGTGCATTGTACAGATGCGTTACGTGGCGCACGCCCCAACCAAATGCTGCGCAGGCCTGATCGTAGTCGGCCGCCGTGTGCGCTACCGACACGGGGCAAAGGCCCTGCACCTGCTGCACAAACGCTTCCGCACCTTCGGTTTCGGGGGCAATATCCACCACTTTAATGGCACCGTCGCAATCCTCGAACAGCCGTTTAAACTCCTCGGCATCGGGATTACGCACATAAGCGCCGTTTTGAGCGCCCTTCTTGGACATAGCAATATACGGACCTTCCATGTTCACGCCGTGAATATACGCACCGGTCACGGTATTCCGCGCAGAGGCGACGTTGCGGAAGATCTTCTGCAGCTCCTCAAACGACAACGTCATCGAGGTGGGACAGAACGAGGTAACACCACGCTGCACCAAGCACCGCGACATTGCCTCCAACGCTTCCGGAGTTGCCTCACCGGTATCATATCCTGCGCAGCCGTGAATATGCATATCAATAAGGCCGGGCAGTACGGTATATCCTTCCAGGTCGAGAATCTCGTCGGCGGTTTCGCGCGTGTCAACGGCGACAATACGCTCGCCCTCAACGGTGATGTTTAATTTAACAGGTTCAAATTGATCGTTATAGATCGTTGCATTTTTAAGCAGCATGATAATTTCCTCTTTTCACAAAATTACGAACGGCGCTGTGCCGCCAGCCAGTCAATAACATCGGTGTCGCGATAGGCCGGGATCCACGAATCGTGATCCACCCCCGGGAACACCGTTAACGTAACGTTGCCGCCTGCATTTTCAATGGCTTTCACCATGGTTTCCGAATACCACAGCGGCACCACGGAATCTACACCGCCGTGGAACACGCGCAGCGGCAGATGCTTAATTTGGGAAGCGCGCCACGATAAACCGCCGCCGCAAATGGGAGCGGCTGCCGCGAACAACTCGGGATACGCACAAATCATCTCCCACGTACCGAAGCCACCCATACTGCAGCCGGTAATGGTGATGGCGTTACGGTCGACATTGTTTTCCGTTACAACCGTTTCAATCAAATCGCGTACGGCCAACGTGAGGTTGTTCCACACCAAGCCGTTCGGACATTGCGGCGACAGTGTAAGCACCCGCAAGCCGTGATAATCCGGATCTTCACCAAACAAGCGCGGAATTCCGTAAAACTCACGCAGCGGAGCAGGATCCTCCCCTCGCTCACCGGCACCGTGTAAAAACACGATCAGCGGCAGCGATTCCTTGGCGGGATCCCAATCGGTGGGGGCTGTAAAAATGTATGGCAATTTCGGGAAACTCACCGCGGGCTGATAGTGACGAAGCTCATTCATAGGTTATTCCTCCCACACCGCATCGGCAGGCGGATCGGCGGGCTGAGCGACGTTGCTGACGTACAGGTACACCGTGTCGCCTACCTTTACCTTGGTGCCGGCAGCAGGCATGCTCTTTTCTACCATGCCCTTGTCGAACACCGATGCCTGCAGCATCAGCGACTCACCCACGTTGTAGCCAAGTGCTTCCAGATAGGCGCGCGCGTGCTCTTCCTTCCAGCCGGACACATCGGGCATCGTACCCTCAACAGGGCCGGCGCTGATGATCACCGTGATCTGCGTGCCGCGCGGTACCTTCTCGCCGGCAGCGGGGGTTTGACCGATAACCGTTCCCTTAGGAGCGGTATCGCTGTATTCATAGCCCTTGAGGATCGCCTTCATATCACCCGAGAAGGTCTTCTTTTGAATGGCCGCCCAGCGCTGGCCCACCAGCGAATCCACTTCGAACATAGCGTTGCCGGTGCCCTGTGTTATTAAGGCATCGGTCGTTGTTGTCGGCTTCATCGAAAGAGAAGGCTGGGTGGTCGTGGTGGTGGTTTCGGTGCCGCCGAAATTAATGTAGCCCAAGCCGCTGAGCGCAAACACGGCCAAAATGGCCAGCGCTACCACGACCGCACCGAAGATCAGCCAAATGTAGGGAAATTTCTTTTTCGTTGCCATAGGTTCTTCCTCCGTTTCGCGCAGCGAGGCGATCGCCTGAGTGGCAGACAATTCGTCTAACAGCTGCTGTGCAGTTTGGGTACGGCGCTCCGGCGACAGCCGCAACGCGCGGTACAGACTTTCTTTTATGTAAGGGGGCATCGCATCGGCCACTTCGGCAGGCATGGTCAGGCCATCACCTTTTTTGCGGCGCTGGGCAATCTCTGCCGGAACGTTGCCGGTAAGTGCAAAAAACATGGAAGCCGCCAGGCCGTACACGTCGGCTGCTTCGGTGCACACGGCACCGTTTTCATACTGCTCCGGTGCGGCACAGCCCGTAACACGGCTGGGTTTACCGATATTACTCTGCGTGCGCACCTCACTGATGGCAAAGTTCTTCAGGCGCAAGCAGCCCTCGCTGTCTACCAAAATGTTTTTCGGGGATAAGGCCAAATGCAGCACGCCGGTAGCATGAATGGTGGAAACCGCTTCGATAAGCGGCAGGAACATGCGCCGCACCTCTTCCACCGGTAAGCGGCCGCCGTGAGCTGCTACGTACTTCTCCAGGCTGGTGCCCTCGCAATACTCACTCACGCAATAGGCCGTGCCGTTTTCCTCGAAAATGTCATACGACGGCACCACTACCAGCACGTCGCGCAGACGGCCGACGGCACGCGCCAAGGTGAGAAATTTGCTGCGGCATTCCGCAAACACGGCTTTGTCGCCCGCGGCTTGTACGCCCGTGCCGTTTTGCTCACGTTGCGCAAGCTGAGGCGGAAAAAACTCACGAATGGTCACACGGCTGTTGTCCTGCAGATCAACGCCGATATACACCGCGCTGTCACCGCCGATCTCCAGCACGCGGCCAACCAAATACCGTTTATTCAGCACGGTATGCGACGGCAAATACTCAACGGGATTGACCCCCGCCGCCGGATAGCCGCACTGTGCACACACGGTATCCTGCTCCTGCAACGGGCTCATACAACCCATACACAGATGTTCAAAATCCATAAGGCTTCCTCCTTACTCCAACGATTGCTTCAGTTTAAGCTGGCGAATATCCTTCCCCACGCACACGAGCGGCTGGAAGGTGCCCGTAACGCGGGAAGCGATCTGCTCGCCGTAGCGGGCAGCCAGCTCCTTTTGATTGAGATTGGTGCTGATGATGGTGGGCTTTTCCTCCAGCATCCGCCCGTTAATGATATTGTATAACGCCGACGTGTAGAACGGACTGGCAAATTCTGTACCTACGTCGTCCAAAATCAGCAGATCGCAGTCGATCATAACGTCTTCACTGTTGCCCTCGGCGCGGCCGAAATGCTCTTTTTCCAAGCGATGCAGCAGCTTCTGCACCGGGCCGTACACCACCGAATATCCACGTGCCATGACCTCGCCGGCGATGGCCAACGACAAATGCGTTTTACCGACACCCGTTGGGCCGCGCAGCAGCAGGCTGACATCGGTTCCGTCGAAGCCCTCGGCATACGAACGGCAATAGGCAATGACATCGCGCATGCGGGCACGCGGTGAAATGCCGGTGCGGGCATCGGGCTGAGCGGAATAATAGTTGAGCGACATATCCTCAAACGACAGAGGCTTCATTCCCGACAGTTCCGATAACGACTCGCACGACAGCTCCTGCAACAGCGACAAGAAGCAGTCGCAATATTTGGTGCCGTGAACGCCGGTATCCTCACATTTGGGGCAGGTGTACTGCGGTTCAAAGTTCGAAGCGTTTACACCGTTCTCCTGCAGCAGCATGGCCAGCTCGACCTGCAAAGCCAGATTTTCCGTTTTGATTCGTTCGACTTCGGCGTCAACGTTGCCACCGGCAAGGATCGCCGAAACGACCTTTCCCGCCGACTGCGCCATTTGCTGCTCGATCTCTGCCAAGCGCGGAACTTTTTTCGTCATGACACGGCGCATTTCCGCTGCGCGTGCCTGAGCGGCGCTGCGCCGCCCTTCCAGCACGGATTGTGCTTTTTCATATAACTCCTTACTGTATGCCACGGCGCTCACCCCTCTTTCTTCTTTTTCTTTTTATACACCGGTGTGTATTGGGCTACCATATCCTCGTATTCGCTGGGCGCCTCTTCCGAAGCCGCCGCCTTGCCGCTACACAAGGCCAACGCTTTTTCGGCCGTATCAACACCCTGCTCTCGCCAGTTTTCCAAAATGCGATCAATATACCGCACTTGGAATTTTCCGGTTTTCTTCACGCAAATATCGTGTGCTAAGCGCAGCACCTCATCGGCAATTTTCCAGTCGTACAGCCACTTTTCGGCAGCATCGCGCGCCGAGGCGCCCGTGGGCAGCTTGGGCAGTTCGCAAATTTCCACAAGGCGAACCAACGCCTGCTGTGCACGCTCTAATCGACACAGGTGTTCTTCGGCGGCAGCCATGGTAACGATACCTTGATCGGCCCAATCCAAAGCAACCTTTTCAATATACCGCATGGCGCAACGGCCGGCGTTGGCAGCATAACCAACCACCATCAGCAACACCTCGGCAGGCAGGCCGGCGGTATCAAATAAGTAGAGCAGTGTTTCCATATCGCCCGGCGAAAGCGGTCGCCCCGTGCGGGCGCTGACTTCGTCCAGCAAATAGGCAAACTCGGCGCTGTTTTTGCGCCGCTCGATCACCTGCGGCATTTGCGGCTTTACCGGTTGTGGGCGGGCCACCACCTTAGGAGCCTCCACCGGCTTCGCGGGAGGCTCGGCAGGGGTAACGACCGCCGACGGTTGTTCGTCACCTGCGAGAACACCTGCTTCGATCCAGTAGCGCAGAGCATCGCGACAATCGGGAGCCGAAGCACCCACGGCACGGGAGCATGCCTCGTCGTCATAAACGCCGCCGTGACGCGACAGCCACAACAACACCTTTAACTGCACGGCACCCGCCAAACGCAAGTGCTTATCGGCCACGTCTTCCGGCACAACAAACACACGGCGCAGCAGCGATGCATTCCAGTTGTATTCTGCCAAGGCATATCCCCCCATCATAATTTATGCCTCTATTATATACTCCTTTCGACGAGAAACGCAAGTCCTTTTTCAATTTTACAGGATTTCCTTGAATTTTCAGTTGATTTTTCGATTTTTTTGTGCTATTGTATAATCGCTAGGAAAAGGAGGTGCTGGATAATGGCTTATAAAATTTCTGATGAGTGCATCGCTTGCGGCGCTTGCGCCGAGGGTTGCCCCGTAGAGGCGATCGCTGAGGGTGATGGCAAGTATGAGATCAACGCGGATACCTGCATCGATTGCGGTGCTTGCGCTGATACCTGCCCCGTGGGCGCTATCGCTCAGGCGTAATTCATGCTGTACTCACAAAGGCTGTCGTGAACAAGCGGACTCACCGCGCCGTTTACGGCAGCCTTTCACTTTGAACGGAAAGCGAGGAGCGTTGCTTGTCGCATATTGAATATCTCGGCGGTGACCGCAGCATCGCTGTTACCGAGGAACACACGTTTGGTACCGATGCTCTGCTGTTGGCCGACTTTGCCGAAGCTCGCCCGCGCGAGCGCGTGTGCGATCTCGGTACGGGATGCGGTATCCTGCCGCTGTTGCTCCATCGCACGGCACCGGCACCCACGGTGGATGCGGTGGAGATCTCCCCCGAAGCTGCTGCGCTGGCGCGCAAAAATGTGGAAACAAACCGTTTGCAGCACGCCATCACCGTGTACGAGCAGGATTGGCGTGCGCTCACGCTGCCTGCCGCAGCGTATGACCGCGTGCTGTGCAATCCGCCGTACTTTGCCGAGGGAAGCGGCAAGGCCTCTCCCCTGCCGCACCGTGCCTTGGCACGTCAAGAGCAAGGCAACACCTTAAACGACGTTACGGCCGCTGCTGCACGATTGTTAAAAAACGGTGGGCATTTTGTGCTTTGCCACCGTCCGGAACGGCTGGTCGATCTTCTGACCGTCTTGCGCGATCATAAGCTGGAGCCAAAACGCCTGCAGTTTGTGCACGCCCGCGCCGAGCTGCCGCCGTTTTTGCTGCTGTGCGATGCCGTGCTTCAGGCCAAGCCGTCGTTGCGCGTGCTGCCGCCGTTGATCTTAGAACATTCAGAAAGCAAGGGATAACACAATGTCCGGAACATTAACACTGGTGGGAACGCCCATCGGCAATTTGTCCGATCTATCTCCGCGTGCGTTGGAAGCGCTTAACGCCTGCGATTTTATTGCTGCTGAGGATACGCGCGTGTCGCTGAACCTGCTGAACCATTTTGGTATTCGCAAACCGCTCGTGAGCTATTACGAGCACAATAAACGCGAACGTGGTGAAATGATCTGCCGCAAGCTGGAGGCGGGCGAAAACGCCGTTCTGGTCACCGATGCGGGGATGCCCGCTATTTCGGACCCCGGCGAAGAACTGGTGGCACAATGCCACGAGCGCGGTATTCCCGTTACCGTGGTGCCCGGGCCGAGCGCGGTGATCACGGCGCTGGCAGTGTCGGGCATGCCGACCGGTCGTTTTACGTTTGAGGGCTTTCTCAGTATGAACCGCCGCAGCCGCCGCGAGCATTTGGCGTCGCTGGTCAACGAGGTGCGCACGATGGTGTTTTACGAAGCGCCTCACAAGCTCGCTTCCACCTTGGAGGATCTGCTGGAAGCACTGGGCGACCGCCGCATTTGCTTGGTGCGCGAATTGACCAAGCTGCACGAGGAGATCATCCGCACCACACTGGCCGAAGCGGCCGTGCGGTATCGCAACGAGTCGGCTCGCGGCGAATTCGTGCTGATCTTGGAGGGCCGTGTTCCCGAAGAAGCTCCTCCCGTTACGGTGGAGGAAGCCGCTCGTTTAGCCCAAGACTATGTGAAGAACGAGGGCTTGTCCACCTCGGAGGCCGCACGTCGCGCTGCTGCCGAAACCGGGCTGAAAAAAGGCGATATTTATCGCTTGCTTACCGCCAAGGAGGATTGAGAGTATGTTTGAGGGCTTGTTAAAACCCGGTACGCTGGTGCTGATCGCGCTAGCTATCGTTATCGCCGTGTACCTGTTTATTTTGGAAAAACGCACAAAGAGCGACGTTGCCGCCGCTCTTTGCAAAAAATACGCCGTAATGACTACTGAACTGCTCGCCTCGGTTCCCAACGAGGAATTGGTGCAGGCTGTTGTATCCAACGTGATGAGTAAGCAGGATAAACGCAAGCCGGATGCTGCCGCGCAGCTGCCGCTGCTGTCCCGCGGGCGAGCCGCCGTGTATAGCGTGTGGTTGCTGTGCAAGGAACTGGAAACGCAGGATTTTTCCACGGTTTTCCGTTCTCCCTCCCGCCGCTTCGCTGAGCCTGCCGCCGACGGTCTGGAGCGCATCGGCGCTTCCAATTCCGCCACGGCGCTGCGTGCTGCGCTGCGCACCGCCGAAGAGGGCACCGATTCGCCGTTGTGGGAAGCCGTGACCACTGTGTTCCGCGAGGCGATCGCAACCGATCAGCCGTTATTGCTGTGCGTGCAGTATATTCGGGAAAATCCCGATGAATTTGTAGACTGATTACATAGCAATATACAAAAGCGCCAGCACCAACTCAAGCGGCGCGCCGTTTTTTGCCAGAATGACTGCCAAAAGCAGCACCAGCGTTTGTTCCTCATCCCCTTGCAAAAGTGCTGCCAAGCCCCCTTCGGGTACGGTTGGCGCAACTGTGAGATGTTGCTCCTCTAACGTAGCTTTCGGCGCGGTATCGTTTGGTGATTCTTCCGCAGTGTTCGGCGTGAACGATACGCCGCGGTACACGTTTACGGGGTGCTCGCGCACTAAGCGGCGGGAATGCTCCTGCATTCGCTGCACCCGCTCGGCCGCCTCCTGCTGCATACGCATAACGTGGTTCCCTGTTCCGTTCATTTCAACAGCCCTCCCTGCAAGAGCGGCAGCAGCTTCATCAGCTGCAGCAATTTAATGGACTCGTCCAACCGCTTTTCCCGTCCGTTATGCAAATACGGTCGCAAGGCTTTCAGCAAGGCCGTGTGTTGATCGTCGCTCTCCAGCTTCCCGAGCATCGGAGCCAACCCTAACAAGCCCGACAGCATTTCGCTATTCAGCGGTGCCGCCGGCGCTTCCGGAGGAGGTTCGGCCGGTGGGGCCGACTCGTTGGCCGACAATCCCAGTGCCGCCATGGTGCTGCGTATCTTATCCATCCCCTCCGGCGAGTTGAGCAACTGATCAAGCTTACGACTTAACTCGTCATCCATCGTCAGTGTCCCCCCAACAGTTTCCCGAGCAGCTTTTGTACCTCGGGTGAACTTAAAAATTGCTCGGCCTTTTGTGGGTCGCCCACCAGTTCGGAAATACGGCGGGCGTTATCGGGACTTACGCTGTTGGATACGGCGTCCAGTCCCCCACTTTGCACGGTTTTGGCCAGCTGCTCGGGTGTCATTCCCAGTTGCCGCGAAGCATACGCCAGCAACGCCTGCAGCTGATCCGGTGTAATTTGACTCATCTGCTTCACCCCCCTATTCACCTATATGTTCCATCTTAGAAAATTATCACGGAGGGCCTTATGATCCGCTTACTTGTGGTTTCCGATTCTCACGGCGGTTGTTATACATTAAACCGTGTGTTGGAGAAACATCCCGAAGCCAACTACGTTTTGCATTTGGGCGACGGCGCTTCCGATATGGAAGACGTATTGCCTACCTGCCGTGCTACCGTGTATCAAGTGGCCGGGAATTGCGATTTTGCCGCCGCACTGCCGCTTGAACAAGAACTGCGCATCGGCAACGTTCCGTTGCTTTTCACCCACGGACACAAGTACAGCGTAAAATCCGGCGTGGGACGATTGGAGGCCGAGGCTCGTCGGCGCGGCGTGCGCTTGGCCATGTTCGGCCACACACACGAGCCGCTGTTTCGGTACGAGGATGGGCTTTATCTTCTCAACCCCGGCTCGCTGCGGTTCGGCAGTACCTACGCGCTTGTGGATCTTGTAGACGGCAGCGTTGCCGCGAGCATTGCACACATATACTAAAGGAGAATGATCGGTGCCTGCGGATATTGCAGATCATATAGAAAAATCGCCCTATACATTCGTAAAAAAAGTGCGTTGATTTTATTGCCTACCCACTTTAAAATAGTGCCAACAATAGGCTTCAGTAAATTCTATGTTTTACAAGAGGTGTTACCATGACTCGATTTGACAGTGCAAAAGCCATCTACGCTCGCTTTGGTGTGGACGTGGAAGCCGCCCTCACAGCAGCAGCGGATACAGCGATCTCCATCCATTGCTGGCAGGGCGATGACGTGGTGGGATTTGACAATCCCGACGGCGGCGCCGGTAACGGTATTCAAACCACCGGCAACTACCCGGGCCGTGCCCGCAATTTTGAAGAATTAAAGGCCGATCTGCTGCAAGCGCTGGCGCTGATCCCCGGTAAAAAGCGGATCAATCTGCACGCCTGCTACGCCGTGTTTGGTGACGGTGAATGGGTGGACCGCAACCGCTTAGAGTACAAGCACTTTGCTCCGTGGGTGGCGTTTGCCAAAGAGCACCATCTGGGAATCGACTTCAATCCCACGGTGTTCAGCCATCCCATGATGAAGGATGGGTTAAGTCTTTCCTCGCCCGACGAGCAGGTGCGCCGCTTTTGGATCGAGCATTGTATTGCCTGCCGTCGCATTGCTCAACGCATCGGCGAAGAGCTCGGTGACCGCGTACTGAACAACGTGTGGATCCCCGACGGCTACAAGGACACCCCTGCCGATCGGTTGGGACCGCGTCTGCGTTTAAAAGACAGCCTCGACGAGATCTTTGCCGAGCAACTGCCGAACGTGATCGACAGTGTGGAAAGCAAGGTGTTTGCCGTGGGCGTGGAAAGCTACACCGTGGGCAGCAACGAATTCTACATGAGCTACGCTGCCACACACCCGGGTGTATACAACCTGCTGGATAACGGTCATTATCATCCCACCGAGGTGGTCAGCGATAAAATTCCTGCGCTGCTGCCGTTCTTTGACGTAATTCCGCTGCACGTTACCCGCGGCGTGCGGTGGGATTCCGACCACGTGGTCGTGTTGGATGACGAGTTGAAAGAAATTATGAAAGAGATCGTGCGAAACGATGCTCTCGGCAAGGTGCGCATCGGGTTGGACTTTTTCGATGCCTCGATCAATCGCGTAGCGGCGTGGGTGATCGGCACACGCAACGCGCAAAAAGCGCTGCTGATGGCACTGCTCCAGCCGCATACCATGCTGAAGCAGCTGCAGGATAACGGCGACTTTACCCGCCGTTTAATGCTGCTGGAGGAATGTAAAACGCTGCCGTTCGGCGACGTGTGGGAGGAATACTGCCGTCGCCAAGGCGTACCGACGGACGAGCGCTGGTATGACAGCGTGATGAACTACGAAGCGACTGTGTTAACACAACGATAACAAAACAGCGAGGGCAACCAAACGGTTGCCCTCGCTGTTTTTAAAATCTATCTAATAATTGCTGCAGATCGGTAATTTTCTCCACCCCGTCGGGGCACCCGTTTTGACCGTGAACGTCGATGTACAGCGGTGTCATTCCGGCGTTTTGCGCACCCACGATATCGTTGGGCGGATAATCGCCCACGAACACCGTGTCTTTCGGTGCTGCGCACAAGCGCTGTGCCGCGCGGTAAAACACCTCTGCCTGCGGTTTTTGAACCCCCTCGGTACCGGCTACCAAAACCACATCGACATACGGGCGTATCCCCGCATGATCCAGTTTTAGATTTTGCTGCAGGGCGGGGCCGTTGGTGACGATGCCCAGCCGATAACCGCGCCGCTTCAGCTCACAAAGCACCTCGACGGCATGCGGCAGCAGTTCGCTGTGAAAAGGAAACCGACAGCGTAATTCCCGCAGCAGCACCTCGGCTTCCACAGGAAAGCCGCAATGCTCACAAACGTCTTTGAAATATACCTCAGGATCCACGTAGCCGCCGCGATTTTCCTCTTGCATCCAGCGGGCGTATTCCTCGCGAACGTCTTCCGTCAGTTCGGGAAGATAGCGGTTCAGCAGTTCCCGCGCAACGCCCAAAAAGGCGTGAGGACGGTGCTGAAGCGTATCGTCGAAATCGAATAAGATCGCTTTACCGCCGTCGCCATCGAGCAAAGCTTTGGCAGCAGTAATATCATCCGCGATCTGTGCTTGCAGTGCTTCCACCGTATCAAAACAGCATTCCTCTCGCAAAAAGCGAATAAGCTGTATTTCCGGTGCTTGTCCGTACAGATCGCCCTCGTAATCGAAAATGTAGGTTTCTGCTTGCGGGGCAGCCGTGCCCCCCACCGTGGGATGCACGCCAATGTTGGTGATGGCTCGATGCTGAACACCGTTTAGCACGACCAGCGAAGCGTATACCCCGTGTTTCGGACAAACAAACCCCTCGGGAAACGGCTGATTAATGGTGGGAAAACCCCAGCGGCTGCCCAGCCGATTACCGACCCGAACGGGAAAGGCTACCGTGTACGGCCGACCGAGCAGGGCCATTGCCTGTGACATATCGCCTTGTGACACCGCTTCGCGCACGGCCGTGGAGCTGATTGCCCTACCCTCGCGTTCTACAGCGGGAACAACGCGCACCTCCATGCCCAGCGGCTCACACAGCTCACGCAAGGTGGCGGCGTTGCCGGCGCCGTGTTTGCCAAAACGGAAATTGTAGCCGCAGCACACCACCGTGGCATGCAGCTTCTCGTGCAGCACCTCGCGCACAAATTGGGCAGGCGACAATTCGCAGATCGACTCAAACGGCACGCACAGCCATTCATCGACCCCCAAAGTAGCGGCTTGGGCTTGCTCACCGTCGGCGGTGACCAAACGACCGCCCTCCTTGGGAACGCCCACCAATGACAACACCGTAACCAATGGGGCTGCCGCCACAGACGAGGGAGAAACGTTGCGGGCTGCCGCAATGACCGCACGGTGACCCAAATGCACGCCGTCGAACACGCCCAGTGCTACCGAACGCGGCGACGGTGTCAGCGTTTCGTTCGGTGTCCATTGCCGATACAACATGGTTCTCCCTCCTTTACCGTTGTAGTATAGCACACTCCTTTGAAAAACAAAAGAGGATTTGCAAAAAAGACACACAAAAAACACAAAACTTTTTTATAGTAGTACTGTACCGAAGTCTATAGTTTTATGAAAGGGAGTGTTCCGATGATCGAAGTACAAAACTTGACCAAGCGATATGGCTCACATTGTGCTGTGAACGATATCAGCTTCCGTGTCGAGGAAGGCGAGATCCTGGGTTTCCTCGGGCCGAACGGCGCCGGCAAATCCACCACCATGAACATTTTAACCGGCTACCTTTCCGCTTCGTCGGGTAGCGTGCGCATCAACGGCTACGACGTGCTGGAGGACCCCAACGAAGCCAAGGCCAGCATCGGCTATTTGCCCGAGCAGCCGCCGCTGTATCTGGATATGACGGTGCGCGAATATCTGGATTTTGTTTACGACCTCAAAAAATGCACCTTAAACCGCAAAAAGCACATTGCCGAGGTTTGCCGACTGATGCACATTGAACACGTGTACGGCCGTCTTATCAAAAACCTCTCCAAAGGTTACCGTCAGCGCGTGGGCTTTGCGCAGGCACTCATCGGCAACCCCCCTGTGCTGATCCTCGATGAGCCTACCGTGGGTCTCGATCCCAAGCAGATCATTGAGATCCGCACGCTCATTAAAAACTTGGGTAAGCATCACACGGTGATCCTGTCCTCGCACATCCTGCCCGAGGTTGAGGCGGTGTGCGACCGTATCGTCATCATCAACGGCGGCGAGATCGTGGCCGATAACACGGCCGAAAATCTGTCAGCACAGTTCTCGTCCGACCGCCGCCTGCTGGCGCGCATTGCGGGCGATGAGCAGCGCGTTTACGGCATTTTGAAGCACATTCCCGGCATTGCCGACGTCACCACCTGCGGCGAGCGCGAGCCCGGTGTGTTCGAATACGCACTGGAGCCCGATGAGGGTGCCGATTTCCGCCGTGCACTGTTTACCGCACTGGCGAAAGACGGCTTCCCGCTGCTGGGTCTCAAATCCATGGAAATGACTTTGGAGGAAGTGTTTATCTCGCTCACTCGCGAGCAGCTTCCCGAAACGTCCCGCAAAGGAGGTAACCGCAAATGAGTGCCATCTTTAAACGCGAATTTAAAACCTATTTCACCTCTCCTATCGGTTACTGCGTGCTGGCCATCATGTTTGCGCTCACGGGCTTCTTCTTCGTGGCCTCCAACGTAACCTACGCCACCCCCGATATGACGGTGGTGTTCCAAAACCTGCAATCGTACATGCTCATTTTGGTGCTTCCCATTTTGACGATGCGCTTGATGAGCGACGATAAGCGCCAAAAGACCGACCAGATTTTGTTCACCTCCCCCGTGAGCCTCACCGGTATCGTGGGCGGTAAATTCCTGGCGGCCATGCTGCTGTTCGCCATCGGCTGCTCCATGACACTGGTGTGCGCGGTCATCATTGCATTCCAAACCACCCCCGACTGGCTGGTTATCTTTGGCAATTACCTGGGGCTGCTGCTGCTCGGCGGCATGGTTATTGCCATCGGCTTGCTGATCTCCAGCCTCACCGAAAGCCAGTTTATTGCCGCACTGGGCAGCTTTTTGGCTTCGCTGGTGCTCATTATGCTGGATACGCTGAAAACCATTATGGACAGCTCGCTGGTGGCTGCCGTGGTGGATTTCCTGTCCGTCAATCAACGGTATTCCAGCTTTGCGGCCGGCACGATCCAATACGACGACGTGATCTTTTTCCTGTCGATGCAAGCGCTGTTTTTGTTCCTGACGGTTCGCTTGATGGATCGCAAGAGATGGAATTGAGAGGGGGCGTACAACAATGAGTGAGAAAAAAGAAAAAAAGGCGCTTCGCCGTTTCAATTTACGAACCAACCGCAAGCTGCGTTTGGGCACCACCGCTACCGTGCTGACCATCGTTGTCATTGCGGCGGTAATGGTGTTCAACATGATCGTGGGCATTTTGTACGACCGCTTTCCGCTGACGCTCGACTTAACCGCCGACAGCACGTATACCCTGTCGGAGGAAAGCCGCGAGGTGGCAAAAAAGGTTACGCAAAATCTGGAGATTTTGGTGTTCATGAACGAAACCACCTTCTCTGCTCCCACTACCGGGTCGGAGGATGCCAACGTCATTCTGCGTCAGTTCTACCGCTTTACGCAGGATTATAACACGCTGAGCAACGGCCACGTTACCGTTAAATACCTCGATATGGAAGCCGACCCGACATTGGCAACCAAGTACAAGGAATATGAGGTGTCTTCCGGCAGCATTTTGTTCCGCACGGCCGATCAGTACCGTGTGATCAGCATCGACGATCTGTACACCGAGGAGATGGATTCCACCACGTACAGCTACGTGTATTCGTCGCTGGTTGAGCAAAAGCTGGCTTCCACCGTGAACGCCGTTTGCGGCGGCAAAACGGTGACCCTTACCTTCCTGACCGGTCACGACGAAAACGAGCAGGTCATCACCGCCATGAAAAAGCTGTACGAACTGAACGGCTACACCACCAACACGCTCAACCTGGCTTCGGCCGCCGAGATCGACCCCACCACCGAGGCCATGATCATCGTCGGTCCTGCCACCGATTATTCCATTGAAGAGATCACCCGCTTGCGCGCTTGGCTGAACAACGATACGAAGCTCAACCGCGATCTGATGGTCATGTGCAACTACTTGGGTGAATGTCCCAATCTATACGATTTCCTGAAGAACGACTACGGCATCACCGTAACCGACAATCTGATCGTGGAAACCGACAGCAATAACTACCTCCAGATGATGGGCGATCTGATCCCGCTTACGGCGGTGCAGGATACCGATCTTACCAAGGATTTTGCCGACGAAAAGGTCATGATGCCCTACACGCTGGAAATCAAAACCGCATTCGGCACCGACACTGATGCAGAATCGGTTACCAACTATTCGATGATCGAGTTCCCCGAAAGCGCCAAGCTGATCCCGCAGTCCTCTTTGGAAGAGGGTGCCGATGCCGAACGCCTGGATGCCGCCGCGTATCCCGTGATCGGTATGGCCTACGCCAAGGAGCTGCGCCAAACCAGTGAGCACGCCGGTGAGACCAACGTGATCGTCAGCGGCAGCTATCTCTTCCCCATCACCTCCTCACTGGTACAGTACAAAAACGAAGCACTCACGCTGGAGCCGATGCGTACCATCTGCAGCTTGGGTGATACCGTGGTTATTTCGGCGATGGATCTGTCCACCGTCACGCTGTCGTATTCCGTGGCCGATGCCCGCGCCATTCAGATCGTGATGATCGCTGTGCCGCTCATTTTGGTGGTTATCAGCGTGGTTGTCTTCCTGAAAAGGAGGCACTTATGAGTAAGCGCACACGTACCCTGCTCATCTCGGCAATCGCCTTGGTGGCATTGGGCGCTTTGTTGGCGGTGTTGTTGTTGCTGCCCGACGTTGGCGACGGCGGCGGTGCTACCACAACCACCACCGCGAACGATCCCACAGTCGTTTTGGTTGACAAGGCCAAAGACGTTACCGTATCTTCGGTGACCGTAAAGCTCGAAAACGAAACCTTTACCGTCGCCGCAAACAAGGACGGCGATTTGGCCGTGCAGGGCTACGAGGATCTTCCGCAGTACCCCACTGCTTACGAATCGCTTGCCGATGCCCTGCTTTCGTTTGGCGCCTATCGCCTTATTCAAGACAATCCTGCGCATCCCGAAGATTTCGGCTTTGATACCGACAAGGGCGGCTTTGCCTCGCTTGAGGTAACCTATTCCGATAACACCACATTCGCTTTTGAACTCGGTGATCTCTCGCCCTCCGGCGAAGGCTATTATCTGCGCAAGGCCGATTCGTCTGCCGTTTATCTGATCGACACCACGTTTGTGCACACCGTAGCGGCAGACTCCACCTATTATCTTTCCACCACGCCCTTTACCGCACCCAGCGCCACAGAAAGCAACGAGGAAGTCGTTGTGCGCGACGTCACCCTAACGGGTTCGGTGCGACCGAGCACACTGTCATTCCAGATCTCTACCGACGTTGTGGAAAAGGGTCAACAGGCACAGGTGCTTTCCGGTTTTTACGTTACAAAGCCGTACCTGCGGAACTTGAAGAGCGGTACCAATATGCTCAGTTCCTCCTCGTATTACGGTTTTGCTGCCAGCGGCATTGCCAAGGTTCGCCCCACGGCAGCGGATTTGGCTAAATACGGCTTGAACGATCCGTATTCGGCGTGCGTAGCAAACGTTTCGGTGAAAAAGACCACCGAGACCACCGATAAGAACACCGGCAAAAAAACCACCACCATTTCCTTTCACAACACGTTTGAGTACACTGTAAAGTTGGGTAAGGAAACCGAAAACGGTGACCGCTACGCCGTGGCATACATGGATGGCGAGATGGTGCCGCTGCTGTACACGGTAAACCCCAGCTCGTTGGTGTGGGCGGAAACGCAGTACGATGATATTGCCGATGAATTGCTGTTCTTCACTTACATTTATCAAGTGGAGAAAATGAGCGTAACCGCGGATGGCAAGACTACTGTTTTTGAACTCACACACAACATGGAAACGGAGGATCGCGATAATCAGCTTACGGTGATTTCCAACGGCAAGCAATATCCCACCGCCGATTTCCGCACGGTGTACACGCAACTGATGCAGATCACACGCAAAGAGGCGTTGGCCACCAAGCCCACCGGCGAACCGCTGCTGAGCATTGATATTGTAACAAATACCTCCATTGCTCACACCGGCTGGATCAAGCTGTATCGTCACAACGCAGGGCAATATGCGGTGTTGCACGATACCGGCGAACTGTACTTGGTGGATGCTAAGAAAGTGGAGGCCTTCATGACTACCTACCGCAAATTCTTAAACGGTGATAAGATTTAACACAAAAGCGCATTGCCTACCGGCAATGCGCTTTTCACGTTGTTATCATGTGCCGTACGGCATCGTACGGTAATCCCCAAAGACGATGAGTGCGCTTTTTCTCGCCGAAGCAACGTACTCGCACGGTGCAGCTGCCGCGGTGCCGCTGAAAATACGATTGCGTGATAGTGATGCTATCCAGCACCTCGTCGGGCAAGTACACGTGATAGAACGCCAGGCCGCGCGGATAGCATAAGGCGATCGCCTCTCGCGTGCAGCCAAAACCTGCTTGTCGCAGTCCCAGCAACCGTACAAGCAGCCACCAAAGTCCAAAGCCCGTCCAAATGATTGCTACCGTTCTCCACCACGCACCAAGAAACCACAATCCTACACCGGCCATCAGCCAAAGCACCGGTGCCGCTGTATACCGTTTCCAAGCACCGCGCACCGGTCGCAAAAGACTGCTGCATAAGGGGTACTCCGGCAGCAGTCGATCTAAGCCGTGAGCCAGTTCGCGCGCCGGCGCTGCCGGAATCAGCACCGGGCGAGTGCCGATATCCCGCCCGTATCCTGCCGCCGTAATCACAGCAGTATATAGGGAGAACAGCCGCATAGTAAGTGTTTGCCGCAGCTCCAGCGTGGTGATCTTATTACAGTCGATCAATACGTCGCGGCGGGTAAACAGGCCTGACACCAGTTGCAGATACCCTGCCTCCCGTTGCGCCGAAAATCCCACGTAGCGACAAAAACTGCGCAGGGCTGCCACCGCCCAACCAACTACCAATACGTTGGCCACCAATCGTAAGGTGGGCGGAAGCCCTGTGCTGATAAACCGATCAACCAAGCCCACCACATCGGGAGTAACGGCGTTACCAAGCAACCGTCCTGCGCGATTGAGCAGCGGTGCCACCGTGAGTAGTCCCACGGCCGCATTGGAGCCTGTGAGTGACATTACCAGCACCGGCCACCGTGCGGCACGATAGCGACGTGTCCCGTTCCCTGTTGCGAACAAGGCCCGCGCTTGAGCAGCCGACAAATACAGCTGTACGTCTGAACGGCGCCGCAAGCCGGCGGTATTCACACGTATGCGCCTGCCGCCAAACAACCACAGCAGCGGTGTGCGTTCAATTTCCACGGAGGCTGCCTCCTCGGCTGCTATGTGTAACGACCGTCGCAAAAAAAGCCCTTGGCGCACACCTACCGTGTGAAAGCGACCGCTCTTTGAAGCGGCTAAATGGTAGCGACACGCCAGCCACTTCGCCACGATATATCCAACAAGCAGACCAGCCAACGCCGTTTCATACCGGCGTAATGCAGGTGTTTCTCCGCGAAACAGCTCCACCAATAGGCGTGTTAGCGGAACGATCAGCAGCACCCGAAAGCGACGAAGCTCATACAGCATGTACGTTGCATGCGGCCGCCTTTCCATTATGCGTCCTCCTCCAGTGTTTCCAACACCTGTGTAAATTGCGTCGCAGCCTGTATGCCCAAGAGCGGCACAAGTGCCGCTCCACCGGCAAAGCGAAGCACCACCGTGCGGCAGCGAAATACCCGATGCAGCGGCGGTGTCCACACCTCAAAGGTGCGCAAAGCCTCCATGGGTACAAAGATCTCTCGAATCCACAACACGCCATACCGCAGGTGAACGGCACGTGCGGTCACAGTCCCGTAAACGGAAGCGATCAGGCGAGCCGCGTACCACCAACAAGGGAGAAGAAAAACAAAGGGAATCACCGCACTGAGCTTCGGCCATCCCGCCCACAGAAGCGACGGCAGCCACAACAGCACAGCTGCCACGGCAGCACCGATCAGCAGTGCCGTGCGCAATAACCACACCGCACCGTCGGCGGCACGAAATTCCATACGTCGCCCTCCCTTATATTTACAGTATATATATGCCCACAAAACAGAAAACTATGTCGTAAACCGCTTTGCCCGCGCACCACAAAAATTTCTGAAAATTATACTTTACATTTGCAAAAGTGTATGTTATAATACCAAAGCACGCTATGTGCGCATCCCTTTCCCGGTTTGCGGAGAATGCCCCTGCGGGGATACACCGTTTCCCTTTCTGGGTTTGAGGAAATATTATAAAGAGGTGTTTTACTATGTTGGCACAAGAAAAAACCGAAATCATGCAGCAGTACGCCACCCACGAGGGTGACACCGGTTCCCCCGAGGTTCAGATCGCGGTTCTCACGAAGCGCATCAACGACCTGACGGAGCACCTGAAGGTTCACAAGAAGGACCACCACTCCCGCCGCGGTCTGCTCAAGATGGTTGGTCATCGCCGCAACCTGCTGAACTACCTGATGAAGAAGGATATCACTCGTTATCGTGCTATCATCGAGAAGCTCGGCATCCGCAAATAAGTCTGCACAAGAGGCAGGCGGGTGTCCCGCCTGCCTCTAACCACTTTTTTTACTCAGCCGCACACGGCACGGACAAGCGGTCATTTAGCAGTGAAACGAGTGCTTTCTCGCAAAGCATTGGTTTTATTGCTAAAGATCAGCGCGTGCCGTTCGGAAATAGATTGAACGGAGGAATTGTTATGTTTGAAAACTACCGCGTGTACGAAACAACCCTGGCCGGCCGCCCGTTAAAGGTTGAAGTCGGCAAGATGGCTCAGCTGTCCAGCGGCTCTTGTATGGTTCGCTACGGCGATACCTCGATCCTGTGCAACGTCACGGCATCGGCCAAGCCCCGCGATGGTGTGGATTTCTTCCCGCTTTCCGTGGACTACGAAGAAAAGCTGTACGCCGTAGGTCACATTCCGGGCTCGTTCCAGCGCCGTGAAGGCCGTCCCACCGAGAAGGCTATTCTGACTTCCCGCGTGATCGACCGCCCCATCCGCCCCTTGTTCCCCAAGGATATGCGCAACGACGTGTCCATCGTTTGCACCGTCATGTCCGTCGACCCCGATTGCCCGCCGGAAACCACCGCCATGATCGGTGCTTCCATTGCGATCTCCATCTCCGATATTCCGTGGGATGGCCCCATTTCGGGTGTTGTGGTTGGCTTGATCGACGGTGAGTACGTCATCAACCCCACTGCCGAGCAGGAAAAGAAATCCGAAATGCACGTAACCGTGGCTTCCACCGCCGATCTGGTGGCAATGATCGAAGCCGGTGCTAACGAGATCGACAACGAAACGATGTTCGGCGGCATTATGGCCGGTCACGAAGCGAACCAGCAGATCGTGGAGTTCATTAAGGGCATCCAGGCAGAGATCGGCAAGCCGAAGTTTGCCTTCCAGTCCAACGATCCCGATCCGGTTATGTACGAGGCTATCAAGGACTTCGCGATCGAAGACGTGCGTTACGCCCTCGACACCGACGACAAGCTGATCCGCGACGAGCGCCTGCGCCCCGTGTACGACAAGGTGCACGAGCGCTTCGACGAAGAATATCCCGAAGAGATCGCCAAGATCGACGAATGCTTGTACAAGCTGCAGAAATACGTTGTGCGTCGCTGGCTGCTGGATGACGGTAAGCGCGTAGACGGCCGCGGCATCGACGAGATCCGCCCGCTCGCTGCTGAAGTGGATCTGCTGCCCCGCGTACACGGTTCCGGTATGTTCACCCGCGGCCAAACGCAGGTGCTCACCACCGTAACGCTGGGTAACCCCGACGATGCTCAGCTGCTCGACGGTTTGGATGACGAAACCGAAAAGCGCTACATGCACCACTACAACTTCCCCTCCTACTCGGTGGGCGAAACCAAGCCGTCGCGCGGCCCCGGCCGTCGTGAGATCGGTCACGGTGCTTTGGCAGAGCGTGCTCTGGTTCCGGTGCTTCCCTCGCAGGAAGAGTTCCCCTACACCATGCGCTTGGTATCGGAGGTTCTCTCCTCCAACGGTTCCACCTCGCAGGCTTCCATCTGCGGCTCCACGCTGGCACTGATGGCTGCCGGTGTGCCGATCAAGGCGCCTGTTGCCGGTATCTCCTGCGGTTTGGTTACCGAGGGCGACCGCTTCATGACGATGGTCGACATTCAAGGCTTGGAAGACTTCTTCGGCGATATGGACTTTAAGGTTGGCGGTACTCACAAGGGTATCACCGCTATCCAGATGGACTTGAAGGTGCACGGCTTAACCCCGGCCATCATCAAGGAAGCTCTGGAAAAGACCTACAAGGCTCGTCTGTACATTCTCGACGAGACCATGCTCAAGGCGATCCCCGAGGTTCGCTCCGAGCTGTCCCCCTATGCTCCCAAGATGCTCACCACCAAGATCGACGTGGACAAGATCCGCGAGGTCATCGGTAAGGGCGGCGCTGTGATCCAGAAGATCCAGGCCGACTTCAGCTGCGACGTTACCGTGGAAGAGGATGGCACCATCTTCATCTCCGCTGTGAACAGCGAAAATGCCTACAAGGCACTGGCTGTGATCGAAACCATCGCCAAGGATCCCGAGATCGGTGCGATCTACAAGGGCCGCGTTACCCGCTTGATGGCGTTTGGCGCCTTTGTGGAAATTGCTCCCGGCAAGGAAGGCTTGGTTCACATCAGCAAGCTGGATGTGAAGCGCGTGGAAAAGGTTGAGGATATCGTTACCGTTGGTGACGAGGTGCTGGTCAAGGTCACCGAGATCGACGAGCAGGGCCGCATTAACCTCTCCCGCCGCGATGCGCTCATTCAGGTGGAGGGTCTCACCCCCGAAGCTCCCGCTCCGCGTGAGGAATCGGCTCGTCCGGCCCATCGCCAGGGTGGTTTCCGCCGCCGTGACGATCGCCGCCGCGAAGACTAATTTATAAACAAAAATACCGACCGCTTAGCGGTCGGTATTTTTTATTCTCCTTGCTTTCGGTATTGCATCGGTGTGCAGCCATGCTTCTCCCGAAACGTCTTGTAGAAAAACTTTTTATCCGAAAAGCCCGATACCACCGCAACCTCATCAATGGTCAGCGAGCTTTCCAGCAGCTGCCGTTCAGCATGCTGCAATCGCTTTTCGCACAGGTAGTCTTTAAAGGACACCTGAAACGTTTCGTGGAACAAACGGCCCAAGTATACGGGATGATAATAAAACCGCGCTGCCAATTCGGTAAGCGTAAGGCGCTTGGTGTAGTTCTTTTCTATGTAATCCAGCAGCTCTGCCGTGAGCAATTTCCCGCTGCGGCGCTCCTGTTTGGGCAACAGCGCTCGCAAAATTAACGCAAACACCGCCTGCATATACCCATTTACCACAGCGCTGTATCCGTGCTGCTGTTGCCGCAGCTCACGATGCAGACATTCGATCAACCGTTCAAATTCCGTAAGAATGGAACCGCTTAACTGAATGTGTTGCGGAAACGGTTGCGGCAACCGATCGGATTCGGAAAACAGGGCACACAAAATACTGTAAATATCGGCAACCCGTTTTGTGCCCACGCACAGCGGATGCAGATACAGATTAACGAACCCCATCGTGTCGGTGGTACTGTAATGGTGCACGTCGCCCACGTTAACAAACAACAAACTCCCCCGCTGAGCCTCATAGACGCTTTTGTTAATTCGGTGCGTTCCGCCGCCGTTGAGAACATACACCAATTCTATAAACTCATGGCTGTGCTCTTCGATTTGAGCTTTTTCCGAGCAACTGCCGCGGCGCATATTATAAAGCTGCCCTTCGGCAATGTAATTTCGAATCGGATAATGTCGCAAGCCACCACATCCTTCCGCTTTTAGTATAGCATTTTGGTGGAAAAATGCAACATTTTCCCTAAATTTACAATAAATATTTAATTTTACCACAAACAAGCCTTGAAAACCTACTGCCTTGCTTTCCTATTCATGTTAAACTGAAGTATAAGCTTTTTGAAAAGGAAGGATACGTATGAACGCAGTTAAACGCCTTGGCGCGCTTCTTCTGACGATCTGCTTGCTCCTCACCATGGTGCCGGCGATCACGGTTGCAGCCGTATCAAACACCGAGAACGGCTTGGATTTCAGCAGCGATATGCCCTACCAAGCAGCCTCTACCGCTTGGACTCTCCCCACCACGCTGGAGGCTACCGTTTACTTTCCCCAAGGTACCACCGCTGCCACGCGCGGTGGCGTTATTATGGGCAACTACGCCTCGGCACCGAAGGATGGCGCCACCAACGCTTTCAGCTTTGAGATCCACACAAACGGCAATGTGCGTTTGTATATCATCGACAGCACCGGTGCTGTTCACGATTTCAAATTCACCGGTACGAACGTTTACAACGGTCAAAACAACCATATTGCCGTGGTGCGCGACGTAACCAACAGCCGGTTGCACTGCTACATTAACGGCACGTTGGAGCAATCGCTTACCTACAACGGCCCTGCCTCGCTTTCGTTCACCTCGAAAATGCGCATCGGCAGCGACCTGCGTGTTGCGAAGTCTGTTCAAAACTTCAAGGGATATATTAAAAATATCACCTTATATTCCGACGTACGCACCGCCACCGAGGTAGCCGCCGATGCTACGGCCGCCAAGGTGGATACCGATGCCTTGCTGGCAAACTACGACTTGTCGGCTGCTGCCGAGGGCTCTCGCCCCGACAGCCTTGTTTGCACCGAGGGAATCGGTCCCACGTTTACGGGCTATTTCCAAACACAGGAAAAGCCGCTTGACGATTACGCCTACTCGTTTGCCGTGCTGGGCGATATTCAAACCATGACCGTGCAATGGCCGAATACCGTACCGATGGTGTACGATTGGATTCTTGAAAACCAAGAAGAACGCAAGATCGAGTTCGTTGTAGGGCTCGGCGATATGGTGGACAGCTACACCGTTCGTTCGGAATGGGAACTGGTTAAAACGCAGATCAGCCGCATGAACGGTAAGATCCCCTATTCGTTCGTGCGCGGCAACCACGATGATCTTGCACTCTTTAAGGAATACTTTACGCAAGCCGATTTCGGAAGCGCCATCAGCGGCAGCTACGATAATACGATGATGAACACCTTCCAAAAAATCGAAATTTGCGGAAACAACTATATCATTATGAATCTGGATATCACCGCCACCGATGACGTGCTGGCCTGGGCCGGCGAAGTGGCCGATGCCAATCCGGATCACACCGTGATCGTTACCACGCATATCTATATGCTGGCTACCGGCGCCTACAACGATCTTAAAAAATATTCTGCTCCCAACAGCGCTACCGACTGGTGGAATGAATTCATCAGCCAACACAAAAACATCAGCATGGTGCTGTGCGGCCACAGCCCCACGGATAAGATCGTTACCCGCAGCGACGTGGGTGTTAACGGCAACACCGTGCATCAAATGCTGATCGATCCGCAGGGTACGGATGAAAACTGGAACAACGGTGCCGCGCTGATTGCGATGCTATATTTCTCCGAAGACGGTAAAGACGTGCAGGTTCGCTACTATTCCGTAACGCGTGATGCCTATTTCCTGCCGGTAAACCAGTTCGACTTCTCGTTGGAAACGCCCACGGCAACAGCGCTGCCCAACAGCGAGCGGGTGAAATCCATTGAAGTAACCACCCTGCCGAACAAGGTTGTCTATGCCGAGGGTGAAGCGCTGAATAAGGCCGGTATGGTCGTCACGGCCACGTATGGTGATAACAGTCAAAAAGCGGTAACCGATTTCCGCGTTACGGGTTACGATGCCGCTGTTCCCGGTGAACAAACGGTAACGGTTACCTACCGCGATGCGCGCACCTCGTTTACGGTTACGGTGGAGCACGTGTACGAAAGTGAATGCGACGAGATCTGTAACGTGTGTAAAGCAAAACGCACGGTAACCGCCACCCACACCTATTCGGGTGATTGTGACGTTGCCTGTAACGTTTGCAAAACGCAGCGTTCAACCACTACGGCACACGACTATCAGGGCGGTACCAACTGCACCGTGTGCGGCTTTGAAAAGCCCACCGGTCCCGACCCGAACGATCCGAATAATATCATCATAAACGGTGACTTTGAGCAAGGGCCTTCGGTGGCGTGGGGCAATTCCACGCGCGTGCAGGAAGGCGCGGGCAAAAACGATAGCTGGGGTCTGGTATCCGTTCGCGGCGAAGGCAATGACGACGACTGGGATAGCGGCAACGGCGCCTATTATAAAGAAGCACTGTTGGGCAAGCTCAAGCCTAACACCACCTACGTTTTTAGTTTTGACTACAAAAATGTAGGCGAAGGTCGTCCAAAGCTCTATTTAGGTAAAACGTGGGGAACCACGGCAGAAGGTGTGGAATTAAAAGCAGGCAGCGCTTACCATCTACCTGACGGCGAAACCGACTGGACCACCTATTCCATTACGTTCACCACGCCGGCATCTATCTCCAAAAGCCCCGGTTATGAAATCAAATTTGAAAGTCGCGGCAAGCCCGGTACCACCTATTACGATAACGTAATTCTGATGGAGAAAACGGAGCCGACGCTCGATGCCATTGTATTGAACAACACGACTCTTGAACTGAATGAGGGCGCCACAGCTACCCTAACGGCTACCCCCCAACCGAGCGATGCCGCGCTTCCCGCAATCACGTGGAATTCGAGCGACAAGACGGTAGCTACCGTGGATGCAAACGGTAAGATCACGGCAATCAAAGGCGGCACTACCACCATTACGGCAACTGTCGGTGATCTTTCGGCATCGTGCACGGTGACCGTCAACCACACCTACGACAACGATTGCGATGCCGAATGTAACGTGTGCCATGAGGGCAGAACAGTTACGCACGACTTTGACTGGGTGATCGACGATGCCGGCAACTGCGGTGTTGACGGCAAGAAGCACGAGGAGTGCTCGGTTTGCCACGAGAAGCGCAACGAAAACACGCCCATTCCCGCAAGCGGTGATCACACCTACAGCAATGGTTGGGATACCGATTGCAACGTGTGCGAAGCCGAACGCGAGATCACCTACAGCGGTTGGGCGCTGGACGGCGGCAAATGGTATTTCTACAATAACGGCACGATGGTGAAAAATGCATGGCGTAAGGATAGTGTCGGCTGGGTATTCCTCGGCAAAGACGGTGCGATGCTCACCAACGCCTGGTGCACCGACAGCCAAGGCTGGTGCTACGTGGGTGCCAACGGTTATGCCGTAAC
>JAFVSK010000021.1 GCA_017503785.1 Clostridia bacterium
CCTGGCACACTTAAGGAGCGAATGTTAGCTATTTCCAGGTGGTCCGACGTAGTGCCAGGAGTTATCTATATTTATTTAGTCAAACTGGAAGGAGGAGGGCTCCTAGGCTCCCCCCTCCTTCTCTTTTAGTATATCCATTACTCGGAGTATCTCTCTATCCACGTCGCCTTCCAGTGCCCTGCATGCCCGCAGTTTGGATTGCTCCCGATGGGCGAAGTACTCCCTTTGCGCCTGGCGCATCATTTTGACCAAATAGAAAAATTGCTCTGCTGTCATAGTCTTTCGTTTTTATTAATGGCTCGCCTTCCGAGATTGTAGAAGTATTCTGCCAACTCTTCAATTACCTGGGCCATCTCCGGCCGCTCATCTCGACTGATGTCTAGTGCCGTGAGTGTATCGTTTATTTCTTTCTTTAATCTGTCATCCATAGTATGTACTTTTTGTGTCCGGAGTTAGGTATATACTTTGCCGGAACCAGCAGGTATATACTTTCCCCCATGGGCGCAGTTCCGGAGTATCCCGGGAACTCTAAGCTTAGAAAGTATATACTTATGTGCCTGGCGCGTAAGTATATACTTAAGCAGCTGTTCACCCGACTCTCCATCTCTTGCTAATCCGGATTACATGCTGGAAAGCCTCGGCCTCCATGGCCGTCCTCTGTCCGGTATTCTCACTCTCCAGGTCTATCTTCTCACGCCACTTCTTCAGTTCGACGTATATCATCATGGCTTTGTTGATTGCCTGGTTCCTCTTCTCGTACGCGTCCAACTGGGCGTCGAATTGCGCCAGGATATTTTCATACACCTTTACGCTGATTGCTTTCTGATTGGTCATTTGCTCGCCTTTTTTGATTCTATCGCCGCCGCGATCGCTGCGCGTGCGGCGTCGTTGTTTACAATTCGTACACCACGAATCCAGTAGTTTTGGGTTCGGTACTCTTCGGGATGGTCCTTGGCATATTGCATCTTATCGAGGTGTTCCTCGAGTTCCTGGACGCTGCTGTCTGATATCGCCTGTTGCGCCTGGTGGTATCGCTGCCTTTCCTCCTCGATGGCCTTCTGCTCACGTTCGCGCGCCAACTGTTGAAGCTGTTGCTCCTTCTTGCTCCTGGCGCGCTTTGGTATGCCCTCCTTGAGAACGTATTTGGCAACTGTCAGCTGTCCTGATTGTCTCCTGACGAGCCCGGCCTTCATGAGGACTGACAGTGCGTGCCTGGTGGCGCTCACTGTCAGTCCCGTCTGCGTGGCCAGTCCCCGGATTGAGACTGTTACCTGGTCCATGTCCGTTTCGTGGTACCCGCTTGCGAGTACCATGTGCAGGTAGAGTGTCCGGCAGGCCGGGTTCTTGTATAGCGGGAACTCCCGGATATCTATTATCGTAGTGTACCTCATGTTAGTCTGCTACTAGTTGAATCTCATCCGGGACGTTATCGTCCAACTCATACTCGGTGCACGGCCCGTGCTGCCACCAGGTGACCACACCTGGTTGCGCTGCACACTTGCCCCAGTTGTCTTGTCTGTGCTGGTTCCACCACCAGCAGCGCGCGCACCCGTTCTCCGGGCGCCGGTCGTAGATTCTGGTCACTTTCATACTCCGCCCTCCTTGTCAATTCGCTTGATGAGATTATTGATACCCGCTATCGCTTCCGCGATGTCCTCATCGTCAAACTCGCCATATGTGTACTTAGCATCCTTGACCTTATCACAGCTTTTGATGAGACGCTGCAGATTGTCCTGATGGCGAAGGATGTATGTGATATTCGCTCTCCACCTCATACGCTGCCCTCCTCTCTCATGGTGTCGGTGAGCCGCGCCATTATCTTGTAGGCGCTCTCCCACGACAAGTTCTGGGCATTCTCCACGCGGATGATGGTGTAGCGTGATAGCCCCCACTTCTCTCCAAGCTGGCGTTGCGTCAGCTGATGGCGCAGACGGTACTTCTTGACCTCCAGCGCCACGCGGTCGCGGTCAACTTCCAACTCGCGGCCGTTCTCCTTGAATACTTCTTCCATAGTTACTCTTAATTTTGAAATGTGAATGTTAGCTGAATCGCCACCGCCCTCTCCAGGCGGAGACGAGTGTATGTCGGATACTTCTGCTTACGCGCTGCCGACTGGTAGCGCTCCATACGTGCCGCGGCTTCGTCGTGCGGCATCACTCCCGTCAGTTGGTCACGCATGCCGGTCAGCCGATTGCGGCCGCTGACGTACCAGGCATCGCGGGGTTCTCTGGTCTTCATGGGGGCAAAGGTACGGAATAGTTTTGACACTGCCAAACTTTTCTGCAACTTTTTGCAGCCCCTATGCACATTTTGCCGCCTGGGGCCCTCATCCGGCCCCCTCCAGCCGGTGTCGCACGGTAGTCGCTCATGTCGGCGTATAGTCGGACTTACAACGGACCTACGCGAGAGTGTGCGCGCGTGTGCGCGCACTCGCGCAAGCACACCCCCGGGCCCGAAAATATATTATTCTTTGTTTATAGTATTTGAAAACGTGTCGTACTCTGTGTCGTACTCTGTGTCGTTCGCTGTGTCGTTCGCTGTGTCGTTGATTGCCTTCAAATGCCGATGTACAGGGCGTTTCGCTGTGTCGTAGTGTGTGTCGTAGTGTGTGTCGTAGTGTGTGTCGTAGTTTGTGTCGTGCTTAGATGGGCCCAGTCGGCACATGGATAGCGTCCAGGAAAGCGTGCGGCACGCCAAAAAACTTCCGCGCGTTAGCGCGACGGCGACCGCGTCAGCGGCGGCGTGTCCGCGATGGCGGCAGCGATGGCGGCAGCGTTGGCGGCAGCGTTGGCGGCGGCAGCGTCTTCGCAACAGCGTGTGCCGCAGGCGTTTACGCGACGGCAGCAGCGACGGCAGCGGCAGACGGCACGCCCAAAAACTCGCAGCCGCGTCAGCGGCGGCGTGTCCGCGACGGCAGCAGCGATGGCGGCAGCGTTGGCGGCAGCGTTGGCGGCGGCAGCGTCGGCAGCAGCAGCAGCGCGGGGGGCGGGGGGAGGGGGCGCGAAGTGCGGGGCGGGGGCGCGGCTACGGGGGCAGGGGACTCTTTGCGGACGGCGGCGGCGGGGGAGTGCGGACGGCGTTGGCGCGAGCACGGAGCGGCTGGCGCCTGAC